>NZ_JAHZST010000030.1 GCF_019457885.1 Shewanella nanhaiensis
AAGATGAAATGTGCTTTTACCTAAATCAATCCCTATAACGCGAAAGTTAGACATGATGACCACCTCTTCTTTGTTAACCAGACAAACTGGAGTTTAACACTAGGTTGGGGCGTACCATCTTATTAACGTGTTGATATGGAGGGGGCAAGCCCTGTTACTACCATTACCGCTGAGGAGCTTTCGAAATCAGGTTTTGCAACAGTGGGTGATGCGCTTCGTAGTTCAAACCTTAATGCATTCGGTTCTTGGGGCGGTGGCTCTAATAATGGTTGGGGCTCACAGGCGACAGTTCAGCTAAAAGGTGCTTCAGCTTTCCACACTTTGACACTATTAGATGGTAAGCGGATGGCTAAGTCTCCAGTCATGGATGGCGGTGCAGCTAATATTAATACCATTCCTATGGCGGCGGTTGAACGTATTGAAATTCTTACCGATGGTGCATCGGCGATTTATGGTACCGATGCCATTGCTGGTGTTGTTAATATTATTCTTAAAAAAGATTTCGAAGGTGTGCAACTCGATGCCAGAATGGATCGCCCCACACAGGAGGGAGGAGATTCCTCAAATATTTCGTTTACTGGCGGCTTGAATTCAGACAAAGGCCATTTAGTTTTCACATTTGAGCATTATGAATCGCAAAAAATCCTGCAAAAAGATCGTTGGTATACTCAACCATTTGTTCAAGAGGGTGGCGATCCTAGCGATTATCAAGACTGGGTGAATATTAGTCCTACAGGCCGTGTATTAACACAAGGTGGCGCTGGTGGTTGGGTATACTCTACTCCTTTTTCAAATAGTGATAAGAGCTGCGCCGATGTCTATGGTGATGCATTTATTGGATCATTAGATGACAGCGATTATCCCGGTGATACGCTTTGCGCTTATGATTACACTCAAGCTGCCGCTACCTCTGTTGGCCAGACTCGTAACAATACCTTGCTGCATTACACCTATGAATTAAGCGACAGCATTGAGTTAACTGCTCGTGCGTATTGGGCAGCAAATGAAACACAAGACGTATCGGCGCCAGTCCCTGCCTCAATTAGCATTCCAAACGGCTTACCCGCATACACCACCGCTGAAGGGCTAGATCTTGTAGAGTTAGTTGCCGATCCAAATGCTGGTATGAATTTCCGTTTTGATACTGCGGGTGACCGTGTTGCTGAGCACCATGATAATATTTTTGACTATCTATTAGCGTTAGATGGCACGACCGATTTTATGGATTGGGATATCGCTGTTAATTACAATAAATATGATAACTACACCTGGGGAACGGGTTATCAGCTTAAGGGAGCGACCACGGATTTAGTGGGTGAGTGGGATGATGAATCAAACTCATTTGTTGGTTGGGATCCACGGGATCCAAACTCTGAAATGCCAGCTGGGGCAACGGCTAATTACGATAAGCGTATGTCCGCATCTTATCTGGATATAAGTGGTGGTGCGGCTTTTGAGTTGTTTGAATTACCTGGTGGTGACGCCAATATGTACATTGGTGGTTCATATCGTGAAGAGAGTCTAGATTCTAAGGTGTCTGCTCTGGCAGAGGCGGGTCAAATCGTTGGAGGTAACGGTGGCTCAGGTGGTGAAGGTGAGCGTGATGTCATGGCAGCTTATTTTGAATTTGCTATGCCTGTGATGGATAATTTAGAGCTAAACCTTGCTGGCCGTTATGATGATTATTCTGACTTTGGTGGTACGTTTAACCCGCAAGTGTCAGTGCGTTATAACATTATCGAGCCTCTACTTATTCGTGCCTCTTGGGGAACTGGCTTTCGTGCTCCAACCCTTTCGGATCTGTACCAAGGGACGTCAGAAGGTTTTGGTTACATGAAAAACTACCTGAACTGTTACGATCAAGGTGAGTCTATCGATAGCTGTGATCGCTGGGATTATGGACCAACACGTACGGGAGGGAATGTAGATCTTAAGCCTGAAGAGTCTGAATCATATAACTTAGGTATCGTTTGGGATATTACCGAAAGTGTTAACGTCTCTGTTGATTACTGGTCTCTGGAAACAACGAACTTAATCGATAGCTTAGGTGCAAGTGAGATTATTAAGACACAAGCTAAGCTTTGGGAAGCAGCCGACGCCGCAGGTGTTGCACGTCCTGATGTTTCAACTGTCTATCCTGGCACAGAGATTAGCCGCTTAGGGAATGGCAAGATTGATTACGTTGTCAGTCAAAAGCTGAATGTTGGTTTAAGTGAGCGTGAAGGGATAGATGTAAAAGTAGGAGCTGGATTTGAGTCTGAATTTGGTGACTTTAAGTTTGGCTTAGGGTGGTCATATTTCTTGAAGTATAAGTCATCCTATTCCGAAGCTGGTGTACAAGTTATTAGTGATGATGAAGCTGGCCGTGAAGATACACCTGCACACAGAGTGAACTTAACTGCTGATTATCTCTTAGGTGATCACTCTGTCAGCTATTATGGTAACTTTATCGGCTCTCAAGAGAGCTGGGATGTTATAGAGGGGAGCTGGGATCCTGATGCAGGGCAGACTGAAGATGATGGCACTCTTTATGAGATCGACTCAGTGATGTATCACAATTTGACCTACACCTACACTCTGCCTTGGAGCAATAGCTTATCCTTGGGCGTGACCAATTTGACTGATGAAGAGCCTAAGTTTGATTACAATGGCACCTATGAGGGCAACTTGTATGACATACGTGGCCGCACTTATTGGGCTGGTTTTAGACAATCATTTTAATAAAATATTTAAGTAAATAATCAAAAAGGCACTCATTGAGTGCCTTTCCTTATCTAGCTAATGACAGAAACCTAGTTCAATATCTTAGCTAAATCTATCTCAAGTGAGGTTTCTGGTCGTTCGATAATACGGCCTAACTCTTCACCTTGTTGGCTCACAATAATCGTTGGAATGCGGGTAAACTCATACTGAGCGGCTAGTCCTTGGGGATCAGATTTCGCTCTGTCGACGCCGATATAAGTGACCTTAATATTCGGGTTGTTTACCTCCTCCATGATACGGATAAGGCGTGGTGTTTCACGGTGGCAATCAGGGCACCAAGTTCCTATGATAACGACTATTTCAGTGGGTTCTTTTAGGTTTTTTAGCGGTGTGATTGCAGCGGTATCTACTTGGTACTCTTTGTAACCTTGGCTGAAATCCGCTAACTCAGTCACCATGGTTTGCGCTTCTACTAATCCTGTTAAAATCACTTCCTGTTTCTCCTCGCTACATGTGGCGATCATGCCATCTTGCTGATCTTCGAATGCACAGCCACTGCTGGCCAATGTTTGGCAGCTAAAGAAGAGGGCTGTGGTGGCAAGTAATGCCTTGACGTTATTGTTCATGATATTACCTCAGGCTCGGGGAAAATAACCAGTCTTGTATTGAGACAAGCTTTATCAGTATTTAATCATTTAGGGGGAGGAGAGGGTAGCATTGAACTGGTTATTGGTTAGTTGGATCACAGCTGGATGTTGGTTTTAGCGGCCTTGATCACAAGTCTGAAGATGGATAGGGTTAAAAAACAGAGGCTCCACACCCAACTTGATAAAAATGAGCTGGAGCCGAATATGTTTTTATCTGGATTTCTGCTCTGATGTGAAAATGGTCCACATCATCTCGGCACCGGACTCCTGCCATTGTCCAACGGCAATTAATCTATGCTCTCTTCCTGAGATAGAGGTGTCAGTGCGATCTTTCTGATCGAAGGTTTGTGTGATGATATCTTGGGTGGGAAAGCCTACCTTTTTGGCTATGTTGTGGATGGTGTCCACTCGTCGCTGAGCCAGTTTATGATTGTAGCTTTCACTGCCTTCAGGGCTAGTATCACCGATAAGTAGCAGCTTAGCGGCGGGTAATTCCATTAGCTTTTTCAGTAGTGCAGCGACTTGAGCTTCACTCTCTTGGGAGAGTTCATCACTGTCAAAGTCGAACATGATAACTTTGGTTTTTTCCTGAACTTGATTGAGAGAGTTAGCGCAGCCTGAGTTATCTATTTTGGCACCGTGAAGCGTCTGTTTACAGAGATCTCTGGCGTTGATAACGCCATCACTGTCGAGGTCTAGCAGATCTCGGCTCTGAGGTTGAGCCGCGTATGGGGCACCGCTGTCAGCACAGCCAGAGAGAATGGCTAAGGTGAACAAGATGGTGATGGTTTGCATAGAATATTTCATCTTACTTCTCCTCACTCCATTGGGCAGGCTTATCAACCCTAAAAGATTGCATGAGCTGTCCTGTTGCGTTAATTAATCGATAGGCGGCGATATGGTAGTTATGGTGTGCATTGAGGTAGTTCTTCCTAGCCAGAAAAACCTCAACTTTTGCATCTAGTACATCCAGAAGAGAGCGACGTCCTAGCTTGAACTGTTTGATGTAACCTTTCTCTGCTATCACGGCTTGGTCGACATTTTCACGATAAAAGCTGCGCTGTTGCCCTACAAAATCGTAGGAGTTCCAAGCTAGGCGAGTACTCTCTATCACCTGCTTTTCTGTATTTTCTCTCACAGCCATCGCTTGCTGGTAACGCCAGGAGGCCGCTTCAGTTCTATCTGTGGTGGAGCCACCATTGAAGAGATCGTAGCTCAACATTAGCATAGCTCGTGCGTCTTCATCTGGGCCCTCTATACCGCCAATGTTGTCATTTTTATTTGCTTGTAGTTCGATAGACAGCTTAGGCCAAAAGTCACTCTTTTCACGTTCATGCTGAGCGCTAGCCGCTTGGGTATCTGAGATCGCGGCGTCAATTTCCGGATGGTGCTTTACCGCTTGCTCTAAGGCTAAAGGCAAGGTTCTTGGTACGTAGTCGAAATCAGGCATAGGCGAGATAAGATCTTTTGGCAGTTCACCGACTAGGTCAAAATATTTTGCCTGCATATCCATCTGGTTATTACGAGCCGCTAAATATCCTGATTGGCTGGTGGCCAGTCTGGCTTTGACTTGGGCAACATCAGACTCACTGCTTAAGCCTTTAGCTTGACGAGATTCGATATTCTTAAGGATCGCTTTATGCTCTTCAATATTTTGCTCAGACAAACCAACAATCTTATCTGCCATGATCAGCTGCAGATAGACTCGGCTAACCTCGAGACTGAGGTTTTCAGCTTCTGAGATCAGACCAAATCTCTCAGCCTCTTTTTCAAAATCGAGCCTGTCGATCTCTGAGCTTGTTCTAAAACCATCGAAGAGAAGCTGGGATACTTTGACCCCTATCTCTGTTCTTGTTAGCTCGCTATCGATCCTCTGTCCGCTGTTGTAGCGAACATCTTCATAGCCGACACCACCATACAGACGAACTTGGGGCAGGTAGTCGCCCACCGCTGCGCGCTTGTACCTGACAGCGGCTTCAAAAGCGGCATACTTCTGCTGCAATATCGGGTGATGATTTATCGCTTCAGCAACAGATTGTTCCAACGTAAGCGCTTGGGCTTGAGTGGATAATGCTAATAGCGGGATAAGGAGTCTTCTCATTGTATCCATACCTTATGGTTCACGTAGCGCGTTGGCTTTTGCGCGTAAAAGTGGCTTTAGCCAATAATTTAAAACGGTTTTATTTCCTGTAAGAATATCGGTGTTAGCCTGCATTCCTGAGATGATTGGCCAACCGTTTAGCTCTGCCTCATCTGTTTTTATGTGGGCTTCATAGTAAGTTGTGCCATCCTCAAGCTGTTGAGCATCAGGGCTGACATAGATAACTTCACCTTTTAAACCTCCGTAGATGACAAAGTCATAGGCGGTAAACTTAACTGTGGCTTCGAGTCCCGTATGCACGAAAGCGATATCTTTTGGGGCGATGCGAGTCTCGACGATCAGTGCGCCATCGGAGGGAACCACCCCCATTATCGACTCTCCAGGTTCGACGACGGCGCCGAGTGAGCGGATTAATATGTTGGTGACCTTACCGTCTATCGGTGAGGCTATTTTGGTACGCTTTAATCTGTCTGCGAGGGTTTTAATACTCTCCTCTAACCCAGCTAGTTCGTTTATTACCTCATTGCGCTCTGACTCAGCTCGGTTTCGAAAGTCCAATGCTAAGGTAAGACGCTCGCCAATGGCTTGGCCCTCTACGGCTTTTAATTGGCGCTCCATGGCCCTTGATGCTGACAGCTCCCCTTGAAGTCGTATCTCATCACGTTCCAGTTTTAACAGCTCGAGCTCAGCGACTGCGCCCTCGTTGACCGCCTCCCGTGTCATGGCGATCTCTTGCCGCACGAGTTTTAGTCCATTGTTCTGGGCTCTCGTGGTGATCCTAATCTCTTCCAGCGCTTGGACTTTCTGTTCAATGGCTTGCTCTGCTTGATTAAGCTGAGAGTGAAACTGTGAAAGACGGGAGTTAAATATGGCTTGTGAGCGCAAGCTGGGCTCCTCATCGATAACGGCTATGGGCTGCGGCGTGATGATGATTTTTGACTGCCACTGTTTGGCTGTGGTGTCCACTTTGACGCTTTGAAGTTCGGCATCCAATCTGGCCTGTTGGCGACGCAGTGCTTTGCGGTTGAGCTGCGCTTCATCGAAAGCGGAAGCAAATCTTAACTCATCTAAGATCAGTAGGGCTTGGCCTGCGGTGACATTCTCTCCCTCCTTGACCAAGATCTGTTTCAATATCCCACCATCTAAACTCTCTATTTGTTGCACTGCCAAAGTGGGAACTACCTGACCTTGACCAACCACAACCTCTTCGAGCGTGGCAAAGTGTGCCCAAACGATGGTGCTGATAATGAGAGCCAGCACTATAATGACTAACCGGTTCGCCCGCTTAGCACCCTCTAAGTGCTTAACATGTAGGTTGGCGCTGCTCATTGGCTTACATCCTTTTGGCGGATGTTAACCGCTTTAATGCGGCGTTTGTTGTTATTGACCATATCCTGAGGCGTTTGCTCTGTGATTAAACCGCCTTTATCCAGCACTAAAATACGATCGCAGATACTGAGCACTTTAGGATTGTGTGAGGAGATAACCATGGTGCAGTCTCTGGGCTGAGCACGAAGACAGGCGATAACTTGGTTCTCGGCTCGTTCGTCCATGGCGCTAGTTGGCTCATCAAGGAGCAAGAGTTTAGGTTGCCTCAGCAGTGTTCGACATAGGGAAACCGCTTGTCGTTGACCACCTGAAAGTTGGCGACCAAACTCACCCACTTGGCTGTCTAAACCGCTCCCTAAGCGATCCATCAATTTATCGATACCTGTGGTTAATAAGGTTTTCGCTAATAGACTCTCATCGACTTTTTTTAGCCCGAAAATGAGATTATCCAGCACGGTTCCATAGATTAAACTGGGCTGCTGAGACATATAGCCAATATTGTCCCTTACCTTATTGGCTGACCACTGTCTGGCTTCGAGTTGGTTATAAAATAGCTGGCCTGACGTGAGTTGATACTGACCTGCAAGTGTTGATAAAAGGCTCGATTTTCCGGCGCCCGCTGGACCAAAGAGGCCAATGCGCTCACCAGGATTAATCGTGATGCTTAACTCATTAAACGCGGGAATAGGTTGATCTGGGTAGCTAAAACTGGCACTTCGCAGTGAAAGCGAGCCGTTAAATGGCACCTTAGAGGAGGAATTTAAGTTATTTGTTTGCTCCTGAGGGAGAGCCAAAATTGAATCAACAGCCACAATTGCCGACTGAGTTTGCTTAAACTTGAGTAGCAACATGGCTATTTGATTGATGGCATTGGAGGCGCGGCCACTTAACATGACGATAGCGATAAGGCCGCCCATGCTCAGATTGCCTTCGTAGATCTGATAGACGCCTGTGAGGATAAGTCCAATCGTTACTAGCTGCTGACTGTTCATCACACTGTGGGTTAGGGTATTAGAGGCGATGCGGGATTCATTTTGCCAATCGGCTAAACTTTTTATGGTGTCTTCCCAGATATGTTTCGCTTTGGCTTCGGCGTTATTTTGTTTGGTTTCCACCAACATATTAAGGGTTTCAATCAGATGAGCCTGACGTTGAGTTGAGAATTTAGAGCTGTGTTCTATGCTGAGCATCAGCTTTTTCTGCATAAAAAAACTGATCAGAATAAGGGCTAACATGCAGGTGATGGGGACTAAAACCATGTAGCCACCCAGCCAAGCGATAAGAAGTAAAAACAGCAAGGTAAAGGGCAGATCGACTGCGGTGACTAAGGTCGCAGAGGTGATAAACTCTCGAATACTGTCGAACTCCTGGAGCTGTTTAGCGAAGGCGCCTGAAGATGCGGGTCTGTGCTCCAGTCGCATACCTAGTACCTTACGAAATAGCAGATTGGATAACCTGATATCCACCTCTTTACCTGCAACATCGGCAAGTCGGGTACGGGCTTGCCTAAGTAACCAGTCAAAGACGATTGCGATGCTGGCGCCAGTTGCCAGTACCCAGAGAGTATCGAGTGCTTGGTTCGGGACGACTCTGTCATAGACATTCATGGTGAACAGGGGCGTGACTAATGCGAGCATATTGATAGCAAGTGAGCCAAGCAAGAAACTGGCATAAAAGGGTTTTACTTCATCAAATGCGGCAACTAACCAATGCCGTGTGGTCTTAGTACTGTTTTCATTGGCTCGTTCATCAAGTTGAGCTTGGCGTGAAAGGTACCAGGAGTCCCGGTGAAAGTTTTGCTGAAACTCAGAGAGCTCCATGGTTAGTCTCTGCTCGTCAGCATCATAGATAGTGAGCTTTGTGCCCTCTCTTTTCTCAAGGTAGAAGGCTTGATTCTCTTTGTTGATCACCAGTGCAGGAACAGCCAGCTTTTTTGCTGGCAAGCTTTGAGGAGTTGCGTCAATGCCTGCATTGCCAAAAGCATCGGCTATCTGGTTAAGCCCTAATGCCCCTTTAGCTAAGGTTAGTCCGTTACATATCTGCTCACCGTCAAGCTGCAGCCCCAATTTTTGAGTAGCGAATATGATGATAGACAGCAAGGGATCTTGCTTTTCCTGATTATCTATCATGGCTGCTGGCTCATTAGGTTTAGCTCATCTTCAAGCTGATTAATGCCATCAAGGGAAGTATTGCTGACATTTTGAGTCTCATCCGTGTTCATTGGCGTGATATAGGGCTGTGTGTGATCTAGTTTCAGTGACTGTCTAATCGACATTGCTAGCTCATCTTGCATCGATGCAAAGTCCTGCTCATTATCAAACTGCGACATCTGTGCCGCTTGAACTGCCGTTTCTTCAGTTTGATAGTGAGGCTCAAATGGTTGAGGAGTGATATGGATAGGGGCTTCATCGCGCCTAAGTTCATCATACATTAGCTCCCTTTCATATTGTTGCTCGCTGAAGTGGTATAACTCATCGGCAAGCACCAAAGGTTCACTGCTGTTTAGCTGGTTAATATCGGGCTCATTGAGCATAAACACAGCATTGCTGTCGACAGTGACACTAATGATCCGCAGTGAGCCTAAGGCTAGATCGCCATTAAGTTCAGCTGTGGGTTCCATATAGAGAGTAAAGGTATCGCCGTCACTGGCACCTAACACCTTGAGATCGGCCACATCATCAATGCTCACAACCCATTTTGAACCGACTTTATCTCCAGCCGACAAGGTCATGGTGTCTGGAAGGCCAAATATGGTCAGGAATCCAGCCTCTGTAGCTGATGGATTCTGTAAGGATAAACCTAAGTTCAGTGAGATCTCACTGGGATCTTTTACTAGAATATCGCCCACTTGAGTCCAGATGGGCGCATCAACCTGAGGTTCTATCTCAATATCAAAATTCAGCGATTGTGCAGTGCTTGTGTCTGTTTCTAAGCTTCCTAAAACGGTTGCTGAGTCGACAGAGGCGATATCCATCTGCACATTGAGGGTTCCAAAGGCAAGATTGCCTGGGTGAAACTCAAATTGACTGAGCTGAGTCGCGGCCACCACTATGCTTGCTGTGTATTCACCTGTAGTGCTGTTATAGGTGAAGGAAACAAAGTTACTGCCTATCTTAATGCCATCAAGGTCTACCAACGCAGACGCGTCAGCACTGCTAACAGTGAAGGTGACCTCTAGTTGTTCGCTTCCCGATAGCTCCAGTGTTTCGACATTAAGATCCACCAGTATCACCTCATCTTCATCACTGTGATAGAGAGAGTCTGGGGGGGAGATTATCTGCACTCCATCGGCGATCGGCATAACACCGACAGTTACATCCATCTTAGTGGTGGCAAAGTCATCTGTACCCAGCTCCTGAGTGATGGCTTGAATGGTGAGTGGAATATCACCGTTAAAATCTTTTGGCGGGATCATGACCAGACTGGACAGCTGAGCGGTTGTTACCGACCAAGAATAGGTTGGTTGTCCCTCAAAGCTTCCCCCATCGGCACCGTTATTTGGCAGCTGTATCAGGTTACCGCCACTATCACGGTAGTAGATCACCGCGCCTTCTGGAACACCTTGAACGGTGAGGAAGATCACTTCTGAGCCATCTTTATCGATAAGGCCTAAATTACCACTGGCCAGTGAGCTAAGATCGATCTCACTGTCTTCATTACCGACAATTGTTGTTGTGCCTGCAGGAAGATCGGCCGCATCCACAACGGGAGTGACTGTGATGGTGCTGACGCTGTTAAAGTTTGATTGATCTGTGACATCGACCCCATTAATTGTGGCGGTGTCGATTGCAGTCCCGGTAAGCTGAACTCTAAACTCGCCACTGAGATGTTGAGGCGGAACAAACTCAAGTACAGAGAGCGCGGCCTCAAGGTCGCCCATATTAAAACCCTTAAACTCCCATGTATTGCTGGTTCCAGCCTTTAATAGCCAGTAACCCGTTGGGTCATTGATTGTCCCACCGTCGAGTAAGGTTAAGGTGATGGGCTGCGTAGGGTCGCCAAACAGTACTGTCTCTTGTCCACCCGTTGACGGGCTTGTGTCTGTGTCTGCGAAGGTGAGCGTGATCCCGAGTGGGATCGGTTGATCTTCGAGCATGGTGCCATTAGCGATAGAGATGTTCACGCCATCGACTTTAGGGGCTATCTCTATTTCAAGTTGCTGACTATCATCAATTTTTGTATCGCCACTGACGGTATCTGTAGCAATTATGCGAATAGGGATCGTCAGCTCTCCTGCATAGTCTTCACTGATATTGTGCAGCTTAAGGTTGGCAAGTGATGCCGTGGTAAACACATATTCAATCACATAGGTGCCAGTACTGTCGTAAACGGCATCCACATCGGCACCGGTGAAATATCCCCCTTGGGGAAGATCCGACGCTAAAATCCTAAAGCTGATGAGATCATTGGTGTCTGTGGTTGGGTTTAGATTTAGGTGACCAGAGAAGTCGATCACATTGTCTTCAATGGCATCGACAGGGGATAGTTGTAGGTGATCGACTGGGGTTGCGTCACTGCTACCTGCACCTTGATCAAATTTGACATAGAAGTTGGTGCTGATGATATCGGCATCATCTCTGTCAAGCACTCGCGCTTCTACCGTTATCTGTTCAAGTCCAGTGGCAAACTCACTAGTGATACTTGCGCCAGCTAAGATATCTAAGGCGTACTCCTGCACTGTATCACTGGTCATCCCTTGAACTGGGATTATCCAGCGGCCATCACCATCATCAATCGCCCCATTGGGGTGCTCTACATACCAGCCATCGCCGCTAGGAACTTTAATGACAATGTAATCGAGTATTTCAGATCCATCTAGATCCTGATCGAAAAAGAGTACCTGATTGGTTAAGTCGATAGGGCTGCCATCGGTGCTGGTGAGTACCCTATCATTGCGCTGTAGATTGGTGTCGGGATCAACCACTGCATCGACCACGACATTGACTTGAGAGGAGACATATTCAGAGACCGTTTGTCCAGTTTCTGAAGTATCTAAAATTTGGTACATCACCTCAAAAGCGAAGCTGCCATCGGCATCTTCAGGGGGAAGAACAGCTAGTCTCCCTGAATTTAACAGTGACTCAAGATCTGGGCTCGTGCTGTCAAAAAGGGTGCTAACATCCAGTCCCGACAGAGGAATGGAGAGCTCTGAACCATCGAACAGTAAAACGAGCTCACTGCCTTGATGGGGAATAGTTAACCCTGTGATGGTTTCACTTCCATCGATATCGGCAGCAAGCGAAGGGGTCAAGTTGAGTAGGATTGCCTGATCTTCTAGGCCTAAACTTGTTGTGCTCAAGGAGGCATGAGAGGCATCAATAACCGGTGCTATCTCAATATTAAGGGTTAACTCATAGTCGGAGCTGTCGCCATCAAGCTCGGTACTCTCTGCGAATAGGGTTAAGCTTATTTCGCCACTAAAGTCCTCAAGTGGTCGTAGACTTAAGGTACTAAGCAGTGCGGCCGAAACACCATAAACGGGTTTACCATTGATAAAGTCGACCACTGCAAGGTTTACTTGATTGCCGCTTGCATCAACAAAAATCACCCCGTCAGGGAGGCCGGTTAACCTAAGATCTAAGGTCTCCGAGCCATCTTTATCGCCTGTTACTAAGGTGAAGTTAAGGGGAATATCTCCATCTTCAGCAAAGGCTGTTGTATTGGTTATCACGCCTAAGTTGTTGTCTATGCTCCAGAGGCCACTTGGATCTGAAATAATGGGAGCATCGTTGGCGACACCACTTAAGGTGATGGTGACACTCTCACTTGGGCTGTAATTGGGGTTGGGGTTTGTCGGTGTATCCTCCGGGGCGACACCATCTTGGCTCGACTCGGTGGCAACACTGCGCACTGAGATTGTGAAGTCACCAAAGTTTGCCGAGCTGACATCTTCTGCTGGAATTAAAAAGGCGCTGCCTGCTGTAACATCTGCTGCTAATACTGTCCAGACTCCGCCACCGAGATCTGTGGCTGATGGTGCTTGAAGTGACCAACCTGAAGGAAGTATGAACTCAAAGCTTAAGGTTTCACTACCAGAGTTATCACTCAGGGCGCCTGAGATAATATCTTTTAGGGCGATAGGGGCATCTTCTTGGCTACGAATATCCCGTGTCGTGAGTGTGGGGATGTCGGCAACGGGTTTGACATCTATGGTCACGATTTCTTGTGTGCTTAATGCGGTATCACCATTATCACTCTCTGTGGTTCGCGCCTGAATGGTAAAGGTAAATTCACCCGCCAGATTTGCGTCAACATTGGCGGTTAGGGCATCGAGCTGAGCTTGGCTGATGGCCATGCCATTGGTGATGTTCATGCCTGAGCTGACAAGGTTTAGGCCACTACTTATGTTGTTGATAATATAGCTCAGGGTCTCAGAGCCTTGGGCATCGGCTGCTGTTTCATCTTTTGAGCTTGCCCCTAAGTTTAGAGAGAGGCTGCCGCTGTCTTCATTGACGCTGTAATCAAATACACTGGTATTATCCCACACAGCAATATCGGCAACAGATGCGATGGTGATGGGAACTGTGGTTAATATAGGCCCTTTTCCTGTGATATTTACGCTGATATTAAATGATGCATTAACGGTCGCATCTGAGGCATCTTCAGCAGGACGATAGGCTAGCGTACCGTTGGGGATCGCAACGCCAAGGGAGTCAAAGCTTAAGTTGCTGCCGCTTAATATATAGTTACCTGAACCATCTTTTGGTAGCTCAACCCCATCTAATGTGAGTATCCCTCCCTGAAGCGCACCAGTATCGAACACTATGCTGGTGATCACCTCTCCCTCATCGACATCACCAGGTGATGCCTGAACGGCAACAGTAGTCGTGGTATCTTCGATAAATTCTGTGGTAAATACTTTAATTGAGCCCTCTTGGTCTTTGGCTGTGATGGTTAAGGTGTCAGTGACAATATCCCCATCATTATCGACAACGGTGAAGAGAATATTTTCGCTATAGGCTGGAGCGGCGTAGAGAAATTCCAGTGTCGTTACTGTGACTAAGCCGTTCGCATCGACGCTCATCTCACCATATTTGACCGCGTTGGGATTGGCATCTGTCATCAGATCTATGGTCTGACCTACTGCGTATTCAACCCCTTTATAGGTCACCTTAGTCACAGATGCGCCATCGGCTCCGGCTTGGAGATCGCTGAACATCTGCACCGTATGAGTGTCATTGGGAGCTTCTGTGAACTCAAGTGTTCTGCTGGTGGCCTCTGGGATATCATCGGTAACTTGAATCGTGACTGTTTGGGCACTGGATCTGTCGCCATCGGCATCGACAGCTTGCACATCAAGTGTAATATCTAACAGATTTTCGCCGTTAGCTGATGGATGATCTAACGCCTTAAACTGTTTATATTCCACCTTGCCATCGGCGCTGAATCTAAGCTGAAAGACCTTGCTGCCATCGCCAGCGCGTGTTGCGATATACCAGCCATTGCCATCGGGTGTCGATGTTAGAGATATCGCTTGTCCATCACTGAAGTAACTGCCTAAAGTAAAGCCGTCGGCAAGCTCAATTGAGCTTATCTCATCCCCACCGGCAAGTGTGTCTAAGGTTTGGCTAGTGGAGACTGCAGTGGCAGTGGTTAAGCCACCTTCATTGATATTGAGCTGGAGCGGCTGAGGTAAAATGGCTTGTATGCCATCGTAGATATCTATGGTGAGTTGACCGTTCGATATTGTGTTGTCACTGTCAATCAGATCAACTGTGACTGCTAGGCTATCTAAAATACCCGAGCCGACAAGGTGATCGATTGGCCCTAAAAGGGTAAATTCAACGGCGACTGTCGCGCTAGTTTCAGCGTCGACGGCGATATCTTTAGGTAGTGTAATGGTAAATACTAGCTCACCGCTTGCGGTTATCCCTTGAGCTGTTGCGCCATTGTCTGAGAGAGACCAATAGATCGCCTCGCCGTTTTGAGTTAGCGCATTCCCTGTTACATTTTTTACTTGGCTGGCATCTGTGATATTAAACTTGATATCGACAAGAGAGTCTTTACTGGCACTGACATTAAAAAGCCCCTGATCTGTATCGTCAAACGCCGTGACCGAAGGCAGCTCACTGACTGTTAATTTTATATTATCAATCACCGCACTGCTGCTGTCATTCACTGTGATATTGAGGTTAGCAGTTGTGCTGTCACCATCAAAATCGGTGGCAATAATACTGAAATCAAATTGGTCATTGCCTAATTGATCGAAGGCTTGGTAGAGAGTAAAGCTGTAATCTTGGTTTAAACTGTCGGCTTCACCATTCCAAGTATTCGATAGATTGATAACAAAAACGGGGATCGCTGGATCGCCAGTATGAGCCGTTAATGTTCGTCCACCATCGCTGAGGGTATAGCTAATACTCACCCCTTGAGCGGTAAGAGTAGGCTGCATAGAAATTGCAGAGAAGGTCAGTGAGGTAATCGCATCACTTCCAACAATAAGGTCTAGCTGTCCAGTCTTCTCTATCGGCGTTCCTGTCAGATTTTGCTCATTAAATGTGAGTGTGGATAGGTTAGCAAATTGGGGATTGTTTCCATCGGAAAATTGCCAACTAATTTCACCTTTATCGATTAGAGTTCCATCGAGATCTTCCGCTGTGATCCCTAGGGCTAAGGTGATGAGATCGCTAAACTCATGGTCGAGTGGTCTCAGTAGGTTTAGCGCTACGCTGACACTGAGATCATCTCCACTGTTTACCGCACTTAAGCTCAGCGTTAAGACTGTAACTGGTGAGCCACCACTTGTTGAGGCTGTCAGCGTTTTCCCATCGGCTGAGAGTGAGAAAACTAAGGACTCACCATTGCTCTTTAATCCCATGTTATTCAAGTGATAGGGAGTGAGATCGGTAAAGGCGATGGAGCTAGCAACAAGGGTGTCAGAGCCTGCCGAAATGGAAAAATGTTCAGTCTGTTGCAGGCTGGTATGAATATCCGCTTCCTGAGTGGAAAATGAGATATCACTCATAACGCCCGCAGCACCATCTTCTATGGTGATGGTGGCTGTTCCTCGCCCAGGAGTGCCATCTGAGTCCTTCACTGAGTAGTCAAATGTCAGTATTTGAGTTTGGGTGTTATCTAAGTTAGCGGCAGCGACAAACTCCCAACTGCCATTTGAGTGCACAGTTAATTGACCATAAGCGGTGTCGATAATTGCGGGAGAGCCTGCGCTGATAAGATACTCGCTACCATCTAAGGTGATCTTGGTGACGACTAATGGCCCCTCTTGGGTGTAATCATTGCCTATTAGGGAGTCACTGCTGCTGGTATCTTCTGTCACTAAGTAGCGGTCATTGACGACATAGGGCAAGGTGTCGATAAAGGTGAGAACCGCATAGGTAATTATCTGCTCACTTGTGCCGTCACTGTCAGTTTGTGTTCCCTCTATTTTGATATAACTGGTGACACTGATCCCTGAAAACTCATCTATGGTTTGATGTAAGCTGACCTTAAGATCTGAGCCGACTAGACTCACGGTTAAAACGGTTAGTCCATCACCATCTCGGGTGACAATAAAAGATTGCCCGTCTGGGGCTAAATTGATACTCAGGCTTTGTCCCTCAGAGGTCAGAGTCAGTAGCCTAGCTTGATCTGCACTGAGCTTAAGTGCAGCATCGGGGATCTCGAAAGGCACTGTGGTTGTGACCTCTGGGCCTAAATTTAGCAGCAATTCGAAAAGATAATGATTCGAGGGGATATCCAGCGTTGGCATCAGATCCCTTGCCTGATTACCCGCTAAATCGGCCACAGTAACATCCATAGACCAAGGGTTCCCCCGGTTCAGCGAGCTGACATCTATGCCTGAGTGCAGCCAGCTACCGTCACTATTGACTGTGGTAGAGAAGGTGAGTGTATCCATGCCATCTGAGATAGTCAGTATAACATTTTGACCCTGCTCAACTCCCGTGGTTGTTCCCATGAGTTCAGTGTTTAATCCATAGAAAAAGAGTGCGGCGTCAAAACCATCGGCTCCGGTATCGATATCTATGCTGATCTGGGTATCAATGATGGCAGTGTCTACCGCTGAGGCTGGATTACCCGCGACATCGATAACTTCAGCCGTTGCGGTGATATTGCCATCTACAAAGCCTTGAGCACTGAGATCTTGTGCCGGAATAGACCAGTTACCTGTGTTTTGCACTAAGGTGGTAAAGATTAATGTATGGCCAGCACTGTCCTTGAGTGTGACGGTAATGGTGCGGCCCGCTTCAATGTTGTTTGTGGTGCCCGAGATGACAACACCATTGAGCTCATGGGCGCCTAAGTAGTTATCAGCGCCACTCTCTATGATGATATCTATCTCTGACAGACTATCTTTGATGACCTGAGCGCTGCTGCTTACAGTATTGCCTGCAAGATCGCTGGTTGAAGCGGTAAAGGTTAGTTGACCATCTTGTAGACTTGAAAGGTCAACATTGTCCAGCTGCCACACGCCGCCGACAACCTCTGTAGTGAAGGTTAAGCTATTGTTTAAGCTGTCACGCACGACAATAGTGATGGTTTGATTATCTTCGATATCTGATGTTGTACCTGATAGGTCAACTTGGGATATTTCGGCGGCGTTAAGCACTGTGTCGGTAAGATCTTGAGTTGTGTCTACGGCTAAGGTTATCTCTGCAAGAATATCCACAGGCATTACTGTGCTGGCATTGGCAAGATTGCCCGCGACATCGCTGACCTGAGCGCTTGCCGTTAAATTGCCATCATTAAAACCAGATAGATCTAGATTGTCGAGGCTCCACTGACCGCCGCTCACTACTGTGGTGAACTCAAGTGTTTGGGCACCGTCGGTTAAGGTGATAGTGACGCTCTGACCATCTTCAACATTAACTACAGTTCCTCGGAGTGTGACCGAACTCATCTCGGCTGCGTTTAATACACCGTCACTGTCGACGATCTCAATGGTTATGCTAGCTTGAGTATCTTTGGTCAGCGTGGTGGTATCACTGGCGGGATTACCATATCTGTCTATGGTTTCGGTGGTAACACTTATCTGACCATCGTTTAAGCTACTGAGGTCGAGTCCAAAGAGTAACCATTGTCCCAATATCACTTTGGCCTGAAAAGTTAAGCTGTTGTTGCTACTGTCGGTAAAGGTTACGGTGATCGGCTGACCGTTTTCAATATCAATGGTTGTGCCACGATAGATAACAAAGCCATCACTATCAGCATTGATGACTTTATCTTCAGAGCGTGGGCTAAATTCAATATCGGCAACGACATTCTTATTTTTAACATCTGTTGACTGAGCAGTGTTGCCCGAGGTGTCATTGACAACGGCAGTGGCCGATATCTGGCCGTCTACAAGCGAGCTGAGATCTAGGTTATCCAGCTGCCAGGCGTTGTTGGTGACTTCAGCTTCGAATGTCAGCTGTCTGCCACTTTCATCGGTGACTGTGATGGTGACAGTTTGGCCATCTTCAATATTAAGGGTTCTACCTGTGAGGCTAGTTAATGGAGATTCAAACTGATTGAGGGTGTCGTCACTACCAGTGAGTATCTCTATGGTTATCTCGACTGGGCTAGTGTCCTTCTCTATGGTGTTGGTCGCGCTAGCACTGTTGCCTTCAAAATCAGAGGTTTCGGCATAGAGGGTGAGCTGACCATCATTTAAGGAGGAGAGATCTGCATCTGTTACAAACCAGACGCCATTTCGCACTGTGGCGTTGAAGGTTAAGCTGTTGCCTGCACTGTCAGATACTGTGATAAGCACTGGGCGGCCATCTTCAACATTAATAACTACACCGGCTAGTAGTGCATCTTGAGCTTCTAAGCTATTGAGTACATTATCACCGTCAATAGCAGCTATGGTCACTGCCGCTTGGGTCTCTTTTAAGAGTTCAGTTTGTGTGCTGGCGGGGTTACCAGCTTGATCATGTGTGAAGGCTTCGAAGGTTAGGGGGCCATCGCTCAGTGATGATAGATCTGTATCTAACACCTGCCAGTGTCCGCCTTCAACTAAAGCTAGGAAGGTGAGCGAGTTGCCTTGGTTGTCAGTGACGATAATAGTCACCGTTTGACCATCTTCTATCTCATTGACTATGCCGTAGATATCGGTTGCCAGCATCTCATTTTCATTGATAACAGTATCTGTACCACTATCGACATAGATGCCGATGTTGGCCTGAATATCTACGGGGCTTAGAGTGCTAGCCTCTGCTGGGTTGCCAGCTTGATCTGTAACACTTGCTGTTGCTGTGAGAGAGCCATGACTGAAACCTTCAAGGTTGACCCCCTCTACTCGCCACTGACCATTGGCCACGATAGCCGTTGCTGTTACTGTTTGGTCATTGAGATCTCGGAAAGTGATCGTCACCACTTGTCCATCTTCGACGTTGGTCACTGTCCCTTGGGCCGTTACGCTGCTTAGCTCCTGCAGGTTGAGTACGCCGTCGCTGTCGACGATTTCAATATCGATATAAGCCTGGGTATCTTTTAATACGGTATTGGTGTTCTCGGCGACATTGCCTTCAAAATCGGTGCTGGTGGCATAGAGGGTTAACTCGCCGTCAACGAGTGATGAAAGGTCAACATCTTTAACGACCCAGACCCCATTGCGTATGGTTGCGGTAAAAGAGAGGCTATTGCCTTGGGTGTCAGTCACTGTGATATAGACTAGACGGGCATCCTCAATGTTATGCACGAGTCCCGCTAACGTGGCGCTAGTTACCTCATGTCCGTTTAATACCTGATCGCTATCGATAGCCGCTATCGCAACAAAAGCTTTGCTCTCCTTGAATGCTTCGTTACTGCTAGTGGCAAGGTTGCCTGCGATATCTAATGCGCTGGCATCAAAATGCAGGGGACCGTCGGCTAAGCTTGATAGGTCGGTATCATCTACCCGCCATTGCCCATCTATCACTATGGCGTTAAAAGAGAGTGTATTGCCTTGGGAGTCAGTGACTGTAATGGTGACTGTTTGGCCATCCTCTATCTCTGTGACAGCTCCCCATATGTCAGTTGAAAGCATCTCTGTAGCGTTAATAACACCATCGGATCCTGTATCTAAATTTATGTCGATAGTGGCCAAGGTATCTTTTACAGAGGTGTCGCTTGCAGAGTTAGATTCACCAGGGTAGATGGGCGCTGAGATCTCTGCGGTGATAGTTCCCTCTGCTAGCTGGCTGATATCCAAATCATTAATCTGCCAACTCTGGTCTGTGACTGTGACAAGTATAGTTAGCTGCACACCTTGGCTATCTGTCAGGGTAAGAGAGAGTTGCTGCCCATCTCTGGCAAAGAGTGCTTGACCTTGTAGGTCAACAACGGGAGTCTCTACGCGGTTGATATAGTTATCACCACCATCGATGATCTGCACACTTAGGCTTAACGTGGGGAAGTTATCTTGATCTAAGTTATTGGTTTGGGGGGGAGGCGTTGTGCCTTGTGAGCTATCACCTAGTGTACTGAAACCCGATGTTGGAGTTATCTCATCGCCATCTCTTGAGACGAGCTGAAAGCCATAATTAATTCCCTGTTGAGTGCTATTGTTCTGGTTATCAGCAGAGGGGCTATTGTCAGAGTGGGGTTGAGAAGATGACGATTGAAGTTGTTTAAGTACCGCTTCAGGAAGAGGGAGGGTCTTTCCCTGAAGTGTTATCTCGGTCGGAGCGATTGTGAGTGAGCTGAGTTCCTCACTATTGAGTTGCAAGGTGGTTATCCCCTCCTGCATCTCATCTGGCGATATCAGTATCCACTGTCCGTCACTAGTAACAGCCCAAGTCAGCTCATCTGCTTGAACGTAATAGATAATCAAGGTATCGCTTGTGGACGGCATATACTCTTCCTTAAATACAACTATTTCCTGAAGGCATTTAGCGCTAAATCGATTAGCGACTAAGTGTTAAGCATATTTTATTGGGAGTTGAATAGATTGCAATACTTTGTGCTTTGTTTTGCTTAATGGTTTCAAAGGTAGCGACGGGGTTATACCTATTGGTATTACATTGTTGGAGCGGAAACAAAAAAGCCTCCTAAATTGGATAACTCCTATCACTTAAGATGTTTTGATTTAACAGGGTAGCGAGTTTTACTTATACGAACGGTCCTTGATTTGGGCCGTTTTTTTCGTTTAGGTAATATGTAACGTTTTACCCGCTCCCTCATCGCCCGTAGTTTCTTCGGTATCGAGCCTGGTGAGGCTATCGCACACCACATTAACTCATCCTGTATATCCCGAAGGGCCATCATAAAGCTTATCCGTAAAGGTGACACCTCCGCCTCTTTAGCTATTCGGCTAATCTCCAAGCGCACTAGGTTATAAGCAATTAATATCCCCCAGATTTCTTGCTCGACTCCTTCTATTGACTGGCTTCGAAGGAGGAGTTCATCCTCCAACATGTCGTGTTTTATTTCCCCATAGCTGTTTTCCACCTCCCATCGTTCAAAATAAACATCGAGTATCGATTGAAGCTCATACTGGCTATCTGTTAATGAGGTGAGCACACCTTTAATATGATTAGGCTGCTCTTGCTCAGGGTATAGCACCAATCTTGCCTGCCACTTTTTCGGCAGGCTCGGCTCTTGTTTTTGTGCATGTTGCGAGACATTCATTTCGACAATAAAATCACGTCCTTCATCATCTAGTTGCCTAATTATTTCGTACTTTGTATTGGATTTTACTGGCGTCATCCAGTGACTAGAGCCATGTTCACGCTGCCAGTTAATCATCAGTTCGGCACTTAAATAACATCGGTCAAAAATGGTCAGAGAGTCTGGCATTGTTGATGAAATCAGCTGCTTGGCATAATTGATTTCACCTGTTGAACTTGAGCCAAAAGCAACATCATGAAGTAATCGACTACGAAGGGATCAAAGCGCACATAGCCTCACGACAGGGTATTCTGTATGCTGGGTTTTACTGTGCTTGAGGTATTGATAATGCTGTGCAAGTGCGTCTGTATCATGAGTTCTAAATTGTGTTCCATCGACAGAAAACAGCCTAAGACCAAACCATTTATCCTCGCTGTCCTCAGCTTTACTCCAGTGCTGAGCTGTCATGGAGAAAAGGGCTTTGAGTGGCTCTGCCGTTAGGCGTTTTCTCGCTTGAGGAATCGCGCTAGGAGCAACCGACTCGCCTAAAGTGTTAGAGAGTTTAAGGTCTAACTTATCAAGTACGTCAGTAATAGCTCTATCTCGATATAAACCAATACCAACAAGCAGCCAAACAACAAGCTCAGCGGGTAGTTTGCGCCGCCTCATACTCGCTTTATTTGTTTCATCAAGGGCTTGATTTATCCATTCCAATGGAAGCTCTTTTTGAAAGAGACTAAGTGAATCAGGAGAAGCAAAGTTATCAACGTCAATCAGCCAGTGAGCCAACATAAAAAAATACCCTCAAACAAATTGTATGAGGGTATTTTTAACTAACCACAAGATCGGTCAACCGATCATTTCGCTAAACTGATCGGTGTTATCCTAAATTGGAGGCTTTTTCTGGAGAGGGAGGCTTACTTTGCCTGCTCCTCTTTGAGCCACTGAGCGGCACGTTTAGCAAAGTAGGTTAATACACCGTTGGCTCCTGCGCGTTTAAAGCAGAGCAGTGACTCCATCACAATGGCTTTTTCCGATAACCAACCATTCTCGATGGCCGCCATGTGCATGGCGTATTCACCGCTGACCTGATAAGCAAAAGTTGGAACGGCGAGTTCACGTTTCACGCGGGTGACGATATCAAGGTAAGGCATGCCAGGTTTAACCATGACCATATCTGCACCTTCTTGGATATCGAGGGCGACTTCGTGTAGTGCCTCATCACTGTTTGCTGGATCCATCTGGTAGCTGTGCTTATTGCCACCTTTCAAGTTACCAGCTGAACCTACTGCATCACGAAATGGACCATAATAGTTCGATGAATATTTAGCTGAGTAAGCCATGATCTGGGTGTTAACGTGCCCAGCTTCCTCTAATGCTTGACGAATTGCACCAATACGTCCATCCATCATATCCGATGGTGCGACAATATCGGCACCAGCTTCTGCGTGGGATAGCGCTTGTTTTACCAAGATCTCGGTGGTGATGTCGTTAAGGATGTAACCATCCTCATCTATGATCCCATCTTGACCGTGTGTGGTGAAAGGATCTAGGGCCACATCTGTCATTACGCCTAGCTCAGGAAATGCTTCCTTGAGTGCGCGAACGGCGCGTTGAGCTAGTGCATCAGCATTGTAAGCTTCCTCCGCTAGCAGGGTTTTCTTTTCTGCAGGCGTTACTGGAAACAGGGCGATAAGTGGGATCCCTAGCTTAACAATCTCCTCTGCTTCTTTAAGCAGTAGGTCGATTGAGTAGCGTTCTATGCCAGGCATTGAGGCTATCTGCTCAGTTCTATTATTACCTTCTAAAACAAACATAGGGTAGATAAGATCGTTTACCGAAAGTTGATTTTCAGCCATTAAACGTCGGCTAAAGTCATGTTTGCGCATGCGACGCATTCTGCGTTGTGGGAAGGCACTGGTAATAATATTCACATTCGACTCCTAACTATTCCCGCTAGAGGTAACTTGCCGTTGCTTGTTACTCAAGACTGGGTGTGGTCTATCTCTTTTTGAGGCTCAGGCGTATAAACCATGACACGGTTACGCCCATCATTTTTTGCACGATAAAGTGCTTTATCTGCTTGTTCTAACAACTTGGTTGGCTGAGTTTCAGATTGCATTATCTCTGAGCTAACACCGATACTAATGGTGAGCGGAATATCGATATTTTCCCAGCTAATAGGCAGATCATAAATGGTTTTTCGTATCTGCTCAGCTACCTGTACCGCACCGGGCTGATCTGTGTTTGGCAATATAATAGCAAACTCTTCACCACCAAAACGTGACACCAGATCCGCTGGACGTTTTAATTTTTCTTTAAGTGTTTGAGCGATAAATCTTAAGATCTGATCGCCAGCCAAGTGACCGTAATTATCATTAATCGACTTAAAGCGGTCGATATCTAACATCAAAATAGCCATTGGTGTCTGTTGCCTTCGGCTTAATCTTCCTTCGGCTTGAAGGCGTTTATCGAAAGCGGCGCGGTTTTTAACACCAGTCAGACTATCGGTAGTCGCCTGCTCAGTGAGTTTTTGATTGGCCTCGTTAAGCTCCCTAAGTGCGATCTCTAACTCTAAGGTTCGCTCCTGTACCATCTGCTCGAGCTTTTCATTGCTGTTAGCCTCGATAAGCAGCGCTTCCTCTTTGGTTTTACGTATTCTTTGAGATTGCAGTAGTGCTTCTTGTTGTGTCTGCAATTTTAATTTCCGCTCATCGTTATAACGAATTGCAAGAATACTGGCCATAAAGATGATCTCGAAGGTGAGGCCAACCATTAGCGGAGTTAGATGCTTAATCGGCAATGTGATTAATCCTAAGTAGGAGGAGCCTGTAATAAAGGATCCAATCAACATGCCGCTCCAGGCTAGTGTATAGAGCCGAGCCAGTTTATGCCCTCTGATAGCCAGTATAGAGGCTATCCCCATTAGAAGAGTGGTCACTAAGAGGACTGAGATAATATTGATATATTGTGCCTGAGAGTACTCCAGCATAGGCGTAATAAACAGTAGCAGCAGAGCGGCAGCTGAGCTGTAGCGGCATAATCTCAGCATAGGCAAGCTGTGATACTTAAGTAGCAGTACCTTCTCTGTAAACAGGATGGCAAAAAAGATACTCAGAGGCACAAGCGTGGTGATCATCAAGTGCTGCAACATGGGCCAGTCTGGCCAGATGAACCTAAACGCGAGCCCCTGGAGAGTAGCGACTAACAGAGTGACAGATAGGACGTAACCTGCATAGTAGCTGTAGCTGAACGAGCGTGATGTAATGGCAATGCAGAGGCTAAAGAAGCCAATAGCAGCAAGCGCACCCAGCTGAAAGCCTTTAGATAGCGCACTGGCTTCTGTGTGCTGGGCAAAGGCATTAGGGGACCACAAGCTCAGTGGTAAGTTGGCACTCCCCTCTGTATCGACCCTAATATAGAAGGTGTTCACGACCTCTGGAGCAAGTTTAAATGGATAGATAAACAGGTTATTGATAACTGGCCTTTGATGGAAAGGGAAGGTATCGCCCACTTGGGTGTGATTGACCAGTTTATTCTGAGCAAAGTGATAGATATCTAGCTTATCTATATGGGGATTTCCCAGAGAGAGAAGTCGGTTGATTACCTGAGACTCTGCATTGTAAACGCTAAATTTGATCCAGAAAGGCTTAAGCGCAATATGGTTATTATCGCTTAGGGATAACCTATCCCACTGTGTTGTGCTGAACTTTCTTATTTGCTCAATACCATCCCCTTCAGACTCAAAGGTATAATAGAGCCAAGGGGAGATCCTTAAGCTTTTATCTGAATCGCCACTTAGCGCAAGTAAGGTTTCCGATTTGAGCGGATAAGATAGGAGTAGAGTCAAGATGACTAAAATGAGATTTATCAGTTTCATCTATCTGCTTATAGCCCAAAAAACTTAACACTATTTTGGTAGGTTTTAGCGGCAAATTCTGTTGGGTTTTGCTCCCTAAGAGTTGCAATATATTGAGCGATATAGGGCAGATGTTGGGGCTCATTCTTACTCGATTTAGGTTTTGGCTTCATGCTTCTAGGGAGAAGGTACGGACTGTCTGTTTCAATCAAAATGCGATCGTCAGGGATATCACGAACCAGCTTAGCTAACTCTAAACCTCTGCGTTCATCACAGACCCAGCCAGTGATCCCCAAGTGTAGATCAAGCTCAAGATAGGCCTCCATGCTCTCTCTATTGCCTGTAAAGCAGTGAAGCAGGGCGTTGGTTAGTTCGCTACGATACTCTTTTAATATGGCAAGAAAGTCCTCATGGGCATCACGTTCATGCATCAGAACCGGAAGCTTGAGTTCAACTGCTAGAGCGAGTTGAGCACGAAAAGCCTCTCTCTGTTTTGCTCTTGGAGAGAAATCACGATTGTAATCTAGGCCGCACTCACCAATGGCCACAACTTCAGCGGCTTGAGCAAGTACTCTGAGTTTATCTGCACTTGTATCGTCCCATTGGCTTGCTTGGTGGGGGTGAGTGCCAGCTGTAGAGTAGAGGGTTTTAGGGTATTGCCGACATAAGCTGATCGCTTGCTGGCTTTCATTTAAGTCGCTGCCAATAACAATAAGCGGTGAAACCCCATGGGCCACCGCTCGTTGAATTACTTCATCACAATTTTTTTCTAGGGCGCTGCCAATAAGATTGACAGCGATGTCTATGTGCTCGGACATTATTTTAGACGTTTAACACGGATTGTAGAGTTGCGATCATCTGAGCCAAGTATAAAGGAACCTAAAGCGGCTTTTTCAATAAACACGTTCTGGTTAACTTTGACCTTGAAACGACGTCCATCGGTTTGCTTCCAGACCTGACCATTGGTAAAGCTTAGCTTTAATGCGCCATAAGGGTCTTTCTTGACTGAAGCAACCTCAAGATAGATCTTTTCAATAGCATCAGCTTTCTCTTTCTTTAGGTTGCCAAACTCATCCTCTACGTTGGCAGGCAGTGTGACAGGAACAGCTGTCACTGTCGCAGCTCCTGTAACAGGAGGAGTTGCAGGCCCTTTAGTTTTGACTCTTTGTGCAAGTGCATCGTAACAGATAAGCCTATCTAGCTTATCTGTATTTGCGGCGCAGGCTGATAGTTGTTGTTCTATACCTGCAGTGGCATTTGCCGATACTAAGATGGCGGCTGCGGTGATCCAACGTAAACGCATTGATATATTCCCTTTTAATATGCGAGCATCATGCCTGAGTTGCTAATTAAGTGCTCTTACTTAGCTTCTTGGCCAGGTTCATCCTGTTTTTCTTGCTCGTCTTCATCTTCTTCATCCTTTTTACTGTAGAAACGAGCAGCAATCAATCCCCCTTCAAATAATATCAGCATAGGAACCGCTAACATGGTTTGAGAAATGATGTCTGGAGGAGTTAATAGCATGCCGATAACGAAGGCACCGACTATGATGTAGGGGCGTTTCGCTTTTAGATCATCAGGTGTGGTAACACCAGCCCAGCATAGTAGTACTACGGCGATTGGGATCTCGAAGGCTAAACCAAAGGCAAAGAAAAGCTTAAGGATAAAGCTTAGGTAACTGGTGATATCGGTTGCGACCTGTACTCCCTCTGGTGCAACGCTAGTAAAGAAGCCGAAAACAACAGGGAAAACAACATAGTAAGCAAAGGCTATACCCAGATAAAACAGCAGGGTACTGCTGGCAAGCAGCGGCATCATTAAACGCTTTTCGTGTTTATACAGACCTGGTGCAATAAAAGACCAGATCTGGAACAGGACATAGGGGATAGCGATGAAAAAAGCCAGAACCAGTGTTAGCTTAAACGGAGCGAAAAAGGGGGCGGCGACATCGGTCGCGATCATGCTACTGGCTTCAGGCATCACATCCATAAGTGGGGTTGCCACATAATGGTAGATATCATTAGACCAATAGGCCATACAGGCAAATACCAATATCACACTGGCGATGGCTCGGAGTAATCTGGTTCGTAGTTCAAGTAAATGACTAATAAGAGGCTGCTGTTGAGACATGGACTACCTGTTAGATTTGTCTGGGTTAGCGCTAACCTCAGCTGTGGGAGCCTCTGAAGGAGTACTTTCCGATGGCGCAGAGCTGCTGGCCGAAGGTGTTTCTTCTATCTTATAAGGACGATTAACAGACTGAGCCGCTTCTTTTAATTGATCGATTGAATCCTGCAACTCTGGTGAAAGATCTTTAAGACCTTGATTCTCAGCTTTTTTCAAATCTGAATGCAGTTGCTCAATTTTGAGTTCCTGCTCAAGCTCATCTTTAACTGAGTTAGCCATACGTTTCATGGCTCGGATCCAGCCTGTTATTGAGCGAACTGCAACCGGAAGTCTTTCAGGGCCAAGCACAACTAGCCCTAAAATACCGATCAACAGCAGTTCCATAAAGCCAATACCGTCGAACATAGGAGGTTATACCTGTTCTTTATCCTTGGTTTCTGTCTTCTTCTCAGCGTTTGGAGCTGTCTTCTCTACGCTAGGAGTCGCTTTTTCTGATGCAGTCTCTTCCAGAGCCTTCTTCTCTTCTTCTGAAGACATGGCGTTCTTGAAGCCTTTAACTGCGCCACCTAAGTCACCACCAAGAGAACGTAACTTCTTAGTTCCAAACAATAAAATTACGATCACTGCTATGATCAGAAGTTGCCAAATACCCATGTTACCCATGAAATTTTCCTCAAAAATATGTCTATAGTTCTATTATGAACTTATGGTTTATTAGTGCTAGCTAAAATTTGCGTTTTTTTGGTCTAGATCGCCATCCTAGTAGCCAGAGTACAACTCCTACAGTGATACTGCCATAGGAGGCCCATAGTGTAGCGTTTTGATTAAACAAAATCGTGCCGCAGATCACTAAAACCGCTGATGTGATTAAAAGGTAGTTACTTTTATGGGCTTTCTGCTGCTGTTTTAGATAGCGATCTAGCATCTGGTTCTGAGATTTGACGAAGTTTCTGCCCATTTTCAGATTGTCGTAAACCAGCTCTGGCAGTTCAGGGAGCTTATCAGCCCAATAGGGGAACTCTTTTTTGATCTTACTTGCCATCCCTTTAGGACCAACCTGCTCAGACATCCACTGTTCAAGGAAAGGTTTCGCTGTCTGCCACAGATCCAGTTGCGGATAGAGCTGACGGCCTAGACCTTCGATATAGAGTAAAGTTTTTTCTAAGAGCACCAATTGGGGCTGAACAACCATGTCGAAACGTCTTGCTGTGCGGAACAGCTCAAGGAGAACATGGCCGAATGAGATCTCATCCAGCGGCTTATTGAACATAGGCTCACAGACGACTTTGACTGCCTGCTCAAATGCCGCTATATCGGTATCTGGCGATACCCAGCCTGACTCGATATAGAGCTGAGCAATTCTGTGGTAATCACGGTTAAAGAAGGCGAGGAAATTCTCAGCTAGGTAGCGCTTATCCTCTTCGGTTAGCGTGCCCATGATGCCGCAATCTAAACCGATGTAGTAGGGATCTTCCGGGTGCTCCCGACTGACAAAAATATTGCCTGGGTGCATATCCGCGTGAAAAAAGTTATCCCTGAAGACTTGAGTGAAAAAGAGTTCGACCCCTCTCTCTGCCAACACCTTGAGGTTGGTGCCTTGTGCTTTTAAGGCCGCCATATCAGACACTGGAATGCCATCGATCCGCTCCATCACGATCAAACGTGTAAAGCAGAGCTCTTCATACATATAGGGAATATACAGGGAGCCAGAATCTAAAAAGTTATTTCTTAATTTGACGGCATTGAGCGCCTCAAGTTTAAGGTTAAGCTCACCCTCAATGGTGGTGCGGTAATCTTCAACCACTTCCGCTGGACGCAGACGATTGCCATGACCGAGTACTGTTTCAAGAAAATTGGCCGCCTGGGACATTAAATGCAAATCAGCGTCTACCTGAGCCTCAACATTCGGTCTTAACACCTTTAGTACTACTGCTTTGCCGTTGGACTTTAGCGTGGCGGTATGAACCTGAGAAATAGAAGCTGAAGCTAAGGGAGTATTGTCAAAATCATCTAAATAGGTGTCGATTGAAGTACCCAGCTCAAGCTCGATCATCTCTCTAGCAATGGATGAATCGAAGGGGGGAACTCTATCTTGCAACATTGCCAGTTCTTCTGCCCACTCATCGTCGAGTAGATCCCGCCTAGTTGAGAGCATCTGGCCAAACTTGATATAGACAGGGCCAAGTTCCTGCATGGCAAGCTTTAACCGCTCTCCACCAACTTTATCTTTATGCTGGTTGCGCAACCAAAATAGGGTGCAGCGTAGCAGTCTGAAGTACCATGGCTTAACTTTTGAGGGAATTAATTCATCTAGACCGTAATGAAGGGCCGTCTTGATAACTTGATAAGCACGCCTGATGCTGGTGACTGTCATGTGTTAGCTTTTGCTCTACTTTGTAGGTTATTAATACGTTTCTCTATGGCGTCGATATCGGCCACCAGATCATCGATTCTATCACCTAAGTAGACAAATTCTATCGCATGGGGCGCCAATTTATACTCTTCGGTGGTTAATTGACCGACATGGCTACGACTCTGGCGAAATATATGTGTGATATCATTTTTTGCCTGCTCTAGGCCTGTTATCAGCATATGTGTCGGGGCATCGCCTATATATTTTGACAGAGGCTCTGCAAAGTCGAATTCAACTTTTTGCAGAAAGTGACTAAAGGTTTGCAGCAGATTTAGATCGCCCTCCAAGCTTAATTTATCTTGTTTAATAAGCTCGGTGAGGTTCGCACCTTCGGTTAGCTGGTAAAGGGTGGTGATGTCAGCATTCACCTTAGTGGTGACTTCCCCCTCATATTTGCCCAAGACCTGTATCTCTTTGGCAAACACGAGGTAGATAGGCCAGCTAAGCTGGCTCAATTGGATACAGAGCACTTTTCCATGAAGTGAACGCAGCTTTGCGTATTCATCGGGAGATTGGGCGATAACTTGCTTTAAAGCCGTTTCCAGAGCTGCACTGAGAAGCAAAGCGAATTCACGTTTCATGGTTTTTCCAATTAGAATTTGTAGCCCTTATGTAGCGCAACAATACCGTCAGTCATGTTGGTGTATTCGACCTGTTCAAAGCCTGCATCGACCATCATACCTTTTAGGGTCTCTTGATCTGGATGCATTCTGATTGATTCAGCTAAATACTCATAGCTTTCAGCATCCTGAGTGATTAATGCGCCCATTTTTGGCATCACTTTAAAGCTGTAAAGGTCGTAGACCTTGCGCATCACATCATGCTTAGGCTTTGAAAACTCAAGGACTAGTAGCTTTCCACCTGGCTTGAGTACACGCAGCATAGAGCGGATAGCCGCATCTTTATCTGTGACGTTACGTAGTCCAAAGGCGATAGTAATGATATCGAAGTGGTTATCTGGAAAAGGTAGGGCTTCGGCATTAGCCTGAACATAGTTCACATTACCAACTATCCCTTTGTCTCTTAACTTCTCGCGACCAACCTTCAGCATAGAGTCATTGATATCGGCAAGGGTGACCTGGCCTTTATCTCCTACAAGATGCGAAAACTTAGCGGTAAGATCGCCTGTTCCGCCAGCAAGGTCCAGTACCTTCATGCCTGGGCGAGCGCCTGCACTTTCGATAGTGAAACGCTTCCACATACGGTGGATACCAAAGGACATGACATCGTTCATGATGTCATATTTGGCTGCGACAGAATGAAAAACACCAGCAACCATGTCGGCCTTTTGATCGCTTTCAACTGTTTTGTAACCGAAATGGGTACTGTTTGGTGTGCCCTCTGACATCTATGTCTTCCTATTGATTAAAATATTATTTATGAGTTTAAGTCATTCAATCAAGCTGCAATATAACTCATCAACCACATTGTGAGCTAGGTGAGCTATCTGCATCTGGATTTGTCGAAAATGTGTGCTAGCGCAGAGTTTCGCAAAACAGACTGGGCATTATACCCAAACTACTTTAATAAGCGAGTTTCAGAGTTTGCTTAATTATCCACCATTGGAAGCAGAATAAGCTCCAATGGTGGTATTGAGTGGCTTAGTGATTAGTTTAGCTGTTGTGATTGCTCTCGGCCCTGAATATAAGCGTAGATAAGCTCGCTGATACTCTGTCCGGTTTCACGATAACCAGCTTGCAGCCCAGCGACATGGCAACTAGGGGCTGCCTCGGCCAGATGAAGGTATGCACAGGGAGTATGTCTGGCTACTGTGTAGACATAGTGTAGCGCGTCCAGTAGTGGGATCCCCGCAGCTGTTGAAGCACTGCTTGGCATATTCGTGATGGCATCTAGATCGAGCTCTAGTGCCACTGGCAGCTGACTATTGTTGAGTTTAGTCACTATCTCCTCTAGCGCCGATGTTAAACTCATTTCGCGGCGTATCCAGATAGATTGGAGTGTATGCCATCCTCCACCAAAGCTACTGAGCTGCTCTAAGGTCTCTTCACTATTTTTTAGCTCATGCATGCCAAGTACGTGGTAGTAACCTAGTGCCTCACTGGCTGCCGCGTAACTAAAACCATTACCACTATGGCGTCCTTCTCGGGGGCGAAAATCACTGTGGGGGTCTAGATTCACCGCCGCTACTTTCTTGTTATGGCTCTGCTTTGCGGCCATCAAAAGTCCGTACGCATTATTATGGCCACCACCAATGACAATAGGTTCAAGCCCAGCTTGCATGACTTGTTCCGCTATCTCTATGACTCGGGTGTCCAGCTGCTCTACATTTGCTCTGAGTGATTGGGTGGCAGCTTCTTCACTAAGCTGAAGATCGTCGGTTTTTATCTGGCCTAACACTAAACAGCTTTTGCCGTCGAAGAAGCGGTTTGACTGCAGATTTAGGAACTGAGCCATCGCAGCCTCAAATGCGTCGGTTGCGCCGCCGCGACCTAAATTGGCACGAGGACCGATATCTTCCCCAATACCAAAGATGGCAAATCTAGCGCCTTTAAGCTTCGCCTTGGCTAGTGTCTCTTTTAAGACTGCGCTTTCATCGTGGGTCAATACTGTTTGAGCCAACTTGGTTTCACCTTCTCTAGGGGTGACGAGTTGTCGGCAATGTTGCGAGGTAAAAGGGAGCAGGTATTGCATATTGGTCTAGTTCTTATTTTTGATGCCTATGCCCTATATTGTGGCTTAATGTGGGAATTGAAGGCAATGAAAGAATCCTTATGTTAAAGAGTCATACAAAAGCATTAACATTATGTTAGTTTATCATTTTTGTAATATCTCTAATTGAGGCAAGGATGAGCCGAATATTTATCGCTTTATTGTTAATTTTATCTAGTACAGCTGTTTATGCTGAACAGCTGCCTGTTGAAGCGTTTGGTCTGCTACCACAATCTGAACAGGTAAAGCTGTCGCCAGATGGGCATAAACTCTCTTTTATTATCCACAATCAGGGTAACACCTATATTGGTGTTAAAGATTTTAAAACTGATGCAACTAAGTACGTAGTGAGTACGGATAATCAAGAGTTTAAAATAGGCTGGTATAGGTGGGCTAATAATGAGCTTTTGCTTGTTAGCGCAGATTACCCCGTAAAGCGAAGAGGGATAAAATACACTGAAACTCGGCTTCTTAAAGTGCATGCTGATGGTAGTGGTAAACTGAAAACTGTTATGAAACCGAAAAAGAGGGAGCTAAACCCTCAGTTTCAAAACAGTATTATCGATCTGCTGCCCGATGAACCCGATTATATTTTAATGGGACTTGCACTGAAAGTCGCAAACCGTCCTGATGTTTATAAGATTAATTTAAACTCTGAACGAAAGCGCAAGCTTGTACGAAGAAGTCGTTCAGACATTTACAGTTGGCTGACCGACCAACAGCATAGAGTCAGGTTAGGTTATGGCCGAGATGAGACCAAAATCTTTTATCGTCTGTATGATTTAGCAACCGATGAATGGCGCAACATTTGGGAGTATGAGATCTTTGATGCACCTGATATTACGCCGTTAGGGTTTGGCCTAAATCCATCTGAACTCTATATTCGAGCAATACATAATGGTAAGTATGCGATCTTTAAAGTTGATGTTACCGATAAGAAACTGACAAAAACCTTAGTCTATGCCGATGAAGATTATGATATCGAAGGTTCATTAATCTACTCACGCAAAACCAAGGATGTGATTGGGGTTTATCATGGTGAGGCCAACAACGCTAAGATCTATTTTGATCCTGCTTATGAGCAGTTTCAAAAGTCGTTAAACAAGGCGATTCCCGATGCTTTTAATAATATCGTCAGTGTCAGTGATGACGAAAATATGTATGTGTTATATACCAGTAACCCCCAGACTCCAGGTGCTTACTATTTAGGAGATAGAAAAGCGAAAACATTAGAGTTCATTATTGATGAATATCCTTTTCTACTCCAAAAAACCTTATCTGATAAAAGAAAAATCACCTACCAGGCTCGTGATGGCTTAAGCATTGAGGCCTATGTGACCCCGCCCTATGGGGATGTAGAGTCTAAAAATGCGGCACTCGTTATCCCCCATGGCGGCCCAATGGCACGAAACTATGGTGGTTTCGATTGGTTCTCTCAATTTTTCGCCAGCCGTGGTTATACCGTGATTGAGCCTAACTTTCGTGGCTCATCAGGGTATGGTTTCGAATTTGAGATGGCCTCGATTCAAAAGTGGGGCGGAGCGATGCAGGATGACCTTGCCGATGCCGCTAAATGGCTGACTAAAAACTATCCAGTGGATAAGGATAAGGTATGTATCCTTGGCGCCAGTTATGGTGGTTATGCTGCGATGATGGCAGCGGTAAAGCAACAAGATATTTTTCGTTGTGCAGCCAGTTTTGCAGGGGTATCGGATCTTGAGTATATCGTTCGAAAAGCAAAACGATTTACTAACTATAAGGTGGTGAAGAAACAGATTGGTGATGATTCAGATATGTTGGAGCAAAACTCACCAGTTAACTTTGCTAAAGAGATCAATATTCCACTGCTGCTCATTCACGGCGATAAAGACAGGGTTGTCGATGTCTACCATAGCCGTGAGATGTTTGATGAGCTTGAAGATCTCGGTAAAGTAGTTGAATACATCGAGCTTGAGAATGGTAACCACTATCTGGAGATCGAGAAGAATAGACTCAAGACCTTAAATGCGTTTGATAAGTTTCTGACTCAGCATCTTAACTAACTCATCAGATCAAAAAAGGACGAATAGCTTCGTCCTTTTTTATTTTTAGAGTGTAACTATCGATAATTAGTCGATATCTAAAGGCTCTGGAGAGAGAATGATGCCTGTGTTGTCAGCGTAAACATGATCAAGTGGCAAGAAAGTTACACCACCAAAATTGACTGGGATCTCCAGTTCGCCAACTGAGTTACTATCAGCACCGACAGGGATAGAAGCCATGGCCTGAATACCGATATCAAGATCTTCAAGGGCATCGACATCTCTGACTGAGCCGTAGACGATTATCCCTTCCCAGTTATTATCGACAGCAACTTGAGCGATAGATGCATCGATAAGAGCACGCCGCAGTGAACCACCGCCATCAACGAGTAAGACTCTACCTTCGCCATCATTTTGCAACGCTTCAATGATGAGGCCGTTATCTTCAAAACATTTTATCGTGCTGATTGAGCCACCAAAAGAGTTACAACCACCGTAATTGCTGAACATGGGTTCGACAACATCAACGACATCGATGTAAGTGTCACATAGTTCTGAGGTGTTGTATTCCATAGTCATACTCCTGAAATCAATAATGTGCCAACTAGGGTAGGCGTTGTTGCTAGTATATAAGGCTTTCTTAAAAAGAAAAGTGTTATCAATCACGCAATTGGCGATAGTGTACCTTGTTAACATTAATGTTGTTTAATTCCTTCATTAATGGGGCTGTTGTACTAAAAGTATGACGTAGGTCATCAAATAACGTATTTTTATTACATTTTGTGAGTCAATTTGTTAGCATGCAGGTAGAATTTGATTACTTAACTTTAACTTGCTTTAGGGGCACGGACCCCCCAATTCGCTTATGGATGGCAGAGGGCCTTAAGAAGGTACCTTATGGACACTGCAAATACGATTGAAATCATTGGTTATTCTGCATCAGTGATGGTTGCGATCTCATTGATGATGAAAGACATCATCTGGCTTAGATGCCTCAACTTTACCGGCTGTACTCTGTTTGTTATCTATGGTGTTTACATCTCTGCTTGGCCTGTGGCAGGCATGAATGCCTTTGTCGCCTGCATCAATATCTACCATTTAATTAAACTCTACCGAGAAAAATCTCAGCAATCCGCGACAGCCTAGTTACGCTGACACTTAGCGTGTCATAAAAACTTAGGCTAGTTGTCACTTAGCCGTAACGGCACCTTCTTAGGCTCTGAATCAGCATACTGGCTGATAAGGAGCCTTTTTATGTTTACAAAGCTAGTTAAACTGGACAGACGCTTGTTCCACTATCTCTTCGCACTGTCTGAAGCGAGAGAGTTAGGCGTGCTTGCAAGGCAACTCTCCAGAACGGGAGATGGGCCGCTCTATCTGATCTTAGTTTTTATCGTGATGATAAGCCACGCTAAAGGCGAGATGCTGTTTTACCTTGCGCTTGCAGGTTTTGTTGTTGAACTTCCCCTCTACCTTATTCTGAAAAACGCCATAAAACGTACTCGGCCCTGCCACCTTGAACTTTTGAGTTTCGATAGTGGTCACTCACCGTTAACTGACAAGCATTTAATGGCGCTAAAACGTTTTGAGCCCTCAGATAAATTCAGTCTACCCTCTGGTCATACTACGGGTGCTTTCGTTATGGCCACCTCTGTTGCCTTTATCTATCCACAATGGGCCTATCTTGTATATCTATGGGCGTTGCTTGTGGGGGGATCTCGCATTGCGCTGGGCGTGCACTATCCGCTGGATATATTGGCAGGAGCGGCTCTGGGAACAGGTTCTGTATTCGTTATTTTATCGATAGGCTTTGATTAGGTTTCAATATTTTAAGGAGAAGATATGAAGATACTCTATGGCGTCCAAGGAACGGGAAATGGCCATTTAAGCCGTGCTAGGGTGATGGCAAAATCACTGTGTAAGCACGGTGTTGATGTGGATTTCTTTTTTTCAGGTCGCTCCCCAGAACAATTTTTTGATATGCAGTGTTTTGGGGAGTATCAAGTTGAGAGTGGCCTGACATTTGCCACGCACCATGGCCGAGTCAATATTGCAAAAACCGCTTGGAGCAATTCGGTGCCGTCGCTGATCAATGATATCCAATCGCTGGATCTGAGTGGCTATGATCTTGTTTTAAATGATTTTGAACCAGTTTCAGCCTGGGCGGCAAAGAGGCAGGGAGTGACCTCAATAGGAGTGAGTCATCAGGCCGCGTTAAAATATGACGTGCCGAAAGTGGGGGCGAACTGGTTTAATGAAACCTTGCTTAACTACTTTGCTCCCGTCGATATCGCCCTTGGTTGTCATTGGCATCATTTCGGTTTTCCTATCTTGCCCCCCTTTGTTGAAGTTGAACCTGTGGTCTCAGTTAATCCCCACGATATTTTAGTTTATCTTCCCTTTGAAGATCCCGATGCCATTGTGAACCTCCTTGCGCCATTTAAGGAGTTCAAATTCTATGTATATCACTCAGGCAAACCTCTGCTCAGAACCCCAGAACATATTAAATGGTCTGGTTTTAATCGAGATGAGTTTAAGCGCAGGCTATCACTGTGTAGTGGTGTGATAGGCAGTGCGGGGTTTGAACTGGCAAGTGAAGCGTTAACCTTAGGTAAGCGGTTACTGGTTAAGCCACTTGTGGGCCAGTTTGAGCAGCTCTCCAACGTTGCAGCTCTAGAGTTGTTAGGGGCTGCTGATACCATGCTGACACTCGACGCTAAACAGCTTCAACGCTGGCTAAAATCGGCGCCACCTCAACCCATCTTGTACCCACAAGTGGGGGATGAGCTGGTGAAATGGTTACTGTCAGACGACTGGCACACAGGAGATAAACTGTGCCGTCAGTTATGGGATGAGGTTGAGTTGCCCATGAGTTGGCGCAAGAAGAACCCATAATTTGGGGGGCTTTGTTGAGCTTAGTTTGGCTCTCTAATGGTTGTTTTGCAGCCTTCGAATGAAGGCTGATTACATTTTCTGGTTTAGCTTCTGGCTGGTTTGATATTTGCTGTTGTGTTTGAAGGTCGTACCTTCATTGTTATCTATCGCTTGCAGCGTGCTTATGTGTAGATACTTCTGCGAGGCGCCGCAAGCACGTCCTTGTGGGCTCTACCAAAACATCCCTGTTTTGGAAGCTCGCAGCCGCATCTGCACTTGGTAATTTTTCTCTTCGATTTAGCTGTATTAGGTAAGGCTTCGTAACTGTTTTTTGCCCCAAAATGTGTTACGCAGCTCAAGAGGTATGTAGGGCGAGTAAAGCTTTTGCGATAGAAAACCTAATCTGAAAGTGGATTATGCTCAACCTAAAAGTTATGCCTGTCTAGTCTTTTTGCGATACTTTTTCTCATCAGTTGGAAAACTAAGTGCTTCTGTTTTGTGACAACCTCTTAGTTAGCCAGTATTTGTGTTTTTATACAGTATCATCGTTTTTGTACGGATAATCACCAAATTATGCGCAACCAGTTCGTGGTTTACTATTGAGTGAATATAAAAAATAGTAAATTCAAACAACTAAAAACTTGTATACTCGGTTTGCAAGAGATACAAGGCAAGCAAGGTGTGCATTCTCGTTTTTCCAGAAGGTGTGTTTGGACTAATCGTTGTAAATATTTATAAATCACACGATGTTTTGGCCTTTACGAGGGCTTTTTTTAGGGTAAAGCATCGGCTCATTATCTAGAGTGTTATGTTTTACAAAAAGAGTGAGGGACAATGGATAAGTTTCTAAATCTATTCAGCATTTCAGAAAGCCAAAAAGAAGAAATGTTAGAGGGTAAGGTTGAGTTTAGTAAAACAATAAGTCAAATCTCATCCGCTAGTAGGAAAAGTAGTAAAAATGACAAGTGCTTGTATTGTGGAGAGCATACAACGAGTTATTGTAACTCTCACTCGATCCCAGCATCATTCTTGAAAAATATTGCTGAGGAAGGGAAGTTGCTGACTCAAGCTGGCTTAATTGATTTGCCTTTATTAAAGCCTAGCTCTGGAGTAAATCAAGCTGGCACTTTTTATATCATTTGCAGAGACTGTGACAGCAAAATTTTTACAGACTACGAAAATAAGAGTAACTATGACGGCGAGGTAACACAAAAGATACTCGCTCAAATAGTGATGAAAAACTACTTGAAAACCATAAGTCAAAGGGCATTCGAAATTTCATTTCATGAACATATGGGAGAGGATGTTGGCATTGACTTTAGCTCTATCAACAATATAAAGGATATAGACCTCAAGGAGAATGTTAGAGGTTTTAACCGAGCGAAAAAAGTTGATGCCAAGTGTGTTCAAGAAGAATACCATTTATTCTTCTATGAAAAGCTCAATTATGTAGTGCCAATTGCTTTTCAGCATCAATTAACATTAGCTGTTGATGTTGAGGGAAATGTCGTAAATAACTTATATAATCATGATACAAAGTACAAAATGCAACACTTGCATTTGGCAGTCTTCCCCTTAGAAGAAACAAGTGTTGTTATGATGTTTATTGATAAGAACAATGCTCGGTATCGCCAATTTATACGTCAATTTATTCGTTTGCCTTTAGAAGATAAGTTAGCACTAGTTAATTACATGATATTCCTGTATTCAGAGGATTTTTTCCTCTCACCCTCACTCGGAGAGGATGTTGTCAACGATGAAGGTTTAAAGTTAGTTTCGGGGAGTATGGGGATAGCAATGGTCGGACGTGATAGCAGTGTTATAGTTGCTCTAAAACAGAACTTTGACCTATCCGGGTTCAAAGGCATCCCTAACTTAATATCCTCAGAACACTCTGTATGTCAGTAGTAAAACATAACAAATAAAGATAGGCCGCGCGAAGCCGCGTCCTTATCCCAAATGTTGAACAAGCCCGAGCTAGTCTCCTGTTGCAAGAAAATTAGAAGAACGTTGTTAATGGAGGAACGCAAATGATGACTTCAATTGAAGTTAGTGCCTCTTCTTGCTTTGCTCAATGACAATCCTTCGTTCGGAAAGTCATTGAGCAGAAAGTATAAAAGCTTCAAGTTAGTATTGCAAAGGTAACCCCAAGATAAAGGGGTCGGAGCGAATTAGGGAATTAAGATACTTTTACTAATCAATATCAGCTTAATTCGACTCAATGCACTAACGCATTAATAAGATGGTACGCCCCAACCTAGTGTTAAACTCCAGTTTGTCTGGTTAACAAAGAAGAGGTGGTCATCATGTCTAACTTTCGCGTTATAGGGATTGATTTAGGTA
>NZ_JAHZST010000031.1 GCF_019457885.1 Shewanella nanhaiensis
CGTCGCTGACACTGAGGTTATCGGTGGTGTCAACATCGCTGCTGTTAGTAAGCAGATCGATGGTGAATGGAGCTTCATCTTCATTGGTGACTTCGCGGATAGCCGCGCTGACTTGAGGCGCATCGTTCGTGCCGGTGATGGTGATGACAAGCTCTGCTGTATCAGTATTGCCGTTGCCATCACTCATTGTATAAGTGAAGGTCTCAGTAACGACTTGTCCTTCAACTAATGCATTCGCAGCAGCTTGATCGGCTGTGTAGCTGTAACTGCCGTCAGTATTGAGGGTCAGAGTGCCGTAGGTTCCTTCTAGGGTGCTGCCAACAGTTCCTATGTTGCCTGAGCCATCTTCAGTTCCTGTACGAAACGCAGTGACATTTAGTGTGTTACTGACTAGATCTGTGTCGTTCTTTAATACGCCATTAGCTGCTGTTACGGATAGAGTGGCATCCTCATTAATATTTGCCGCATCATCATTAGCGATAGGTGCTGTAGTGTCTTCTGTGGTGAATGGCTCTGTTGCCTCAATAGCGGGGTTACCAGCCAGATCAGAGACATTAGCCGTTACTGTGTAACCTGCTTCATCGGGGTAAGCACTCATGTCGATGCCTGTAATACTCCAACTGCCATCAGCTAATACTGTGGCGGTACCTGTGAAGATAGTGAGGCTGTTTGCGTCGACAATAGTGACGGTTACGATTTGATTGGTTTCAGCTGTGGTTGTTCCGCTGATGGTTACGCTGTCGTCTTCACTATCAGTAACTTTGTTGTCACCTGTGATCATGTCGATATCGATAAGCGGAAGGCTGGTATCAACTGTTGCAGTATCACTGCCCTGGTTAGATGCATTACCTGCTACATCTGTTTGGGTGGCGGTAACTGTTATTGTTTCATCATCGGCGGGCTTGCTCTCTAACAGATAGATAACGCCATTATCGTAGGTGTAATCATTCGCAGGGCTGCCGTCGGTGAATTGTAATTTTCCATTTACAAGCTCTAGTTCAACGGTTCTTGTGCTGTTACCATTTGCAATATTGATGGTAACTAGACCACCAGATTCGAACTTATCGCCATCAATAGCGATTGAAACTTCTACTCCATCATGTCCCCAGAGTTCAGATTTAGAAAGTAACTCATCGTTGTTAACATCACTTTCAATGGTAACAACTGGTGCATCAACTACAGAGAGATCAACGCTGTAGCTCTCACTGTCTGTTGCTGTATTACTGTTACCTGCGCTATCTATTACTGTGATAGAGGCTGTGATATTTGTGCTACTAGCTGTTGTTAATAGGCTTGCATCTATGCTAGTTGTAAAACCTAGCACTCCGTCACCTAGGTCGATGACTTGCACAGTTGCAATAATGTTTCCATCTAAGCTTAATGTGACAGTGTCTCCAATCTGAACGTCACCATCTACTGTCCCACTTAGGGTTACACTGCCACTGGCTTCATCACTATTAATAATGTTGTCATCGCCGATAGTAATGGCAGACAGATCAATATTTATTGTCGGTAGGGTTATATCTACTGTTGCAGTATCACTATGTTCACTGGATGTGTTACCTACAGCATCAGTCTGAGTGGCTGTAACTGTGATAGATTCGTCATGAGTTGGTCTGTATTCTGAAAATGAAATAGTACCATTCTCATATTCAAAACCTGTGGCAGGGCTACCATCGCTGAATTGCAGCTCACCATTGACCAGTTGTAACTCAATGTCCTTAGTTATATCACCATTCTCAATTGCAATCGTGACAATACCGCCAGCTTCAAATTTTTCACCATCAATTTCTATCGATATCTTGATTTCACCGCGATCATGCCAGTCTGTTTGTGTAAGCTCAGCTCTAGAGAGAAGTTCATCATTATTAATATCGTTCAGAATAGTGACAATAGGTGCATCAACAACTGAAGTATCAACACTGTAGCTCTCATTGTCACTTGCAGTGCTGCTATTTCCTGCCGCATCTGTGGTGGTAACAGTGGCTGTAATCGTTGTTGTTTCACCCTCTACCAGAGTACTTGCATCGACAACAGTATTAAATCCAAGTACGCCATCACCTAGAACAATGACAGTAGTGGTAATGATGGTACTGCCATCTAAGGTGAGCGTTACGGTATCGCCAACTTGGGCATCTCCACCAACAGTACCGCTTAGGGTTACACTGCCACTGGCTTCATCACTATTGATGATGTTGTCTGTGCCAATGATGATTTGATTGAGATCGATGCTTGCTTCTGCCAGCGTATCAATAACAGCAGAATCAGAACCTGGTGCTGAGGTGTTTCCTGCTGGGTCTGTGATTGTCGCTGTAACCGTGATCTCTTGGCCTTCGCCTGGGTTTGGTAGGGTTAAATTAACGTAGCCGTTTTCAATGTCGGTTTCAGAGAGAATGATCTCTACACCATTTACATTGAGAGTGTCGCCAGAGTTTGCTCCAGTATCTTCAAGCCCAATAGTTACAGCTATATCATTTGAATCGTTGAGTTCTTGGTTACTAATGAAGGCATCATTATTAGTGTCAGTGGTAATGGTTACTTGTGGGGCACCATCTATGACAGGGGTAACCTCTAAAGTCAGAGTCGCACTTTCACCTGTGTTAGTGGTGTAGGTGATAACAGGAACTTCACCGTTCCAGTTGTCATTTGGAGTGAAGGTATAAGCGCCATCTTCATTAATGACAATTGAGCCACCCTCTAACTCAACTGTGGTTCCTGCCGTGTAAGTTTCGCCATCGACTTCAAAGCTAACCACAGTGAGGTCATTGTCGATATCAGAGTCGTTATCTAGCACATTACCCGTGGCGACCGTATCTTCATCGACAGTATTGCTGTCATTGTTAACTATGCTTGGGTCATCAACGGCATTAACTGCAATGGTTAATGTGGCACTAGAGCCTGTGTTAGTGGTGTAGGTGATAACAGGAACTTCACCATTCCAGTCGTCATTTGGAGTGAAGGTATAAGCGCCATCTTCATTAATGACAATTGAGCCACCCTCTAACTCTACAGTGGTTCCTGCAGTATAAGTTTCACCATCGACTTCAAAGCTGATAACAGACAGCTCGCTGTCGATATCTGAATCGTTATCAAGCACGTTACCCGTGGCCACAGTGTCTTCATCGACAGTGTTGCTGTCATTGGTCACTATACTTGGGTCATCGACTGGGGCAACCTCTAAAGTCAGAGTCGCACTTTCACCTGTGTTAGTGGTGTAGGTGATAACAGGAACTTCACCGTTCCAGTTGTTATTTGGGGTGAAGGTGTAAGAGCCATCTTCATTAATGACAATTGAGCCGCCCTCTAACTCAACAGTGGTTCCTGCCGTGTAAGTTTCGCCATCAACTTCAAAGCTAACTACAGTGAGGTCATTGTCGATATCTGAGTCGTTATCTAGCACATTACCCGTGGCGACCGTATCTTCATCGACAGTATTGCTGTCATTGACTACTATGCTTGGGTCATCGACTGCGTTAACTATTATCGTTAATGTCGCCGTAGCACCAGTATTAGTGGTGTAAGTAATAACAGGAACTTCACCGTTCCAGTTGTCATTTGGGGTGAAGATATAAGAGCCATCTTCATTGATAACTATGGTGCCGCCTTCCACTTCGATAAGTGATCCGGCATCGTAACTAATCTCTTCAATTTGAAAACTGACGACACTTAGATTCGTGTCACTGTCTATATCGTTTGTTAATACGTTTCCAGTTGCTACGCCGTCTTCATCTATGCTGCTTGTGTCATTAACTAAAGCAGATGGAGTGTCGGTCAGGTTTTCATCATTTGTATCTTGGATTGAAAATTCAGACTGAAATGCTCCATCTGAGTTAAAACCTGAAGTCGCTAAAGTTTCATCGCCGCTTCGAGTGACAGAGATAAAGCCTGAACCACCTTCATTACCATTCGCTCCGCCTGCTGCGGTTTCTGGTAGATCTAAGGTTGGATCATCGCCTGATGCAATTAGCGCTTGAAGCGCCTCAATTTCATCGAGAGCTTCAGTGTTTACTAGGGAATCTGCTACTTCTGTATTGGAATAAAAAGAGCCATCGTCATAGGCTATCTCTATTTGCGCGCCCTCTTCAATAAACAGGGTTGCAGAAGCGGGTACTTGCTCGCCTGAAGAGATCGTTTTGGTAATGCCATCTAATGTTATCGTGACCTTTCCTGCAACAAGTCTAACCTGTCCATTTTGTGTCGTAATTAGTGATTCCATTCGAAAACTCCAAGCAATTGAGTGTTAAAGTTGTTGCCTTGTAAAAACAGATAAATGAAGGTTTACAACAAGGGCAAGCATAGATCTTGAAATGTTAACGCATGCAACTTTGGCTATCAACTTGTTGGTTTAACTAAAATTTATTTTTTGACGCAGGAAAAATAAGCACAAAGTTGGTAAAACTGAAAGGTGGGATTTTATTGGTTTATAACTCTGTTTATTTGTGTCGGGCAGAGTTATATGTTTATTTTTTGTTAATTTAGAGTTTGGCTATTAATGGCGTTTTTTTGACACTTTTTTTCGAGATTTACAAAATAGGGCGCTAGTTTGTCATCTCGTTTTCTATTCTTGTCTTTGAGATCTGTGTGTACTTTTATAAAGAGAGACAGTGAAAGGCAGTTTAGCTATAAAAAGACCGGCGATCACCGGTCCTATATTTTGCGTTAATATCTAAGCGATTAGTTTGCTAACGCCAATGCTTTTGGGAAGAGGATATTATTCTCAAGGTGGATATGCTGTTTTAAGTCTGCTTCGAACTCTGCCAATGTGGCATAACAGACTCGCCAAGTGGTGCAGGCATGCTCAGGTGGCTGAAAGTCATTAGTTAGCTCATGTAACTTCTCAAGTATTCTTGCCGCATCATCATGTTCATGTTGCATCGCATTAATAGGATTTCCTATATGGCCAAAGCAAGCATTTACCGTTTCACCGCTACCCATAGCTCGAATAGCAGGAAATAAGATCTGCTCCTCTTTCATCAAATGAGGTGTGAGATCATCAACTAAAGCTCTTATCCAGCCCGCTAAGGGTTTTATCTCGGCATAGTGCTCGCCATGTGCGCGCACCATTTTTTGGCTGTACTCAATGAGCAGCGGTGACTTTTCTCGTACGTAACTATGATGTTTAGCTTCGATATAATCGATCAGTTCTGCAAGGGGGAGTTGGTTGAGTGCATCCTCTTTTTGACCTGTTCGCTCTAGCTTTTTTAACTCACTTATCACTTCAGATAGCTCAACATTAGCTTTATTGCAGGCACTGGCTAATGAGCGGCCACCACCACAACAGAAATCGATACCAAATTGGCTGAAGATGTGAGCATAGCGAAAATCTTTAGCGACAAGTTGCCCTACGCCCTGCTCAGAGAGAGAAACATCGGATTGAGTAGTGAGGCTCATAGAAACTCCAAAAGCTGCTTTATATTTGCATGTTTAGTGCATCATATTGGCAGTATTAAAGCTGTGCAATCTATTCCCGACTAAAACACTAAGGTAATCACATTTTCATTGCGCTAGATCATTAATTGGGGTGATTAGCACTCTGTCTGAAACAAGCTGCTTCTCCAGCATTCCGCCCACTCTTAATAGATCTCCTTGATAAAGAATAAGCCCTCGATGATCCATACTTTTCTGTTTGGCCTCTATGATGGGTAGCCAGCTATGGTTTTTGAGATCAAAGCGGTAAAGCTTATTTGAGGGCTCGCTTGGCTGGCTGTTATAGCCAATACCGTTGTAGTTGTATGGATTGTCGCTGCCGGCCATAAAGATCAGCTGTTGGTTCTTGCTGTCTCCAGTAGCTGCCATACGATAGTGGGCTACAGGAGGCTGAGCTTTGCTGGTTTCTTGAAGCGATGAGCTCAATGAATAGTGGGGCAGGGCTTGCCAGTCTATTTTTAGGTGGTCATCCGCTTTTATTTTTCCATAGAGACAGATGGCAGAGGCGGTAAATGTTCGAGCTTGATTTTCTCTGGCTTGAACTGACACCCCATCGCATAGAACAAGCTCTTGCCCCACTGCAGCAACGGCCTGACCAAATACGGCTGGAGCTGGGATAGGGGTTGCTTGGGACCAAATATTAGTTTGGGTGTCATAGACCTGAACTAAATTGACATTGCCATGTTGGTGCCAGCCACCAAACAGATAGATATACCTGTCTTGATAGCTAAACGCTGCGGTATCATCAACGGCAACAGGCATGTCGCTAATTCGAGAGTAGCTATTATTTTTAAGTGAATATAGGTAGTTGTCTGATGTGGATATCTCTTGATGATCTTTTGACACCGTATAGCCACCAAAGATATAGACCCTGTCTTTGATGCCAACCGCCATGCTTGCCAACCTTCCTGGTAACTGCTCAATATGAGGCACATTTGTGATTGCCTGCCACTGAGCTTTTGGCTCATTAAGCTTAAGCCGCCATGCCCTATTATGAACTCCTTGATGGTCTTTCTCTGAGTCCAGTCCCATAAAGCTAAACAGATAATCCTCGCCATCACTGGTTGCCAAAGCCACTGCATTGTTAGCAACGGGTTCTGGCAAGTTCGGATAATGCACAGCCGATGAGTTAGCCGATACCTGCAAGTGGGAAAGCAGCAAGGGAAAAAGTAGCAAGAGTACGGCGTTAAGCTTGTTCATATGTGAGCTCCAAATAACAGGTTTAGACATCATAGGGTGTTTGGCACATCGACTCCAAATTGTTACTTCAAAAAAGAGCCCAACATATAGCACTGAATGCGTTATGTGCGCGGTGAATATCTCGGATAAAACATTACAAACCTCTCTAATATTGCTACTATAGTAACAATATTTGTCTTTTTGTGATTTATTTTGTCACTATAGTAACAGGTGTCTGTATGTTGAATCTATATACCGCTTTTGATGTTCAAATGGAGTTGCGTGACTTTATAAGTCAATCTCGCAAACTAAATAAGTTGTCGGTGGAAGAGTTATCGACCCGCTCTGGCGTACCTTATGGAACCATTAGAAAGTTTGAAACCACAGGGAATATTTCACTAAGGCAGTTTTTGATGCTTTATGAAGCTGTTGGTAATTTAAGCAAAGTCCGAACATTAACTAAGACTGATAATGAGCAGCCTACCAGCATTGAAGAGGTACTAAAAAATGCTTGAGACTCCACTTAGAGTAAACAGAACATTTTCTGATGGCTCAAAGGCGCATATTGGCACATTGGCAGAAAATAGAGCGGGCACATACTTTCAGTTCGATGAAACCTATTTAGCTCAACATCCTACTTCAATTGCTCCATTTAATATTAAGGCCGATCTCACACTACAAAAAGCACCCAAGCAGCCACATTATGGTATCCATGGTGTGTTCGGTGACAGTCTGCCAGATGGTTGGGGATTGCACCTTATGGACAGAGTATTTAGGCAAAATGGCTACAACCCACAACTTATCACAGCGTTAGAGCGACTGGCATATATTGGCGACCAATGCCTTGGTGCCTTGTCCTATGAGCCTGAGATGCATCTACTTGAAGCCGATTCAAGAGATGTTGAGTTAGTAACTCTAGGTCAAGAGGCGGTGAAAGAGTTTGAAGGAACTGAATCAAAGTTAATTGAACAGCTTATGAATGCGGCGGGATCTGGTGGTGCGCGGCCTAAATTGAATGTAACAAAAACCAGTGATGGCCAATTTTCGACACATGCTAATGCCACTGGTGAAAAACTAATTGTTAAATTAACCTCTGAAAAATTCGACTTAAAGCATTCTGAAAGCTTGGTGGAATACGCCTACATGCAGATGGCCAGTAATTTGGGTATTGAAACGCCTAAATTTGAATTGATTGAAGCGAGTGCAGGGCGAATGTGGTTACAGCAAACCCGATTCGATTGTACTCCTCATGGCAAGCGACACATGATCTCGGCTTGTGGTTTACTGGATGCGTCCTTCAGGGAGCCTTCACTTGATTATGTTGATCTCGTTAAGGCCACTAGAATGCTGTGTGGTGTTGGGGAGGCGAGAAAGCTAGTTAAACGTGCCTTGTTCAATTTCATTACCGTAAACCAAGATGATCATGCTAAAAACTTTGCCTTTTTAGCTGACGATAATGATCAGTGGCGGCTATCACCGTTTTACGACATTGTATACAGCCCCTCGCCATACAAACAGCATATGACATCGTTTAATGGCAATGGCAGTTCGCCAAAGCAAGCACTTAATATACTGGCTGGTCAAGCAGGTTACTCAAGTGATAAACCATTACGAGAGATGCTAGAAGAGATTTATCAGCAGAGCAGAAGCTTTACCCAAGAAGCAAAAAATCTTGGTATCCCTAATCAATTACTGACAACCATAGATAACCAGATGACAGAAAAGTGGAATAGCCTCCGATAACTTTGGTCTGTAACACTTTTATGCGCATAAAAGTGTGGCTTTGTAGTTTGTTTTGTAATTCTTCCACTTTTATCCGCTATAGCGTGTGAATTGAATTTAACGGTTGTAGCAGGTAAAGTAGGTTTTACCTGTTTTAGCGTGTAAATCTTGATTTACCTGCTTTAGCGTGTAAAGTTAGGGTGGAAATTGATTTTATAGGTGGACTAATAATGAAGGTGACAAACTCAAAACAGCTTAGTGCGTATTTAAAAGATGCGCGATTGAACATGAAGCTATCGCAAAGCAAAGTGGGCAATAAGGTTGGTATTCGTCAGGATACAGTCTCAAGCTTTGAGCAAAGCCCTGACTCTACGAAATTAGAAACGCTGTTTAAGATCTTATCTGCACTTAATCTTGAGTTAGATATCAAGGTTAGAAATCCCGAGCTGGCCCATTCTAATGTGAAAGATAAGCCTCTTGATGATCATCAAGCTCAAGCCACTGCCACTGCTCAAAACCAAGAGTGGAAGGAGGAGTGGTAATGGCTGTACTCGATATTTATATGAATGGCTATCTGGTGGGGGAGCTCACCAAGTCGACAACAGGTTCCCACTTGTTTGAGTACGCACCGCAGTGGTTAGATACACAAGGTAGTCGTCCAATCTCCTTATCTATGCCACTTCGAAAGCAAGTGTACAAAGGCGATGAAGTGTATAACTTCTTTGATAACCTATTACCTGACAATATTGAAGTGAGAAACCGGATTGTTGCTCGTCACAATGCTCAATCGACACAAGCATTCGATCTACTGAGTAAAGTCGGCCAAGACAGTGTTGGTGCATTGCAGCTAGTACCGCATGGGCAAGCACCTTTTGAAGTAAAAAAGATTGAAGCCAAACCTTTATCTGATGAGGCATTGGAAAAGGTACTAAAAGGTTACCAGTCAGACATTCCATTGGGCATGTTAAATGATGAAGATGATTTTCGGATCTCCATTGCGGGCGCGCAGGAAAAGACAGCCTTACTTAATCTGGATGGCCAGTGGAAACTCCCTATAAAAGCAACACCCACAACGCATATTATTAAATTGCCTATTGGTGACATACAGAGCCATTCATATCGGATTGATATGTCTGATAGCGTTGAAAACGAATTCCTTTGCATGATGATAGTCAGGGAGTTTGGCTTAGCAGTTCCACACTGCTCAATAATCAAAGTGGGCGATATAAAGGCACTTGCAGTGGACAGGTTTGACCGTAAGTTATCAAGTGATGGCCAATGGATTATGCGCTTACCGCAAGAGGATTTTTGCCAGACATTAAATGTCCCGCCCGCTAAAAAATATGAAAACCATGGTGGTCCCGGTATTGAACAGATCATGCCTTATCTAGTGGGCTCTACCAATGCAGATCAGGATAGGCTTGATTTTATGAAATCTCAGGTCTTATTTTGGTTGCTAGCCGCGACAGATGGTCATGCTAAAAACTTCTCGTTATTTATTGATGCTGGCGGTGGTTACCGGTTAACGCCCTTTTACGACATCATATCCATGTATCCAGTGATAGGTGGTAAGGGACTCAATATTCGAGATGCTAAGCTTGCTATGGGGCTTAAGGCCAGTAAAGGTAAGAAGTATTCGATAGCACAGATTTTTCCGAGGCATTTTATTCAAACGGCAAAGGCTGTCGGTTTTGATACTGATGTCATGGCTGCCATCTTGATAGAAATAGAAGATAGAGTCGATGAGGTAATTGAAAAGGTTTGGGCTCAGCTACCAGAAGACTTTCCATCACATATTAGGGATTCAATTTTCGATGGCTTAAAGGGGCGGGCGCAGCGATTGAAGGATTTTGAGTGATATAGTTGTGAAATAATTCGTGCGTAGCCCATAAAACAAAACGGGCTTTCCATTGCTGGAAAGCCCGTTCTCTTACAATCACTTAGACGGTTAGTCTTAGTTCATGCCGTATTATTAAAGACTTGTTTTTTACTTGTATTTATCTGATTTTGTTTGTATTGGATTGTTTGATTAAGTTGTTGATATTTAGCGTTTAAATATATATGAAATGATATTTTTGTATTTACTTGTATTGGTTTGTATTCATTTTTATGGTTAACTCGGGGTACATATGGGGGTACATGAAAAGCTGTATGTACCCCACGAGGAGAACCATGGCAAAGCTGTATGATAAAAAACTAAAAGCACTACTCAATAAGCCTCAGGAAAAAACAACTACCTTCTCGGATGGTGATGGTCTTGGTGTGAGGGTTTCTCTTCAAGGCAATCTAAGGTGGCAGTTTCGTTACAAGGTTGAAGGGAAGAACAAGCGAATTGATTTAGGTGATTACCCTGAACTATCGATTCAAAAGGCGCGAGCGGCAGCTAAGCAGTGTCGAGAATGGCATGCAGAAGGTCATGACCCTAAGTTAAAGAGGGAGCTTGAACGTAGTGCAACTTTGAAGCCTGTTACGGTTAAAGAAGCTTTGGAGTATTGGTTAGTTGAATATGCCGAAGATAATCGAACTAATGCTGCAAAGCACCGCGCTCAATTTGAAAGACACCTTTACCCTTATATTGGACATTTACCACTTGAGCAAACAGAGACTCGACATTGGGTCGAGTGTTTCGATCGTGTGCGTAAAGGGGTGACGGGAAAGCAGAGACCTGCCCCCGTTGCTGCAGGTTACATCTTACAAAATGCTAAACAAGCGTTGAGATTTTGTCGTGTACATCGATATGCCTCCAGCAGAGAGTTAGATGATTTAACAATTAAAGATGTTGGCAAAAAACAGAATAAGAAAGACAGGGTGCTAACTAATATAGAGCTCGCAGATGTTTGGTGCTTTGCTCACTCATCAAGGATATTGCCTTATTATCGGAGTTTGCTAAAGATATTGATTGTCTTTGGTGCTCGTACGCAAGAAGTGCGGTTATCAAAGTGTTATGAGTGGGATCTTGAGCAGCAGCTTTGGACTGTTCCTAAAGAGAATAGTAAAACATCGGATAAAATTGTTAGGCCAATACCTGATGACATTCTTCCTTTGATAGAAAGCTTGAAATCAAAACAGGCAAATGATGGACTCTTGCTTGGGGAGATGAAATCCACTGAGGCAGTAAGCTCAACTGGGAGTACGATTTGGAAGAAACTCAAGCACAATGAAGCATGGACACTTCATGATCTGCGTAGAACCTTAGCGACTCGGTTAAACGATTTGAGCGTGATGCCCCATGTGGTTGAACAACTACTAGGCCATACATTAGGAGGTGTTATGGCTATCTATAATCGCAGCCAATATCTTCCTGAAAAAACAGCAGCATTAAATATGTGGTGTGAAAAGTTAGAGTTAATGCTAAACCCTATAGAGAATGTAGTGCCTCTAAAACAGGCCTAAGTAAGGCCATACTGATAAAGGCTGTGAGTATTTGTAGAACTTATGAATGCTCATGGTTATGGCTGTCTAAATCTAAGCCACACATCTCACACTCCTTGATTGCTCCACCAGCAACAACACCGTAGAATCTCCCGCAATACACAGTTTAAGCATGGGGTAAGTAAACGTACCTAACCCATGCAGGCTTATGGTTCTATGTTAAGGCAGCTCAATGACTAACAAACTCACTCTTCAAACGCTTGAATCTTTCTTGTGGGAAACCGCTGATATCTTGCGTGGCAATATGGATGCGTCTGAATTTAAAGACTACATCTTCGGCATGATGTTCCTAAAGCGTCTGTCTGATGCGTTCGATGAAGAGCGTGAAAAGGTAGTGCAGTATTACCTCGATAAAGGTAAGTCACTAGAACAAGCCGAAGAACTTAGTGAAGATGAAGATGAGTACGACAATACTTTCTTCATGCCTGCTAACGCCCGTTGGTCTGCGCTAAAAGACTTAAAGCACAACATTGGTGAGGCGCTAAATACCGCCGCTGAAGTGATTGAAGAGCACAACTCAAGCCTTGAAGGTGTGTTAGTCACTATCGACTTCAACATTAAAAACAAGCTGTCAGATAAGAAGCTACAAGACCTATTATCGCACTTTAATAAACACCGTTTACGTAATGCCGACTTTGAGCGCCCAGATATGCTGGGTACGGCCTATGAATACCTGATTAAGATGTTTGCCGATAGCGCGGGTAAAAAAGGCGGTGAGTTCTATACCCCATCTGAAGTGGTACAGCTGCTGGTGGCACTGCTTAAGCCACACGCGGGTATGCGTATTTACGACCCAACCTCAGGTTCGGGTGGTATGCTAGTGCAAACCCGTAACTACCTTGCTAGCCATGGTGAGAACGCGGCTAACTTGTCACTGTTTGGGCAAGAGATGAACCTGAACACATGGGCAATCTGTAAGATGAACATGTTCCTGCATGGGGTGCACAGTGCCGATATTCGTAAGGGCGATACCCTGCGCGAACCTAAGCACACTCAAGGTGGTGAGCTGATGCACTTTGACCGCGTTATCGCAAACCCGCCTTTCTCGCTTAAAAAGTGGGGCAAGGATGAGTGCGACAATGACGGCTTTGGGCGCTTCCCTTATGGCACTCCGCCAAAAGATGCGGGTGACTTAGCCTTTGTGCAACACATGATAGCCAGTACCAACAGCGAAGGTATGGTCGGCGTTGTCATGCCACATGGGGTATTATTCCGAGGTTCTAGCGAGAAGGCAATTCGCCAAGGCATATTACAAGATGATCTACTTGAAGCGGTTGTCGGTCTGCCATCAGGCTTATTCTATGGCACAGGCATTCCTGCGTGTTTGCTAATCATCAATAAGCAGAAACCAGAGCAGCGCAAAGGCAAAGTGCTGTTCATCAACAGTGAGCTTGAGTTTGAAGAGGGCAAGAACCAAAACAAACTGCGCTCACAAGATATCGCTAAGATAGTCGAGACTTTTGACAACTACACTGAGCTATCACGCTACTCAAAAGTAGTTGAGCTATCTGAAATCGCCGAGAACGATTACAACCTCAACATTCGCCGTTATGCCGACACCTCGCCACCAGCAGAGATCTTCGATGTACGCGCCATACTGCACGGCGGCATTCCGGTGCGTGAAGTACACAGCGATTACATGCAACAAGAGATCCTCAAAGGCTTCGATGTCTCGGCTGTGTTTGATAAAGCTAGTGATGGCTATTACGCATTTAAAGCCGAAATCGAAACCAAAGAACAGATCCGCGCTCACGTTGAGAAATGTGTAGAAAGCAGCCTAGAGGAAAATAAGAGTGCGCCAGCAGCGGCTCCTGCTCTGGGTGAGAAAGTGCTAGGTCAGCTAGAACGCTGGTGGGACAAGTACCAAGTATCATTGCATCAGCTTGATGCTGAAGTCGCGACAGCTGAGCAAGTGATGCAGGGCTACCTGAAGGAGCTGGGTTATGAGTAATACTATTCCAGAGGGGTGGGTACAGAACAAATTAGGTAAGTATGTTGGTATTCAAGGTGGCAATGCTTTTAAAAGTGAAGCTTTTACCGAAGTTGGTATTCCTGTTGTCCGTATTTCAAATATCAAAAAAGATGGAAGCATTAATCTAAATAGTTCTATTTTTGCTAATGAAGATGCGTCACTTAGTCGATTCAAAGTTCAGTATGGCGATATTTTAATAGCCATGTCAGGTGCAACGACAGGAAAAGTAGGTCGTTATACTTTAAATAACTATTCATATTTAAATCAACGAGTAGGCAGATTCTTCGCTAAGGGGTCTAATGATGTTTCGATGGATTATATTCATCAAGTAACAGCGAAAGACAGTTTTGTTCAATCAATTCTAATTGATGCAATTGGTGGAGCTCAACCAAACATTAGCAATCAACAAATTGAATCGATTATTGCATTATTTCCCCCACTCCCTGAACAGCAAAAGATTGCTGCGATTTTGACGTCAGTGGATGAGGTGATTGAAAAGACCCAAGCGCAAATCAATAAGCTTAAAGACCTCAAAACCGCCATGATGCAAACACTGCTAACGAACGGTGTTGGCACTAAGCAAGGCACAGGCAATGGTGAGTGTTACATCCCACACACCGAGTTCAAAGACTCACCCGTCGGCAGAATCCCCAAGAGCTGGGAGGTTGTTACATTAAGAGATGTAGTAATAGACAAAGGCTTGCAAACAGGACCATTTGGTAGCCAGCTACATGCACACGAATATGTAGAAAAAGGCATACCTGTAGTTATGCCCAAAAATATGAAGTCAAATAGAGTTAGTAGCGAAGGCATAGCACAAATCACTTTGGAAAAAGCGGAATCTTTAAGTAAGCATAGAGTTTTATCGGGTGATATTTTATTCAGTCGTAGAGGTGATATCGGACGATTTGCTTTGATTGAAGACGTAAATATAGGGTCGATATGTGGTACTGGTTGCTTAAAGGCAAGGCTTAATGACTCAATGAGTTCGAGTTTTTTTGCTGCATATTTAACTTTGGAATATGTGGTTGAATGGTTGATTAATAACTCTGTTGGTCAAACAATGTTAAACCTAAATACCTCAATACTTGCAGCGCTTCCCGTATTAAAACCACCCTTAGAAGAACAGAATAAAATTGCTAGCCTTATTACATCACTTGATAAGAACATGACGCTTAAAGAAAAAAAATTGCTATCACTAAAAAACACCAAAAAAGCCCTAATGCAAGACTTGCTCACAGGCAAGGTGCGGGTCAAGCTCGATTAACGATAACAGCTAGCACAAATAGAGTGCAGGCTATGAGCGCTCTATTCATAAGCTATTCGTAAAGAGCCGCTGGTAGCTTTCTCTACCTCGGTCTTTAATTTGGTCGCTAATCTGGTTTCTAACTCTGTCTTTAATGAGCTTGGGTAAAGCGTCATTAAGTGCATAGTCACAAAATAGGCTGTTGCTTATGTTGAAAGTGTCGAGAGTCTATGGGCTGCGCACTTAGTTGGATAGAAATAACAGGCTAAAAATAGCTAGATAAAAACAACAGTACATAACAAAGGATAACCATGAGCAAGGATGCTTTAGCGCAATCAAGACTTGAATCTTAAGCGAATAGCGCTCCTGCTTTTAATTTAAAAACAACTCAAAGGAATGAATGATGAAAGTACTCTTTGCACGTATCGGTAGCATGAATTTTTACGATGGTATCTCAGATCTCGACGCCAATATTGAGGGCGCTGGTACTTATAATGCAGACACCAATGATGGTGGTGAGCAGTATAACTTCCGTGATGTGGAGGGGATAACTTATGGTTATTGCCAAAGTACGCTAGCTAACGATTCACCAGCAGGGGTAAATTTAAGACGAGTTGACCCCAGTGCACCAACCAATGCTGAATATATTGATGGCGTGACGGTTATCTTTTTTTCCAAAGGCAGCCCTGATGGCTACCAGAGTATTGTTGGCTGGTATACTGATTGTCGCGTATATCGTGATTTCCAGCAACCTAGCGCATTACATAAACGGAGCGATAAAGGCTTTAATTTAGAGTGCAGCACTCGTAATACTCGGCTGTTAGCAGTGGGTCAGCGTGGTTATCCAATAGCTGGTCAAGACTTAGGAAAAGTAGGGCGTCCAGGACAGTCTAATGTGTTTTATATTTATGATGACCGACGCCAGTTGAAAGCCGATTCTTGGATACAAGATGCGATAGAGTATGTGATATCTAATGGCCAAGTTGACAGAATCGAGAAGGATACCTTAGAGGCTGGTGGGGATGATGGACAAGGGTTCAACCAGTCTGCTGAGCAGCGTAAAGCGATTGAAGATTACTCGATGGGGAAAGCTGTTGAGTATTTTAAGTCCCAAGACTATGAATTTATAGCTGATCGCTCAAGAACATGCAGCTTCGATTTAGAATTTAAAAGGTTAGGCATCACATACTTTGTTGAGGTTAAGGGAACACAAAGCAAAGGGGATAAAGTGATTGTGACGCGCAGCGAGATCGAACATGCAAAAGCGAATGCAGGGAACTCAATTTTATATGTACTTCACTCTATTAAGCTTGATGAACTAACTCCATCTGGTGGTGTTGAAGTAATAAAAAGCCCATGGGTCATCGATGATAATGATCTGAGAGTGATTACCTATCACTACACCGTTTAACTTTTCTAGTAGCAAAGCCAATAATCTAAAGGAATAGATATGAAACCCAACAAGGATGGTAAATACGTATTTCCAGCAACAGATTTCCCTAGCCTATTTTTACCCTCGGTAACATCCGTTGCCGAACTTCTAGGGTTACCGAAAAACCTGTCGCAACAAATTACAGCCTTTGAGCAGTATTTTGATAAAGACTTTAAGATAAGCCGTTCATCTAAGGCGTGTTTAGTTACTGAGGGGGTGGGTAAGCCTACGGTGAACAAATTAGTGAAAGTTGGCTCTGAGTTATCCATTCCGACAAGTACCTTGTTGAGTCCCATTAAACTACGAAAAGATAGGCGTGCCTTACGCTTAGGCTCTAATGCTGTGGATTGGCTTTCGCTGTATGCGGGGACAAAATGTTCAAAGAATGATGGGGAGTTTACTGATTTTTTTAAGGGGATGAGTCATCGAGCTGAAGCTGATATTTTGATGCGAAAAAAGCTGCAAACTCAAATTAAGTTGGGAGAGTTGGAAAGTACCGATATCAGTGGTGTTTGGTTGGCACAGCTGCCATTTTGGCAGCAGTATAGTTCTATTCCTAATGAACAGTTGGCAACGTTCACACGATACTCAGAGTTTTCGAGAGCCAAATTAGAGAATATAAAAACACTGCCTGCTGATTACAGCCTCGCTTTAGGGTATATGATATTTGATTTTTATCTCTCTGCTATTGCCTGTTATGAGGCAGCTTTAGGGGCTTTTTATCAAAGGAGATTTGCTAGTCTTAGTACTAAAAACCACTTAGCACTCTATGAAAGAGTTTCAGAAACGTTGAGCAGTGATGGAGATGACTACACTTGTTTTGGGGCGATGTTATTGGAGGTAAAAAGGCTTATCTCTAATGAGCGGGATGATGTTAGTTGGCGTAAATTAGCCTCATTTATTCCTGTTGATCAAGTATCTCAGCATGGTGAGACTCTTATCGATGAGCAATACCACCAGCTGAAAGACTGGAAAAACGGGCTGAACATGCCCTCGATGGAAAAGTTAGAGCGCTTTGTTACTGCTGCTTTTTCCTACCATGGTAATTATGATGTCGATGCTATGCTCGTCTATTTTAGAATAGCCAAGGTGCTTGATATAAAGCTTAATGAGTTTGTGGCTCAAGTGCCTAATGAACACGTGACCTCAACCGTTGAAACTGTTCTTTCTAGCTATCCTGTTTATCTTGAAAAGTACCGTCTATTACTGGCAAGAAGTATAGGGTAGGCATCAAAAACTGCCTGATGTAAAAATATGCTCAGGCAGTGTTGATTTACTTTATTTACTCTTCGATCTGATCTTGCCAATCATCAGGGCGTTCATCTTCGCCGCGACTCTGCCAATAAGCATCGTTATTAGGGTTCAGCTGGTCACTATGGTTATCATCGTTATGCTTAGCCATGTTACTTACCTCCCTTTAGTGCATTTTCATTTCTTGCTGCTGCACTGATAGCTCTTGCTGCAAAACTACCTTTAGGCACTCTTCCACCATTTTGCTTTGCTGTTTCGCTTTGAATTCGACGGGCAGCGTCGGCAGTCATTGGGCTTTTATTCTTACTCATTTTGAATCTCCAATTTGAAAGTTATGTTGGTAGAAGCCTCTGCCAACACCAAAAATAATGCCTGAACTTTTTTTAGTTGGGATGGGGGGGAGATTGTCCAAATTGCAATTATTTGAAAGTTTTTAAGGCACTAACGAGAAGTCAGTTGCTGTAAATGTTATTACACCTATGTATTATCAAAGCAATTTAGTATCAAAAGCTTAAACAACAGGGATTAGTTAAAATGATCAATGAACAGTTTTTTAATCATGTGAGGCTGTTAGAGAAAACGTACTTTAGAAAGCCACAGTACAATCTCTTTCGAGTGCTTCGCTCTGAATCTGATGAGGTGCGATTGCACTCTCGCTTTTTAGGGGATCTGCTCAACCCTAAAGGTGGGCACCAACATGGTGGTGAGTTACTTCGGCTTTTCTTGGATAAGTTTGATTTGAGTATTACAGCTGACGCGTTGGTTGATGTTGAGTATAAGAACATTGATATTCTGATTCGATCTGGTGACACTGCTGTCATAGTTGAAAATAAGATTTATGCAGGCGATCAAAAAGAGCAATTATCTCGTTACTACGAGGTGATGCAGAAAGAGGGTTATACCAACATAAAAATCATCTACCTCACATTAATGGGGCATCCTCCTAGTGATGACAGCACGGTAAACCTTAGTCCTGAATTTATTAAACAGCACTTAATTCATGCGAGCTATGACGAACATATTCACGAGCTGATAAATCGCTACATAGAGCTTTCAGCTACAGATGCTCCGTTACGGGAAGCACTAATTCAATATGCTGACATTATTTCTAAATTAACCCATAAACTTGAGAATAAAGAACACATGGAAGAGTTAAAGCAATTATTGAAAACTGGTAGCAACTTAGCTGCTATTCCTAATTTGCTAGAGGCTTACAACGAAGTCTTAGTTGATTATCAGTTAGATATTTGGAAGCGGATTTCTGAGGAGGTTAGAAATAAATTCGGTTCTTTAATTGGTGATTCTATCTGTAACAAAGATGATCCCGAGGAGGCTGTTAGAGCATATGTTAACAATAGGCGTGGTTCAAAATATTTAAATGTTGAGACTCAACTAGAAGGCTATGACGATACATATCTTCTAGTTGAACAAGATCACCACATATATTTTGGCGTTTATTGCCCTGATGCCGAAGGTTCAGATGAGTATAAGCGTATCAGGCGAGTTGTTGAGGATGCATCAGTCGAGCTAAATTCTGAAGTTTGGAGCAACATGCCAGTGGCTTTCTATGCCGAACCGAAAATCAATTTTAAAAATCTTGGCTCTGAAGAACTGGAATACCTGTCGAGCGAACATAATAGGCAGGCATATGCAGACTTTATTGTGACTAAGTTGCAAGAGGTTGTTTCATTGCTTAAATAGGCATAATCAAACTTTAGTAAACTGAATATACACAGCTGTTTTTATGTGGGAACAGCTGTATTATCAAGATTTAAATTTAAGCGCTATTGATAGTGCACTCTCCTTATATTGTTCTTAAGAGCCTGCTGTTATGAATCAAGATGAATTTAACAAAGTAGAAGCCCCTGCAATTGAGCAGTTGGTTAGCTTAGGTTGGCACTATATTCAAGGTAAGGCGCTGTCTCCTGAGCACATCAATGCAGAGCGAACCTACCTGCGCGATGTGGTGTTGGTTAAGCGTCTTGAGGCTGCCATAAAGCGGATTAACCCTTGGATAAGTGATGAGAACCTGCGCAAGGTTTCTCGTGAAGTCACGCATCCTAACTGCGCGGCTCTAATGGAGTATAACTACAGCTTTTATCAAACCTTGGTGAGCTACCTATCGGTAGAGCAGGACTTAGGTAAGGGGCGTAAAGGACAAACGGTTAAGCTGGTGGACTTTGAGCGACCTGAAAACAACGAGTTTGTCTGTACAAACCAGTTTAAGGTTGAAGGCGTTAATCAGAAAATCATTCCTGACATTATCTGCTTTGTTAATGGTATCCCACTTGCTGTGATTGAGTGTAAGTCGCCTTATATCTCAAGCCCGATGAGTGAGGGAATTAATCAGTTACGCCGTTACGCAAATTTGCGCCACAGTGAAGATGATGAAGGCGCTGAAAAGCTGTTTTGGTATAACCAACTCATGGTGTCGACCTGTCGAGACCAAGCTAAAGTTGGCACCATCAGCTCAAGCGCACAGCATTATGGTGATTGGAAAGATGCTTTTCCCTTCTCTGATAAACAAATAGCTGATGAACAGCTCGCGCAGCAATTATTGCAGAGTAACGTAATAGGTTTACATTCTCGTATTGAGATTGAATTACCTGATGATGCGCTGTCTGGTGAAAAGGGGAGTGTGCTTGAATCAGCTGATGAACTACAGAAAGTGGCAGAGCCTGCTGTAAGCTATGAAGCACTTACCCATGTGACTGCGCAGCAGAGATTGCTCGCGGGGATGTTCAGCACGGCTAACTTTCTCGATATTCTGCAAAACTTCATTCTGTTTGAAACTGATGATGGTCGCTTAATCAAAAAGGTTGCCCGTTATCAGCAATACCGTGCTGTGAACAAGGTCATCGAACGCCTTAAGAGTGGCACGGATAGACGAGAGAAGTCTGGAGTCGTTTGGCACACCCAGGGTAGTGGTAAGTCGTTAACTATGGTGATGTTGGCGGTGAAGATGCGCCGCGACCCTGAGCTTAAACAGTACAAGCTAGTGTTCATTACCGACCGTACTCAACTTGATGAGCAGCTTTCTAATACCTTCCGTGATGCTCAGGGAGAAACCGTATATAACGCGGGTTCGGTGGCGCAATTAAAAGAACTACTTAAGAAAGACAGCTCTGATTTAGTCACTGCCATGGTGCAGAAGTTCTCCGATTTAGAGAAAGAGACGGAAAAAGAGCAAGCAGAGCAGAAAGGCGTTGCGGCAGGTTTTACGGATCTTAACCCTAGCGACAAGATTATTGTGCTTGCTGATGAAGCGCACCGAACACAATTTGGTGGCTTGGCGATGACCATCAATGCGGCATTGCCAAATGCGCCAAAGATAGGCTTCACTGGTACGCCATTGCTCAAGACCCAGAAGATGGGACAAGCCTTCGGTGGTTATATCGATGAATACAAGATTAACCAAGCGGTAGAAGACGGTGCAACAGTTAAGCTGTTGTACGAAGGGCGTGAAGTGATCTCAGAAGTTGCTGGGGAGTCACTGGATAAGCTGTTTGAAGAATACTTTGGTGAATACACTGCAGAAGAGCAGCGGGAAATTAAAAAGAAATACGGTGTTGAACGTGCGGTAAGAGAAGCGCCAGCGCGTATTCGCTGGGTGTGTATCGATCTGCTTAAGCACTATAGGGAGCATATTCGCCCCGATGGTTTTAAAGCCATGATAGTGGTGGGGAGTCGCCATGCGGCAGCCATCTTTAAGCAGACCTTAGATGAGCTGGGAGCACCGCCATCTGAAGTGATTATCTCTGGCGACCATAACGACAAAGCGTATATCGCCAAATACACCGATAAGGTTCATCAAAAGAAAGTCATTAGCAACTTCAAAAAGCCTTTCGGCTATGACCGATACGAGAGTGATAAGCAGGGTACTGAAGAGAAGAATAAGAAGTTTGATAACACCGCCTTTCTTATCGTTAAAGATATGCTGCTAACGGGCTTTGATGCACCGATTGCACAGGTAATGTATATCGACCGTAAGCTACAAGACCATACTTTGATGCAAGCCATAGCCCGTGTGAACCGTACGTACAAAGGCAAAAACTGTGGTTATGTCGTCGATTATTATGGTTTGGCGACCCATCTAACCGAAGCCTTAGATCTGTTTAGCAGCGAAGATGTTGAGGGAACGATTCAAAGCTTGAAAGATGAGATCCCCAAATTAAAGGCTAAGCATACCCGTGCTATGTCTTTCTTCAAGGACGTAAAGAGCCGCGATATTGATGAGTGTGTACTGCTTTTAAAAGACGAGGCGGTTCGTGCCCAATTTGATATGGCATTTAAGCAGTTTGCCAAGCAGCTAAATGTGATTTTACCTGATGCCGCAGCGGCACCTTTCATCCCTGATATGAAGTTACTAGGTAAAATCCATAACGCATCTAAAACTCTGTACCGCGATGCAGGCTTGGATATGCATGAAGTCGGTGAGAAGGTTAGACAGCTGGTGGATGAGCATATCCTGAGTACCGGAGTCGACCCTAAAATCCCACCCGTAGATCTATTGGCTGCTAACTTCAAAGAGAGCATTAAGCCTACTAAGTCTGACGAGTCTAAGGCATCAGAAATCGAGAGTGCGATTAAGCACCACATTACGATTAACCTCGATGAAGACCCTGAATACTATCGCTCGTTGAGTTTGCGTTTACGCGACATTATTGAAAAGACCCATGGTAAGTGGGAGCAACAGCTAGAACTGTTATTTGAGTTTGCAGGCGATATCAGTAATGCCCACCAGCAAGCGGCTCAAGGTGTTGGCTTAAGCGAAACCGAATTCGCTTTTTACGGCATTTTGATGGCTGAAGTGACTCAAGTTAGTGACGGTGATGTGATTGATGAAGCTGTGCACGATGCTATTAAAGCTATGACACAAACCTTAGTCGCTATGCTCGATGAAGCGACCGATATCATCGACTTTTTTAACAAGGGGGATGAGGTTAAGCGTATGCAGAAAGAGATTAAACGTGCCGTGTTAGATCAACCTTTCGCCAACCAAGATATCGCAAAAAGTAAGGCACTCGTTGGTGTTCTGCAAGACCGCTTTATGGAGCTGGCGAAAACTAAGTTTGGGAATAAATAGCGGTGAACCTTGAGCAAATTGAAGTTAAAGGACTCTGTGTAGATGTTGTCCGCACCAGTAGAACCAAAACAGCCTCGATTAAGGTCGATGATGGTTTGGTTTCTGTAGTGGTGCCTAAAGCATTAGAGATTGAGCGTATTAAGCAGCTGGTGGCTGATAAGTATCTTTGGATAATCCAAAAGATTGCACTGCATGAAGAGTCAAAGCCTGCTAGTGATAGAGAGTTTATCTCTGGAGAAGCCTACGCCTATCTAGGGCGTAATTATCGTCTCAAAGTAATAGCAGGAGCCTATACCCCTGTAAAGCTTATTCAGGGGCGGCTGGTCGCTACACTGCCCGATGGTGCTAAGCGAAGTAACTTAGTTCGAGATGCTGTGATCCGTTGGTATAAGCTCAATGCCTTACGCAAGATTAAAGAGAAGGTGAGGCGCTACTCAAAGGTTATGGGCTTAGAGCCTAAATCTATCGATATCAAAACATTCAAGAGTCGCTGGGGAAGTTGTAGCCCAAAGGGCGAACTCGATTTTAATTGGGTTATCGTGATGGCTCCTAACCGCGTGGTTGATTACGTGGTGATCCATGAGCTGTGCCATCTGAAACAGCTCGACCATTCCCCCAAATTTTGGAAAGAAGTAGAGCGAGTCATGCCTGATTACGCCGAGCACAAAGAGTGGCTCAAGGTGAACTCAGGTAAGCTGGTTGTCTAGTTTGGTGATCGATCTCTTCTTTACAGTATTCTAACTATTCAATTTAATGATCGTTTTATACTTAAAGCCATTAATTATTTGTTTAATAAGGGCTTTACCTGTTTTTTCTTGTTGTGTAAATGTAAACCGTATGCCGATATTTTTTATAAATAATATTTGAGAAAAGAGTACGTCTTCTTAGTGGCTTCCTATTCGCCGATGGGAAGTGTTTACATCTAATTATGCCAACATCATTAATTTGGTCTGCTGCAACTTGATTGATAACGCTTGATTCCTCTTGGGTTTGATTCTTTACTGTAGTTTTTTGCTAGGTAACTTGCTCTGTGTATTGGAAGTTGAAAGCTTTCAGGAGTACATCGTTTAATGAGATAAGTGGCAGATTTAGGCAGCCAAGGCGAAGTATTAGGGTTCATGTAACAGGCTTTTTTTACTTGTTGAAAAACTCCCCATCCAGATCTAGTTTTATGCCCGTTAAGTATAATTATGCAATGGTAATGTGCTTTATCGTTCCTTGGGGCTTGCTCTCGTACCCAAAGGAACCAAACTTTTGAATTATATTGAGTATCTAAATATCTAAGCAATGTTTTACGAAAAGCACTGATAACATTGTTATTGGGTGTTTCTGAGTAAACACGGATATCTACTCTGACTACAAGTAATTTAGAGTATTGGTTAGAGGCTATTAGCAGTAGGTTGATTATAGCTTTCATGATTTTTGAATTGATGCCATGTTCAAAACACATTATTTGGAATAGGTACTCTCGGTAAACAAAAGTTTCTAAAGGAAAGCGCTGAGCGGAAATATTATTAATAACCTGCTTTGGTTCTGGTTTATGACCAGGTGCAAGCTTAGGCCTACCATAGTAATTAGTGAGTTTTTCATTATTCATTTTACTGGCCAAACGTTAAATTTGAGCTGCATTGTTAGGCATGAAAAAGCATCTAGTTTAATTTGATTGCAGTTTGTTGCACTAACAGACCTAAAAAAGCGGCTTATGCCGCTTTATGGGGGACTGTAGAAGTTACTGTTTTTGAGTCTCTATCCAATTAGCGTAACTTGACTCAGGCCAACCAATAGTTCGATTTTGGCTTTTTATTGGTTGAATGAATGTATTTCTTTTTACTCTGCGGTAGAGGGTTGTTCTGTCTATGCCTAAAAGTAATGACATCTCTTGAATACGAATAATACGCTCCATTTTCTTTAGCTCTAGTAATTGCTTAGCTAAAATTCTTGAGTTAGTTTTCATTCATGTCTCCCTCGAACTCTGGTTGTTCTGATATCTGCCCACCAGCACTGACCCAAAACATTAGCTCTGAAAGTCTCCAACCTACAGATCGGTTTCCTAATCGAACTCTTTTAGGGAATCTGCCTAATTTTTCCAATTGATAAGCTTGTGAGCGAGAGATAGAAGTGATTCTTAGGCGTTCGGCTTCACGTATCATTCTATCTTGAGCGTGTATTTGATCGTTATTAGGAGGAATCATCATTTACCTTTGGTCTTGGTTTGTGTTGGGTTAATGATGGCGGTTGTCGGTCTGTGTTTCGGGGTAAAAATGAATTTTCATTTTTACCCCGTTTCTTTTAGATTTTTATAGTAGTCCTATTTTTCTGGAAAGAAGTTCTCGTTCAGAGCGTATGTTTGTTATTAACGGCTTAAGAAAGTCTGGATTGAGTAGGTTGTTTTGATAGAAGACGTTATGGGTTTTCTTAAACTGTTCTATATCGATGGAACCCTCAAACAATAAGTTTATTAGTGCACCTTGGCTTAAAGATAATGGAGCCCAATGCTGATCGTTAAGCTGTTTATGGCTTAAGGAATAAAGTAACAAGTCAAGATAAGGTATTGCTTTATAGGTAAATAATTTCTTGAAACTCTTTTCGTTACTTTTTCGGTTAGATCTTGATCTAGGCTCGGCAACATTGACTTTTAATCGCATGCAATTAAGCAGGTTCTCGATATCTTTTAAGATGGAGTCATTGTCGGCTGTGATATCAACCCCTATTAGTAACCCTTTTTGTTGGTTGTGAAGTGGGAGGAGGTATTCGGGCTCTTGTTGCAGGAGCTCTTCTTGGTTGTCCAGCCTAAAGTTCTCACTGGCAACAAGTAGATCTATGTGATTGAGCGCTGTAACGGATCCTGATTGTCTGCTGTTTGCTTCTTCGGTTAGCTGGTCTGCAATTACAACAAATCCCCGCTCGACTTCTGCCCACTTCTTATCATCTCTTGGTTTTCTACCTGAAGGGAGTGAGGCTAGGTCACAAAGGCGTAACCTGAAATCTAACTCGTTAATAAACTCTTCTACAGTTAGCAAGGCTAAGCATCTATAGTTTTCTATGGAAAACCAAGTGGGCCAAAGTTGATGTTCGTTATTTCTTATTCGAATAGGCTGGGTTGGTTGCATGTCTTAACTGCTCTAGTAAATCACTCGGGGTACATATGGGGGTACATATAAAACAAAACGGGCTTTCCATTGCTGGAAAGCCCGTTCTCTTACAATCACTTAGACGGTTAGTCTTAGTTCATGCCGTATTTCTTTAGTTTCTTACGCAGAGTACCACGGTTGATACCTAGCATGTTTGCTGCACGAGTCTGGTTACCACGAGTGTGCTGCATGATGATATCTAGCAGAGGTGCTTCAACTTCGCTTAACACCATTTCATACACTTCTTCAGCTTCTTGGCCGTCCATCTGAGCGAAGAAGTTAGTTACTGCGCGCTTTACTGCGTCACGTAATAACTGAGGCTTGATAGTACCGTTAGCGGTTTCGATTTTGCCAACTGTAAGCTGATGAGTTTCTGTGTTAGTAGTCTGATCAAACATTCGTATTCTGCTCTTTAATTAATTCTGTGCAATTTCGTCAAAATAGCGTTCCACCATGGAACCTTGTTCTTCAACAGTTTCCAGCCGATTAAATTCGGCGCGGAATGGACGCTGTTCATCTTGGTCCAAATACCATCCAACATGCTTTCTAGCGAAACGGATCCCCTTATATTCACCGTAAAGTGAGTATAAGTTTTTAAGGTGTTCCAGCATCACTTGACGCTTTTCATCCACCTCTACAGGCGCTAGCATGTTACCCGTTTCCAGGTAATGTTGGATCTCTCGGAAAATCCAAGGCCTTCCTTGAGCACCTCGACCTATCATAAGAGCATCAACTCCCGTATGTTCAAGCACAAATTGCGCCTTCTGCGGGGTGGTGATGTCTCCGTTCGCTACAACAGGGATCGAGACATTCTTTTTAATAGCTTTAATCGTGTCGTATTCAGCATTACCTTTATACATGCACTGCCGAGTTCGGCCATGTACGGCTAACGCGGCGATACCACAATCTTCGGCTATCTGGGCGATTTGAACACCGTTCCTGTGCTCCGGGGCCCATCCAGTTCGAATTTTCAGTGTCACGGGGACATCAACTGCAGCGACCACGGCTTGTAAAATTGCTTTTACCTGCACTGGGTCTTGTAGTAGTGCTGAACCCGCTAGCTTTCTATTCACTTTCTTTGCAGGACACCCCATATTGATATCGATGATCTGCGCCCCTTGTTGTACGTTGACAACGGCGGCGTTGGCCATCAATTCAGGGTCTGCACCTGCAATTTGTACTGATCGTATCCCATCTTCACCAGCATGAAGCATCCGCTGGCGGCTTTTATCTGTATCCCAAACATCGGGATTAGATGAAAGCATCTCTGACACCGCCATGGCAGCGCCATATCGAAGACAAAGATTTCTAAAGGCTTGGTCTGTGACACCTGCCATTGGTGCCACGATCAGCTGATTTTTCAGTTGATAGGGTCCAATCTGCATTTTCAACATACCTAGAGCTTCAAAGGGGCGCTATAGTACGCCTTTTTTGAGCCAGTGAAAAGGTCAATAAATGACCTGAGCGAAACTTTTTTTCTTGACTTTTGCAAGGCGCGAACTCTGTGGTAGCACGCGGTGTGCTACCGCTAGCGTTATTTACGTATTCCTGTCAAGCGGCTCCACTCCTCTTTGTGAGCGGGCTCATCCATATCAAACCACTGAGTATAAAACTCTGCAACTTCGAGTGCTTGCTCTTGTAATAGGCCTGATAGCGCCAATTGTCCACCGGGTTTAACTTTTTCTGCAATCAGTGGCGCTAACTCTCTCAGTGGGCCTGCAAGTATGTTGGCGACTAAGATATCGGCTTTAAGGTTTTCAGGCTGATCTTCTGGTAGATAGAGTGCTAATTGATCTTCTACGCCATTTCGCTCTGCGTTTGCTTTAGAGGCATCGATAGCTTGGTAATCGATATCGATCCCCGTGACCTTAGTTGCACCAAGTTTCAGTGCTGCGACCGCTAAAATACCTGAGCCACAGCCAAAGTCGATCACCTCTTTATTGTCGAAGTTGAGGCTATCTAACCACTCTAGACACAGAGCCGTTGTTGGGTGAGTACCTGTACCGAAGGCAAGACCTGGATCGAGAATAATATTGACCGCTTCTGGATCGGGGATCTCACGCCAGCTTGGACAGATCCATAAACGCTCACCAAACTTAATGGGGTGGAAGTTATCCATCCATTCACGTTCCCAATCTTTATCTTCAACTTGTTCAATTTTATAGCTGAAATCAGCGCCTAGAAACGGCTGTAGCTTTAAATTGTCAACCACTATGCTCAGGTCGCGATCGGCTTCGAACAGGGCTGTCAGCACCGTGTGGTTCCACAGGGGCGTTTCGCCTAATGTAGGCTCAAAAATGGGTGTGTCTTTACCATCTTCTAATGTGATAGAGAGTGACCCCTCCTCCATCAGTAGATCGCTGAGTGTGTCGGCATGTTGATTATCGGTATCGATTTTTAACTGGATCCAAGGCATATGGGATCGTCTCTTGTAACTGCTGCAATGGGCGCATTGTAACATGGGGCATTTGAAGAGTGAGAAGATCTTGGGGCTAAAGTTTACTTATGGTTATGGTAAAAAATTGAAACACATTATTTGGAAATGAGATTGTTCGTTTGAATGTGGGTTGTAACCTTTTGAATTTATCTGGTTAATTGGTATTACCTCTGTTTCTATTTTGCATATTGTTTGTGATGTGGCTCAAAAAAACAGCGCTGAAGGAGTGAGCTTTATCACGATCCGTAAGCGGGATTATTTTTAAGGCTGTGCTTATTGCTAAGGTGTATAGATTGTAATAATGGCCTGATAAGAAGATGACAATTAAAACCCTACTCCCCACCTCGAGCATTGCTGGTTTAGCTGGTAACCCTTGGTCTGCCAAAGCGGATAAGATACAGAGTGCCACTGGGTTGTTGCTCGGGTGTTTTTTACTGGCTCACCTGCATTTTGAATCGAGTATTCTGCTCGGGAAAGATGCTTTTTATCAGGTGGTACAGATTTTAGAGGGGGGCATGTTTAGCGAGTCCGGCCATGGTTTTCCTCTGGTCACTAAGATTTTCTCGGTATTTATTCTTCTTGTGGTGATTCTACACGCCGCTGTTGCGTTGCGACGCTTTCCTGCTCAGCTTGGCCAGTGGCGAGCGCTTCGTCGCCATATGCATGGCATTAACCATAAAGACAGCCATGCCTGGTTCTGGCAGTTGGTAACCGGTTTTATTCTGTTTTTCTTAGCGCCAGTACATATCTTTACCATGATCACGAATCCAGAGATTGGGCCACATCTCTCGGCTGAGCGTGTCTACCTAGATAACGCTTGGCTGCTCTATGCACTTCTGCTACCTGCCGTTGTTATTCACGCCATGATTGGGCTTTACCGCGTTGCGATTAAGTGGGGTTTTACCGCTAACCGTACAGGTTTACGGAAAGTGATTAAGTTTATGATCATCTATCTCATCACAATTGGCGTGTTGAGCTTAGTGTCATACCTCTTTATTGGCGCAGAGTTAACCACGCCAGTGCAGCCATATGTACCTAACTAGCGATATCTTTAAAGAGTTACGCTGAATATTCGCCAGTAAAAATCGTTTTGTATGAGTATTTTAGTGGTTAATTGATTAATTAATCCTGATTTGATCTGTCTCACAGTATTTGATTGATTTGTGAGCGACATTATCTAAGTGCTTACTTTTTTAACTTAGATAGATGCAAACTCAATGGATCTGATGAGGGTTTTATGGCGATAACTAAAATAAACAATAAAGCAGGTGAGGCTTCTAAGCTAAAAAGCTGGAGTGAGGGGAAAAACTGGAGCGGCAAACTGGACATCAGCCAGAGTGTGTCTGGTGTGATTCTGGCTCTGTTCCTATGGACTCATCTTGTGCTGGTCTCCTCTATTTTATTGGGAGGCGATGCCATGACATGGGTTGCTGGCGTGATGGAGCTTAATTTTTTAAGCCCTGATGGCCATGGCTACCCTTGGGTTGTCTCGCTTATTGCGATAGGTGTTGCTGCGTTAGCACTGGTGCATGTGGTGGTGGCTATTACGAAATTGCCAATGAACTTACGTCAGCAGCTCGCACTTAAAAAGCAGATGAGTGTTATCAATCATGGTGATACTAAGTTATGGGTTTGGCAGGCTCTGACTGGCATCGCTATCTTGTTTCTTCTACCTGTGCATCTGTGGTTAATCGGTGCCGCGCCAGAGACCATAGGTCCTGCAGGCTCTGCGGACAGAATATGGAATGATGGGGTTTGGTTGCTCTATCTGCCTCTGCTCGTCTGTGTTGAGCTTCATGCTGCAATTGGAGTTTACCGTGTGGCGATTAAGTGGGGAGCGGCAAGAGATATTAATACCCGAGCCCGGATGAAGAGAGTTAAAACTGTTATTAGCGTGGTGTTTGTATTGATTGGTATCGCTTCATTATTGGCATTTCTGCCCTATGCATAATGAAGATAAGTGCCGAGTTCCTAGGGATTAGAGCACCTAATCCCGAGATAAAACCTTACGCTTTAAAAGGAGCAAGTGTGAAACTGATATATACGGATTCTTTGGTGGTCGGCGCTGGTTTAGCGGGCTTGCGGGTCGCGATAGCCTCGAAAGAGCGTGGGTTAGATACGGTCGTCCTGTCACTGATCCCTGCTAAACGTTCCCACTCAGCAGCTGCTCAAGGCGGCATGCAGGCGAGCTTAGGCAATACCATTAAGGGGATGGGGGACGACGAAGATGTCCACTTTCAAGATACTGTAAAGGGTTCTGACTGGGGCTGCGATCAAGATGTCGCGCGTATGTTTGCTCACTGTGCGCCAAAAGCGGTACGTGAACTCACCAACTGGGGAGTACCTTGGACTCGGGTGACTAAAGGGCCGCGTCAGGTGGTGGTTAATGCCGAGAAGGTCACTATCGAAGAGGCGGAAGAGGCCCATGGCCTGATTAATGCCCGTGACTTTGGTGGCACTAAAAAGTGGCGTACTTGCTACACGGCTGATGGCACTGGGCACTCGCTGCTCTATGCGGTGGATAATAAGGCTATCTCGTTAGGTATCCCCGTGCATGAGCGGGTCGAAGCTCTCTCTATTATTCATGATGGTAAGCGCTGCCAAGGTGTGGTTGCACGCTGCTTAATCACAGGTGAGTTAAGAGCATATATTGCTAAATCTACCACTATTGCCACTGGTGGCTATGGCCGTATTTATGAGGTCTCCACCAATGCCATTATCTGTGAAGGGATAGGTCAGGCGCTCGCGCTGGAAACTGGCGTCGCTAAGCTTGGCAATATGGAAGCGGTGCAGTTTCATCCAACGGCCATTGTGCCTGTTGGGATCTTAACGACAGAGGGCTGTCGTGGTGATGGGGGTCTGCTGCGTGACAAAGATGGCCACCGTTTTATGCCAGATTATGAACCGGAGAAAAAGGAGCTCGCCTCACGTGATGTAGTGTCTCGACGAATGACCGAGCATATGCGCAAAGGTAAAGGTGTCGACAGCCCTTATGGTCCGCATCTATGGCTCGATATTACCCTGCTTGGACGTAAGCATGTGGAGACCAATCTGCGTGAAGTGAAGGAGATCTGTGAGAACTTTTTAGGGATAGATCCCGCTAAGGACTGGATCCCAGTGCGTCCGACGCAGCACTACTCCATGGGGGGGATTCGAACCGATAAGACAGGACAAAACCCACAACTCAAAGGCTTGTTCAGTGTCGGTGAGGCGGCATGTTGGGATATGCATGGTTTTAATCGGCTCGGCGGTAACTCCCTAGCGGAGACCGTTGTTGGCGGGATGATTATCGGTAAATACGTTGCCGATTTTTGTCAGGAAAATAGCTTAGAGATCGATACTAAGTTAGCTGAGTCTTTTGTCGAGAAGCTAGGTAGCGAAATTGATGAGCTTATCGACGGTGACGGCACGGAAAGTCCATTTGCGCTAAGGAAAGAGATGGAGCGTGTGATGATGGACTATGTGGGGATCTTCCGCAACGGTCCTGAGCTTGAAAAAGCGGTAACAGAGCTTCAGGCACTACTAAAGCGCTCACGTAACATTGGTCTTAAATGCAAAAAGCGTCACGCAAACCCTGAGCTAGTTGAGGCGTTAAGAGTTAAGCGTATGCTAAAAGTTGCTCTGACGGTCGCTTGTGGGGCGGCAGCACGAACAGAGAGCCGTGGTGCTCATGCTCGTGAAGACTTCCCTCAGCGTAACGATAAAGATTGGCTAAACCGCACTTTGGCAAGTTGGCCAGATGAGCATGCACTCTCTCCTGAGCTAAGTTATGAGCAGCTTGATGTGATGAAGATGGAGTTGCCACCGGGATACCGAGGTTACGGCATTAACAATGCGATAGCTCATCCAGATACTGAGAAGCGCGAGCATGAGATCACTGAAATTTTAAGTCAACTTGGTGATGATGCCGATCGTCATCAGCGTCAGCATGCCTTGATGCCATTTGAAGTGCCTGAATCATTGATGCCTAAGAATGAACGGCTGTGTGACACATTAGATAGACCTACTCCCCCTGTAGTGGGTGAAGAGTCCGTAGGAGAGCAAGCGTTATGAGTCAGGGTCGTACACTAACCTTTAATATCTTCCGTTATGATCCACAGGTGAGTGGTGATAAACCTAAGATGGTTAAATATCAGATTGAAGAGACACCTGGGATGTCGGTGTTTATCGCACTGAACCTACTGCGTGAACAGCAAGACAGCTCACTGCAGTTTGATTTTGTTTGCCGAGCTGGGATCTGCGGAAGTTGCGCTATGGTGATCAACGGTTTCCCGACGTTGGCTTGCCGTACATTAACCAGCAAATATCCCCAAGGGGAGATCACCTTGATGCCGCTACCAGGTTTTGAGTTGATTGGCGACCTTTCGGTTAATACCGGTAAATTTATGCGTGAACTGGCTGAGCGTCTAAAGCTGTGGCTCCACCCAGATCAAGATGATGTGGATGTGCATAGATTAGAAGCACCTATGGCCCCGGAGGAGGCAGCTAGACTCTACGAGTTAGAGCGCTGTGTCGAATGCGGTGTGTGTGTGTCAGCTTGTGCAACTAAGCAGATGCGTGAAACCTTTGTTGGGGCGGTTGGCATGATGAAGTTAGCGCGTTTCGAGCTCGATAGCCGCGATACGAGAAGTGTGGAAGATTTCTACCATGTGATCGGTAATCAAGATGGCGTATTTGGCTGTATGACCCTACTAGGTTGCCAGGATAACTGCCCGAAAGATCTGCCTCATATGCAGCAGATAGCGTATCTGCGCCGTAAGATGGCGGTAGCGCTGGTTTAATACCAATCAGTATAAGAAGTTGCTCTACTCAGAGTGTCTTTTAGCAAACTAATTCAAGGCGAATGGATGATATAATGGTTGTTCCCTTATGAGTTCATTCAACGCAGAAGTTGGCCGCCAAAAACACTCCTTACAGGCGAGTTTTAGCGGTTCTGATCCTGCGTTAACGAGCTTAACCGTAGAATAACTATGCTCTTCACTCGTTGTCTTGCCTCAGGACCGCTAAACTCTCGCTGAGCGATCAAATCTTTATACTGACTGGTATCCCCATTTTAAAACTGTTCACTTAAGCCTGCTTTATTTGCAGGCTTTCTTTTTTCTTTAATCCCTCATAGCATGATGCTCAACATCTTTTTGAGGCTTGTGCATATGCAGATAAATGATCTTAAGCTTTTTGTGCGGGTTGCCGATTGCGGCAGTATTACAGCTGCCGCAACTGAGCTGGATATCTCGCCAGCTTCAGCCAGCGCAGCGCTTAAACGCTTAGAGAAACAGCTTGAGACCAGTCTGTTTATCCGTAGTACCCGCAGTCTAAGGTTAACTGATACTGGCGAGCGTTATCTTATCCATTGTCGTAAAGCACTGGCAGACTTAACCTTAGGTCAGCAGGCGATTGATGATGTGAAGGAGAAGATCTCCGGTGTGGTAAAGCTGGCTCTTCCCTCTGATGTAGGCCGAAATGTGTTACTGCCTTGGCTTGATAGTTTTATGGATGAGTATCCAGAGCTTAAAATTAGAGTGCATATCGGCGATACTTTATCGGATTTTTACCATGACAAAATAGATATGGCGCTGAGATCGGGCACCCCGAAAGACTCCTCATTAGTGGCGTTTAAAATCTGCTCTGCTAGACGGGTGCTATGTGCTTCACCCGATTATATTGCCAAGTGGGGAAGGGTGGAGTCTATCGATCAACTTGCCGATCATAACTGTTTGTTTTTTATGTTAGATGAACGCACACACGATCAGTGGAGTTTTACTCAGCAAGGACGTCAATTTAAAGTGAGAGTCACAGGTAATCGCAGCTGTAATGATGCGGATATTACCCGTCGCTGGGCGGTGGCTGGAAAAGGGGTTGTCTATAAGTCATCACTGGATTTAGGTGCAGATATCGTTAAGGGCAACTTAGTGCCTATGTTGACTGATTATCAGGGGGAGGCGGCGGATCTCTATCTAGTGTGTCCCGGGAGGGAACATATGACCCCTGTGATGCTTCTGCTGCGAGATATGCTAAGGCAGAGATGTAAGCAGAGATTGGAAGAGAGTCACGGTTGATAAACATTAAAAAAGCCGCAATATCTGCGGCTTTTTTTATGCTTTCCTAGAACCTAGAACCTAGAACCTAGAACCTAGTACCTAGTACCTAGTACCTAGTACCTAGTACCTAGTACCTGCTAATGTTTAAGTTTTAGCACGCTTCATCGCAGTGAAGAACTCATCGTTAGTCTTGGTCATAGCAAGCTTATCGATAAGGAACTCCATACCTGTGACTTCATCCATTGGATTAAGGATCTTACGTAGGATCCACATCTTCTGTAGCTCATCAGGTGTGGTTAGCTTCTCTTCACGACGAGTGCCTGAGCGGTTGAAGTCGATAGCTGGGAAGACGCGCTTTTCAGCCGCTTTACGAGAAAGGTGTAACTCTTGGTTACCAGTACCTTTAAACTCTTCGTAGATAACTTCATCCATTTTAGAACCAGTATCAACTAGTGCGGTTGCGATAATGGTTAAGCTTCCGCCATGCTCGATGTTACGAGCGGCACCGAAGAAACGCTTTGGACGATGTAGTGCGTTAGCATCAACACCACCAGTAAGTACCTTACCTGATGATGGGATAACTGTGTTGTAAGCACGGGCAAGACGGGTGATTGAGTCGAGTAAGATAACAACGTCTTTCTTGTGCTCAACAAGGCGTTTTGCTTTTTCGATAACCATCTCAGCAACCTGAACGTGACGGCTGGCTGGCTCATCGAAGGTAGAAGCGATCACTTCACCTTTTACCATGCGCTGCATCTCGGTCACTTCCTCAGGACGTTCATCGATAAGAAGAACCATCAATACGACGTCTGGGTTGTTGTAAGTGATGCTTTGAGCCATGTTCTGAAGTAGTAATGTTTTACCCGCTTTTGGCGGTGCAACAATAAGACCACGCTGGCCTTTACCGATTGGTGAACAAAGATCCAAAATTCGTGAAGTAATATCTTCAGTCGAACCATTACCGCGCTCCATGCGAATACGCTCTTCTGCATGTAGTGGGGTAAGGTTTTCAAATAGGATTTTAGAGCGAGAGTTTTCAGGCTTGTCAAAGTTGACTTCAGAGACTTTTAGGAGAGCAAAATAACGTTCGCCCTCTTTAGGTGGTCTAATTTTACCAAAAATGGTATCACCGGTGCGCATGCTAAAGCGACGTATTTGGCTTGGAGATACATAGATATCATCCGGTCCTGCCAAGTAAGAGGCGTCTGCGCTACGAAGGAAGCCAAAACCGTCCTGTAGAATTTCTAATACACCACCACCGAAAATATCTTCACCGCTTTTGGCGTGGGCTTTAAGGATTGAAAATATAATGTCCTGCTTACGAGCACGGGCAGTATTCTCAACTTTCATTTCTTGGGCGAGTAGTACTAAGTCTGAAATCGACTTATCTTTTAGTTCTGATAAATTCATCTTGGTGGGTCTTTTATGCGAGATAATGCTATTTAGATTCAATGGTCATAAACTGATGGGGTATTGAACGAATAGCGAGATGTGGTTAATTAGAAATAGGTATGGTTATTAAAGTAGCACTATAGTGGCTGTGCGTCTAGAAATTTAGCTAAACCCGACACAATTTATTGCATAACTTGTGTCGGGAGTCACTTTAGACCGCTTAATTGATGATTAAGCGGTAAAATTGGGTGATTTATAGTTGTGCGTCAATGAACTCTTTAAGCTGAGTCTTTGAAAGTGCGCCAACTTTAGTGCTAGCAAGTTCACCGTTTTTGAAAATCAGTAGTGTTGGAATGCCACGAACACCATATTTAGCTGGTGAAACACTGTTCTGGTCAACATTCATCTTGGCGATAGTCACTTTGCCTTCGTACTCTTCAGCAACGTCATCTAAGATAGGAGCAATCATTTTACATGGTCCACACCACTCAGCCCAAAAGTCGACGACTACAGGTAGTGTTGAGTTGATTACGTCATTTTCAAAGCTGTCGTCACTTAGATGTACTATTTTGTCGCTCATGATCTTCTCCAGTTTGGTTGCCATTGCTGGTTTGTTAATGGCTTAACCTGTATATTGGGACTGAAAAATAACTTTTCAAGGCATAAATTTTCGCCTTTAAAGCTAGTTTTTATTATTAGTCGCTATTTCAAACGATTGAGTTTCTTATTGCAACCCTAACTGGTATGCTGCCGCTATGAGCGAAACACATTTATCAAATCAAAAGTTTGCCGACTTTTCTCTGAATAAAGAGATAAAAACAGCACTAAACGAGAGCGGTTTTGAATTTTGCACACCTATTCAAGCCCTATCTTTACCTATTCTATTACAGAAAAAAGATATTGCTGGCCAAGCCCAGACGGGAACAGGCAAAACTTTAGCCTTTCTTGTTGCGACATTTGACCATCTTCTTTCTACTCCCGTTCCTGAAGGACGCCAACTTAATCAGCCTAGAGCGATGATTATGGCGCCTACCCGTGAATTGGCTATTCAGATCGCTAAAGATGCGACGCTTCTTGCTAAGCATACAGGCCTGAAGGTCGGTATTGTCTATGGTGGCGAGAGCTATGACGTTCAGCGTAAGGTGCTGGACAAAGGTGTTGATATTCTTATCGGCACTACGGGTCGTATTATTGATTATGTTCGTCAAGGGATCATCAATCTTAGTGCTATTCAAGCGGTTGTTCTCGATGAAGCCGATCGTATGTTCGATCTCGGTTTTATTAAAGATATTCGCTTCCTTTTCAGGCGTATGCCAGATGCTAAATCGCGTCTGAATATGCTGTTTTCTGCCACTCTCTCAATGAAGGTGCAGGAGCTAGCTTATGATCATATGAATGAGCCTGAGAAAGTGGTTATCGCGCCCAATGAAAAAACCTCTAAAAATATCAAAGAGGAGATCTTCTATCCATCGATGGATGAGAAGATGCGTCTGCTGCTTTCTCTGATTGAGGAAGATTGGCCGGAAAAAGCGATTGTATTTTCCAATACCAAACACAGCTGTGAAAATGTTTGGTCATGGTTAGAAGGTGACGGGCACCGCGTTGGTTTGTTAACCGGCGATGTACCGCAAAAGAAGCGTATCCGTATTCTTGAGCAGTTCACCGAAGGTAAGCTAGATATACTGGTTGCGACAGATGTCGCGGCACGTGGTCTGCATATCTCTGATGTGTCACATGTGTATAACTATGATCTGCCCGACGACTGTGAAGATTACGTGCACCGTATTGGCCGAACTGGTCGAGCGGGTAAGAAAGGGGTATCAGTTAGCTTTGCATGTGAAGAGTATGCACTCAATCTTCCAGCTATCGAAGAGTACATTACCCACTCTATCCCTGTGACTAACTATGACAGCGAAAGCTTGCTGGATGATATTCCTGCGCCCATTCGTGTCCATAGAAAACACAACAACCGTCCGCAACAGGGCCGCAATAACTCTGGCCGTCCTCAAGGACGAAATGGCAATCGTGCTGGTGGCCGAAATGGTCCACGTCGTCATGATCAAGTACGTAGGCACTCTTAAACGGTTGCATTAATGCCAACAACACCTCTTTATGCGGCGATCACATTAGGATCGAATAGTTTCAATATGTTGGTTGCCAAAACACTTGGTGGCCGACCCGAAATTATCGCGAAATATAAGCGAAAAGTCCGGCTTGCTGAAGGGATCCAAAGTGATGGTTCCCTGAGTGAAGAGGTGATGTTGCGTGGCCTTGATTGCTTATCTATGTTCAGTGATATGCTGAAGAAAGAGGGCGTATCTGTAGATAATATTGCCGTTATTGCCACCGCAACCCTTAGACATATTGCGAATTCCGATGAGTTTTGTCGTCGAGCCCTCCCCATTTTAGGTCACCCTATCGAGATCATCTCAGGCATGCGTGAAGCAGAGTTGATCTACCAAGGTATGGTTGCCACCACTGAGGGAGAGGGGCGTCGCCTAGTGATTGATATTGGTGGCGCGAGCACTGAGTTTATTATCGGTGACGGTGATAAGGTGCTGTTGAAGACCAGTCTACCTATGGGCTGTGTTACCTTTAATGATAAGTTTTTTACCTCTTTTCCCTTCCAGAAATTAGATTTTGATGATGCTAAAGCAGCGGTAAAGTCTGCTCTGGGCGATTACCTGAGCGAGCTTAAGCATTTAGGTTGGCACTGTGTTGTAGGCGCTTCTGGTAGCGTGCAATCTGTGGTGGAACTGCTTAATTATAGGCAAGAGTCAGCTAGCATCACATTAGATGTACTGACCTCACTGCAAGAAGAGGTGTTAACGCAATCTAACCCCTCTATGTTAGCTATCTCTGGCCTTCATAAGGAGAGAGCGCCAACTTTTGCTGCTGGGATCTCAATCTTACTTGCCCTGTTTGAGCTGTTAGAGATTGAGAGTTTGAACCTATCTGGCGGTGCCCTCAGAGAAGGGGTATTGCAGATGTTAGCTCAGAGAGTTGAGGTGGCTAAAGACAGTGCCTAAAGTACAATAATATTTCTCACTCTTATGCTATTTCTGTTTTACATCCTTTCTTATTATCCACTCAATATTTACTATTTTTTATCTCGTTAGCTAGCTAATTTAAAATATTATTAGTGCATTTTTAGTTAAAACCCCCATGGCTAGCTTGTTAGCTATAACGTTAACCCTCCCAGCTTTATAACGCTTAGCCAATACAATTCACACACTCTCCTAACTCATCCTTGCATATGGTTATTGATTTTTTATTCATAAATCATACATATAAATAATTTTGTCAACACCATGTATATTGCATGCAAAATAAAGTATGTGATATAAGTGTTGCCGCTTGGTATCAACTATGTGGTCTGGGGCGTGCCTAGAACCTGTAATGCTGAGAAAAATAACAACTATATTTTGGGAGATGGATAGATGAAGTTTAATCGATTAGCCAAGTTAGTTAGCTTGGCATCTAGTGGCATAGTGGCTCTTTCGGCACCTAGCTACGCTGTAGAGTCAAATGAAGAGAGTGTTGAACGTATTGAGGTCACTGGCTCTAGACTAAATGTATGGTACGCCCCGTTATTGCAAATAATAAAGCAAGATAACAGGAGTTGGTTTGCGCTAATGTATTCAGAGTCTATTGAGACCTTCATTAGTCCCAGCTCTACGATGAGATCCGCGCCAGATT
>NZ_JAHZST010000032.1 GCF_019457885.1 Shewanella nanhaiensis
AAGATATGTAAGGCATCAAGAAAAGGTTGAAAAACAGGAGCAGCCGCAATTAGATTTGAAGTAGACAACGCCCCCTTTTAGGGGGCTAATGCAAAGCCACCTTCTTCAGAAGGTGGATTCTTTACATTGACGCTTTTTTATTACCCCTGTCTTCCATCGTTTATCAAATCCCCTCACCTCATTTGATTTTCTATATAAAAAATTACAGATTAATACTAAATAGATAAGTAACTTAGCAAAAAAAAATGCTATAACAAGCTATGGAAACGTGAGTACATTTGATCTAAAGCAATGTCTTTTATGCTATGTAGCTCATTATTAAGGTATCGAATGAGAAAGGGGTAAGGTATGAAGGAATATAAAAAGCTGTTAGTTGTTGTGGATCCAACCAGTGATACTCAACCAGCTCTTGCAAGGGCTGTTGAGCTTGCTACCCGAAATCAAGCTAGCATAACAGTATTTCTCTCTATTTTTGATTTCTCCTATGAGATGACGTCCATCTTATCTGGTCAGGAGCGTGAAGCGATGCGCCAAGGCGTTATTGCCCAGCGCCAAGCTTGGATCGATGAAGTTGTCGAGCACTACTCCACCTCTGAAGTGACAATCGAAAGTGAAGTGATCTGGCACAACCGCCCGTTTGAGAGCATTATTCAATATGCCATCTCCAACGAGTTTGATCTGATTGTTAAAGGGACACATGAGCACGATAAGTTAAAGTCGGTTATCTTTACGCCTACGGATTGGCATCTGATGCGTAAGTCCCCTGTCCCTGTTTTGCTGGTGAAAGAGCATGACTGGCCAGTTGCGGGTAAGATCTTATGTGCCATTAATGTGGGCTCAGAAGATGAAGATCATATCAGTCTAAACAGCAAGATTGTCGAACATGCAAAAGATCTCGCCAAGAGATTTGACGCTCAGGTTCATCTTGTTAATGGCTACCCTGGAACACCAGTGAATTTAGCCATTGAATTGCCAGATTTTGATGCTCACACATACAGTGAAACGATACGTATGCAGCATGAGGAGAGAGTTTGCGAACTTGCCCTCACCTTAGGAATAAGTACTGATAACTGCCACGTTAAAGAGGGGTTACCTGAAGATGTGATCCCAGATGTGGCTAAAAAGCTTGATGCTGAGCTAGTTATCTTAGGCACGGTTGGACGAACTGGCTTTTCAGCTGCATTAATTGGTAATACGGCTGAACATGTTATCGATAGCATCAATTGCGACCTTCTTGCCATCAAACCTGATGGTTATAAATCGCCATTAGATGAGAGCTGATACTTTGTAACCGAAAAATTTTAATATATACTACGCGCCCGTAATTCAAGTGTTACTAGGCGCGTTTTTTTATGTCTGTCGATCTATCTGCTCAACAAGTTACCCGAATGAAAAAGCTTCAGAAAAAAATCAGAAGCGAAGTCGGTAAAGCCATCTCCGACTACAACATGGTTGAAGAAGGCGATCGGATAATGTGCTGCCTTTCAGGTGGTAAAGATAGTTACGCCATGCTTGATATTCTGTTAGATCTCCAGCAACGTGCGCCGATTAAGTTTGAGATTGTTGCGGTGAATTTAGATCAGAAGCAACCTGGTTTCCCTGAGCATGTATTGCCAGCTTATCTTGATAGTTTAGGAGTGGCTTACCATATCTTAGAGAAAGACACCTACTCTATTGTCAGAGATAAGATCCCTGAAGGTCAAAAGACCTGCTCTTTGTGTTCACGCCTTCGTCGTGGAACCCTTTATGGTTTCGCGCAAAAAATTGGTGCCACTAAAATTGCACTGGGGCACCACAGAGACGATATTATTGAGACCTTGTTTCTGAATATGTTTTTTGCTGGAAAACAGAAAGCGATGCCACCTAAGTTGCTCTCCGATGATGGTGCCAACATGGTGATCCGTCCTCTTGCGTACGCTCGAGAAAAAGATATTGCCGAATACGCCGAGCTTAAGGGGTTCCCTATTATTCCATGTAATCTATGTGGCTCTCAGGAAAACCTAAAACGTGCATCGGTGAAAGAGATGCTTAATCAGTGGGATGTTGAACATCCAGGTCGCATCGAGTCTATCTTTACCGCGATGCAAAATACCTCGCCTTCTCAAGGTGTAGATAGAGAGCAGTTTGATTTTATCTCATTGACTCGTGATGCGAATGCACCGCTAAAAGGGGAAGTGGCTGAATCTGATCTTCCCGCGTTTGATTTCGTTGATGTTTCAAATAACGGTCATATTGATCTTGATGCAGCTAGTAAGGCGAAACGCGTTAACCCTGAGCACAAAATTGATATCGTCAGTACCTATACGCCTTAATCAAATGGCAAGTTTAATCAATAAAAAAACCAGCTTTCGCTGGTTTTTTTATTGATTGCTATTAAGTTCTTGGACTGATCACCTTAGGTTTTGATGACAGTTCTAGCGCTTTGAGTTGGCTTAATTGTTCACGACTTAGCTTTAAACTCCCTGACACTAACTGCTCTTCGCCGTCAATTTTCACTGATACTTTACTGTCAGATTCGAAGACAAAGTTGATGCCGGCAATATCAGCACTGAAATAGCGCATAGGGAAACCCTGCATCTCATCGAGCAGCGCATCCATCTGTGCTTGTATCTCAAGAAGTTCGCTTTGAGCGTAATTTAGCTTTGTTTGCTTGGCTCGGACTTGCATTGAGATATTACAGTTTTCAGCCTGCCCCTCGATATCTAAGTTAATTAATGCCCTATCTGATTTTAATTTATCATCAAAAGGAAGAAATAGACGTTGATCTTTAGTTATCGTTAAGGGGAACGATTCTTTCTCTGTTGATATAGTGCCACTTTTTATATGGCACTTATCTTTACCAGGTACAAAAAAGGCAAGTTCAACAAGCGGGTAATGCCCTTTATTGACCTGCTTTAACCTTTGATAAAAACCTTGATACTCTAATGATATTGGGGCTGCTTGCAATGAACTACAGGCAACGATTAAACAACTAAACAGAAGGCTTTTCTTCATTATTTCCTACCAAGTACTGCTGGTTATGACGTAACATCTCTAAAAGCTCATCAATATAAGCTTCCTGACGTTCAGAGTAATTTACTAGCCCGTAAACAAGTTCATCTGCTGTGGGTTCTTTATTTTGTGCGCGCATATCGGCGCGAATTGAGCGTAAAAGAGAGTAAGCGGCGTTGGAGTTCAGGTTGCGCATATAGGAAGCCACAGAGTCTTCTACTGATTTGAAAACAGCAACTTCATGGGACATCCCTGCAGTACGAGACTGGGGGACCAAGCCACAACCTTTTTTGAAGCACCACTGACCAAAGAAATTAAGTCCCTCTCTCGCGAAGCGTGAACTTCCCCAACCTGTCTCATTGGCGGCTTGAATTAGCACCATAGACTCAGGAATAATATCTGTTCTTACTAACAACTCTTTAAGTGTTTCCGCGTTATAAGCGCGCGAAGAGTATTGATACTTATTGGCGATCTCCTCAATTCGGTAGTATTCAGCATCTGTGAGTGCTAGACCGTCATTAAGGTGCTGCAATGAGCGCTGTAAAAATAAACGCTCATCTTTGATTATGCCATTTTGAAGTCGAACCCAAGGACGTAGGTAATCGAAAAATGCCTGTTTCTTGTCTGTGACAAGTGGAATAGATGCAAAATCAGGGATTAAACTCAGATGCTGCTGGTTCTCTATTATGGCTCCTAATTGATCGACCTGTTTCTCTTCTGAATCAATAAAATTAAGCTTTAATACAATAAAGGCTAAGATAACAAGGCTTACCGATACTGTTAACTTCCCAACTCTTCCTGTTTTCATTCGTGTCTCAAATGTGAATTATCGCCTGAGATTATATGCTATATCTCAAATAGACCCAAGTCACTTGGCTTAGTGATAAAACATCAGTTAATCATGGGATTCTAAGGTATAATCCCAGTTGGTTAATTATCTGGGTATTCAGGAAGGAACAACCCGAATGCAATATAATGCACTAAATAGATTCGACAAAGTGGTTGCCATTGGTGGTGGTCATGGCTTAGGCAGAGTGCTATCAACACTCTCATTTCTTGGTCCTAAGCTAACAGGGATAGTTGCAACAACAGATAATGGTGGCTCCACAGGTAGACTTAGACAGCAACAAGATTGTATCGCTTGGGGCGATCTACGTAACTGCTTATCCCAATTGGCAAGCACGCCCTCTATCGGCTCCTTGTTGTTCGAGTACCGTTTTGCTGGTGAAAGTGATCTATCGGGCCACAATCTGGGTAATCTCATGTTGCTTGCTTTAGATGAGCTATGCGTCAGGCCGCTTGAAGCTGTGAATATCGTACGCCAGTTTCTCAATATTGAAACTCGCGTTATCCCCATGTCTGAGGAGCCGACACATCTGGTTGCTATTCAAGCATGTGGCAATAAAATATTTGGTGAAACCAGTGTCGATGAGATGTCAGAACACCCTATGGCATTGTCGTTAGAGCCTGTGGTGACTGCGACCTGTGAAGCTTGCGATGCGGTTCGAGAGGCTGATCTGGTGATCTTAGGTCCTGGTAGCTTTTTGACTAGCATTATGCCACCGCTGCTTCTGCCAAAGTTTGCAGCAGCACTGGCTGAATCCAATGCTGAGGTGATCTTAATTGATAATCTTACCCGTGAACCCTCCTCCTCTGCTGACTTCTCTTTAACCCAAAGAGTTGATTGGTGTCATCAGGTGTTAGGTGTCAAGATTATAGATAGGATATTAAGTCACTCAGAGGAGAGCTATCAAAGTGGTAACATTCTCTATCGCCCCTTGGTGAGCAAACACCACAAAGGTTTACATGATAGGAAAGCATTGGCACAAGCCCTTGCCAGTATCGTGTCTGACACGATAACCAATTAAAGAAAAAGGACAGCTTAGCTGTCCTTTTTCATATGCTCTCTTTTATCCAAGAAAGATTAAAGAACGCTAGCGATAGCTTTGCAGATCACTGGCATGTTCTCTTTTGTCATGCCTGCAACGCTGATACGTCCAGAGCCAACAATATAGACGCCGTGCTCATCTTTTAGCTGTGCGACCTGCTCTTTAGTGAGACCGGAGAAGCTAAACATGCCATTCTGTCTTGAGATAAAGCTGAAGTCCTGTGTGACTCCTTCTTGCTTTAATGTTTCTACAAACAGAGTGCGCATCTTTGCGATACGCTCACGCATCTCTTTTAACTCACTCTCCCATAATGCCTTTAACTCTGTGTCACCTAAAATGGTACTCACAATTAATGCGCCATGAGCTGGCGGGTTTGAGTAGTTGCCGCGAATAGTACTCTTAACTTGGCTAAATGCTTTAATGACAGACCCTTGGGAATCGCCCACTAGAGTGACGGCACCAATACGCTCATTGTAGAGGCCAAAGTTTTTAGAGAAAGAGTTAGCGATGATAAGTTCTGGTACGGTATCAGCTACGATTCTTAAGCCATTTGCATCTTCATCTACGCCATCACCAAAGCCTTGGTAGGCGAAATCAAACAGAGGAACTAACTCTTGCTTTAAGCATAATTGAGCAATGATTTCCCATTGGTCTTGGGTTAAATCAATGCCCGTTGGATTATGGCAACACCCATGGAGTAACACGAGATCGCCAGCTTGCGCAGATGAAAGATCTTCAACCATGGCATCGAAGTCTTTATCGTGAGTTTCTGCTTTGTAATAGCGGTACTCTTTAATCTCAAGAGAGGCAGATTGGAATATATTCTTGTGGTTAGCCCAAGTTGGATTACTAACCCAAATGGTTTTCGATTTAGTATTACGGGCAAGGAACTCTGCTGCAACACGTAGAGAGCCTGTACCACCTGGAGCTTGTGCCGTTAATGCTCTTTTGTCTTTAACAACCTGATGAGCGGCACCGAAAAGTAGACTCTGCACGGCATCATTGTATGCCTGAACACCTTCAATACCTAAGTAGCTTTTACTCTCTTCTGATGCAAGTAATTTAGCCTCAGCTTGTTTCACTGAGGATAAAATGGGAGTCAGCCCCGCTTCATTTTTATAGATCCCCACGCCTAGGTTTACTTTTCCTGTTCTTTTATCAGCTTTAAATGCATCCGTAAGACCTAAAATGGGATCAGCTGGTGCAAGTTCAACCTGGGTAAATATCATGACTGCTTTCCTAAAGTATTTGAATGTAGGGGATTTCGGGACTCTTTATACCATTGTCAGAGAGCAAGAGGTAGAGAGTTTTAGTACTAGTAGAAAAAATAGTTGTTAATTGGGATTACATCCAATTTTCTTGATAATTTTTCGACAAACCGCATTAGAGCTATCTCTTTTATGAGAATAATTAAAACAGCTTATGGTTAATAAGCTTGATAAGGGATCGCCATCTTTATGATCGCTGAGGCTCTTTTATAAAAAGTCAGCCGATCACGTCTTATTAAGAGTTGCGAGGGATTTAGGCCGGCCCATAAAAGCTTAATACAAAAAAGCCCCAACTGATGTTGAGGCTTCAATGTCATCTTAATGATGGTACCCGAGGCCGGACTTGAACCGGCACGCTTATTCAGCGAGGGATTTTAAATCCCTTGTGTCTACCGATTCCACCACTCGGGCAAACTCGTTGATTTTGACGATACATATTATCGGTAGTTAATACTGCTTGGTTGTAGTAAAAAATTACTCAACCAAACTCATCAATATCTTAATATGGAGGCGCGACCCGGAGTCGAACCGAGATCGACGGATTTGCAATCCGCAGCATAGCCATTCTGCCATCGCGCCAATATTTGTAAGATTGGAGCGAACCTTCTCTAATAAAGAGTGGTTCGAACCGCCCCTTCATTAAAACAAGAAGCTATTTCCTACCAAAACTTTATCTTTTCAATAAAATTTTGGAGCGACATATCGGGTTCGAACCGATGACCTATACCTTGGCAAGGTATCGCTCTACCAACTGAGCTAATGTCGCACTTTTACATCTTACTTTAGAATCAGGTTAAGTTTGTTTACCAAGCTTTCCCCTGACTGCGGAATGGCATTCTACCGATCTGAGCCGCAGAGTCAATCATGTAGATCAGATAAAAATGGGTTTTCAATCTGACTGTTGTTAAATTAGCCCAAAGCCATATTTTTTGTACAAAAAAACATATCAGCTTACGACAATGAGTATAAAAAAAGCCCCATACCGTTAAGCATGGGGCTTTATTACTGCTATTTAATTATGAAAGCTTAGCCATGAGGCAGTGATTGGTAATTAAGACCAAGCATCTTCTGCATCACACCAACAACCTGACAGCTGTAGCCAAACTCATTGTCATACCATACGTATAAAATTGTGCGCTTACCATCTGCTATGGTTGCTTGTGAATCAACAACGCCTGCGTAACGTGAGCCGACAAGATCAGATGAAACAATTTCAGTTGATTCAGTGAAATCAACTTGATTCTGAAGATCTGAGTTTAGTGCGATATTACGCAGGTAATCGTTGATCTCCTCTTTATTAGTTTCACCATTTAGGTTCAAGCTGATAATAGCCATAGAGACATTTGGCGTAGGAACGCGGATAGCGTTACCAGTTAACTTACCTTCAAGCACAGGGAGTGCTTTTGATACAGCTTTAGCGGCGCCAGTTTCAGTGATAACCATATTAAGTGGTGCACTGCGCCCACGGCGATCTGCACTGTGGTAGTTGTCGATTAAGTTCTGGTCATTGGTATAGGAGTGAATGGTTTCAACGTGACCATTTTCAATGCCATACTTATCGTTAATCGCTTTAAGGACTGGCGTGATGGCATTGGTGGTACAACTGGCTGCCGATACAATGGTATCTTCGGCCAAAATATCTGACTCATTAACACCATAAACGATGTTTTTGATGCTGCCTTTAGCAGGAGCCGTTAGCAGAACTTTTGTTGCGCCTTTAGATTTCAGATGCAGACCGAGTCCATCTTCATCTTTCCAGATACCAGTGTTATCGACCACAAGTGCATCATTGATATCGAAGCTTGTGTAATCAATTGCATCTGGTGAGTTCGCGTAGATAACTTGAATATAGGTACCGTTAGCGATAATGGCATTGTTCTCTTCATCGACTTCAACAGAGCCGTTGAATGGACCGTGAACTGAATCTCTTCGTAATAAGCTTGCACGCTTCTCGAGATCACCTTTACGCCCACCACGAAGTACTATGGCACGTAAGCGAAGTTTGTTACTCACACCAGTTCTTTCAATCAATAGACGTGCGAGCAAACGACCAATTCGACCGAAACCATAAAGCACAACATCTCTAGGCTTCTCTTGATCATCGTGATCAATGGCCGTAGCAAGCTCTTGGCTCATGTAAGCTTCAATACCGCTTGCATCATCATTTTCACGCCAGTATTTGATTGCTAGCTTACCAATATCCACTTTACACTGTTTTACCGCTAATTTACTTAGTGCTTCAACAAACGGGAAACTTTCACGCAGTCTTAGCTTATAACCAACATGCTTACGTACTAGACGGTGAGACTTGATGATCTCTATGGTTGAAGCATTAAGGAGTGGTTTACCGTATAAAACGACTTCGACACCCTGATTGCGATATAATTTTCCTAGAAGAGGTTGCATCGCCTCTGCCATTTCGAAACGTTCTTGCCAGCTTTGTAGGTGTTTATCAGCGCTCATTTACAGATCCTTTATCTCATTATTCCACTTTATTTAGCAGAAATGATTGAGTAACAAAAAAAAAAGACCAATACTCTAATTATAAATCGGGTAAAACCCTTTATGGTCGGCGCTATTGTAATGAAAAGCAGGCTCTCAAGCCAGCAAGATATTTAATGTAACATTGTAATTTTATTAGCATAAAGTACGAGTTGGAGCCTGTTTTGAGTAGAAGTGTCGTAATATTTAGATCATTTTTTAGCATTATCGTTTTTTCGGCACTTTTAGGCTGTGATAATGTCGGGAATAACAACACTATTTGTAAAAATAATCCTGAACTTTGTGCAGATTTGCATAAAGATAGTTGGTGTCGATATGAGAAATCGGACCTACTTAAGAGTCGGCTCAGACTAAAGCACGAACAATCCCCTCCAGGTAAAGCGCTTTACCATCATCTGATCCATCTAGAGAAGTACAATAAGTGCATTGAACTTGCCTCTGGTGTGCAACATATTCTTCATCCTGAAAGAACCAATGATAGAACCCGAGCGTTTGGGTTAAGTGCACAGAGTCTGGCTGAGCTTCAAGTCTCCACTAAAGAGAGTAATGATCCTTACTTAGCTTATTATCACTGGACCCGTTTTAATGATCAGGTGGCACAAGCAAAGATACTTCGTGCTGAGCGACTCAACCTTATCGATGATATTGAGATTTTGGCTGGGATAGCTTCCTACTTTCAAAAATACGACCCTGCTAAAGCACGAAAAGTATATTTGGAAGTATTTAATAAGAGTAATGACGAGAACTTTAACCCAGAATGGTTATTGGGCTTAGCCAACACCTATCAAAAGCTCAATGACTTGGAGATGACCTATCTTCTCTCCAGAGCTAATATCTTAATGAGTGAGAATCAAGTTTCTGAAAAAAGCATGTTGATGCTAATCAATGGTGATACCGAGCTGAAGGTATTTCTTGATGATCACGCTGAGGAGTTAGTCGATTCACTTCAATCTGGAAGTTATCATTCCAGTAAAATTAGGCGTATCTTAGAGAGGGAGTAGAGGTTATAAGGTAAGTTTTCGCCCTGCTCTTCGGTGGCAAAAAATCTGCCAATAGGAAAATTATTTACCAAAACACAGCCTCTTTTTGTAAAAAATATGATCATTGTAAAAGAAATGCCGAAATTGTTACTGAAAATTGGGCGATAAAACGGATATTACTTGACGGTGGCTGTCAGTTTGGTAATTTTACTACCAGATAATTTTTTTACATTCACCAGAGGGATATCAGATGACTATCCGCGTAGCAATTAACGGTTATGGCCGTATCGGTAGAAATGTTTTACGTGCACTTTATGAAAGCGAAAAGGATTACCCAATCCAGATTGTTGCTCTTAATGATCTAGGTGATGCTTCGATCAATGCACACTTGACTAAGTATGATTCTGTTCATGGCCGTTTTAACGCTAAAGTCGATCATGATGCAGAAGCTATCTATGTTAATGATGACAAAATCCTCACATTCTCTGAAAGAGACCCAGCTAAACTTCCTTGGGCAGAGTTAAATGTTGATGTGGTCTTTGAATGTACTGGTATTTTCACCTCTAAAGAAGCAGTACAACCACACCTCACTGCTGGTGCCAAGAAAGTACTTATCTCTGCCCCAGGTAAGAATGTGGATGCAACCGTAGTTTACGGTGTGAACAACAACGAAATTACTGCTGATATGACGGTGATCTCTAACGCTTCATGTACCACTAACTGCCTTGCACCGTTCGCTAAGCCACTAAATGATGAGATTGGTATCGAATCAGGCTTAATGACAACGATTCACGCATACACAAATGATCAGCGTCTATCTGATGTTTACCATACAGATCTTCGTCGTGCTCGTGCAGCGGCAATGTCGATGATCCCAACTAAGACAGGTGCAGCAGCAGCTGTTGGCCTAGTTGTTCCAGAGCTAGCTGGTAAGTTTGACGGTTTAGCTGTTCGCGTTCCAACTGTGAACGTGTCACTGGTTGACCTATCTTTTATTGCGGCGCGTGATACGACAGTAGAAGAGGTTAACGCCATCATTGAAAGTGCAGCGTCACTCTCTCCAATGAATGAAGTGTTAGCGGTTAACAAGGAGCCTTTGGTTTCTATCGACTTTAACCATAACCCATTCTCATCAAACTTTGATGCGACTCAAACACGCGTTAATGGTCGTTTAGTTAAAGTGATGGCTTGGTACGACAATGAGTGGGGCTTCAGTAATCGTATGCTCGATAACGCTGTTGCATTAATGACTGCTAAGTAATTTTAAGTCATTAAAAAGCCAACCTTCATGGTTGGCTTTTTTGTGCCTGTTCTCTTGTCCTGTAATGTGTTCAATCAATAACAACGAAGCTAATTTAATACAACATAGCCTCGGTTTGTCATGCAGTTCTTAATGATTAAGGCTTGTTCCTGCTCATAATTGTGTTGATTCTGTCGTTTACTGCGGTTCTTCCCAAGAAAGCCCCCTACTACACCAACAGCTGCGCCTGTTTTCGCACCGTCAGAGCCTGAACCACCAGAAATAGCACCAGCTGCGGCTCCCAGAGCGGCCCCCTTTGCTGCGCCAGAGACGACGCCACCATCTGCTGCTTTCTTATCAACTTGCTGTGAATACTCAGTACATTGATGGAGGTCGTAGATATAGTCTTTCTCATCTACCCCAGACTTATCAACAATGATCTTAGCAGACACAGAGGTGTGCATGAGTATTAGTCCAATGAGTAACATCGTCTTTTTCATCTTAGTTCCTATCGCTATAAATAATGCACTTTCAAATGACTAGGTCACTTAAGGAATAAAATAATGTTACTAAATTATAGCTGAATGAAGGCTTAATGTGGCCAATGAGAGTGACTAAATCACTAGATCAAACTCATCCATGAGTTATTTTTATATGCTGTTAGAAACGTTTGATTCTGACGACTTTCATGACTTCAATTTCGAAGCCTGCCACTTTTTCTTGCTCAGGATAATAGGTCATATTTACCCTGTTGCCTTTAAGGCACTTGAATTTTTTAGGGCGTCTAAACTTAAAAGGTGCATCACACCCCTCAATCATCACAGTATGTTGAACCCACTCTTCAACTTCTCGTTGGGTATGAGAAACGATCTTAACCCCTTCTGAGTGAACAAGCTTGTTATGGCTAGCAAGCATTTTATCCAGATTTGATTTCATTACTTCCCCCTTTTTTAAGCAGCTGTTAAGAATAGCAAGGGACGGAAGATTTAGCACGTTTCTATCTATATAACAGAGCATGAAGAGTTAGGCTAAACTTTGTATGTGCAGATCTTATCGCTAAATTGAATTTAAGCTCCTCTTTAATAGAGCTGATCGGTGTAAAAGTAGATGAAAAAGTATATTGGTTTCTCCTTAATTCTCGCTATTAGCTCTCTTTTATTTAGCACTTCTTCTATATCTGATGAAAGTAGTGAGACTCAAGTAATAAGAGTGCTAACTTGGGAGGGCTATGTGACCGACGGTGACATCTCTCGTGTTAACCAGTTACTACAGGAACAAGGTTATGGTTATCACGTTGAAGTTATCTCCCCTTACGCTGAAGGGGCTGAGCAGATGTACAACTTGATCAGAGGCAAAGAGTGCGACATCACTTTTTTAACCCTCTTTTTTATTAAGATGAAAAAGGAGCAAACGGCCAAGCTACTTCAACCTGTGAATATAGACTCTCCTAGGTTGACTAATTATCAGCACCTTTATCCAAACCTAACAAGGCTTAAAATGGGAGTAGATAGAGATGGGCTACCGCTTTATATCCCATGGGGAGGCGGTATTTATGGTTTCTATATCGATCATGACAGAGTTACTCCCTCGCTTATCCCATACTCTGTAAAAGCGTTATGGCAGCCTGAGTGGAGGCATAAGTTCTCGTTGAACGGGGCCCAAGAGTGGTACAACATAGGTCTAACATTAATGAGTCAAGGCGAGTCGCCCTTCTATCTTTATGAGGAGTTTCAAAAAGAAAACAGAAGTGGCGTCATGGTAAAGTCTGCACCAGATGGGGCTTTTCAAACTCAATTGACAGCGCTATATGATGCCGCTGGCAGTTTCTGGACTGATGCGCCTACTTTTAATGATGAGCTATTGATTGTCAGCAGCTGGGGACCTGAAATACATGCGGAAAATGTGAGGGGTGGGAATTGGGAGCTCATCGACTTTGAGGAGGGCCATATGGCTTGGCTTGATACGATAAATTTTGTAAAAGGGTTATCAGGCAGGAAGCTAGAGGCAGCAGAGATTTTCGCCAATTATTTTATCGGTAAAGAGGTTCAAAACCGAATATCAAATGAGCTCTCCATGGTCCCTGCCTCTCAAATTGTCCCAGTTAACACTATTTTGGGGGATCCCGATAAAATATTAAATGAAAACATGTTTGTTCCACCCTACGATCAAAGAAGCTATGGGTTAATGAAGAAGATGCTTGAAAGGGCTAAAAAGCAGAGACAGCCTTAAGCATACTTGTCTCTCATCCAGGCATAATGATAATACCCCCACTGTCCTATTCGCCTCATCCGTGCAAATGGAAATGGGGGTAAAGGTTGACGATAAAGTGGTAGGTCGGGTGTCTTGATACCCGCTAATGTTTGAGCCAAACGATAGGCCGCTTGTGCACTGAAAGAGACTCCAGAACCACAATAACCTAAGCTGTACCCCACTCCACCTTTTTGATAAACATGGGGCATATCATCGATGGCCGCCGCTATCCAGCCTGTCCAGTTATAATCGACAGTTTTATTGGCAAGAACAGGAAAACACTGAGCAAGCGCATACTTTAATCTTTGTGCATAAATGGGATCCTGTGCATCTTTACCTGTAATGGCACCTCTACCTCCCAAAAGTAGTCGGTTATCGGGTAAAAGACGGTAATAATACTTAAGTAAGCGCGTATCCATAGTAACTTGGTGAGTTTTGAGCCCAGCTTCTAGCAGCTCGGCGCCTGTGAGCGGCTCTGTAACAATGACATTACTTAAGATAGGTAGGTATTTGTCATCGAGACAAGGGTTAAATGTTTTTGGTGTGTATGCGTTACCGGCACAGATAACTCTATTTGCCGTGATCTCTCCACCCGGCGTAATTAACCTATGTTTCCCCCTTTCCTCAAACCAGCGATGAACACAGGTATTTTCAAAAATAGATACTTTGCTATTTTTCACTAACGACTTGTAGCCTAGAACTAATTTTAATGGGTTTATACCAAATCCATCATCTAACCTTAGGGCACCATAGGCCTGATGGTGATGCATGTAATTTTCAGTTAGCTGCTCTAGTGAAAGTAGCTCCGCTTGCCCACCTAACTCAGTCGTTATGAAATTAGAGGCGAGTTTGAGCTGTTTCATCGCTTTTGGATTATGAGCAACTTTTAAGTACCCCTTTTCTTGAGGCTCACACGTTATCTGGTTTGAAGTTATCAATGAACCGACACGCTCTACCGCTTCACTAAACTCCTGATAGATCCCTTTTGCGATATCGAGATCCCACTTCTTTGCTATTTGAGTGTAACCGAGTCGACCTGAGCCCTTTAATACGAAGCCTGCATTGCGTCCGCTGGCACCAAAACCAACAGTATTCGCTTCTACGACACATACATCGACATTAAACTCTTTGGCAAGATAATAAGCGGTTAGTAACCCAGTATAACCAGCACCAATAACTACAACATCTGCTTGAACATTTCCCTTAAGAGATGGGGTATCTTGCGGCGGCGGAACAGTACTCGCCCAATAGGAGTTTGGCCAGTTTTGTGCTGCGGGTGTTGTAGATATTAGAGGGTCATATTGTTTTAAGGTCATCTCATTGGGCTTTATGTTGGGCTCATCATGTTTGAATGGGGAGTCAATTATTTAAAGATTAAAATCATCTCACAAGCGGTGCAGTGACACTCAGGGCCACATAATATGCAGATATAATCGGGGTGCTCTTTCGTATTATTCCATCTATTAGGGTACTCTTTGATTAACACTCCCCCCGCTTTAGTAAAGTAGTTGACTGCCGAATTATTGGGACTATCTTTCCAGAGATGACTTATGCCCGCTTTTGCGCCTTGATGTTTGGTTGCTGCTATAGATGCTTGCAATAATTTACCACCAATCCCCTCGCCCCGGTGCTCCTCTGCAACGGTATTACACTTAAAATAACAGACTTTTTCGGGTTCGACTCCCCATGCATCAGGTAGACACCAACTGTCGGGTTGCCAATTACCAGGTGCATAGGTCAATCTAAAGCCAACCAATTCATCATTGAGAACAGCGACAAAATTAGCATTAATCTCATCCTTAATTCCTTTTTGGTAAAGGGACTGCATTGATCGGAGATCAAGGTAGCCATCACCATGGACTTTATTGCCTAAGGCTATGACATCTTCAAAATGTTCCTGCTCTAATGCTTCTATCATCACTTTGTCCTTTTTTGGATTAAGCTAAACAAAATAGAGGTGGATGTATAGTATTTGTTTAATCCGCTTTTACACCTTAACAGTAAAATAGATGGAGCATATGTTAATAACAAGTTACCATCCTAGCTTTGTGTTAATTGAAGGAAAAAGCCAATGGAGCAACTCCCTAAAGAGGAGACAGGTGTCCGTTTTCAAAAAATTATCAATTCGCCAATAAATCTATTGCTTGGCAGCTTCCAGTCACTGCGCAGCTACTATCAAAAAATGGTGAGCTTGCTTAAGCGATTAACGATTGCTCAGAAACTCTACCTGTTTGCGCTATTGTTATTAATGTCACCAGATTATTTAGGCTTAGTGGTCATTATTACCGTTGTGGCACTGACATTAGAGTTTTGGCCACTGTTCGAACGTGTCTGGCACAGCTTGTCAGGAAAAGCTGTGTTACTGCTTTTCTATGCTGTGATCGCAAACTTTGCTATAGCGGGAGCCGCCTCTGTCGTTAATGAAGTCGTAGGCGTTTCATCTACACATTTCTCATACACACACAATTTCGCCATTTTGCTTTATCTACCCGCTTGGGTCATTGCAATGACCGCTTTGGCGATACTCTTACTCCAGATTGCAGTTCCTATTTATCTTGTTTTTTTACTCATGCTAAAGCCTTTTGGCATCAAAGGGTTAAGGCTGACCAATCATGATCACTTTCGGTTTTCAACCATGTTAGTGCGTGTCATATTAGCTTCAATCGTGCTTTATCATTTAGTCTTACTCGTCAATTTAGATGATGAGTTCAATGATGATGTAGCGCTTACCGATGAGAATAAAGCAGTTGTGGTTGAAAATGTTCACAATGAGATAATTGAATCTTTTAACCAAACAAAACATCTGCCGGCTGGAATGAAATTAATCAATGATGATTTGTCCATCGGTTTATCTCTACCTTCAGAAGAGACTAAAAAATCAAATGAAGAACTATATAAAAATGCACGTTCGGACTATGAAAGCATAGTGCGCCACCTGATTGCTACATTCGCTTTTTATCTAGAGTCTGATACGAAATCAAGGTGTAAAATGGAGCAAGATACCAACGTGGTGGAGCTCAATGACTATGAGATTTTAGAGATAAAAGAGGATTCTGAAGCAGATTATGGTTACCGTTTTGTGGTAAAAAAATGTATCTCTCCCGCATTCCCTGCAGTGAGCTAGAAGGCTCACTGTTTATGAGTTGGGATCACCAAAGGATCTTATTACCTAGATAATCAAAGAAGCCGCCACTGTCAGAACAGCTCAATTTACTGATCACTTGCTTTAAACCCGCTGCTGATTCATAGGTATCTATTAGTCCATTAGGCCCCCCCATATCTGTCCTAACCCAGCCAGGGTGTAGAGCAACAACCTTTACACCGTATGGATCAAGGTCTAGCGAAAGGCTCTTCACAACACTGTTTAGGGCAGCTTTCGATGAGCGATAGATATAGGCACCACCGCTGTTATTATCCGACATGCTTCCCATTTTAGAGGAGATAGCCACATAAGCAGCATCTTGTGCCTGTGTTAAATGAGGTAAAAAAGCTTCGGCTATTTTTAAAGGCGCTATGGTATTTACCTCTATCACTCTGCGCCACTCATTGACATCAGTGTCGCCAAAACTCGCTCCTTTCGGACCATAGTAGCCAGCATTATTGATCAAAAGATCGATAGGAATATCTGCAAGATTGTCAGCCAGCTGCTCAACAGCTGTGTAATCAGTAACATCGAGCTGTGAGAGTGTTAATGAGTCGTACTTGATTTGTAGCTGTGTTAACTCATCGGCTTTTTCTGGCTGGCGACAACAGGCATTGACGGCCCAACCATCATTCAGATATTGCTTTACCAGTGTTAGTCCTATGCCACGATTTGCACCTGTGATCAAAAGGTGTTTTTGCATTACACTATCCTTCATTTAGCATTAACTGGCGAAAAACAATTCACTTAACTTTGTGTCGCCTTTTTTTTCGCCAAAAAATCATTAATTAGAGTCGAAAGCTTATCATGAAAATGTTCTTCAAATTCATCCAGTTCACATTTAAAATAGGCTAAATATTGGGAGGCTTTTTCACGAGATAGCAACTTACTGTCAACAGAGTATTCCATCTCTGCTAAGGACTTATCGTAACGTGGAAGAGGTAACCATTTGATAAAATCGGAGTCAATTTTTTTTAGTTCTTGGTGAGAAAATCGGCAAAAAGATTCAATATGATCTAAGCCATCAGGCCCTAGGCAACCGGGTTCAACTCTACACAGAACGGTCAGTTTTTTCTCTTTTGGTAACTCAGTTGACATCTATTGTATTAACTCATTACTCAGGTTTAATAATAATTATAACCTGTTTTAACAAAAAATAACGTAAAAGCAGCCCTTGTTTATAGGCTTAATCATTGCATTAGTTCACTAAAGGAAGACTCCAGCATTGAATACCCAATCAGAAATTATTGAGTACATACAAGAACAGTTTTCCTGTAGTAAAGTCATTAAGTTAGAGAAAATTCAGACGCTTTGGAGTGGCTATGGTGAGATCTCAAGATATCAGATAATGATGCGAGGTAGCACCCAAAACATCATAGTAAAATCAATTGTACCACCTAAAGTTGCTACGCACCCAAGGGGCTGGCATGGAGATGTTTCTCATCAGAGAAAGATAAAATCATATCAAGTAGAGGCTAATTGGTATCAAGGTTATGCCTCCAAACTAAATAAAGCTAGCCAAATCCCCCACTGTTTTGGCGTCAAATCCTATGCTATTGATCACCCTAGATATGAATCTAGCATCATACTGTTAAGCGACCTCGACGCTTATGGCTTTAGTGTGCGTAAACAACATCTATCCGTTGATGAAAGTAAAGTTTGTATAAAATGGTTAGCCATTTTTCATGCCAGTAACCTACAAGATGATCATCTGGCTAGTTGGCCTAAAGATTTATGGACTATAGGCTCATATTGGTTTTTAGCGACTCGTCAGAATGAGTATCATGCTATGCAAGAGTCAGATGTAAAATCTGCTGCACATAAATTAGATGACAAACTAAATCACTGCCGAGTTAACTAGCTAAAACATGAAGATTTTCTTGCTGTTTAAGCATTGAAACTAATTTTTAGCACAGAGATTTTACTGAACTTATACTGCATCACGTCACGAGCCGTGTGATAGTGAGCTAAACTAGATTTAGAAGAGAGTTATCAGATGAACGTAAACAGGCCTTACGCCACAAGTGTTAACGAACACAGTTTTGCGGAGTCATAGCTCTCTTTTTTTAGCTGTTCTTGATTAGCCAACTGTCGAGTTAACGACTACTCTTCCCTTTCTGCATTTTTAAATTTTGCTTCAGTGATTAAGTTATCGATTGCTTGATCGAAACTTTCAAACTTCTCATCTTCCATATAGAGCCTGAGTTTAGCTATGATATCTTTACTCAACTCGATGTGAGATTTTTTCTGCCGCTTCTTTATCTGAGATAACTCTTTACGAACCATGCGCCAACCATGATCGCTAAAATAATCATTTAGGTTGTCATTAAGTTCTTTCAGTGGGGTTAATATCGGCTCTGAACTTTTTCTTAACTGAGTGACCTTTTGGAGTAATGGTATCAGGGCAATATATTTTAAATTTCTGTTTGCATCATCTTCAGCAATGCTATTTAAAAACCATTCAGGTTTCTTCATAACCTCCTCGGGATGAACTAAACGAAATATAAGTGGCAAAGCGATGGTCAGTTCATTTATCTCCAACAGTAAAAGTTTTCTTCCTGCTTTAGGTGCATCACCTTGATATACCCACGCTTGCTTATAATCCATTATGCTCTCACTGTATGTTAATTGATATGATCATAATTCATAATCCTACCAGACTCTCTAGAACTTCAATATTACTCAAATCAATAGTATGGTTCAACCATTTAATTGATTCTATCTCGGCTAAATATCGGACTGCAGAAAAGCTTAACGATATCTTGAAGATCTAGCCCTTTTTCACTCCTCATACGAATATAAAATGGTGTAACCATAAATTAAAAATACAGATTGATCAGCATAGTAATACGTCAGAACAGAATCTTGGTAGTTCGATAAATGTACAGAAATCCCCCGTCAACAGAAGATAAAACTTATATATATTCTGACTGTTCATTTTATATACGGATAATGGTGACCGGGTATATTAGTTTATTATGCCTATATTGGCCAACTTAATTGAAACCTACAGTAGAGTTTATCCAGCGAAGCGCGCTTATCATTACAGCTCTTTAAAGCATCAATTCGTTGATTTTTTATTTAATAAACCACTCTACCAGTGATAATGACGATTATCACTGGTAGAGATTAGATAATTAAAGGTATAATTTACGGCGATAACCACTGATATTAGGGAGCCAGCTCTTTTCCGTTTACTTTCTATGCGGTTTAGTTTGTATCATAAATGAATAAAATGACCCCCTTTCAAACAGGTTCCATATTAAGTCGGCCAGTTAATACAGAAGAAAAACAGTTTTATGAGGAGCGAGAGCTACCACTTTCAATCTTAGATGACTACAAAAGTGCTGCGAGTGAAACAGAATATGAGATCTCTGCCAATACACGTAGGGCTTATACCTCTAGTTTTTCGCTATTCTCAAACTATTGCAGTGAGCATAGGTTAAATATTCTGCCAGCAGATCCAAGAACGGTTATCTCATTTATCGGTTATCAAAAAGAGCTAATACAATCACGAAGCGGAGCACAACTTTCTCGGCAAACCCTAACGAGCCGCCTAGCTGCTATTCGTTATTTCCATATTCAAGCTGGATATCATTCTCCAACAGAGCATCCTCTTGTGATCAGAGTGATGCGTGGCTTAAGTCGAAATAAACAACGAACAGTATCTGATTATGATCAACAACCTATTATGTATGATGAACTTGAGATGTTACTCAATGTGATTGAACAGCAGCCACAAGCGATCACGAGAGCGCGAGATAAAGCAATAATTCAATTAGGGTTTCAAGGTGGGTTTCGCCGCTCAGAATTGGCAGATATTAAAGTTAATCATTTGAGTTTTTTGAGGGATAAGCTCAAAGTTAGACTCCCCTACTCTAAGAGCAACCAACAGGGACAAAAAGAGTGGAAGAGCCTTCCTCAATCAGAACCTTTTGCTGCTTTTGATGCCGTCAAACATTGGTTAGCTATCTCAAAAATTCAAGATGGACATCTATTTAGATCGTTAACCCGAGACGGCAGGCAAGTAAGAGATTACAGTGTTGCGACTCAAGGCTTAGAGAGTAAAAAAAGAAACTCCGGCTTTCTTCGTGGAGATGATATCTACCAAATGATCAGAAAGTACTGCACTAAAGCGGGACTCAGTCATGAATTTTATGGTGCTCATAGTTTACGAAGTGGCTGCGTAACTCAGCTTCATGAAAATGATAAAGATCACCTCTATATTATGGCAAGAACTGGCCATACAGATCCACGTTCTCTCAAACATTACCTCAAGCCTAAAGACTAATTTTGTTTAAAAATTAACGTCCTTTTTGCAGAGTAAGAATATATGACTCAATAAAATGGTGCAACCATAGTATATCAATTTAACTTATCTCTAGTATTGTTAGCCAAGTAAAGGATAACGCTCAGACAAAAAGTAGTAAAATTAACCGATTACAACATAGAAAAGCGAAGCTTGATTAGCTTCGCTTTTTTGTTCATCATTAAGCGGCTGTAGCAAAAACTAATGTTTCTGCAGGTATTGATCAACACTCGCTTGTTCTCGATTCTTCAATTGTACGCAGTTTTTTACCTTCTCATTTAATTTAGCCAAGCTGCGTGTAAACTCGGGAGATACTTCAAGCTTTGGTTCAAAAAATAGATTAGTTTTATCGAGTGAAACTAAGTCACAACCATCGCCTGCATAGTTAGGCAGCTTTGCAACGGCAAATGGAGGTAACTTATCTTTTACCGCAGCATAGTTGTTATATAACCAAGCTCTAAAGATCTCTTTTCTTGCTTGAGTATAGCTTTGACCATACATTATATAGCCAAGATCAGGAGAGTTTAACTTGTCTGTTAAACTATAATCCAGCATCTCTTTTTGCTGGTTCTCTTTGGCAACAAAGCCAAGTGCATACATTAACTCTGTTCGCTTTTGTGGATTCTTGGTCGTCTCAAAAGCAGTTTTAAACTTTTGTATTAATTCTTTATCTCCATAATATACAGCTACTTGTAGTTGAGTACCAATAAGGTAAGCATCAAATGACTTACTGCCATCAAGGTAATCTAGACTGGCTTTTTTGGCCGCAGCTATAATGGTTTTGTCCTTACCTTCAAAGGCTAAAATTGAGATAAGACTTGGACGCAGCTTACTGATTGCTATGCTCTCTCCCTCTTCTGCCACTTCGCCATATTTGTTAATTGCACTGCGAGCCTTTTTACTAATAAACTTTGCCCAATCAGCTTCGTTTGATTGATCGACAAAAGTAGTTTTCTGGATCTGTAGATAACTTAATGCTGATGAAACAAGCTGTGGATGTGCATCATCAACAAACTCACCAAGAATAGAGAGTAACTCACCAGCAGTAATGAAGCCGCTTGCAAGTAGTGCATCTGCTGAAGATATTAACGCTTTACGCTCCCTGTCGGTGAGCACATTTTTTGCGTTTTTAAGTAAGTTATTTAGCTGCTTATCATCTAACAACCAGCGGTAGTAGCCCATTGCATCGGCATCCGGATATACCCAATCTGGAGTAAATTTAAGTTTTACCTGCTTATTTTTACTATCTAGCAGTACTGTATCAGTGAACTGTTTATCCCCTTTCCCATATTTTATTGAGACAGGCACTACCCACTCCTGACTCGGCGCTTGACTGCCTGCAAATACAAAACGTTCCTGAGAAAGGTTCAGGTTATTACCACTGATCTTGACCTTAATAAGCGGATATGATGCTTGCTCTATGAATGTACTCAGTACCCGACCCACATCTTTGCCTGACGCCTTAGATAAGGCATTCCAAAGATCATCTGCACTGGTATTTTTAAAGGCATTATCTTTAATATATTGACGGATCCCTTGTTTAAAATCCTCTTCACCGATCCAGTTCTCCACCATAGACAGTACTGCAGAGCCTTTGCTATAAGCTAACCCCAACCCGTCCATTATATCGGCTTCAGTGTTAATGGGCTTACGGATCGGTTTAGTAGAGAGACGTGCATCCATACTCATGACTCTGTTTTTAGATAGACTTAAATGTGACTCAAACTCAGGGTGTAATTCGTGAGTCACTTTAGCGGCCATCCAACTTGCAAATGCCTCATTTAACCAAAGATCGTTCCACCATTTCATCGTAACAAGATTGCCATACCACTGGTGCGCAAGTTCGTGGGCGATAACTGACACAGACGAACGTTTAGTATTTTGATTTGCCACTGCTTCGTCTAGAAGCAGAATATCTTCACGGTAAGTGACGAGCCCTGCATTTTCCATGGCACCGAAAGGAAATTCAGGTAAAGCAACAGAATCTAGTTTCTGGTAGGGATAATCAACACCAAAATAACTCTCTAAACGCGCTAAAATGGCAGGCATCTCCTTAACGGCATACTTTGCAAGTTCTATTTTTCCTTGTGTGGTGATCACATTACCCGGGACCTTCATCCCTTTAACTGGAATAGACTCAAACTTACCGACAGCGTAAGCGATTAAATAGGAAGATAGTGGCTTGGTCTGCGCAAAGTGATGAGTCGTTTGGCTCCCATTAACCTTAGTGCTAACAAGGGGAGTATTGCTGTAAACTTTCTCACTAGATGGTGCTGTAATGCTTATCTGGAAAGGAATTTTATATTCTGGTTCGTCGAAAACCGGAAAACTTCTGCGGGCATCACTCATCTCAAATTGAGTAAAAAGGTAAGGCACGCCGGCATCAATGGTTTTATATAGTCCCACTGATTGATGATTATAAGGTGCGGTAAAATCCAGGTGGAGCTGATAATTACCAGGGCTAATTTCTGTATTACAAATAAGATTGATGATGCCAGTATCTATCATCTGAGCTGACATATCACAGTGGCTGTCGCCAGTTAGCCGAATATTTTTGGCTGTATAATCAACGCCATTTATCTGAATAATTTTTGTTTTTTTGAGTACTTTTATTTGTATATTGGTACTGCCTGAAAAATTATCTTTATGTGGATCTAAGGCTAAACTCACTGCCTGAGAAATAGGTTTCGCGTGTTTATTGAGGACAAACTGCTCAGCATGCAACTGGCTAGTGCTAAGCAGTAATGCAGTGACTAGGCTTGAGGCCATAACTCGATACATATCTATTCCTTTATTCTTTTATTGATAACTTCAATGTTAAACAGCCACAAACACCATCCAGTTAGACAATAGAGCCCAGAAATTATGGGGAAGCACAACAGGTGTATTTGCTTAACAAAATAGAGGAGGATTTTAACAAGTCAGCCATAAGTATTGCTATAGCCATAGGGGATATTTACCCTAGATGGTTTGTCTTTAGCTGCTTACTATTCAGAGTCAAAAAATAAACAGACAGCAATAGGTCGCAAGTTATTGGTAATTAATGGTTTAATTATATATCTATGATATTGCTACCTCGTAAACTATTTCATATTAAAATGGACTGTTACACTTTATTGTCATCGCTTTATTGCTAATAGGATGCTCAAAACTAAGTTGAGATGCGTGTAACATTAAGCGACTGCTCATAAAGTAAGCCTCATCACTTGCATAAAGATCACAGCCTAAAATGGGGTGGCCGATATATTGGCTATGTAATCTCAATTGATGGGTACGACCAGTTATTGGCTCATATTCAACTTTAGTGACACCTCTCTCTCCAGCCCTAGAGTCATCAAGGTAAAAGTTGTCTTGAGGCAATTGAGTAAACCTTTTTAATACCTTAAATTGCGACTGTGCAGGTTTACCTGTGTACTCACAAAGTTTCATCAAAGGGAAATTATCTCTGTCCTTTGCAATTCCAATGTCAACGATTCCTGAGTCAGCCTTTAAGGTCCCATGTAGCAATGCTGTATAGCGTTTACTGACTCTTCGGTCACTAAATTGCTTACAAAGCAATGCATTAACTTCCTTATTCATGGCTAAAATCATAATGCCAGAAGTGCCAAAATCGAGACGGTGTATCAAGGTACAGTTAGGATAGATATTCACTAAGCGGTAATGAACGGAATCAATATTTAACGGGTGTTTACCTGACAAGCTTAACAAGCCACTAGGTTTATTGATCACCAAGATATGTTCATCTTCAAAGAGAATTTGGATCTTATCTAAACATAAAGGCACGATAAAGGGATCAGCTTGTGGTTGCATGGCGAGATTATAGTGAATTGAAAGATGCTAATAATATAGAAAACTCACAACAGACAAAAGTGTATTTGCGCTGTTTAACTGATTTACATTGATAGGGATGCGCCCTTTTAAGCAAACGACTTTTTGTGTGCTGTACTATAATTATTTAAATCTCTATTTGGGGGCTGTTATTTTACTTATAGATATAGAGCAATTCGAAACGTTCACATTGTATCCTCCAAAACGGGACATATATGCGCATCATAAAAATAGTGTTGTTTGCACAATTATTTTTTTCAGCTTGGTCTACATATGCAGCGATTGAGTCCAGAAAAACTCTCTCCACAGAGGATATTACCCCAAGTGATGTATATGTTAGAGCAAGACTTATTGAGGAGCAGCTTTTAACATTTGATCCAGAAAGAAAACTTTTCACACACGCACAAAGTGCTCCAGCTTATAAAGTTGCAAATGCTCAACCAAGGGAGGTTTTTTTCCTCGCTAAATCACTTAATTTTAGTGCAAAGAGACTTAGCCTAAACTATACAAATCAAGATATTGGGCGAAATTTTGCAGTCCATGTATATCGCAATCAACCAATTCATGTCTATCGAGTATTAAATGAGGCATTAAAATCCATTCAAGCCACACAAAATACACTTTCAATAGCAGAGTTTAAAGCTGATATCCCCAAGATGATATCAACGCCTACCCATGTATATAATAAGATACTAAGAAACAATCGGCTCTTGTCCCTATTAAACCGTGATAAAATTCAGCCTCAAGATGTGATTAAGATTGTCGATCATTGCTACATCTTAAGTCAGTTACTATTTGCCAAATCTCCTGTAGTTGAAGATGCTGGAGTATCAGTGACAGAGGACATTTCCTTAGATAAAACTCCGACCGATGTTTTCATCCACCTCATTAAAACGTTAAAAATGTTACAAATATCCACCGAGACCAGTTTTAACCTGTTGAGTATGGAGATAACGGCATCAAAGATAGAAAGAGAGATTGAGCCCTCTGATGTACTAGATCTTGCAATGGCACTCAACGCACAACTTACATTCCTTGCCTATCAACAAAAAATTAAAGTGCCAGGTACAAACATCGACCGGCAAGAGGTTACCCCCAGCCATGTGTTCTATCTTGTGAGTAAGATCCAAGCGACGCTTGAGCAGAAAAAGCGTTAAATGTGGTGGCTTAATATTACCCTAGAGAGATAAGTTAAGTATTTAGATGCAATAGCCTTTGACCTCCCTGATCAACCTTCTCATCTGACCTATACTCAAGAATACTCGGTGATTATTTATAGGGCATATCATGAGAACTGCCATTGTTTGTTTAGGCTTACTCCTCTCATCTACTTTAGATGCCATTGAAGTTGATTATCAAGACTACGTTTTTGTCGCAGGGCATGAGAGCTTACAGCATTGGCTGCTCCCCTCTTCAGTTCCGACACCTGCAGATAACCCTCAAACAAGCGAAAAAATTGCATTAGGAAAGATGTTATTTTTCGATCCTAGACTGAGTGGCGACAGTAATATGTCCTGTGCGACCTGCCATAACCCCATGCTAGGTTGGTCGGATAATCAAAAAGTTGCATTGGGATATAAAAGCCAAAAACTGACACGATCAACACCACAGATTATCAATGCTGCTTACAATCATCTGCAGATGTGGGATGGCCGGCTTGCTACTCTTGAAGAACAAGCTTTAGCTCCTATGGAAGCGAAGCTAGAGATGCATGCAAACCTCGAAGCCAAAGTAGCCCTTTTACAAAGTATCGAAGGATATGTAACAGCATTTAATCTCGCCTTCCCTGGTGAAGCCATCAGTAAACAAACTATGGCAAAAGCGATTGCTAGTTTTGAACGCACAGTGATCAGTAACAATTCAAACTTCGACGCTTGGGTTAAAGGGGATAAAAACGCGCTAACAGCAATAGAGATTACAGGGTTTAAACTGTTTATTAATCCTGATAAAGGGAATTGCTCTGTATGCCATAGTGCGCCCAATTTCACAGATGATGGTTTTCATAATATAGGGTTGGCCTCATTTGGAGATGAACACCCAGATCTTGGCCGATATAAGCAAAGACCACTTAACCTAATGAAGGGCGCCTTTAAAACACCAACTTTAAGAGATATCGCACTTTCAGCCCCTTTCTTCCATGATGGCTCTGCAACAACGTTAACCCAAGTGGTTAGGCATTACAGTGATGGCGGGATCGTTAAAACCAATCTATCGCCTAATTTCAAAGCAAATCAACTCTCAAAAGATGAGATCAGCGCTATAGTTGCTTTTCTAAATACACTAACTAGTCCGCATGAATCCGTTCAACTCCCTAAACTGCCTCAATAATCGGAGATAGTAATGAGACGAATAACTCTACCTATTCTACTTTTAAGCTGTGCTTCCTATACAGGTCTGGCTGAAGAGTATGTGATATCACAAAAAAACAAATCATTTAGTGAAGATAAGATAACAATCAATGTGGGAGATACTGTTCACTTTTTGAATGAAGACCCTTTTTTCCATAACATTTTTAGTTTATCTGATGAGCAGTTTTTCGATCTCGGTTCATACCCAAAGGATGAAACTCGCTCTGTCGTTTTTGACACTCCTGGGACCATTGAAGTTGAATGCGCCATCCATTCAAAAATGTTCTTATTGATTGAGGTAAAGAAAAATGAAGATAAGTAGTTTTATATCCCTATTTTTTTTCCTCAGTATCCATATCTTCCCCACCTATGCGCAAAGCCAAGATGATGGAGCAAGACTGTATTCGCACCACTGCACTCTTTGTCATGGAAATAAGGGAATGGGAGATGGGTATATTCCAATGAAACTCAAAGGCTACCCTCAAACAAACCTGTTTGATGAACAAAATGCAATAGATAAAGAGAGCATCATTGATGTCATCAGTCGAGGCTTTCCTAATGAAGATATAATCAAGTTTATGCCTCCTTGGGAACAGGAGCTAACAAAAGAGGAGATTTCTGATCTGGCGACCTTTGTACTTTTTCTTAGGAGTGATACGGAAGCAGCCCTGAGAACTCTCTCAAAATATACGGACAAATTAGATAAAACGGTCAGAGATGGTAAGATCATTTTTGAGACTCGCTGCGCCCTATGTCATGGTAAGTTAGGTCAAGGAGATGGCCGTATGGCGAGGATCATAAAAACCCCTCCACCAGCTAATTTAACAAGGAGTATTTTAAATCCCGTTCAGATGCGACTTATTATCAAACTTGGAGGGCAGGAAGTTGGCCGCTCTCCTAAAATGCCGCCTTGGGGAGATTTTATGACTGACAATGAAGTCGATGCGGTTGTGGACTTTATCGATACCCTAAAAGATTAGCTATAATGCAATTTCTCAGAGGTATCTCTCTGTTTGTCTTTAAGAACAAGGTTGTTTTAGCTTCAAGTATTACCCTTCTATCTTTTATTATTATCGGCGCCTTTACGACTTACTCTCTTCTTAAGCTTAAACAGGAGTTTGAATCACTCTTTACCATCTCTGAACTACGAACTAGAGTGATTTTCCAAGCCCACAACTCAGTGTTAAATATGGAGTCTGAGCTTATAAAGCTAGTTATCGCAGATGAAAAAAAACAGATCAGAAAGTCCTCAATCGCTTCTATTCGCGCAACAGCTCTGTTAGATGAGTCATTACAACAACTACAACTTGAGCTACCCAACAACCAAACCGTCAACACACTCTCTAAAAACTTAAATGAAATAAAACCTTTTAGAATGAAGATTATTGGCTTGGCCAAATCAAATCGAGATCAAGAAGCCCTAAAAATAATCGATGATATCGCCCCTATCACAGATGTCATTGGTAAAGATCTAGATAAAATTATCATACAAGATAGGAAGGAGTTGAATTTATTATTCAATGACTATAAAGATTCAGAGATAAATATTCTTTTAATTTTTAGCTCCATAATTGCCCTTGCCGTCATATTATTGATTGTCGCCAATGCCAACTTACAAAAGACGAAAATGGCATTAAATAAACTAAATCATCAACTAGAGCATAAAGTGAAATCGAGAACGGAGCAGTTAGAGCGCTCCTACAATGAGATAGAAAATACGTTAGAACAATTAAAGGTAACCCAAAGCCAACTGATAGAGTCCGAGAAGATGGCATCTTTAGGTGGATTAGTCACCGGCATATCTCATGAGCTCAATACCCCTATTGGGGTCTGTATTACATCGGGCTCCTTTTTAACTGACTCTACCACAATCTTTGAGCAAAGGTTTCTTGAGGGGCTGATAGATGAAAATGATTGCCAAGAGTATATCGAAGTAAACAAAGAGAGCATGGCGCTTATTTTATCAAACTTGAATAAATGCTCTGAACTTATCCAGTATTTCAAAAAGATCTCTACTGAGCAGTCATCTGAAAAACCACAGCTGTTTTATATTAAACAATATATTGATGAGGCAGTGCTCTATACCAGAACGCATTTTAAAGAGACTCATAGCAACATCAAAGTAAATTGCTCGGATACACTTCAAGTAAAGCTTGTTATTGGTGTGCTCAATGAGATCATCATGAACCTAGTCATGAACTCACTTCAACACGGTTATGACAAAACATTGGATGAAGCCGTTGAAGTGAATATTGAGGTCAGTAAAGATGATAATCGGGTCAAGATACGCTATTGGGACTCAGGCAAAGGGATAAACGAAGCTGACATAGATAAAGCCTTTGAACCTTTTTATACAACCAAAAGGGGTGAAGGTCGAAATGGTTTAGGGCTAACCATTGTTTACAACTTAGTTAGACACTCACTTAATGGCACAATTGAGTGCTTATACAATGAAAGTGATCAGATGCAGTTTGTCATAGAGTTTCCGGACAACCTGTAATTATCTTATCTGAGGCATTGGCTTTATCTCTTTTTGATAATACACCAATTCACTATCCCCTAGAGGATCGTAATGCATCGCCTTTTTAAGGAATCTCATCCCAAGCTTTTTCATAATTTTAATAGAGCTGATGTTCTCCTCAAGTGCGATAGCTGAGATATAGTGAACATGTTCAATGCCTGTTACCGCCTCCATCACTGCCTGTGCAGCTTCTGTAGCTATGCCTTTTCCCCAAGCAGATTGCTTAAATCGCCAACCTAACTCCAGATTATTCCATTGTGGTGATTCACTGAAAAAATCTAGCGGCCTGACTAAGATCCAACCTAGAAATTGTTCAGAAGACGACAAGTGGCCTGCAGTATCATTATCTGGTTTGATGGAGACTTTCCACATCCCCCAACCTTTAGAAAGATCTGCATAACTTTCTAGTCGAGGAATAAAAATCTCTCGGATCTCTTGCATGGAAGTTTGCTCTCCCCCATTGATATAGCGCATCACCTCACTGTCTTGATCAAGTTCAAAGAGAAGCTGTGCATCTTTAGCGGTCATAAAGTCATAGGTGAGTCTTGCCGAGTCAGAGATATTCATGAGTTATCCAAGTCAATTTTAGCTAAACCTGAATGAACAGGTTAAGGATTAATCATTGATACTAAATGAATCGGGCAATCTGTCCACCAGCAATGTGATTATCATCATAACTAGTTAAGCAATAGCTTATAATTGGTGCAGTGAAATATATTCACTAAATACGCAGGTTTTATGCACTTTAAAAAGTATAACCCCGAGATTTTTTTAACCTAAATGAATAATTTTGAATAACTAATCACTTAATAGTAAAGAATCCACCTTCTGAAGAAGGTGGCTTTGCATTAGCCCCCTAAAAGGGGGCGTTGTCTACTTCAAATCTAATTGCGGCTGCTCCTGTTTTTCAACCTTTTCTTGATGCCTTACATATCTTC
>NZ_JAHZST010000033.1 GCF_019457885.1 Shewanella nanhaiensis
TAATGGCGGTACCAGCGACGACGGTGCCATCATCGAGGTTACCGACTTCAATCACAGTGCCGCTGGCGCTGTCGCCTTGTTCAATTGACAGTACAGGGGAATCATTAGTGCCTTGGACTGTGACGGTCACGAGCTGGGTATCGGTGGCGCCGAACTCATCGGTAACGGTGACGAGGAAGGTCTCTTGGGCAGATTGCCCTTCGGCGAGACTGTCGGCGGCGCTGTTGTCTAACTCATACTCCCACGCCCCTGTGGCGGCATCGATGCTGAAACTACCATAGAGGTTAGTTTGAGCGGCAAAGCTCCATACTGGATTATCGGTGACGATAGTGTCGACATCGCTAACGGATAGGGTGCCATTAATAATGGCGGTACCAGCGACGACGGTGCCATCATCGAGGTTACCGGCTTCAATCACAGTGCCGCTGGCGCTGTCGCCTTGTTCAATTGACAGTACAGGGGAATCATTAGTGCCTTGGACTGTGACGGTTATGAGCTGGGTATCGGTGGCGCCGAACTCATCGGTAACGGTGACGAGGAAGGTCTCTTGGGCCGTTTGCCCTTCGGCGAGACTGTCGGCGGCGCTGTTGTCTAACTCATACTCCCACGCCCCTGTGGCGGCATCGATGCTGAAACTACCATAGAGGTTAGTTTGAGCGGCAAAGCTCCACACTGGGTTATCGGTGACGATGGTGTCGACATCGCTGACAGAGAGGGTGCCATTAATAATGGCGGTGCCAGCGACGACGGTGCCATCATCGAGGTTACCGGCTTCAATCACAGTGCCGCTGGCGCTGTCACCTTGTTCAATTGACAGTACAGGGGAATCATTAGTGCCTTGGACTGTGACGGTTATGAGCTGGGTATCGGTGGCGCCGAACTCATCGGTGACGGTGACGAGGAAGGTCTCTTGGGCTGTTTGCCCTTCGGCGAGACTGTCGGCGGCGCTGTTGTCTAACTCATACTCCCACGCCCCTGTGGCGGCATCGATGCTGAAACTACCATAGAGGTTAGTTTGAGCGGCAAAGCTCCACACTGGGTTATCGGTGACGATAGTGTCGACATCGCTGACAGAGAGGGTGCCATTAATAATGGCGGTACCAGCGACGACGGTGCCATCATCGAGGTTACCGGCTTCAATCACAGTGCCGCTTGCGCTGTCATCGGTGTCGATAAAGAGAATGGGTGAGTCGTTAGTGCCTTGTACTGTGACGGTTACCAGTTGGGTATCGATGGCGCCGAACTCATCGGTGACGGTAACGAGGAAGGTCTCTTGGGCCGTTTGCCCTTCGGCGAGACTGTCGGCGGCGCTGTTGTCTAACTCATACTCCCACGCCCCTGTGGCGGCATCGATGCTGAAACTACCATAGAGGTTAGTTTGAGCGGCAAAGCTCCATACTGGATTATCGGTGACGATAGTGTCGACATCGCTAACGGATAGGGTGCCGTTGATAATGGCGGTACCAGCGACGACGGTGCCATCATCGAGGTTACCGGCTTCAATCACAGTGCCGCTGGCGCTGTCGCCTTGTTCAATTGACAGTACAGGGGAATCATTAGTGCCTTGGACTGTGACGGTTATGAGCTGGGTATCGGTGGCGCCGAACTCATCGGTGACGGTGACGAGGAAGGTCTCTTGGGCTGTTTGCCCTTCGGCGAGACTGTCGGCGGCGCTGTTGTCTAACTCATACTCCCACGCCCCTGTGGCGGCATCGATGCTGAAACTACCATAGAGGTTAGTTTGAGCGGCAAAGCTCCATACTGGATTATCGGTGACGATAGTGTCGACATCGCTGACAGAGAGGGTGCCGTTGATAATGGCGGTGCCAGCGACGACGGTGCCATCATCGAGGTTACCGGCTTCAATCACAGTGCCGCTGGCGCTGTCACCATCTTCTATTGAGATCACAGGATCATCATTTGTGCCTGTGATAGTAATAGTTACCTCTTGATCATTTGTGCCGCCGTTACCGTCATCTACAGTGACTGTGAAGGTCATAGTGATGTTTTGACCTTGTGCCAAAAACTGCAGTTGATCATTATTGACCGTATAGTCCCAGCTCCAGCTATCGGTTAGTTGAGAGTCTATCTGAGCGGAGAAGCCGCTACTTAGATCATCAATTTGCTGACTGGTGAGTTCATCGGACAGTAAGCCTCCAGACCAAACCGCTGCGGTTGTCAGTAGTGAGCTCATGGTATGGCTATCTGTGGTATCAATATCAGTAAAACTACCGCTACCATTTGCTGTTAGCGTGTTGGTTGGAACGACGGCTACATCTTCTTGAACATCCCCACTGCTGGTGCCCTCTATGCTAGGGATATCATTGGTGCCGTTAATTGTGATGGTAACGAGTTCAGTATCGCTGCCACCACGATTATCTGTAACAGTGACATTGAAGCTGAGGGTGATGGTTTCGTTGACAGCCAAGAACTGCACTAATGCATTAGGGATATTATAATCCCAGCTGTCACTGTCGACGCTAAAGCCATCGATAAGTGTTGATATTTCAGCCTCTGAGAGTTTATCGTCTAAGAGACCGCCACTCCATTGAATATCGCCATTGTATATTTCAGTAACTGTGTGAGTGTCTGTGGCATTGGGATCTGTAAAACTGAGTGAACCTGTGTCGCTGAGGTTTGGATTGGTAAAATCTTCGGTAACACTACCAAGAGGCTCGACTGTTAGAACAGGGAGGTCATTGTTACCAAATATGGTGATGTTAACGGTTTCAGTATCATTTGCTCCGTTGTTATCTGTGACTGTGACATCGAAGCTTAGGGTGATGGTTTCTCCCTCTCCTAAAAATTGGAACAGGGAGTTCAGAGCCGTGTAGTCCCAGCCACTGTTATTTACGCTAAAACCATCGATTAAACTGTTAATCTCTTCGGTGGTTAGATGATCTGAGATCTGGCCAGCACTCCAAACTAAGTTGCCGTTATAAGACTCCGTGACAGTATGAGTATCACCGTTATCTACATCGGTAAAGCTGAGCAGACCACTATCATTTAAGTTAGGTTCACTGATATCTTTAGTGAGCCCTCCAGTATTATCAAGGGTTAATACTGGAACATCATTGGTACCAGTAACTGTGATAGTGACCTCTTGAGTCGCTATGGCTCCAAATTCATCTGTGACTGTGACTAAGAAGATCTCATCGTGTTGTTCACCCGAAGCTAAACTGTCGACCAGTGCACTGTTGTTTAAGGTGTAGTTCCAACTACCACTATTAGGGTCTATGGTAAAACTGCCATAAACTCCTTGTGCATTACCGCCCCAACTTAAGCTGGATCCAAGATCAACGTCGCTGGCTGTTACCGTGCCACTGGTTTGTAAAATGCCAGACTCAACATCATTTCCACCATCAACAACTCCTGCTTCGAGTACGGCTCCTGTTGCTGATTCCGTATCAGAGGTGATAACGGGTGCATCGTTGGTACCTTGCACTGTGATCGTGATGACTTGAGTATCTGTAGCACCGAACTCATCGGTTACCGTGACTAAGAAGGTTTCGATAGCAGATTGGCCTTCGGCTAAACTGTCAGCGGCGCTATTATTTAAATTATACTGCCAAGCTCCGGAAGCACTATCGATACTAAAAGTGCCATAAGCATTCGTTTGAGGTGCAAAGCTCCACACAGGGTTATCGGTGACGATAGTGTCGACATCGCTAACAGATAGAGTGCCAGAGATAGAGGCTGTACCTGGGACTAAAGTGCCGTCATCGAGGTTACCAGCTTCAATTACAGTGCCGCTGACACTGTCACCTTCCCCGATAAATATGATTGGTGAGTCATTAGTGCCTTGTACCGTTACTGTCACGACGATCGTATCGATAGCGCCGAATTGATCTTCGACTGTTACTAAAAACTGTTCTTCAACTGACTCACCCTCGGGAAGGGTATCGGCGGCCTCTTCATCTAAGTTATAAACCCAGCTTCCTGTATCGGGATCTAAAGTAAAGGTTCCATATTCATTACTTTGTGGAACAAAGCTCCAAGTTTCAATGGTGCCGTTATCAATATCTATATCACCTAGCTCACCACTAATCTGTGTGGTGCCAGGGATGACGGTGCCATCATCTTGATTACCTGTTTCGACGACTTCACCACTAGCCTCGGTTTCATTGGATGTAATAATAGGGGAGTCATTAGTACCTTGAACTGATACCGTGACGAGTTGGGTATCGGTGGCACCAAACTCATCGGTCACAGTCACTAGGAAAGTTTCTTGAGCAAACTCTCCCTCAGATAAGCTATCGGCAAGGGTATTATCAAGAATATAGCTCCACTCTCCGGTTGCTGCATTTAAACTAAATGTGCCATAAAGGTTGGTTTGTGCACTGAAACTCCAGCTTTGAGTTGCGCCGCTATCAACATCGCTTGCGGTTAAGGTTCCACCTGTTTGGCTTACTCCATCTACAAGGGTGCCATTATCGAGATTTCCCGATTCTATAACACTTCCTGAAGCATCGGCTTGACTTGATGTGATAATGGGAGAGTCATTGGTACCTTGAACTGTGATGGTTACAAGCTGGGTATCAACTGCGCCAAACTCATCGGTTACTGTGACTAAAAATGTTTCCTGAACTTGTTGGTTCTCAGCCAAGCTATCGGCTAATTCATTGTCCAGGTTATAGGTCCAGACTCCTGTGGCTGGATCGATTGCAAAAGTTCCATATTCATTAGCCTGCGGGTCGAAGCTCCAAATATGACTTGCACCAGAATCAACATCGCTGACGGTGAGAGTACCGCTTACCTGAGCTATACCAGTGATGGGAGTTCCATCGTCTTCAGATCCTGCTTCGATAACTGTGCCAATAGCATCTGCTGATGTGGATGTTATGACGGGAGAGTCATTGGTTCCTTGAACTGTCACTGTCACTACTTGTGTGTCGGTTGCGCCAAACTCATCTATTACAGTGACGAGAAAGGTTTCGCTGGCAGTTTGGCCTTCGGCTAGGCTATCGGCTAATTCATTATCTAAGTTATATCGCCACTGACCTGTGGCGGTGTTGATATTAAAACTACCGAAACTGTTACTCTGTGGAACAAAACTCCAAGTCTGAATTGCTCCATCATCAATATCACTGGCAGTGAGAAAACCACTGGTTTGCGTTACTCCAGCTATGATGGCTCCGCTATCTTCGTTTCCAGCTTCGGTAACAGTGCCAGAAGCGTCAATATCAGTAGAGGTAATGACGGGGGAGTCATTGGTACCTTGAATTGTGATGGTTACCAGTTGAGTATCTGTGGCACCAAACTCATCGGTTAGCGTGACTAAGAAGCTCTCTTGTGTCGATTGCCCTTCGGCTAGGCTATCGGCCAAGGTGTTGTCTAGTTGGTAGCTCCACACACCAGTGGTTGAGTCTAAGCTAAAGGAGCCGAAATTGTTGTTCTGTGGGGTAAAGCTCCAACTGAGCTGGGCACCGTTGTCGATATCAGTGGCGGTAAGTGTGCCTCCTACTACTGGTTCTCCTGCGATAATAGTTCCATCATCTTCATTGCCCGCTTCTATAGCTGTACCGCTAGCCTCACCAAAAGTGGTGGTTATGATCGGAGCATCATTGGTTCCTGTAATATCGATATTTAAGGTTAATGTAACTGTATCACCATCGGCATCGAGCAATTGATAGGAGAAACTGTCTGTCACTAACTCCCCTTGAGATAGTGATTGGACCTCGGCTGAATCTGTTGTGAGTAGATAAGTGTAACTTCCGTCTGCTGAGATCTGCAGCACACCAAAACTGCCATTAATAGTCGTTTCTTGTCCAACGGTTTGAGCGTTTCCAGTAGAGTTTACAATCAGGGACAGTGTGGCTGTATCAGCTCCTTGGGTATCATTATTAAGGACGTTACCGGATACAGAAGCGGTGTCTTCATCTAGATTATTTGAGTCATTCTCTCCACTTGGGGCGTCATCAAGGATGTTGACATTGATTGTTGAGCTGACCGAATTACCTAATGTATCGGTTAGTAAAAGGGAGAATGTTTCAGTTAAAGTGTCTGTTATTAGGTGATTTATGGGGGTGGTTAGTTGATAGGTGTAGGTTAATGTATTGGTTGATGGATCGAACGCGCTGATGGTTAACACCCCGTTGGCAGAGGTGAAGCTGATGGGGCCTGTAAACACTCCAGCAGTAAAAATAGGATTGCCGTTAACTGTTAGGTTTTCAACACCATTATCTGTCGTGAACGAGAGTGTATTTGTCTGTATGAGTGCATCTGCTAATGGTGCGGAGCCGGTTGCTAAGTTGGCTTCCGCTAGAGTAACACTGCTTGATGAGATCGTAGGAAGTGCAGGGTCATCAGGAATAATTGTTGGGTCAATCTCAGTTGCTGGAGCTCCGATAAAACCGCTGGTATCGTAACCACTGTTTGCCAATGTTTCATCAGCGGAGCGTCCTAAGGTGATAAAGCCTGAACCACCTTCATTTCCTCCAGTTCCAGCACCTGCAGCGGTGGCTGGAAGGTCGAGTGTTGGATCATCACCAGCTAATATCTGTGCCTGTATCGCTGCGATTTCATCGTCTATGCCAAACACTTCACTTTCTGCTGTTAGTGCTTGTTGTAGATTCTCTGGAAGCGTCTGCTCTGGCTCTGGCGGTATGATGTTTTGTTCATTAACCAGTGATCCGTCTGCCATCTGTAGATTGAACTGGGTGGTGGCTGAGAAAATAAGTTGCTCACCCCCTTCAATCAAATCGCCGATGGTTAATTCTCGTATATTACCCTGCTCATCCTTGGCCTTTAGCTGCCCAACCAGATTGATGACAATGGCATCTTGAGTTGTTATTGACACACCCATATTTATATTCCCGAGCTGATACTCTGAATTTGTAAGCGATCTATTTGCGATAAATTAGATGCTACTTTCCTACCTAATCCTTTAAAGTCTGAGTCAGAAACGTGAACTGTCAAATAAGCAGAATTAGCCCTAGAGTTCAGATTAGATGGAGGCTATAGAGGGGAATGTTGATTAGGTCGTGCGATTCAAATGTTTAACAAAAAATGAGTGGAAATGGAGGAGGTCATAATAAGAAAACTAGCTTGATACTAGCTTTCTTATTAAAAATGGATATAAAAATTAATCGGCTTTGATGGCATTTCTATAGCTTAAGATTGCCGGGTTCTGCTCACCTAAATGCTCTTGAGTTTCACCAAGGGCTAGCCAGTGAGCCTTACTAGGTTGTATCTGACACACCTTTTGCCAATACTCTTTAGCTCGTCGGTGATCACTATTTTGTTGATGAAGCTTAGCTAATAAGATCTGAAAATCGATATTCTCAACATGCTTTTTTTCCATGGAAAAGATCAACTCTCTCTCGTCAAGATCCGTGGGTAATAAGATCTTTCCTAGACCAGTTAATAATTCAGGTGAAGGAGAATTCTTGAGATGTTTTATTAGCAGTTTTAATGCTTCAGGCTTTCTGCCATATCGGTTCAATCCAATACAATAGAGTACCAGGTTGCTCATCTCTTTGCGTTCAGTCCGACTTAACCAATGCCAGACTTTCTCTAACTCCTGCTCGCTAACTTCAGTCGCGGAGACTAGTAGGGAACGATTAGTTGTAATTGTTAATTCTGCAAATGCTGAATCATCCAGTAACTGGCGCTTTTTCACTATTGGCAGTAGAAGCTTAAGAGCATTAAAGTCTGATTGGGCTTGATAGAGTTCGATAGCGAGTCGAAGTACTGGCAGTTTACTCTTACTCGATGGAGAGAGTTTATCCAGCTGCTCACGTGCACCCGTTAAGTCACCTTGCTGAAGCAGGTAGCGAGTACGTGTCGTGGTGACGGCATTGACAGCTATTGGCTCTTTCTCCGCTTCATTAAGGTAATTATCACGAGAGACTGAATCATTTTGGTGTTGTGCAGCCCTTGCCGCCGCGAGTAGGTTTAATGCGGGGATCTCACCTTTTTCAGCACCTTTAGCCATGGCTTTTTCTGCGACAGGCCAATCCTCTTCAGCGAGTGCCAAGGCGCCAACGAGCGTGTGTTTTCTTGCGGCTTTTCTACGCCATTTTTCAGGCAGTAAACGGCTACTTAAGATTAGGTTAAGAAGAAAAACCAAACACCACTCTACCACCTGCAAAATACAGTAAAACAGAATTAATCCGACTACCGCAGTGACGACTCCCATCTCGACTTCATAGTCCCAAAATGCGACATAAAGATAGCCGTTCATGCCATCGAAAAATGGACTTATACAGAGGCCGATTAAGATAATAGTCAGGTAAGCAAGCACTCGGATCATAGTGAAGGCTCCTCAGATATCATCAAGTTACCATGGATAACAAGCTGCTGCAGAAGTGGGGTTGATGAAAACTGTTGGATCTTCGGTGTTTGAATCTCAAGGGTGCTTAGCGCATCTAGTGCGGCTAATGTTTCCTCTGTTTGAGTGTTCTTCAGATCGAAATATTGGTAGATCCACTTCCTCGCCAAAGTCAGTGATTGACGATAGTTGACCTCATCTTGACGGTAAAGTGCCAGTTGAGACTGCAACAGTTTATTTCTAATGTTTTCGACTAGATACCACTGCTCGTCAGGCTTTAATAGGGGAGTGACATCTGTGGTTCGTTTGCGTACCACAACAAAGTCGTCCATCAGGGCTTGCCATGACTTGGCCAAGTTACTCTGCCAGTCATCGATCGATTCTGTCATCTTACTATTATCGACCATGTTTGCAACATTGATTAAATCGGCTCGGTTGAGTGGTAGCTTGTCCAGATTTTCAATCATGCTGTCTAGCATCAATACCGTACCAGCGATGTCAGTACTTTTAATGACGGAGACTTGCGCAATATCCTGAGCTAACGCTTTTCTTAATGGCGTAAGTGATGGGTTTTTCATCGACTCTATTCTTTGATCTGCAGCTTTCAGTAAGCTGACCGATGTGCTGGGATCTTTCTCCAACCACAACTTGCTGCCAGCCATTCTAACTAGGTACTTCGCTTCCTCTGCCATCCAGTGATTTGGGTTTCTTTGCGCCAGTTTAGCCACACGATCGTTAAGTTTTAACTGGGTGGCGTTAAGACTTTCTAACTCTTGGCTGAGTTGAGCCTGTGCTTGACGCTGCTCCTGATCAAGTCTGGATATCTGCTTGGAAGGCTCTTTAAGTGCAAGCCTTAACTCTTGAGCTAGATTCTGCGCTCTGTCAGTCTGCTTGGTAAGCTCTTGGTGTAGGTAGTAGCCGCCACCTAAGGTCACAAAGGTTAACAGTAAGATTAAAACTAAATTAAACAGAACCCCCCAAGAGACGCCTGAGCTGCGACTACTTGATTGGGGGGGGGGTGATGACGGCTCATCTGTGCTCTTGGATATGTTTAAAGCTTGAGCCTTCTCTTCTGAGATAACCTCTCTCTTAGGCTCTTGCAAGTTTTCATCTAATTCTTTGTTGTCCATTAAACAGTCCTTGAGGGCATACCGCTACAATAATGTGAGTATAAGGCCTTGTCGGGCTAAATGGATAAGCCTAGGGCGGAAAGCATGGCCTTACTATTTGCAGCTTTGGCGTTGGTAACGTGTTTGAGTCCATAAGCTAAAGCTTGCTCCTTAACTCGGGAGCTAGGGACTATAATATGACATGCACGCAGCCAAGCAAATAACTCTTTTGGTACAAGTTTGATTAGGCTATGGAGAATCTCTCCACTGGTGATGATAATCGTATCGACTTTTTCATCGTGCCATAGATAGGGAGTACGTTCATTAATGGCTGGGCAAGCTCTTTGGTAGGTTTCCCAGTAATTAACCTTTGCCCCACGTTGGGTCAGTTTCTCGGCCAAGGTTTCTCGCCCACCAACTCCTCTGACAATCATGACATTTTTACCGGTAAGCTCTTGTAGATCGGTAAGGGTCAATAAACCTTCGGTTTGCTGGCAATCAGATGGTGCTGCAAATGCGTCTATGCCTAATGCCTTTAAAGCTTGGAAAGTGGCGTCACCTACTGCATAAAATTGAGCTGTTTTGTGTCTTGTTAGCTCAATAACTTGTGAAGAGAACTCAACGGCATTGGTGCTGATAAAGATGATGATATCGGCCCCATTAAAATGAGCAATAGCATCTTTGTCTTGGTGAGTTTTACTTGCTTGAACTTCCAGTAGAGGCGTAATGATGTAAGGGACCCCAAGTTGACTCAGGGCCTCTGACATCGACTGATTGCGGCCTTCTGGCCGCGTCAGTAATAGTTTCATCGACAGTGACTACTTAATGTAAACAGCATCGAGAATGGTTTTAGCCCCTTTGCTTAAGAGCTCTTCGGCAAGGGCAATACCCAATGCTTTTGCATCAGTTTTAGGCCCCACTTTGGTTGATGCAATGATCTGAGTACCATCTGGGTTACCGACCAAACCACGAAGAGTTAGCGTATCATCCACTATCTCTGCGTAGGCACCAATTGGCACCTGACAACCACCTTCGAGGTGTGTATTCATGGCACGTTCTGCGATCACGCGAAAACGTGTTTCAGCATGTTCAAGAGGTGCTAATAGTGCTTTAACGCGATCATCATCTGTGCGGCACTCAATACCCACAGCACCTTGGCCATTAGCTGGCAGTGACTCTTCAGCCGAAATAAAGCTAGTGATGCGCTCTTCGAGTTTTAGTCTTTTAAGACCTGCAGCAGCTAGAATGATGGCATCATAGGTTCCAGCATCTAGTTTACCTAAACGAGTCCCCACGTTTCCGCGTAGATCGCGGATCTGAAGGTCTGGACGCGCCGCTCTGATCTGGCATTGCCGACGTAGGCTAGATGTTCCAACAACAGCGCCTTTAGGAAGCTCACTGATGCTCTTGTAGTTGTTAGAGACGAATGCATCACGAGGATCTTCACGCTCGCAGATGATCTCTAGACCAAGACCTTCAGGGAAGTCTACAGGTACATCCTTCATCGAGTGAACGGCAATATCGGCTCTATTTTCAAGCATTGCAACTTCTAACTCTTTAACAAACAGGCCTTTACCACCAACTTTTGCTAAAGGTGTATCAAGGATAATGTCACCTTTAGTGCTCATAGGTAGAAGTTCTACCGTGAGATCTGGGTGAAACTTTTCAAGTTCTGCTTTTACAAATTCAGCTTGCCATAGTGCAAGTGGGCTTTTACGTGTAGCGATACGAATGACGTTTTGGGACATGCTCGATATTCCATCAGAGGCCTTAATTGCAGCAATGCTAACATTGCTCGACAGCAGATGTAACATATGGCGTTTGATTCTTTGAAGTTAGCCCTGATATCAAGGAGTAATTCGGTATTTTTTACTTGAAAATATGGCAAATAAACAAAGTGGATTCCTGATAACTGAGTCTTGATAGAGATGAAGAGGAGGTAAGTAGAATACAAAAGTGTGATCTTGATCTCATTTGTTCCACTGTTAGTGCAAAACATGGTAATATTACGCTCCCATCTTAACCTGCAAGAAGCTATTCGATTTGTTGAATATGGTTAACGATCAAAGTCACTTTGTTGAAACCGCCCAGAGATTGAATCGAATCCGGTTGGCTCGTGCGCTTGCCATCTTATCCCCGTTAAAACGGGATCTGTTACGTCTTATTCCACTGCTGTTTCATTCTCACCGAGTGGGTTACCCTGGTTACAACGGTCCGCTAACACCCTCGGGAATATTTAATTATCAAGCGAGTGAAAGTGAGCATTCCGCCTGCAGTACTTTAGGCCTGGTTCCACCTAATTTTCATCTTGTTAACCACCCCGCAATTGAGGGGATATATAGCATGGGAAGTATGGCCAGTTTTGGCCAAAATCCTAAGAGTGATGTAGATCTTTGGTTAGTGCATGACAGGTTACTTAGCCCTAATGAGTGTCGTTTACTTGAGGAAAAATCAGAGCTGATAAGCCAATGGTTTGGGCAGTATGGACTAGAGGTTAATATCTATCTGGTTCACCCCGAGCAGTTTATTAAGTCTGCGGATTCTGATGGAGAGTTTCAAAGCTCAATTGGTTTGGAGCACAGTGGCAGTGCCCAACATTGGTTGCTACTTGAAGAGTTTTACCGTAGTCAGATCTGCCTGGCGGGAAAAACGGTGGCTTGGTGGCCTAATGCGAAACGTTCTGAGGAGCTGCTTTTTTTAGGCGATGTTAGTCAGATCCCCGCCAGTGAGTATTTTGGTGCCTCCCTTTGGCAGTTATATAAAGGTCTAGATAAGCCCCATAAAGCTTTGTTAAAAGTATTGTTGTTGGAGGCTTATGCGAGTCAATACCCCAATACCTGCTTAGTCAGTAGCAAAGTGTGGCAGAGAACGATAGAGGGGGATTTTTCAGCGGCAAATGATGCTTATTTTCTGCTGTATGAGTCGATAGAGAGTTACCTACTGGCGCAAGATGATCTACGTCGATTAGAGATTGTCAGGCGCTGTTTTTACCTTAAATGTGGTTTACGTTTAAGTGAGAAAAACCAAGCTAAAGATTGGCGTTATCACAAGCTGAGTATGTTAGTGGAGAGCTGGAAATGGTCAAACAGCTTGCTGCAGACATTAGATCATTGTGAAGATTGGCATTGCGGCCAGTTGCAGTGGTTTAATGAACAGTTAAATGAGCTGATGTTAGGTAGTTATCAAACCTTGCTGCAGTTTGCCTCGACCCAGAAATTGAGTAAGAGCTTAAAGTTATCAGAGTTAGGCTTGCTTACCCGTAAACTTCATACCTATTTCAGCTCAGATATTCAGCAAATTATTAGTTTAAATCGCCTGTGGAGTGATTCAGTATGTGAGGCTGATCTCACCATTATCTATAGCAAAAACTCTCAGGAGTACTGCCTCTATCGCTGTAAGCCAGACCCAAGAAATTTTATCGGTCAGCGGGCTGTTTATCGCTCAAAAAGTAAAGCTAAATTGATGGCCTGGGCCTGTTTAAACGGAGTCGCAAATGATGCGACCGCTTGGTATGAGTTTAGTGAGGGAAAGCGTAAGTCCTCCAGTTTGTCTAAGGCCTCTAAGCGCTTGGTGACATTCTTTGAACATGCTGAGCTTAGGGTTTCTAAGATGGATTTTTGTCAGCCTTGGCGCTATAAAAAATTGGTCTTCCTACTGAATTTTAATCATGATCCTACTGGTCTCTGGCAGGGGCAAGAGATCATGGTGGATTATATGAATGCCAATATTTTCTCTCTGGGGCGTGAGCAGAAGAACATGTTGGAATCGATAGATATAATCTGCTTGAACTCATGGGGAGAGTGGCATTGTCACCATTATGAGGGGGAGTTTGGCCTGTTAGATGCTCTGAGCTTTATTACCGCTGGAATTAGGCGCGGGGCTGGCGATATCGCAATAGAGGTGATCAGCTGCTCTACTAAGTTAAAGTCACAGTTTGAGCGCACTGTAGGCAATCTAATGCAGCGAGCGGTGCGTTTGAGTTTACAGGTGTCGAGCTCAGCAACTTTAGTTTATCCGCTGAAAGTGAGTGGGATAGAGTACGGACTTTTCTTTAATAGTAAGGGGATGGTGTATCAAAACCTTAATGATACTAAAGGCTTGTTTCAGCAACTAACGAAGAAAAAACTGTTGGAGTTACCAAGGCCAGATCTGGGGAATGAGCCCTTTAGTAAGGTACCTGAAGTGATTCAAGATTTTGCTGCTCGTGGAGCGATTCAATACTTCTTGAGGCAAAATGATCAGGAGTTGGATGTGTTCATTCTTAATGAGAGCAATGAGTTAGATCATTATCAGCAATCAGGTATCGATATTGATGAGTTGGTGAGTAAAGTGAGCCATCACCATGCCTTTGAGGAGTTTAAAGCTTCGCAGCAGAGGTTTAATTTACCGCAGTTTTTCCGCTTGATCCGTGTTGATGGAAGGCTAAGAGCACTGCCCTTTGGGATCTCTGTTGATGAGGTCGATTTTGAGTTTTAAAAGAGGCTAATCGAAGCCTCTTTTTTCATGCTGTACTTACAGAGAAAGTTGAATATCACCCTGTTTCAAAATGGAATCGATAACAAACGGCATAAATTCACCGCCGTTTCGCTCATCTATCCATTTCCCCTCAACGAATGAGAAATGGTAACCGCCAAATTTGGTTGCAACCCAGATCTGATGTAGAGGCTCCTGCTTATTAATCACAATTTTAGAGGTGTCTTCAAAAGTGAGTTGTAGCACATTGCCAGATGCATCGATATCGACATCTGCATCTTGCTCATCAATTGCGACTTCAATCGCATTATCAATTGCCTGAAACATCTCATCGGCTAACTGATGAAACTGGGTATCTGTCATTGCCATAGGGGGAGGGATCCTTGCTGAGTCTAGCGAATTATCTATCCAATGATTCTATCAACGAGAGGCTTGTGCTCCAATCCTTTTTACCGTTTATCCTCTTATAACTCATATTTAATTCATCTTTATTATGGTTTCGACAGTAATTAATAGGAATAGTATGTATTAGCACTATATGTGCTTGACGTTGAAAGCCTAACTCTGCAACATCGGTAGACTGAGTGGGGTGTGGAGTTAGCGCTTTTAATACCCTTTGGCATGAAACATTGGATATATAAATAATCGGATAGATAGATGTTGAGAAAAATGAAACTGTGTTCACTGATATTGCTTACCAGCCTCTTTATTGTTGCTTGTGGTCAGAAAGGACCGCTGTATAAATCGCCAGACAAACAAGATAACCAAAAGCAAGAACAGGAACAGCCGAAGAAACAAAGTATTAAGGAATAAAGGTTTGGATCATTTTCTCTATAAGAATGGTGAGCTGCTAGCTGAAGATTGTCAGGTTGCAGAGCTTGCCCGCACATACGGTACCCCACTTTACATCTATTCTCGCGCCACGTTGGAGCGCCATTGGCATGCGTTTGACAGGGCTGTGGCTAATCATCCTCACCTTATCTGTTATGCAGTAAAAGCAAACTCAAACATTGCCGTACTCAATGTATTGGCTCGTTTGGGAAGTGGATTTGATATCGTCTCCGGTGGTGAACTTTCTCGCGTTATTGAGGCTGGTGGCGACCCTAAAAAAGTGGTTTTCTCCGGTGTCGGAAAAACCGTTGAAGAGATGGAGATGGCACTGAATTTAGGGATACATTGTTTTAATGTTGAATCCGCTGCCGAGCTTGAACAGCTTAATCTTGTTGCATTAAAATTAGGTAAAGTTGCGCCAGTTTCACTGCGTGTCAATCCAGATGTTGATGCCGGTACTCACCCCTATATATCCACAGGGCTAAAAGAGAATAAGTTTGGTATCGCTATGGATGATGCTGAAGCGATATTTGCTCGTGCCCACACCTTACCTGGTTTGCAGGTTAAAGGTGTCGACTGCCATATCGGCTCTCAGTTGACTGAAATTAAACCTTTTCTGGATGCTATGGATCGCATGCTGGCGCTTATCGATCGTCTTGCAGAGCAAGGTATTATTATTGAACACTTTGATGTCGGTGGTGGATTAGGTGTCACCTATGATGATGAAACACCACCTCAACCTGATGTGTATGCCAGTGCTTTGGTTGAACGCTTAGGCGATAGAAAGCTCAAATTGATTTTTGAACCTGGCCGCGCGATTGCAGCCAATGCTGGTATTTTCGTGACTCAAGTACTTTACCTTAAAGGCAATAGCGATAAGCACTTTGCCTTGGTTGATGGTGCGATGAACGATCTTATTCGTCCTTCACTCTACAGTGCTTGGCAGAAGATTATCCCAGTCGTGCCGCGTCAGGGAGAGAGCCGCAATTATGATATCGTAGGCCCGGTGTGCGAGACGGGAGATTTCTTAGGTAAAGAGCGAGATTTGTGTCTCGAGCCACAAGATTATCTGGCTGTTCGTTCGTCGGGTGCTTATGGTTTTACCATGTCTTCAAACTATAATTCCCGCCCTAGAGCTGCTGAGGTGATGGTTGATGGTGAGCAGGCTCATTTAATTCGCCAACGAGAAAAATTGTCACAACTCTGGCAAGGTGAGCAGTTACTGCCGTAGACTGTAGCTATAAGACTTTAGTTTGTGCTGCATATCTGTGTGCAGCACGCTCCTATTTTAAGGATGTAGACTTTGATTCATTTCGCTAAGATGCATGGCTTAGGCAATGATTTTATGGTGGTTGATGGTGTTACGCAGAATGTATTTTTTTCGCCTGAACAGATCAAACGTCTGGCTGATAGAAATTTTGGCGTAGGTTTCGATCAACTGCTTTTAGTAGAGCCTCCCTACGATCCCGATCTCGATTTTCACTATCGTATCTTCAACGCCGACGGTGGAGAGGTTGAGCAGTGTGGCAATGGCGCTCGCTGTTTTGCTCGGTTTGTTCGAAATAAAGGGCTAACCAACAAGCATAAGATTAAGGTGAGCACCTCAAACGGTAAGATCACATTACGATTAGAGCGCGACGGTAATGTGACGGTCAATATGGGCGTGCCTGTATTGGAGCCAAGCAAGATCCCCTTTAATGCGAAACGAGTTGAGAAAACTTACCTGCTCCAGACCAGTAGCTCTCACGCGATGGAGACCTTCTTATGTGGTGTAATATCGATGGGTAACCCTCACTGTGTCTTGGAGGTTGACGATATCGAACATGCTGAAGTAGAGCGCATAGGGGCACTTTTAACCCAAAATGAGCGTTTCCCTAAGGGCGTCAATGTTGGCTTTATGCAGGTCATTGATGCTGGACATATTAAGCTGAGAGTCTATGAGCGTGGCGCGGCTGAAACCCTCGCCTGTGGTACGGGAGCTTGTGCTGCTGCGGCTGTTGGCCAGTTGCAGGGGAAATTGAATAAAATGGTTCGTGTTGATCTTCCCGGTGGTACACTGACGATAAACTGGGAAGGTGAGGGGAATCCTTTGTGGATGACTGGGCCTGCCGAACACGTATACGATGGACAGATACCTCAATGACCAAAGCTTCAAAAGAGAAGACTCCAGCCCCTTTCGATGAACTCTTGATCCGAGAGTTTCTGCTGGATAATCCTGATTTTTTTAATCGCTATCCAGAGCTTTTGCTGGCAATGCAGATCCCTCACGCAGAGCGTGGTGCTATCTCGTTAGTCGAACGCAAGCAGGAGATGTTCCGTAATCGAGTTCAGCAACTTGAGGAGGAGATCACCTCTTTGCTGGGAATGGCTTCACGCAATGAGATGATCTACATGTTTAATACTGCGTTATCACTTAAATTGCTCAAGTGCGAAGATTTAGGTGAACTTAGGCAGGTGTTATCTGAAGGGTTAAAAACACAGTTTCATTTTAGTCATGTTCGACTTATCACAGTGCATGATATCGATAGTGAGTTATCGCAGATATGGAGTAAGCGCCTGAGTCAGGGTTATTACTTCGGCAGGCTGACTATGAGCGAGTCAAAACGGTTATTTGGCAGTGAGGTGGGTTCCGTTGCTCTGTCTCGACTTTCAGAAGAGTGTGGCCAGGTGATTTTTGCTATTGCCAGTCAAGATGCGATGCATTTTCATCCTGAGATGGATAACTTGTTACTGGATCAGCTTAAACAACTGTTAGATCATCTACTGCCTAAACTTTAAGTTATCGTGAAAGGAGCTCTATGGAAGTTAATTGGTTCCAGCACTTCGAAAGCTACCTTAGCGCCGAACGTCAGTTGTCTAAGCATACTGTTCGTAACTATCTTTTTGAGTTAAACCGTGTTGACCAACTGCTTGATGACTCAACATCTTGGCTGAGTGTTTCCCGAGAGCAGATCCAAAGTGCCATGAGTCAACTACACAGAAGGGGACTCAGTCCTCGCTCGCTCTCGCTCACCCTTTCCGCCGTTAAGCAGTTCTGTGAGTTTCTACTTCGCGAAGGGGTCATACAGGTTAATCCGGCGATAAACCTTAGCGCACCAAAGCAAAATAAGCCTCTGCCTAAAAATATGGATCCAGATTCAGTGAGCCACCTACTCGAGATAGATGGAGATGATTCTTTGAGTCTGCGAGATAAGGCGATCATGGAGCTCTTTTATTCATCAGGTTTGCGTTTAGCGGAGTTGGCAGCTTTGAATATCTCTGATATTCAATTTTCTGAGCGTCTGGTGAAGGTACTGGGTAAAGGGGGAAAGGAGCGCATTTTACCTATAGGCAAGATGGCTATAGGTGCGATAGATAAGTGGTTAGCGTGTCGACGCTTAATACCTTGCGAACATGATGCATTATTTATCACCAATAAAGGAACTCGCCTAGCCCATAGAAGTATTCAGGCGCGTTTGTCTAAATGGGGCCAGGAGCAAGCTTTAAATATGCGAGTGCACCCGCATAAATTAAGACACTCTTTTGCGACACATATGCTTGAGTCTAGCGCCGATCTGCGTGCGGTTCAGGAGTTGCTGGGACATGCGAACCTCTCTACAACTCAGATCTATACTAGTCTTGATTTTCAACATCTGGCAAAAGTGTATGACGGTGCTCACCCAAGGGCGGCGAAAGCTAAAAAGGATAAGAGTGAATGATCCGTTGCTACATTAAGCCTGAAGAGATAAGTGCGATCAGTTTTGATCTCGATGATACCCTTTATGATAACTCTCCCATTATTGAGAAAGCTGAGGCTGGATTAGCTCGCTTTCTACATCATAAATATCCACGCACGAGCAAGTTTGAGAGAGAGGATTGGTTTGCCCTAAAGCGAAAATTGCAAAAGGAGCGGCCTGAACTTTGTCATGATACTGGCTTAGCAAGGGTGTCTGTTCTGACGCTTGGTTTGCGTCAGTTAGGCTACTCTGTGAAAGAGGCCGAAGCTGGTGGACTCGAAGGGCTTCAGTGTTTTTTACAATATCGCTCCGATTTTACTCTCTCTCAGCCTGTGCTAGAGATGCTGCATGATTTAAAGCAAAAGTATCGGCTTGTTGGGATCACTAACGGTAATGTCGATGCAGATCGTATTGGATTGAGCCCTCTATTTGATTTTGTTCTCTCTCCCGGTAACGGCGTGCGGATGAAGCCTGCGCCGGATATGTTTAAGATAGCCTTAGATAGGTTAAACATACCCGCGGTGCAGTTACTTCATGTGGGTGACAGTCACAGCTCAGATGTGATGGGTGCAAGATTATCTGGGTGCCAATCTTTGTGGCTTAATCCCGCTTTTGGGAGGAGCGAAGTTGAGCAAGCTAAGGCCTATTTGCCCCACATAGAGATAGACAATATCGCGCAGCTTAAACTGTTTCTTTAGCAGAAAAGAAAAAGAAACGGCCTATCAAGATAGGCCGTTTTTTATTTAAGAGAAAATTCGATATTCACTTAAGGTATGTCATGAAAGTTTGATAGCTCTTCATGTTGCTGACTTGGCTCAGAGGCGTTGGAAAATTGCGTCTGGCTAGTTGAGCCTGATGAGGTGCTATCTATGATTAACGCGCCATCTCCGTTATTTCCAAGCAGCCCCTGAATAATAGAGCCTTCCATATCTGGCTCACCATTACTGAGACCAAACTCATCTCGCAAGTCCACACCATCTAGAGTGATATGTTGATCGACATCTCCATCATTATCGACATCGATAGCGATAGTGGTGCCGTTTGCATCGAAGCTGAACTCCAGATGAGAAGCCAGCTCTTCAGCGCTGACACCCTGTAACAGGTCACTTAGATCAAGTTTGTCATCTGCAATCTTGAAGTCGGTAATATGATCGTTACCTGTATCTCCTTGGTTCCAAACAAAGGTATCTTCACCTTGACCACCTGTGAGCATATCGTCACCTAGGCCACCAATGAGACTGTCATCTCCATGACCACCAAACAGTTGATCATTACCTGCACCGCCGTGTAGTTCATCATTACCACCTTGACCAAAGAGAATATCACTACCATCTCCGCCCTTCAGAAGGTCGTTACCATCTTGAGTTCGCGAGGTATCAAACAGTGATGGGTTACTGGTAACAAACTCATGGACATCTTGCACCGATACATCCGATGGATTGGTTTGGGTCTCAGATGCGACAAACTTTTGCAGCGCTGCATAACCTTGCCCCGAAATGTTGGCAAACTTCACTAGATCACCGAAGATGATGTCATTACCTGAGGCACCGTCAACAGTATCATCACCCTGTAGCTGTACTGTTTCAGAGCCTAAGATGACACTAGCTAGCTTGTCGACATCAATTTTAGCTCTGACGGTTCCATCAGAGTCATAAAGCGCCAAATCACCTTCAGATATACCACCGCCGATGCCGATTGTTTCGACATTAGAGATTGAAGCAAGCAGGTTGAAAGCGTGAAGAGCTTGGTCTTCATCATCCGCGTCTTTATCTGAGAAGCTTTTGACAGATCCATGCTTATCAAACTTAAAGGCACCAATTTCAGTTGAAGTGCCATAAGTAAATACAGTGCCATCCTGATCGACAATCGTCTGGCCATTATATTGAATGATATCGCCCTCTTTGAAGCTACTATCGATCAAGTCGCCAAGAATAATATATTCATTAAGTGCGGTGTCGTATCCAACGGCAAAGCTATCAGGGTCTTCATCTTTTATCGAATCATTAGGATTACCATCAGTGATAAAGTAGGTCAGGTTCGTTGCGCCGTTATCAGCAATCCCCGCGCTGTTAAACCAATCCATAGCGGACTCAAAGCCTGCTTCATAGTTGGTCATCCCTTTGTCATCATCGATAATTGTGCTAACCGCACTTTTGAGAGTGGCAAGTGCATTTGGATCTGCCAGATTGACTGAAACACTAAAGTTTGAGTTAGATGCAAAGTCAGTGAGTAATACATTCACGACCCCTGAATGGTTCCCCGAGATGCTTTGGGTTAACTGTTCAAAGACTGTATCGAGTTGGTTCTTAGCCTCCGTGATACTGCCCTTCATACTGCCTGAGGTATCGAAGATAAAGGCGATGTTATAGTTTTCACCAGCAATGATCTGTATCCCTTGCACGTCACTCACAACCACTTCATGGTTGTCTGTGCCAGTGATATCGTTGTCGCCACTGGTGCCAGTTTGATTAATGTAATCACGCAATGTGATATCGAGCGTTACCGTTGATGTGGCATAGTTTCCATTGCTCGACTCAGTGCTGGTGACACTGACATTAAGCGCAAATTCCGAATCGCCTGAGTATCCCTCTTCAACCATCATCTTCAAGTCGGTGAGCTCTTGCGAGGTAAGTGTCCAGCTTCCGTTACCTAAGTAACTGCCAGCTGATAGATAAACTCCCTCAGGGACATTATCGATAATGATATTGGACAAGGTCTCACTGGTATCGATATCGGTTAGCGAGGCCTCTATATCGAGAGATAGCTCTTGAGTTTGTACTTGAGTGAGCGTGCCATCAGGGTTAACCATATAGACGCCATCGGCAAAGATAAGTCGCTCAATTTCATAAAGGTGATCGCCAGCATCGAGATTTGCAGTGTTTACTGAGCTAGCATCTCGGTTTAGGCTGTCATTGATCAATAGGTATGGTTCTTCTGCATGATCAAAGTGGTTAGTGATAGTGTATTCGGCAAAGTTACCACTATAAACCGCAGTGTCTATGCCGCTACCACCATAGATGGAGTCATTTTGGCCACCGCCGATAAAGAGATCATTACCTGCATTACCATGTAAGCTGTCGCCTAAATTACCACCAATCAATACATCATCGCCTTCACCACCGGTTAACATGCTAACGAGATCTGCCTCGCCAACAATTAGGTCGTTTTGATCTGTGCCATGGCTACCGGTTACGATATTTTCAATCACATTGCCGAGCACATCTTGCCCTGTCACTATCTCTCCTGTTGGGAGCTGATTACTGACAACCTTATTAACCCACTCAACACTATCAGAAGAGGCTAGCAGAGTAGGCTCGTCGGCTCTGGCATCTATGTTGATGGTGATAGTTGCGCTGTCACTGGTTGATGAACCATCGGTAACCACAAAGTCAAACTGAGCAAGGGCGGCGCCTTGGTTGCCGCTCCCCGTCGCTGTGTCACCGCCATCAGCTTGGTTATTGGCAGGGGTGAAGCGCACTTGGTTTGCATCAAACATGGCTGCAGTAAGTAATACTTGTGCTGTTACTGCGACCCAAGAGTTGCCGTTGAAGTACTCTAGCGTTCCGTTTTGGCTATTTGGCACTTGAGTGATGTTAATGGCAAGCTCAGGTGTTGAGCTATCACTGTCAGTGATTGCAAAGTCACTCCATTGGAGTATGAGCGCCGTATCTTCAATCCCACTGACTTGGCTATCAGCCGTTACGGGCTCAGCATTGCTGCCTATGATATTAATCGTGACAGTTGCAGTGTCGGTAGCTCCGAACTCATCAGTGATGGTATAGGTAAAGGTATCGGTATCTAGCTCTCCTGCATTGAGAGAGGCAAAGGCACCGTTGGTATCGTAGCTATAAGTGCCATCAGCATAGATGGTTAACTTAGCGCCACTATCTAGCATGATAATGTTATCTGCAGGAAGCGCTTGACCATTAACAGCTGTAATGGAGAAGGAGTCTGCATGTTCATGGTTATGGCCAGTCTCATCATGATCTAAATCTGTATCATTGGATAACAGGTTATCTTCGATTGATGATGCTGTCAGCACGCCACCCTCATTTACAACCAGAGCATCACCACCAAGTGCAGGCCCGGAGACGGAGATTGATGTGAGGAAGTAGTCTGAAGAGTCGCCCCCAGGGTTTGATTGGGACTCTTCATCAACAGTATAAGTCGCTTCAAACACTAAGGTATCAAATACGATATTACCTGTGTCTATAGTGAATTCACCGCTATTACTTCCAACTGTTTTGAAGGTTTCCATAGCCACAAGCTGGCCTTGATAATAGGCTTTCCAAACACCTTGTTCACCGCCTTCCTCTGTATGGAACATGTTACTGACGTTGAAAGTGGCTGCATTAACTAGACCATTAAAGTTAAAGATGATCCCTTCAGATTCGCCGGTTTCAGCGTTGAACTCAATCTGCTCTGCGGTTGCGCCACTGGTTCTAGGCGTGCCTGATATACCTAGCTTATTTGAACCTGATTCAATATAAACGTTCCCAGCAGTACCATCAGCATCCCTTGCGGTAATGGTAAATAGCGCTTGTCCATTAACTTCTGGGATCAGCCATCCAAGTTCTGAGCTGGAACTTGCTGAGTAGGCTTCACCAGTTCGATCATCATTAGCATCTACAGTGTTAATGTTTACATTAACTACTGCGGTATCGGTTAGGTCGTTTTCATCAGTGACTAACACGTTAAATGTATAGTCGCTGTTGGAGCTACTATTAATGGCTTGATTAAGGGTAATCTCACCTGTGTCAGCATCAATGGTAAAAATACCACTAACTAAAGAGCCATCTTCAAAGCTATATTGCAGAGAACCAATGGAATCTAGGTCATCGGCGACGACTGTACCGACTACTGTACCTACACCAGAGTTATTGTTTACGCTATTGAAGGCGTAAACATCGTCGTTAACTTGCGAGGCGTCAGTGTCAGTTCCTGATAAAAACTCAGGTGCGAAGTTATGATCCTCTACATTCACATTAACGGTAGAGTTTGCCGTGTTACCTGAACCATCGACCGCTATTACTTCAATACCTGTGATTGAGAGGCTATCGAGGTTGATATTGTGCGGGAAATCTTCAAGAAGCTCAGCTGTGACAATAACATCGCCAGTTGCACCACTGTCAATACTGCTCCAGTTAAGAGTCAGGGTAATAGCCTCTTTCCCCATTACAGTACCAACTAACTGGCCTGAAGAGTTGAGATCCCAGAAGATATTCGCGTTGATCCCATCGACTGAGATATCATGAGTATTGCCAAACTGGAAAGCATTAAGTGAGTCTGAACCAGCTTTAAAGCTCAGTGTTTGTAGATCTTGTTCAGTACCATGATTGAGAAGATCGGTCTCGCTTAGCGTGGAAAGTACACTACTTTGCAGTGCAGTTGGACCTGTAGAGGTTGTATCCGGTGCATTTAAGTCGATAACCAGATTGCCGCTGCTACTGTCTCCGTCACTGTCGATGACAGTCACGGCCAAGTCGAGCTGTACATCCTCTGTTGAGCTGACAATATTTTCAGCTGTTGTACCGTTATATTGGAAGCGGTTATCTGTATCTGAATTTATGGTTGTCAGCTCTATATAGCTGATAGAACCCATATTTCCGATTGTTTCTCCACTTGTCAGAGTTCCCTCACCTAGAAGGTTACCAGCAGCATCAAAAGCTTTGAAATAAACAGTGGTTGCACCACTAAAATTCACAGCAGCAGAAGCGACATCGTTGGCGTAATCGATAACGAAAGTCTCGCCACTATCTACCCAAGCGTTGCCGCTACCGAAGGAGTTACTATTACCATTAACAGTAATAGCGCCAGAGGCATCTCTTGCTGTTAAGGTAACAGCAAGTTCATTACCAGCAGGTACATCATTGATGTCATTATCGATGACATAGCCGCTTGTGCCTAATGAGATATAGGCGGCATAGGTATTTCCGCCGAGTCCACCATCAACATTTGCGACAGCAATGGTCTCTGTACTATCGATAGACTGAGCTACGTCTATCTGGTAGCTATCATCATTAGGGTTAGCTGTAAGAGTAAAGATGATGGATTGATCTGGATTACTCGCATCATATTCTGATGGCGTTGCACTTGTATCTGAGTATGCAATTAAGATACTAGGGTCAGCGGGATCGACATAATAGAAGACAATTAAGCCACCTGCCGTGATCCCTGAGTCTGCAAACGTCGTTGTTGTACCATTCCAGCCGCTAATATTGTCAGTGAGATCGGCACTATAGTTGTTATCTGCACCGTTTGTGACAAGAGAGCCGTTATAGATACCGATGGCATTATCTGCTACTAAATTGACAGTCGAAAATGCTACTGAGTCATCTTCAATGGTGACGGTGAAGTTACCGCTAGTTGAACCACCGTTTCCGTCAGAAATATCAACACCGAAGTTAAGCGACAGATCATCTTCAACTGCCGTATTTGAGTGATCCACTGGTGCAAGAAGGGTTACTGCGTAGCTCCAATCACCAGGAGCATTGTTCGCTGGAGCGTTAAGAGCGACAGTCATAATGGCTTGATATGAATCTTCGCCTACAGTGCCAATGAAGCCAGTTAGCGTCTGGGAATCTGCATCCCAAGACCAGTGTACCGTTTCCCCACCAGAGGTGAGGCCAGAAGGGCCTGAAAGAGCAACTGTCAGTGCATCGCCGTCAACATCCTCAATGCTGATAGTGCCACTTGCTGTAACAGAGTCAGTTGTGTCGGTATCACCAATACTATCAACAAGACCATCAGCAAATCCCTCTTCAGAAACACGAGTGCTGGTGGTCGATTGGATTGCTGGGTTGTCGTTACGGCCTTCAATGATGATGGTGGCAGTGGTAGGGGTCACGCCGCCATTGCTGTCAATCACGTTATAGGTGTAGGTCAGTTCAACACTCTCACCCACGGCTAAGTAGTCATAGGCATTAGGTGTGACGGTGAAGACATTGCCCACTAGGACGACGCCGCTGGCGTCATTGCCACTGGTTTCAGTCACGTCGCTGACACTGAGGTTATCGGTGGTGTCAACATCGCTGCTGTTAGCAAGCAGATCGATGG
>NZ_JAHZST010000034.1 GCF_019457885.1 Shewanella nanhaiensis
GATATGTAAGGCATCAAGAAAAGGTTGAAAAACAGGAGCAGCCGCAATTAGATTTGAAGTAGACAACGCCCCCTTTTAGGGGGCTAATGCAAAGCCACCTTCTTCAGAAGGTGGATTCTTTACTTAAAAACTCAATGGTTTAAAAAATAACCGCAAAAATTGATTAATTTTTGATTGATTTTGGTCTGAAAAAGTTCTATTCATAGTATGTGAAGCCATTGCTTCTTTGTACCTAGATCAGAGGATTTTTGCATGAAGAGACAAAAAAGAGATCGTTTAGATAGAGCTTTTTCGAAGGGATTCCAAGCTGGAGTTGGCGGCCGCTCAAAGGAAAATTGTCCTTATTCAACACTTGACTCTAAGTCACATTGGCTAGGAGGTTGGCGAGAGGGGGTCGATGGCCGACTGAGTGGTCTATTTAACAAATAGAGTCGTGATTGCCCTCGCAACTCTTTGCTCTCTATATAGAGGTAGTTAGAGCAGAGTCTTGAGGGCATTTTTATGAGTTTTCTTTAAAGAACCGTGTTAAAAACTGGATGTGTCTTTAAATATTCCCACCTTAAGATCGGTTGCACTGTATATCTCACGGCCATCTACTTCCATGACTGCATCGGCAATACCCATGACTAATTTACGGTAGACTTTGCGCTTAACGGTGAGTTTGTATGTCACTTTCTTGGCATCAGGTAATACCTGACCCGTAAACTTAACCTCTCCAACTCCCAGTGCACGCCCTTTACCTTCAGCACCTTCCCAGCCTAAGAAGAAGCCAACGAGTTGCCACAATGCGTCTAAACCAAGGCAACCAGGCATAACCGGATCGCCATCGAAGTGACATTTAAAAAACCATAGCTCGGGATTGATATCGAGTTCAGCTACAATTTCACCTTTACCAAACTCTCCGCCATCAGCATTAATCTTAGTGATACGATCTATCATCAACATATTGTCTATAGGAAGGCGAGGTGAGTGCTCTCCAAATAGTTCACCATGTCCACAGGCGATGAGGTCTTCTTTGTTGAAACTGTTTGCTTTACTCATTGTTATACTTTACTCCAGCAATTTTAGGAGCCAAGATTAGCGAACACGTGTAAGCTAAACAACTCCGATCAGCTGGAAAATTTCATTTTTTCGAGGAGTTTGGCGAAAAATCCACTCTCCTCCTCTTGGTAACCGGCTAAACGAGCCAATCTATCTTGTACCAGACCATAGAGAGAGTCGTCAGGAAAGTTATTACTCTCATCAGGTACACCAGCCTTCATATTCATTAATAGCTCAACTGCTTCATCAATATGCTCAATACCGTAAAGGTGAAACTTACCTGCTTCTATCGCTTCGATAATATTGTGAGTGAGGTTCAGTTGTTGTGTGTTTGAACTTGGAATAATGACACCTTGTCTTCCTGTTAGGCCGCGGCGCTCACATAGATTATAAAAGCCTTCAATCTTTTCATTAACGCCACCAATAGCCTGAACATGGCCGAATTGATCTAATGCTCCAGTCACCGCAATACCTTGGTCAATAGGTTTTTCTGTGATGGCTGAGATTAAACTGCAATACTCTGCTAGAGAGGCACTGTCACCATCTATCTCTTGATAGGATTGTTCAAACACAATGTTGGCATTGAGGTGAAGTGGGGCGTCTTTACCAAAAATACGATAAAGGCATGACGATAGGATCATCATGCCTTTAGCATGAATATTGCCTGCCAGCTCTGATTTTCGCTCAATATCGGCGACTTCACCGTCACCATAGTGGACGGATGCCGTGATTCTGGCCGGTTCACCATAGCAATACTCAACGGTATCTAGGACTGTTAAGCCGTTAATTTGCCCCACCATATAGTCATCGGTCGGCAGGCTAATAAACTTATCATCGAAGTTTTGAGCTGATAGCATTTCAGAGGCATTGTGACGCTGCTGGTACTGTTTTAATGCGTATTGGAAACTCTGAGCTGAGATCTGTTTTGAGCGGCCGTAAGCCTTAGCTTGTGCAAGCATTTGCCCTATTTGAGCAGACAGCAAGGAGAACCTTTGCTGATGATCGGCAAGTCGTGCACAGTATTGAAACAGTGGGGCTAGGGCAGATTGCTCAAGTTCAGCATCAACCGTAGCTGCAACTGCTTTTAGCCAGGTTGCATATTCAGACTCTGATGAATGATTTAGGTCGAGCTCATTGACCATCTCACCTAAAATTGGGAATAGGTGTGGGAACCTGCTCTCTTCAACCCAACTAACACTGTATTGCATACTGCTTCCAACGAGAATGATTTTACATTCAAGGGGAGTCGCTGCAAGTGATGAATGAACTTTATACTCTTTTTTAGATAAGATATCTAAAAGCAGGTCCCAAAGCCCCTCTCTTTTCCATAATGATTCCGCACAAATAAACAGGTAGTGATTATTGGCAAGCGCACCTGATATAGGGTTTTCAGCCATTGAGTCCTGTTTACGCTCGTCGAATCGACCTAACAGATCTGAGCGTTTTATATTCCCTGAAAGGTATTGGTAAGTTTGTTTTTCTTGAATACCAACAAGGCTTTTAATGAACTCAAGTCTATCAACGCCTGCAAAGTCAGCTAGGTACATATGTTGATTTGCTGTCATCGTAAGCAGTTCGAATGCGTTTGATACTCTCTCTTGGCCTAGCAGTAAAGTTTGATTGGTATGCGTAAGCTCGGAGATGGTTGGGAGCTTGTATTGCGGAGACAGCGCAGAAACAGGTATGACGTTTGAATTCATATAGCAGGTGCTACTTAATGATTGTTTGTTTAATAATAAGCAGATATTAGCACAGCTTGTTTGATGGCCAAATTCAATTTATTGAACCGTGAGTTAAATAAATGAATTCATTTCTGTCTCTACTGAGTTCAATTAGACTATGTGCGTTAAGATTAGCCGTTTCACTGCATTATTGTGGAAAGTGGTTTACAAGGCTCAAGGATACTTATATCATGCGCATCGTTCGGAGGGATGGCAGAGTGGTCGAATGCACCGGTCTTGAAAACCGGCATGGGTTTATAGCCCATCTAGGGTTCAAATCCCTATCCCTCCGCCATATTTAGATGAAGCCTCAAGTAGAGATACTTGGGGCTTTTTCGTTTCAAGATACTTAGTTGAACCCTAGGGTTCCTATTATTTAAATCAGCTATCCCTCCGCCATATTAAAAGAGGCCTGATATCGAAAGATGTCAGGTTTTTTGCTTTTGAAAGAAATCTTATTTTTTACTAGTTACCCTTCGCACATATTCAAGACAATAGAGTTGTCGTTAAAAATATCGATTTTTGTCCTGTACCGTCTAAGTTTTCACTGAGTGAAATTGATTATCAAATAAACATACAAAACAAGGATCATCAGATAGTGGTTTACAGCCTAAAAAACTGGGGCTATTATATCGCTCGTTCGGAGGGATGGCAGAGTGGTCGAATGCACCGGTCTTGAAAACCGGCATGGGTTTATAGCCCATCTAGGGTTCAAATCCCTATCCCTCCGCCATACTTAGATGAAGCCCCAAGTAGAGATACTTGGGGCTTTTTCGTTTCAAGATAGTTTGTTGAACCCTAGGGTTCCTCTTTTTAAAGTTTTTAATTTTTGTGCTATTTCTGTTTTAGGGTGAACGTGTCTATATCTTGACCTCTTTATATGGTGAAGATTGTAGTCTTAACTTCTGCATATTTTATTCATTACTTTTCTGTGGTTTGTCAAAGTAATGATTGTTAAGAACTAATAAGTTGTTTACTTATAATTCATTACGTTAGGTTATGGCAAATAGCGCTTTCCTATTGCTCCTTTATGGGCTAAATTACCTTTAAATACGATGTTGGATCGGTTAGGTTCATCGCATTACATCTAGGGTAGGTTAGATTTGATTTCTGTATATTTAGTCGATGATCATGAATTAGTTAGAACCGGAATACGGCGCCTTCTTGAAGATGAGCGTGGTATTAAAGTCGTAGGTGAGGCTGGAGATGGAGAAACCGCTGTTCAGTGGAGTCGAAATAATGAAGCCGATGTTATTTTGATGGATATGAATATGCCGGGAATTGGTGGTTTGGAAGCCACAAGGAAAATTCTTCGTTACCAATCTCATGCAAAAATTATTGTCTTGACCATTCATACTGAAGATCCTTTCCCAACTAAGGTGATGCAAGCTGGAGCATCTGGCTATCTAACGAAAGGCGCGACACCACCTGAGGTGTTACAAGCTATTAGGCAAGTCGCCCATGGACAGCGGTACTTATCACCTGAAATTGCACAGCAGATGGCGCTGAGTCAGTTTAATCAGACAGAAGATAACCCTTTTAAGACACTCTCCGAACGTGAGTTGCAGATCATGATGATGATCACCAATGGTGAGAAAGTGAATGATATTTCCGAGCAACTTAATTTAAGTCCTAAGACCGTTAATAGTTATCGCTATCGCTTATTTGCCAAGCTTGGAATAAGTGGTGATGTTGAGCTTACTCGTTTGGCCATCCGTTATAAAATGTTAGACACAGGTCAGTTTTAACTCCTTGCTTATTTGGAACATATCTTGTCTCAGTTTGATTCAAAAGCATTTTTACAAAGCGTCTCTTCATCACCAGGTGTGTACAGAATGTACGACAGTGAAGAGACGGTTATCTACGTTGGCAAGGCTAAGGATCTAAAGAAGCGGCTCACCTCCTATTTCAGAAAAAATTTGCCTAATGTAAAAACCCACGCGCTGGTATCACATATTGCCAATATTGATGTGACGGTAACGCACAGTGAAACCGATGCCTTGTTACTCGAAAATGATTATATCAAGCAGTATATGCCCAGATATAATGTGTTACTTCGAGATGATAAGTCTTACCCCTATATCTTGCTTAGCCACCATAAACACCCAAGGCTTGCCTACCATAGAGGTTCTAAACGCCATAAAGGGAGTTACTTTGGGCCCTATCCTAATGGGGGCGCGGTTAGAGAGAGTTTGCACTTGATGCAGAAAATCTTCCCGATTAGGCAGTGTGAAGATGTGTATTATAAAGCGAGATCTAGACCCTGCTTGCAATACCAAATTGGCCGTTGCAGTGCTCCCTGTGTGGCTAAGATAAGTGATGAGGAGTATTCGGCCCAAGTAAAACTTGCAAGCTTATTTCTTAAAGGGCGGGATCAGCAGGTGATGTCTGAGTTGGTACTAAAAATGGAGAACGCAGCTCACATGTTAGAGTATGAGCAAGCGGCGCGTTTTAGAGATCAAATCTCCGCACTAAGAAGGGTCGCTGAGCAGCAGGAAGTGTCACATACCTCCGGAGATATGGATGTTATTGGTGCTTATTATGCTTCAGGCGTTGCCTGTTTCCATCTGCTCTTTATTCGCGACGGAAAAATTTTCGGCAGTCGAAGTTACTACCCTAAAGTGCCTGCACAAACAGAGCTTGATGAAGTGCTAAGCTCATTTATGTTGCAGTTTTATCTTAATGCTGACAGCCAAAGAACCGTACCTAAAGAGGTTCTCTTAAGCCATGATTTCGCAGATCTGCCTGTTTTAGTCGATGCGATACAGAGCGCGCTTGATAAAAAAGTTGAGATCAAAACCAAAGTAAGAAGTGAACGTGCCAAGTTTTTAAAACTCGCATTAACCAATGCAACGAATGCTGTGAACACGCGCCTGTCACATAAAAGTACCGTTGAGCAGCGTTTCCTTCTTTTGGAGGAGGCGATAGAGGTCAGTAAAGCGGTAACTCGGATGGAGTGTTTTGATATTAGCCATACGATGGGGGAGAGCACGGTTGCTTCTTGTGTGGTTTTTAACCGAGAAGGCCCGAATAAAGCTGAGTATCGTAGATACAATATCAGTGGAATAACCCCAGGTGATGATTACGCGGCAATGAAGCAAGCCTTGACAAGGCGATTCGATAATATTGAAAAGAGTGGCAAGGTGCCTGATATCTTATTTATCGATGGTGGAACAGGGCAGCTCAGGATTGCTCAGAAAGTGGTTGACGAAAAGTTTGCTAATTTAGATGTTGCGCCTCTTCTTATTGGCGTTGCGAAGGGAGAGGGCAGAAAGCCTGGTTTAGAAACACTCATCTATGGAGAGAATGAGCAATCCTTCACGCTGCCTGCAGATTCAGGTGCGCTACACCTTATTCAACACATTCGAGATGAGTCTCACCGGTTTGCCATAACTGGCCATCGTAATAAACGTCAAAAAACGCGTAACACCTCAACGTTAGAGTCCATCACCGGTGTTGGGCCTAAACGCCGTAAAGCACTACTGCAATATTTAGGTGGAATTCAGGAAGTAAAAGGTGCCAGTGTGTCTGAATTAGCAAAAGTACCCGGTATTAGCGTAGAAATGGCACAAACGATACATGATTCATTGCGGGGGTCATAAAATTAAGGCAAGATTGGCGCTGCTTTTAAAATTTTTGGTTTTCTCATGCCGTTTAATATACCTATCGCGTTAACTTTGTTCAGGTTGTTTTTATTGCCTGTGTTTGTTGTTATTTTTTACCTGCCTTACTCTTGGTCGCCTTTTTTTGCGGCATTCGTATTTTGGTTGGCAGCAGTGACAGATGCTCTCGATGGTTATGCCGCCAGAAAGTTAAAGCAGTCGACTCGCTTTGGTGCCTTCCTCGATCCAGTAGCCGATAAAATTATGGTCACTACGGCGTTGGTGCTTTTAGTTGCCGAGTACAACAGTATTTGGATGACCCTTCCAGCTCTGTTTATGATTGGTAGAGAGATCGTGATCTCTGCATTAAGAGAGTGGATGGCTGAAATTGGTAAGCGCGGTTCGGTGGCAGTCTCTTGGATTGGAAAATACAAAACTGCTGCGCAGATGACCGCCATTACAGGGTTAATTTGGCACCCTAACGATTTAATCACTTATGCAGCTTATGCTCTGTTTTATGTTGCTGCCGTACTGACTTTCTGGTCAATGATGAGTTATATCATGGCAGCTTGGAGTGATTTAACTGCTGAATCGAATAATTAAAATGCAAAAAGCCCATTTAGTGTTCAAGCAGTCGTTTATTGTGAAATATGCAATTGACTCTTGGCATTAAATCGGTAGAATGCCATTCCGCAGTCAGGGGAAAGCTTGTTAAGTAGTTCTGATTGATAGTTAAGATTTGCGACATTAGCTCAGTTGGTAGAGCGATACCTTGCCAAGGTATAGGTCATCGGTTCGAACCCGATATGTCGCTCCAATCTTACAAAGATTTGCGACATTAGCTCAGTTGACTCTTTAATAAAGTCAAGTGCGCGATACCTAGCTATAGGATATCGGTAATTTTTTTCGAACCCGATATGTCGCTCCAAAATTTTATTGAAAAGATAAATTTTTGGCAGGGAATAGCTTCTTGTTTATATGAAGAGGCGGTTCGAACCACTCTTTATTAGAGAAGGTTCGCTCCAATCGTACAAATATTGGCGCGATGGCAGAATGGCTATGCTGCGGATTGCAAATCCGTCGATCTCGGTTCGACTCCGGGTCGCGCCTCCATATTAAGATATTGATGAGTTTGGTTAAGTATTTTTTATTATAACTAAGCAGTATTAACTACCGATAATACATATCATCAAGATCAACGAGTTTGCCCGAGTGGTGGAATCGGTAGACACAAGGGATTTAAAATCCCTCGCTGAATAAGCGTGCCGGTTCAAGTCCGGCCTCGGGTACCATCATTAAGATGACATTGAAGCCTCAACATTAGTTGGGGCTTTTTTGTATCAAGCTTTTATGGATCAGGCTAAATCCCTCGCTATTCTTAATAAGACGCGACCAGTTCAAGTCTGGTCTCGGATACCATCATTAAGATGACATTCAAGCCTCAACATTAGTTGGGGCTTTTTTGTATCAAGCTTTTATGGATCAGCCTAAATCCCTCGCTACTCTTAATAAGAGGTGACCAGTTCAAGTCTTGTCTCGGATACCATCATTAAGATGACATTGAAGCCTCGACATTAGTCGGGGCTTTTTTGTACCAAGCTTTTATGAACCAGCCTAAATCCCTCGCTACTCTTAATAAGAGGCGACCAGTTCAAGTCTTGTCTCGGGTACCATCATTAAGATGACATTGAAGCCTCAACATTAGTTGGGGCTTTTTTGTGTGCAATAGAAAATATGGTGGAGTCCATATTCTGGTGATTGGTGCTGAGAATGAACCTTTGCTTAACTAGCAAGCATTATGAATGTAAAGTAAACTGCGCGGATTGGTTTTTAACCATTTGAATAAGAAAGATAAACCTTAGTATTGACTCATTTTTGAAATCAGTTAAAGTAGCCACATCTTCTGAAGACGACATTGATTAGCTTAGTTGTTCAAAGAGGAATTTATTGGCGCGATGGCAGAATGGCTATGCTGCGGATTGCAAATCCGTCGATCTCGGTTCGACTCCGGGTCGCGCCTCCATATTAAGATATTGATGAGTTTGGTTGAGTAGTTTTCTACTATAACTGAGCAGTATTAACTACCGATAATACGTATCGTCAAAATCAACGAGTTTGCCCGAGTGGTGGAATCGGTAGACACAAGGGATTTAAAATCCCTCGCTGAATAAGCGTGCCGGTTCAAGTCCGGCCTCGGGTACCATCATTAAGATGACATTGGAGCCCCTCAACATTAGTCGGGGCTTTTTTGTACCTGAAGCGTGATTAGCTGTACTGTATGGATTTAAAACCCCTCGCGCTGTTGAAGTACACGTGCCGACTGTTACAGGGATTGGAGTCCGGTCTCGGGTACCATCATTAAGATGACATTCAGCCTCGACATTAGTCGGGGCTTTTTTGTACCTGAATCGTGATTAGCTGTACTGTATGGATTTAAAATCCCTCGCGCCGTTGAAGTATACGTGCCGACTGTTACAGGGATTGGAGTCCGGCCTCGGGTACCATCATTAAGATGACATTCAGCCTCGACATTAGTCGGGGCTTTTTTGTATCCAAAGCTAAACCCCTCGTTACTCTTGTTTATAACGTTTGATTTGTAAATGAGTGGCTGATAGAAGTTTTATTGAGGTGTCGCTAAATGATTAGGGGATGTTAAGTATCCGAAAAAACGTTATTTCTTTTTCTGAGATAGCTTTGAGTACGACTGACAGAGTCTGCGAAGGTGCCGTTCTGAGTACTTTAGCTAAAATAGAGCTTTGGCATTATTTACCTTCCAAGGGTAAACTTTATTTACGCCCATTCATTAGATGCGAAAACCTTTATTCACCTCTCTAGTGTAATAGGTAACATGGGGAGGCTGTACTATGCATAAAGGGAATAGGATTAGATATGTCATTATGGCACTATTCATTCAATTGTGTGCTACTCCCTGTGTATTGGCGTTAGACAAAACTTCTGCTGCAATGAATGCGCTTAGATACCAAGTTCAGCTTATTAGTTTAATTGACCCATCTTTTTCTAAATATAATCGGCTGCTTACTCAGGAGTTTGAAGAGGAGCAACTTGATCTTATCAATGATATTCAACTCGAGGTCGCCAATTTCTGGCGCTCTGTAAATATCCAGAGCCGTGGAGAGGGGGGAAGTGATGATCTATATCGTAATGTGATTTTGTTGGAACCTAGCTCTTCTGACTACCTTCCTATTAGCAACCGCATTCGCTATCTGCTTTGGGTTGAACAAACTGAAAACTGGCAACCATTAGTGTTAGATATTTGGTTGAAAGAGGGGGATGTGAATCCAGCTGTTAAGCTGATAGGTCGTAGATTAAAGTGGCTAGGGGATCTCAACTTTTTGGATCCAGACAATAGCGTAATGACAGCAGATCTTGTAAGAGGGGTCTTGAACTTTCAGCGTCGTCACGGGCTAAAGCAGGATGGGGTGATTGGGCCGGAAACATTAAGATGGCTTAATTTAACGCCCAAAAAAAGGGCGGCTTTACTCGCTGAAAACTTTATCAGTAAGTCAAGTTATCTCTCGACGATTGGTCCAAGGTTTCTGTTAGTGAACATCCCCGCTTTTGAGATGGTATTAGTGGATAAGGGACAAGTTCAATTAGAGTCAAGAGTGATCGTGGGGAAACCATACCGTCAAACTCCTAGGTTAAGCAGCTATATCTCTAACATGGTACTTAACCCAAGCTGGCGGGTACCGAGAAAGCTGCTAAGAAGGGACCTATTACCTAAAGTTCGTCAAGATGGTGCTTATATCAGTGAACATAACTTTGATGTCTTCAACTCTGCGGGTGATGAGATTGTAAAGTCACCTGAAGAGTGGCAAATGTTAGCGGGAGGCAGATTTCCATACCGTTTAGTGCAAAAACCAGGAAAAGATAACACTTTAGGTCGTTATAAGTTCTACTTTAAAAATGAATTTAATGTCTACCTTCATGACACTTATGACAAAGCCCTATTCGAGGAGAGCAATAGAGCGCTCTCTTCTGGCTGTATTCGGGTTGAAAAGGTTGAGTCATTAGCAAATTGGTTGGCTTCTAATTTGGTGAGTGATAAACAAACATGGGTAGATCTTCAAACTGAAAGGGACAAAACCCAGTGGTTTGCGTTCGATAACTTCCTCGCTGTTCATCTGGTCTATTGGACCGCATGGATGGATGAATCTGGACTTGCACAATTTCGTAATGATATTTATCACCAGAATTCAATGCCTAAGCTTGCCTCAATACAGAATTAATTTTTGAGGCTTTTTTGATACATCAAATCTTTATTAAGGTTAACTTGATTTCCCATATCTTTCAGTTTACTTTGTCCGCATTCGTGTTTAAAAAGTAGTCAGTGGTGGTAGTGTGTCCTTAGTTTGTCCTACTCGTAGGCAGTTGTTGCTTGGCCTTAGTGGTGTTGCAATGTTTTCCGTTATTCCTTCCAAAGTACAAGCAAGTCGTTCAACAACCGGTGTACGTAGCTTAGGCTTTAATAATCTCCATACTGGCGAACGAGGTTTCGGTAGCTATTGGATTGATGGAAACTATCAAGAGAAAACCTTATCTGAATTTAGCCATACATTGAGAGATCATAGACGTAATGAGTCTGCTCCAATGGATAAGCGTTTATACGATCTTCTGTTTAAGTTAAAACTGTCGCTCAATGTGGAGGAGGATTTTAACGTGATTTCAGGGTATCGCTCTCCAAAGACAAATGCGATGTTAGCATCGAAAAGTAATGGTGTTGCTAAGAAAAGCTACCATATGAAAGGGATGGCGATGGATATTGCACTTCCTAATGTTAATTTGAGCGATCTACGTGATGCAGCGATAGAGCTAAAGCTCGGTGGCGTAGGGTATTACCCTCGCTCAGGTTTTATCCATGTCGATACAGGACCTGTGCGAACTTGGTAATGAGAAGAATATCCCATTTTTAGCGACTTAATAGTTTGTTAGGCATAACAGTATGTGGTAGTATTCGCCCGCAATAAATGCGTCTTCATTGGTCGAAAATGGAGACAAACTGAAACTAATTTAATTAAGTGAGAAAAACATGTCTTACACTATCGCTGCACAAGTCCGTACTGAAATCGGGAAAGGTTCGAGCCGCCGCCTACGTCATGCTGACAAAGTTCCTGCAGTTATCTATGGTCCAGGTAAAGAGCCAGTTGCTATTGTTTTTGACCATAAAGATATCATCAACATTCAAGAGAATGAAGATTTTTACACAAGCACATTAACAATCAACCTAGACGGTTCTGATGTTAAAGTGAGTGTAAAAGCTATGCAACGTCACGCATTCAAGCCTCTTATCGAGCACGTAGATTTCACATACGCTTAATTGTATTGTGTTATTACATAAAAAAAGCGCCTAATGGCGCTTTTTTTATGTTCATTGCTAACCCTTTTAAGATTCCTCTTCATCTTCCTGATCGGGGCAGGCGGCTATTACCGTTCGCTCACCGTCTAGATTTAGCTCCTCTAACCTCACATCAAAACCCCAGAGTCGATGCAGGTGCTTTACAACTTCATGTCGGCTTTTTGCCAGAGGGACACGATTTGTTGGAATATATCTTAAGGTAAGGGATCGATCTCCTTTCACTTCAACATTCTGTACTTGAATATTAGGCTCTAAGTTGGACAGGTTATACTGCTGCGATAGCATCTGACGTATATCTTTATAGCCTTGATCATCATGTATAGCTGATACGGACAGGTAGTTTTTTTTATCATCATCTAGTACACCAAAGAGCTTAAATTGGCGAATAATATTTGGTGATAGGTATTGGCTGATAAAGCTCTCATCTTTAAAATTCTGCATGGCAAAATGCAGGGTTTCAAGCCAGTCACTGCCTGCAATATCGGGGAACCAACGTTTGTCCTCCTCTGTAGGGTCTTCACATATTCGTCTGATATCGACAAACATATTAAAACCTAATGCATAGGGGTTAATACCGCTATAGTAGGGGCTATTGTAGCTTGGCTGTGCGACCACATTGGTGTGGTTTTGCAAAAACTCCATCATAAAACGATCTGTGACTAAACCATCATCATAAAGGTGGTTGAGTATGGTGTAGTGCCAAAAGGTTGCCCAACCCTCGTTCATCACTTGAGTCTGTTTTTGTGGATAGAAATATTGTCCCATCTTTCGTACGATTCGAACAATCTCCCTCTCCCAAGGTTTTAACAGCGGTGCATGCTTTTCAATAAAGTAGAGAATATTCTCCTGAGGCTCTTCGGGAAAATGAGATCTGGGCTTCTCTTTTGCATCACTTTGATTTAGAGGGATAGTGCGCCAGAGGTCGTTGACTTGACTTTGCAAGTACTCTTCACGATCTTTCTGTCTTAGTTGCTCCTCTTTAAAAGAGATCTCACTGGGACGTTTGTACCTGTCCACACCGTAATTCATCAGTGCGTGACAGGAGTCGATAATGAGTTCCACCTTTTCAGCACCGTGAACCTCTTCGCATTGACTGATGTACTTTTTAGCGAATACAAGGTAGTCAATGATGGAACTGGCATCTGTCCATGTTTTGAAAAGATAGTTATTTTTAAAGAAGCTATTATGGCCAAAGCTGGCATGAGCCATCACTAATGCCTGCATTGTGATAGTATTTTCTTCCATAAGATAGGCGATACAGGGATCTGAATTAATCACTATCTCATAAGCGAGGCCCATTTGACCTCTCTTATAGCTCTGCTCTGTTTCAATGAACTTTTTACCGAATGACCAATGGGTATAGCCAATTGGCATACCTATTCCTGCGTAGGCATCCATCATCTGTTCAGCGGTTATCACCTCTATTTGATTGGGGTAGGAGTCGAGTTTGTAATGAGCCGCTACCTTTTCGATTTCGGTTAAGTAGGTTTGAAGAAGATCGAAGGTCCAATCAGGCCCATCGTCTAGCGGTGTTCTTTTTTTCTTGTTATCCATAACGCCCCCTAAACAGCTTGCTTTTTAAAGAGTTCTCTAAATACAGGGTAGATATCTTCGGCTTGCTTTATATGTTGTACAGCTATGTTATCAAAGCTTTTTTGCAAGCTTTCATATTCTCGCCAAAGTGTTTGATGAGCGCGGTTAGTGATCTCTATATAGCTAAAATATCTCACTACTGGAAGCAGCTTTTTCTCAAGCAGTGTCTTACATCCAGGGGAGTCGTCAGCCCAATTGTCGCCATCGGAAGCTTGCGCTGCATAGATGTTCCACTCACTCTCTGGGTAACGCTCTTTCTGTATTTGATGCATCAGTTTCAATGCACTGGAGACTATGGTTCCACCGGTTTCTTGTGAATAGAAGAATTCGTGTTCATCCACCTCTTTAGCTTGGGTATGGTGGCGGATATAGACAACATCCAAGTTTTTATAGGTTCGGGTAAGAAATAGATAGAGCAAGATGTAAAAACGTTTCGCCATATCCTTAGTTGCTTGATCCATCGAACCAGAGACATCCATGATGCAGAACATCACAGCCTGACTGGAGGGGATCTCTTTCTTAGCAAAGTTGTTATACCTAAGATCGAAGGTGTCAATAAAAGGTACCTTAGCAATTTTCTGTTTTAACTCCTCAATCTCTTGTTTCAAAAATAGAATTCTTTCGGCTTCTGCACCTGGAGTATTTTCAAGTTCCTCAAGTTCATTAATAAGCTCTTTTAGCGCTTTCTTCTTCGATGAGGACATTGCAATTCGGCGAGCAAGGGATGAGCGTAGTGAGCGGACAATATTGATATTGGCCGGTACACCATCATTGGTAAACCCTGCTCTATAGGTTTGATATTCAACGAGCTTATTGAGTCGATTATTTTGTAAGTTGGGCAGCTCCAGATCTTCAAAAAGTAGCTCTAAATATTCATCTTTCGAGATCTGAAATACAAAATCATCTTGTCCTTCGCCTGAGTCTGAAGCTTCTCCTTGACCCGCTCCTTGACCACCACCTGATGGCGGGCGCTCTATCTTGTCACCTCGGGTAAATTGATCATTACCAGGGTGGACACGCTCTCGAACACCACCTTGGCCCTGATGAAATGAGGGCTCAGAGATATCTTTTGTTGGTATGCCAATCTTTTCACCTTTATCGACGTCTGTGACACTTCGTCTGGTCACGGCATCGCTAACAGATTTTTTTATCTGCTGTTTATATCTATTGATGAAACGTTGACGGTTGACAGTGCTTTTTCCTTTAGCATTAAGCCGTCTATCGATAAAATTCGCCATGCGCACCTCCCAAGTCATAGTAGGGAGCAAGCTCCCTACCTGTCCCTAAGTTAAGAAGACTTACGTACCCTCAAATACCACTCTGATAGCAGTCTGACTTGTTTTTTGGTATAGCCTTTTTCCATCATACGATCGATGAAGTCGTCATGTTTACGTTGGTCATCCGTTGAGGTTTTAGCATTAAATGAGATAACTGGTAATAGATCTTCTGTGTTTGAGAACATCTTTTTCTCTATTACAGTGCGGAGCTTCTCATAGCTGGTCCAAAGTGGGTTTGAGCCTTCGTTGTTAGCTCTAGCTCTGAGCACAAAGTTAACTATCTCGTTGCGGAAATCCTTTGGATTGCTTATCCCTGCAGGCTTCTCTATCTTTTCAAGCTCGGCATTGAGTGCTGAGCGATCGAATAACTGTCCCGTTTCTGGATCTCGATACTCCTGATCTTGGATCCAAAAATCAGCGTAGGTGACATACCTGTCGAAAATGTTTTGTCCATATTCCGAGTAGGACTCGAGGTAAGCTGTTTGGATCTCTTTACCGATAAACTCAACATATTTAGGGATTAAATAACCTTTTAGGAACTCAAGATAACGCTCGGCCATATCGGACGGGAACTGCTCCTGTTCGATCTGCCTTTCGAGAACATAGAAAAGGTGTACTGGGTTAGCGGCAATCTCACTATGATCGAAGTTAAAGACCTTAGAGAGGATCTTGAAAGAAAAACGGGTTGAAAGCCCATGCATCCCTTCATCGACACCAGCATAGTCACGGTACTCTTGATAGGATTTTGCCTTTGGATCGGTATCTTTGAGGCTTTCCCCATCATAAACTCGCATCTTTGAATAGATGGAGGAGTTTTCTGGTGCCACCATTCTCGAAAGTACACTAAACTGCGCCAGTGTCTCCAAGGTGCCAGGGGCACAGGGCGCTTTCGATAACTCTGAGTGACAAAGTAACTTGTTATAGATCTGTATCTCCTCAGTGACTCTGAGGCAGTATGGAACCTTAACTATATATACCCTGTCTAAGAAAGCTTCATTGGTTTTGTTATTTCTAAAGGTGGTCCACTCAGATTCATTGGAGTGAGCGAGGATCATGCCATTGTAGGGAAGGGCGGATAATCCCTCAGTTCCGTTATAGTTTCCCTCTTGAGTGGCTGTAAGCAGAGGATGCAGAACCTTGATAGGCGCTTTAAACATCTCTACAAACTCCATTAGGCCCTGATTTGCTCGGCACAGTGCGCCTGAGTAGGAGTAGGCATCGGCATCGTTTTGGGCAAAATGTTCCAGCTGTCTTATATCCACCTTACCAACGAGAGAGGAGATATCTTGGTTGTTCTCATCCCCAGGCTCTGTTTTGGCAATGGCCATCTGATCCAAAATTGCCGGATATACCTTAACGACCCTAAATTTGGAGATATCTCCGCCAAACTCATGTAACCGCTTAACAGCCCATGGCGACATGATGCATTTAAGGTACCTGTGGGGGATGTTGTACTCACTTTCGAGTAACTCGGCATCCTCTTCAGGGTTGAATAGGCAGAAAGGGTGATCATTAACCGGACTTCTGACACCGTCTGCACTTAAAATGTAGATAGGTATCTTCTGCATCAAAGATTTTAATTTTTCAGCAAGTGAAGATTTACCACCACCAACGGGACCTAGCAGATATAGGATCTGTTTCGACTCTTCCAGCCCTTGTGCGGAATGTTTAAGGTAAGCGACTATCTGCTGAATAGACTCTTCCATGCCGTAGAAGTCTTTAAACTCTGGATAACGTGAGATTAATCGGTTTGAAAAAATACGGCTAAGAACAGGATCTTTTGAGGTATCGACAACCTCTGGTTCTCCAATTGCTAGCAGCAATCTTTCTGCTGCGGATGCATAAGAGTTCCGATCCTTTTTGCAGATTGTCAAAAACTCCTGTAATGAATATTCTTCGTCTAGTTTTTTTTCATAGCGCTGTTGGTAATGCTCAAATATACTCATATTTCACCCCCTGAAACGCCCAAATAGGTTCAAAGCGATAACTGAAAATCAGTCTCCTACTATTAATATTAGACCTAATAAGCCAAGTAAGCATTAAAAAAGTCAAATAAAACAATAACAAACAGTTGCAAATGCAACAGTTGCAGATGTGATTGGGGAAATTTTATAGAAAATGATGGGGAGCAAGAACAAAAAAGGAGCTATAAAAAGCTCCTATTATTTTGATTAACGAGTAGGGCTACTCGTAGGAAATTTCACAAGATTTTAAGCGAAATTTTGATTCACAAAATCCCAGTTTACCAACTCCCAGTAGTGAGCAAGGTAATCAGGTCTCACATTGCGGTAATCGATATAGTAAGCATGCTCCCATACATCCACAGTCATGATAGGTGTAACACTGCTATCAGTTAGTGGAGTCGCTGCATTGCTTGTATTGACGATAGCAACCGAACCATCGGCATTCTTTACAAGCCAAGTCCAAGCACTTCCAAAGTTGTTCACTGCGGCATCTGTAAATTGTGCTTTAAAGGCCTCAAAAGAGCCAAAGGCATCATCAATTGCTTTTGCTACTGCGCCAGTTGCTGCACCACCGCCATTTGGTGATAGGCAGTTCCAGTAAAAAGTGTGATTCCATATTTGGGCTGCATTATTAAAAATTCCACCAGAAGAGGTTTTAATGATCTCTTCTAGGCTCTTCTCAGCTAACTCTGTACCCTCTACTAGACCATTAAGCTTTACAACATATGTGTTGTGATGCTTACCATAATGGTATTCGATGGTTTCTTGAGAGATATGCGGTTCAAGAGCATCTTTAGCGTAAGGTAGTGCTGGTAATTCAAAAGCCATTGCGTTTCTCCACTCAACAAAAAATTGATTTATAGTACTTGTTAGAATGATTCTACTCGAAAAATCACAAACAGTATGTGCAAATATAAGATTATTGCAATCGATAAATGAGTTCGTTAAAGCCCTATAAAAAGTAGGTTTTAGTTCTGGGGTGACCTGAAGTACAATAGTACTAATTTGTTAGTTAACGCATGTGTGAGTTAGGAAATAAAAATGGAAACAAACGAAACAGTAGAGAAGATCAAGCAACAGATCGCTGAAAACCCTATCATAGTGTATATGAAAGGTTCACCAAAATTACCGAGCTGTGGTTTTTCATCTCAAGTAGCTCAGATCATGATTAACTGTAATGCACAATTTGCGTTTGTAGATATCCTGCAACATCCAGATATCCGCAGTGAACTACCTAAGTACGCTAACTGGCCAACATTCCCACAACTGTGGGTAGAAGGTGAGTTGATAGGTGGTTGTGATATTCTGACTGAGATGTACCAGAAGGGTGAGCTTCAGACCTTAATCACAGAGACTGCAGCGAAATACCAATCAGAAGAGAACCCCTCTTAACTCGATGTGAGTTAGATTGAGTAAAAAAGCCTTTCATATGAAAGGCTTTTTTGTATTTGATAATTTGTAATGCTTATTTAACTGAGGTTTCTATCTCTTCTGAGTTAGATGTTTTAGGCATAGGTAATAGCAAATTCATTGTAATGGCGACAATCCCGCATAAGCTGATGCCAGTTAGGCTAAATGAGCCGATACCAAATGCCATCCCACCGATCCCAAACACTAAAGTGATCCCCACAATGCAGAGGTTTCTAGATTCAGTCAGGTCAACTTGATTCTTGATTAATGAGTTTAAGCCCACCGCAGCAATAGAACCAAAAAGCAAACACATGATCCCGCCCATTACTGGAACCGGAATGGTTTGCATGATAGCCCCTAGCTTACCGACAAAAGCCAGTATAATGGCGGTAATAGCTGTCCAAGTCATGATAACAGGGTTGAAATTTTTAGTGAGTGTGACCGCGCCTGTCACCTCTGAGTAAGTGGTATTAGGTGGGCCACCAAAGGCCGATGCAGCAACGGTTGCCACGCCGTCTCCAGCCAAGGTGCGATGTAATCCGGGTTTTTTAAGGTAATCTTTACCTGTGACATTGGAGATGGCAAGAATATCACCGATATGTTCGACAGCCGGTGCAATGGCGACTGGGATCATAAAGGCAATAGCATGCCAGTTGAACTCAGGGGCAACAAAATTAGGCATGGCTATCCAACTTGCCGCTGTGACGGGGGCAAAATCGACAATGCCGAAGCTGAGACTTAGGCCATAACCAACGAGGATCCCTGCCAAAATTGGCATCAGTTTTAATAACCCTTTGGCAAAGATGGCGACAGCGACAGTGCTCAATAGGGCAGATAGAGAGATGATAAGGGCGGTGCTTTGTTCAACCAGTACCAAAGAGCCATCTCCACTCTTGCCTAAAGCCATATTAACAGCAACAGGGGCAAGGCCGAGACCGATCACTATGATAACGGGGCCCACCACAACAGGAGGAAGTAAACGTTTGATAAAGCCATCCCCCCTAACTTTAACTAAACTCGCTAGAATGAGATAGACACAACCTGCCGCCATCAAACTGCCCATGGTCGATGGGATCCCCCAAGTTTGAACACCATACATAATTGGGGCAATGAAGGCGAAAGATGATGCCAGAAAAATTGGGATTTGACGTTTAGTGATAAGCTGGAAGATGAGTGTGCCTATACCGGCGGTAAATAGGGCGACGTTAGTATCTAAACCTGTTAATAGCGGCATTAATACCAGTGCACCAAAGGCAACAAAGAGCATCTGAGCTCCCTGAAGTGCGAGCGAAACATTTTTCATTTTTATTCTCTTTACGTGAGGTAAACCCTCAAATATTAACAGTATTATTTTACTTTGATAGAGATAAATTTTTTTAGTTGAAAATTATTATCTTAAGTGGTGTTTTTTAGAATCATGAAGTGAAATCAGAAGTGGAAGAAAAGTTGTGATACAATTTTGGCATATCGACTTTTAGAACTGTAGAAGATGCTCAAAACCCTATTCAAAGCCTCAATTTTATACACGAGTTGTTTGTTTATTCAATTTAACTCTTTAAATGCAGCCGAAGTGACCCAGCTTGATCAAAGCTTGGTTCCAGTTGAAACTCGTTCGGCTGCTGAGCGAAAGAAAGCCATCTCTTTAGGTCTTCAACATGTGGTATTAAAAAATTCAGGCTCTGCTGCTGCATTAAGTAATCCAAGTGTCATGGCTAAGGTTAAATCCCCCAACTCTCTTATTAGGCAGTTCGGCTATGATGAAGTGGACGGAGAGCTACTGCTCAAAGTTAACTTTGATCACAAGCGTATACTGGAACTACTTCGTGAGGCCCAACTGCCAGTGTGGGGAAAGCAACGCCCCTTAACCTTAGTGTGGTTGGTTGAAGAGAGTGATGGAGAGCGGAAAATTCTTAATGATGCTTCGCCTTTAGAGAGTCGAACACTGTTTCAAAAAGACGCCGAAGCCAAAGGAGTACCGCTGCTTTTTCCGCTGATGGATCTTGATGACAATATGCAGATTTCTGTCAGTGATGTGAGGGGAATGTTTGTTAATCAGATAGAGCAGGCCTCGCAACGCTATCAAGCCGATTACTTTGTTGTGGCGTCAATGACCCCCAATGCCGCTGGCGTTGAGTATAGTGTTTCTCTGTTTTCTAAGGGAGCTGAGCAAGGTGGAACAACGCCTCTAGTGAGTAAGCAACTGCAGGTACCAGATACAGAAGCTGCCGTAAACGGCATTATCTCTACAGTCAGTGAGTATTACGTTAGTCGATATGCTATTGCAGATACTGGAGAGCAGCTGACTAGCTCAGTTACGTTTATCGATATTACTGAAATGAAACAACTGGTTGCAATTGAGAAGTACCTTAAACAACTCAGTGCTGTAAAAGCGGTTCATATCTCGCAATTGCAGGGAACTAGTGTTAAATATGCGTTAGAACTGTTTGGTAGTATTGATGACCTTCACCGTTTAATGGCTCTTGATCCACGAATAATAGAGGCCAATAGTGGTTATCAAGGTGACATTGGTAGTGATAATAACCTCAATAGCTTAGCTCCGACCTTAGTTGATGAGCTTGAATATCGCTGGCGCGGCTAGTCATTCAAATTGGTGGGTACCTATGTTAAAATGGGTACCTAAGTTACATCGCGTGAAATTGAGAAGTACTTGAGTGAAATCTAACTCACCTATACAGTTATCATTACCTGTTCATCTGCCTGACGATGAAACCTTTAACAGTTATTATCCCGCAGCTGGAAATGATGAGCTAATTCAGAGCTTGCAAGCTTGCGCTGAGGGAAGTTCTGAACGTTCGGTTTATTTGTGGGGGCCGGTGAAATCAGGCAGAACCCACCTAATGCATGCTGCGTGTGCTCACGCAAATGATCTGCAGCGAAGCAGTTTCTATCTGCCACTTGGCATTCATGCCAGTATCTCAACCGCTCTGCTTGAGGGTTTGGAGAGTTTAGACCTAATCTGTATCGATGATGTCGATGCCATTGCTGGTCACCCGCTCTGGGAGGAAGCTATTTTCGACCTCTATAATCGGGTTTCTGAACATAAGAACTGCTCTCTTATTGTGAGTGCCAGTGTATCTGCGACCGATTCAGGTTTTACCTTGCCAGATCTTATCTCTCGGATGCAGTGGGGATTGAACTATCAGTTACAGCCTATGGCTGATGAAGAGAAGCTGGCAGCTCTTCAGCGCCGCGCCGCCATGAGAGGCTTACAACTACCTGAAGATGTGGGGCGTTTTCTGCTTAACCGTTTAGCACGTGATCTGCGAACCCTGTTTGATGTATTAGATAGGCTTGATAAAGCATCGATGGTTCATCAACGTAAGCTAACCATCCCTTTCGTTAAAGAGATGCTCAGGTTATAAAAAAGCGTGGAACCTTAATACCAATCGGTATAAAGATGTGATCGCTCAGCGAGAGTTTAGCGCTTCTGAGGCAAGGCAACGAGTGAGGAACATAGTTGTTCTACGTTTAAGCTCGTTAACGCAGAATCAGAACCGCTAAAACTCGCCTGTAAGGAGTGTTTTTGGCTGCCTACTTCTGCGTTGAATGAACTCACAAGGGAATAACCATTCTGTCATTCATTCGCCTTGAATTAGCTTGCCAAAAAAACTCTGAGTAGATCACTTTCTTATACCGATTGGTATAATAAGTTCCACGCTTTTTATGTCGATAGGTTTATTCCAATCTGTTTTTTATCAATTAATCTACGAGCTTATGCCTGTCTCCGCTGATTCTCAGCTCAGGTACACTTAATGGTGTTGTTGAGCTGCTTTGTTGCGTAGCCGCTCTTTTCTGAGCATTGCTTAAAGTTGAAATAGTCAGGTTTTCTAACCAGGAATCTCCCTGTGTCATGGCAATAGGCTCTGGAAGGTGACTTATCAGGTTTGTGCCATCCATATTTGGAAAAATATTGTGAATGACAAAGGCGGCTCTGCTTTGCAGTGAGTTTTGACCAATACGTCCACGTTGCCCCCAATCAACTGTGATTGTTGCTGCTGTGATGTTTTCAGGACGATCTGTTACACCTACGTCACGTAAAATACCGTATCGATGGCTCATCATCGCCTCCTCAAACAGCATGGCCGTATCCTCTCGAGTACTTGAGTAGGCGTAATAGTCACTGGCGATATCGTTAGAGAAGAATAGAGTGATATCTGAAGGTTGATAGTTTTTCTGAGTGTTGCTAGCAGTCTCTCCCCTAAAGCTGACTGTCGCTAAACTGGACATCTCATCACTGGTAAGTGGAAATCGAGAGGTGACTTTATCTGAAATTAACTCTTTATTTTCAGACCTTTGTTCAAAATGGTCGAGTAGTGTTTGGTTATCTATCCCAAGACTTGAGTGAGTGGAGCTGGGGAAGAAATCATTGGCGTGGGCCAGTTCATGGTAGAGTAGGGAGGAGAGGTCTGGAGATAGCTCTGCTAGGCTGCGATCAGTTCTGGTTGCACGTGCTGTTATATAAGAAACATAGTCATTATTTTTAATGTAGCGCCAGGGCATAATAAAGCCCAGCTCATTACCGAAGTTACTGCGAAAATCAGGGGCTTCATTGATCACATCACGCTCCTGGGCAAGTAACCAAAGATCGCTGGGATCAAGGTAGATAGCGCCGGTCACAACCCAATAAAATGAGGGGCGAACATCATAACTAATAACCACAGCTGTGACTGATTGTAGCAAGGTGGCAAAATCACTATTGGGATCCATCTGCTCAATAAACGTTTCAAAGTTTTCCCCCATCCACTGGTGAGAAACCAAGAGTCTATCCATGATCTTCTCTTTATCTGTCGAGCCTGGAACTTGGCCTAGTAGAGGAAGTGTGTTTGTTGAGCAAGGTGAGGTGAGCTGATTTGAGTAGATACAGCTTTCCAGAGCGCTGGCGTATGTTGAGTTTGCCTTGTAAGCAAATGTCCTAGCAACGGGCTCATCAAAATACTGAGAGGTGATTGCTGACTCATTAGTTATCAGTGATAACACCTCTTCACTGATGGTTTCTCCTGAAACTGTGCCAGTGACGCGAAGTATTGAGATGGTATCACTATTGACATTAGGCGCTTTAAATTGCGGTCGCTCAGGAGTTTGAGTATCCAAGTTGAGCTCAGGGCCAGAGGCGATACACCAGCTAATATTTGAAGGCTGTTGGTCATTATTCGCCCCAACTCTATCAATTCTGAAACTGGCATTATTGCCCTCTACCACTTGATGATCGCTGCGAACTTTGAGCATTGAGGTTGAAGCATCATTAACTGTGAGCTCAATTGTCTCAGTTAGGTCAAGGTTCGCTGATTTAACATTGACAGAGAAGGAGTAGCTACCTGTCTCTAAGAGCTCGAAGGCGAGTACCGGGCTTTTTATTGATTTTAAGATTAAAGATGGGCCGCTTACTTGTTGCCATGTAAAGTTGAGACCTGCACTGTCTCTATCGTTTAACCTAGCGATAATAGCCGCTGTTTGCTGCGCAAAATAGTTTTGCTCTACAACAAACTCAAGTCTTGATGATGTGGTGATGACATTCAGCTCTGTGGCTTGCTCACACAAGGTTAGGCTCGGTGGCGTCGGTGGTGTCACAGGAGTAGTCTCTTCATCAGAGCCGCCACCGCCACAAGCTGTTAATAGGAGAGTGGCCATTACCAATGGGCTGTATTTCCACATAGACGGATCCTCAAAAGGGGGGAGATATTATTTAACCAAAATATAACACGGGGAGTTGGCTTCAGGTAGGGGGCGTTTTTAGCAAAGTAAAGAATCCACCTTCTGAAGAAGGTGGCTTTGCATTAGCCCCCTAAAAGGGGGCGTTGTCTACTTCAAATCTAATTGCGGCTGCTCCTGTTTTTCAACCTTTTCTTGATGCCTTACATATCT
>NZ_JAHZST010000035.1 GCF_019457885.1 Shewanella nanhaiensis
CATAGCCTGCATTAGAAAAATGGTGGTCATACTTAACTCTATGCTCAGAGAGGGGGTTATGTGGGAGGCGCCAAAAGCTGAAAATTAGCTATTGACGCCATAGTCTCTTCTTATACTGATTGGTATAGCCTCGCTTACTCCCACAAAAAAGCCCACTAAAGTGTAACACCGATCAGTTAAGCGAAATGATCGGTTGACCGATCTTGTAGTTAGTTAAAAATACCCTCATACAATTTGTTTGAGGGTATTTTTTTATGTTGGCTCACTGGCTGATTGACGTTGATAACTTTGCTTCTCCTGATTCACTTAGTCTCTTTCAGAAAGAGCTTCCATTGGAATGGATAAATCAAGCTCTTGATGAAACAAATAAAGCGAGTATGAGGCGGCGCAAGCTACCCGCAGAGCTAGTTGTTTGGCTGCTTGTTGGTATTGGTTTATATCGAGATAGATCTATTACTGATGTTCTCGATAAACTAGACCTTAAGCTTTCTAACGCTCTAGGAGAGTCCGTTGCTCCTAGTGCTATTCCTCAAGCGAGAAAACGCCTAACGGCGGAGCCACTCAAAGCCCTTTTCTCCATGACTGCTCAGCACTGGAGTAAAGCTGAAGACAGCGAGGATAAATGGTTTGGTCTTAGGCTGTTCTCAGTAGATGGGACACAATTTAGAACTCATGATACTGATGCGCTTGCACAACATTACCAATATCTTAAACACAGCCAAACCCGTCATACAGAATACCCCGTCGTGAGACTATGTGCGCTTTGCTCCCTTCGTAGTCGATTACTTCATGATGTTGCTTTTGGCTCAAGTTCAACAGGTGAAATCAATTATGCCAAGCAGCTGATTTCATCAACAATGCCAGACTCTCTGACCATTTTTGACCGATGTTATTTAAGTGCCGAACTGATGATTAACTGGCAGCGTGAGCATGGCTCTAGTCACTGGATGACGCCAGTAAAATCCAACACAAAGTACGAAATCATTAGGCAACTAGATGATGAAGGACGTGATTTAATCGTTGAAATGAATGTCTCGCAGCATGCACAAAAACAAGACCCTAGCCTACCGCAGAAGTGGCAGGCAAGATTAGTGCTATACCCTGAGCAGGAACAACCTAATCATATTAAAGGTATACTCACTTCATTAACTGACAGCCAGTATGAGCCTCAATCTATACTCGATGTTTATTTTGAACGATGGGAGGTGGAAAACAGCTATGAGGAAATAAAACACGACATGTTGGAGGATGAACTCCTCCTTCGAAGCCAGTCAATAGAAGGAGTCGAGCAAGAAATCTGGGGGATATTAATTGCTTATAACCTAGTGCGCTTGGAGATTAGCCGAATAGCTAAAGAGGCGGAGGTGTCACCTTTACGGATAAGCTTTATGATGGCCCTTCGGGATATACAGGATGAGTTAATGTGGTGTGCGATAGCCTCACCAGGCTCGATACCGAAGAAACTACGGGCGATGAGGGAGCGGGTAAAACGTTACATATTACCTAAACGAAAAAAACGGCCCAAATCAAGGACCGTTCGTATAAGTAAAACTCGCTACCCTGTTAAATCAAAACATCTTAAGTGATAGGAGTTACACTAAAGTGGGCTTTATGAAATGAGCCAGCGCTCATTTAGAAATCATCTGGATAAGCTTAGCTTAAAGCAACAACAATCTCTTCACTAACAGAAGCAACACTTTGTGTGCCATCAAACTTACTGTATTTAGTCTGACCGTTAGCAGCAACATTACCGTAGTACTCAACCAATGGCTTAGTTTGCTCATGGTAAATATCTAAACGCTTACGTACTGTGCTCTCTTCGTCGTCAGGACGAATAGCAAGATCTTCACCAGTTACATCGTCTTTACCTTCAACTTTAGGCTGGTTGAATACAATGTGGTAAACACGACCAGAACCTGGGTGAACACGACGTCCACTCATGCGCTTAACTATCTCCTCATCTGGAACATCGATCTCAACAACGTGATCGATAGCAATACCAGCATCAGCCATAGCATCAGCCTGAGGAATAGTACGAGGGAAACCATCTAACAAGAACCCCTTCTCACAATCAGCTTGAGCAACACGCTCTTTAACTAGGCCAATAATTAGCTCATCTGACACTAATTGACCAGCGTCCATCACTTTCTTAGCTTCTAAGCCAAGTGGCGTACCCGCTTTAACTGCTGCACGAAGCATATCGCCAGTAGAAATTTGCGGGATACCGTATTTTTCCATGATGAACTGTGCCTGAGTACCTTTACCGGCACCTGGGGCACCTAATAACATGATGCGCATCTCGATTGTCCTTTTATTTGACATAGATTTCATTAGGCCGCGATCTTCGCACACTTGGCCACTATTTTGAAGAGGGATAAGTAGGTTTTAAGCCAGATATTCATTAGACTTTGGCCACATATACTAAGGTAGGAAACCAAAGAAATATCACCACCTCACCTATCTCTAATCCCACCTAGTTCTTTTACTCAGTGTTAATTCAACATTTAATATAAGAGACTGTAGAGTTTTCGCCGATATTGATTTGCCAGTGTATTTCCCTGACCTAACGCTGTGAGGATCTCTAAAAACAACTGCTTAACCTCACCATTTTCTACACTAATATCCTTAGATAAAGGCGTAAATAATATCGCTAACGCTTCCTCGTTGCGTTTTGCTTGGTGCAAAGCCTTAGCCAGTAACAGTAACTGAGCCATATTCTCTGGCTCACTTTCCACAGCTTTTTGTAGCTCCCTTATCTCAGGGCTATCCGCAGCATCTAATGCTAAGGCAAGTTTGGCCTTCAAACTCTGATAATAACTGTCTTGATCCGCAAGGCCTGTGCTGGCTAACAACTCAGCCGCTGAGTCAAAATCATCTAACATTAAACAAGCATCGGCAAAAACCAAAGTAACTTCTGCATTAGGCGATTCAGCGTAAGCTTGTTTTAACAAGACTAATGCTGATGCCGCATCTTGCAGGGCCAGTAAATTTTTCGCCTCATTAAGTTGTATCTGCCACTGGGCAGGGAGATGTTTATCAAGCATTGCTGCGATCTGCATCTCCTCTTGAAGCCCCGCAAAACCATCCACAGGCTTACCTTCACTCAGTACAAGTGTGGTCGGCACGCTTTGAATTTGGAAGTAGTTAGCTATCTCCATCTCTTTATCGCAATCGACTTTTGCTAACACAAAACGACCCGCTTGCTTGTGTGCCATCCCTGTTAAGGTTTGAGATAGTGCCACACTTTCCGGACTTTGCTGCGACCAAAAAGCTAAGACGACAACTTGCTTCATCGATGCATCAACCACATCTTGAATATTATCTTTAGTCAGTTCTAAAACAGCTTCCATAACAATCCTAAATTACAAAGTAAAAAAAGAGGCAGACTCTTAACCAAACAAGTCATGCCTCCTATTTTTGTCCAAGTTAATTGCAGTTTACTTTAGCTGAGCTAAAAGCATCTGGTTCATTAATTTAATGAATGCTGAAGGATCTGCCAAGCTACCCTTTTCTGAAAGCTGCGCTTGCTGAAGCAGTAGATCACTCCACTGCGCAAACAGCTCCTCATCTTGCTCATCATTTAAACGTGCAACGAGTGGATGCTCTGGATTGATCTCAAATCTAGGCTTACTTTCTGGTACAGATTGGCCCGCCGCTTCCATCAACTTGATCATCTGTGTCGACATCTCACCTTCACCGGCAACCACACAAGCTGGCGTGTCAGTTAGACGAGTAGTCACTTTAACCTCAGAGACTTTATCACCTAACGCATCTTTAACGCGCTTTACTAAACCTTCAGATTCGGTCTCAAGTTTCTCTTGCGCCTCTTTCTCGCTAGCATCTTCAAGATCGCCAAGCTCAAGATCGCCACGTGTAACAGAGTGAAGCTGCTTACCATCAAACTCTGTTAAGTGGTTAATCAACCACTCATCGATACGCTCTGACATTAAGAGCACCTCAATGCCCTTCTTACGCAATAACTCAAGGTGCGGACTGTTGGCTGCCGCTTCATGGCTGTCAGCAACAATGTAGTAGATCTTAGATTGACCTTCTTTCATGCGCTCGATGTAGTCAGCCAGTGATACGTTTGCTGTCGCTTCGCCAGTATGAGTCGATGCAAAACGCAGTAAGCCTGCTACACGCTCTTTGTTTGCAAAGTCTTCGGCAGGTCCCTCTTTTAACACTTGGCCAAATTCAGCCCAGAACGACTGATATTTCTCTGCATCATTCTTTGCAAGCTTCTCAAGCATACCCAACACACGCTTAGTCACAGCCGTTCTCAATGCCGTTGTGATCTTGTTGTCTTGTAGAATTTCACGAGAAACGTTTAGCGGAAGATCATTTGAGTCAATCAAACCCTGTACAAAACGGAGGTAGCTAGGCATAAACTGCTCAGCATCATCCATCACAAAAACACGTTGTACAAACAGTTTCAGACCGTGTTTACGGTCACGGTTCCACATATCCCAAGGTGCTTTCGAAGGAATGTATAGTAAGCTCGTATACTCCTGCTTACCTTCAACACGGTTGTGGCTCCAAATTAGTGGATCGGTAAAGTCATGGGAGATATGTTTGTAGAACTCCTCATACTCCTCTTTCGAAACATCACTCTTGTTGCGTGTCCAAAGCGCCGTCGCCTTGTTCATCGCCTTCCACTCACCTTCAGTCGCTTCTACCGCTTCTTGCTCTTCGGTTGCTTCAACAGCAGGAGTTCCTGGCTCGAACATCTCAACAGGCACAGAGATATGATCTGAGTATTTAGTAATAATTGAGCGAAGGCGGAAATCATCGGCGAACTCCTTCTCCTCTTCACGTAGGTGAAGCACGATCTCTGTTCCGCGGTTCTCTTTAACTATATTTTCAACAGTAAAGTCACCTTCACCAGCCGATTCCCACTGCACGCCCTCTTCACTGCTATGACCTGCAGCTCGAGTACGAACCGTCACCTTATCGGCTACAATAAATGATGAGTAGAAACCAACACCAAATTGACCAATCAGTTGTGAATCCTTCGACTCATCACCAGAGAGGTTTTTAAAGAAGTCTGCGGTACCTGACTTAGCGATAGTGCCTAAATGTTCAATAACGCTGTCGCGGGTCATACCGATGCCGTTATCTTCAATAGTAACGGTACCTTTCTCTTTATCTGTACTGATACGAACTCTTAGCTCACCGTCACCTTCATAAAGCGCATCGTTAGTTAACGCTTCATAACGTAGCTTGTCAGCTGCATCGGCAGCATTGGATACCAATTCACGCAAGAAAATCTCTTTGTTTGAATACAGAGAGTGGATCATCAAGTTAAGGAGTTGCTTGACTTCAGTTTGAAAGCCGTGAGTTTCTTGTTGAGACATGGATTGTTCCTTTATCTGTTTCACTAAAACGAATTCTTTATGCAGATAGAGATGGGGCTGGAATTTACCTTTTCAAGGGAAAAAGTTTCTGAATATTTCAAATGATTAAAAAAAACCCAGGATCTAGTCTCTAGATACTGGGTTATTTATGACTAAGGCAATCGAATAGCAGAGCCAAAAAATAGTTACAGTGGCAAACGCCCATTAAACGAGAGTGCTAATGTGGTGCTATCCACATACTCAAGTTCACCGCCAACAGGAACACCGTGGGCGATACGACTAACAGAAACCTGGTGACCCTTGGCCATATCGGCAATAAAGTGTGCAGTTGCATCCCCCTCAACCGTTGGGTTGGTCGCAAGAATAAGCTCAGATACCTCACCGGAAGCCAAATGGGCTTCAAGCAGGGATAAACCAAGCTCTTCAGGTCCAACACCATCGAGTGGTGATAGATGACCTAATAGCACAAAGTATCGACCTGAAAAATGCCCCCCAGCCTCTATGGCAAGTACATCAGCGGGCGTTTCAACGACGCAGATAACTTCAGAGTTTCCCCGTTTGTGGCTGGCACAAATCGGGCAAAGGGTCTCTTCGGTAAAAGTACGACAAGCCTGACAATGTCCCACATCACTCATCGCGCTCGACAACGCAGAGGCCAGAGACTGCCCCGCCTTACGGTCACGCTCTAACAGCTGAAAAGCCATGCGCTGTGCAGATTTTGGCCCAACACCAGGCAAATACTTAAGTGATTGAATGAGTTCATCAACCAAAGGGCTAAATTTCATTTTTCGTCCTAGTTAAAATGGCATCTTCATGCCAGGTGGTAGTTGCATTCCACCAGTCACTTCAGCCATTTTATCTTTTTGGTTCTCTTCAACACGACGCGCAGCATCGTTGCAAGCTGCAGCGATAAGATCTTCTAGCATCTCTTTGTCATCTTCCAACAGGCTTGGATCGATATCCACTTTACGTACGCTGTGAGAACCCGTCATGGTGACTTTTACAAGACCAGCACCGGCTTCACCTGTGACTTCCATACGTGCGATCTCTTCCTGCACTTTGGCCATTTTGTCTTGCATCTGTTGGGCCTGTTTCATCAGGTTACCCATACCGCCTTTTCCAAACATAGCTATATCTCTTCAATTAAGGGTCTAATAAAGTTGGCTCATCTTACTTAAAAAATAGTGATAATCAATCAAAGCCGCACAAAGTTATGACTCAGGTAGCGACTTAAAGTTCGACTTATCGATAAGCTCGATGGTATTTCCTTTCAAACTGAGCAGTTCAGGACTGTAGCTTAAGCTATCCGTTTCAAACTCAGCATCCATCTCAGCCATCAACCATTGAATATGAGTATCACTCATTAATCCTTGGTGCGCCTGAGACAGTAACTCTCGATGGAAACGCTGACGAATCTCTAAGGGCGTTTCACGGCTGGTGTCGCTTCCCACAGAAACCGTAACGTTAACCTCTTTATCTAGGGCTCTCCCCAGCGCTTCCTCTAATTGGGTGATCGCAATATCGGCAGCAAGATGCTTCTGATTAGGCTTTAATAAGAGCGCAAGGGGCTCGATGAAATGGTGGCAAACAGAGTTAACCGCCAGTTGGCGTACTCGTCCACCCACATCGAGTGCCGACATCAAACGATACCATTTAAGATCGATCTCATTACCGCTCACACTGCCATCATCCGCTAAGCTTATCTCAGCTGTCAGTATCTTCTCTTCTGGCTCAGAAACAGACACCTCTGGTTCAGGAGCTTGAGTTAATTCACTCCCATACTCCTCTACATGAGGTGTTGCATCGTTTAACGTCTCTTCAACAGCAGGAGTTAATGGCTCCTCCCAAGGTGGCCTATCGTCGCTATCTGAAACGTTAGCATTAACTTCATTCTCAGCAATCTCATCACCGCTGCTTTTATCAGCTTGATGCTCTGCTTGATGAGCAGCTTGATCATCTTCGCTTTGAATAGGCTCTTGAGGCTCTGCTACTGGTGCTTGTCGCTTAGGCGGCACAAACTCTTTTCGCTGGGGATCAGACTTTTTTCCATCACTCTCCTTAGGCTTCTCAGCACTAAGTTGAGTTAACAAGCTATCTCTCGCCGCTAAAACAGCATCCAGAATATCATCTTCCTCAGGGCCACTAGCAGATGTGGTCTCAGCTGAAAGTGACTCATGACTTTCACCTGTTGGCTCTGGCGTTGAGTATGAGCCTTGTTCAGCTGCGTCTGAATAGGAGTCTGAATAGTCCTCATGAAACTGCTCTTGATACTCATTTTGAGCATCGAACTGAGCCGCTTGAGCATAGTACTCATCGGGAACCACATTAGGATCTGAGTCAGAGGACTCACTGCTTGTTTCAACAGTGCTCTTGGCACTCTCAACTCGCTCTGGAGTAATCTCTGGCAGCGCTTTAGCAGGCTCGGATGCAACTTCAGTTTCTTTTGCATCAACAGGTGCTTGTAACTCAGTAGAATCTGTACTCTCCTGCTCCATTCCCTGACTTGCAGCCTGACTTAATATTAAGGTTTGTTCGCTGTTTAAGCTCTCAAGCTCAGCATCTTCATCATCTCCCCCTTCTGATCCATCGGATGCGGATGCTAAAACGGGTGCGTTTTCCTCTGCACTATGATCAGCACGATGAGATGTACTACCAAGCTTAGCTGCAGGCTCGCTCTCCTCTTGTAGCTTGATCTCAGGAGACTCAATATTACCTATTCCATCAAGAGCCTCTGCAGGCGGTATCGCTGCATTTGCAGTTGAATCTGTGGCAACTTGAGTAGCCTCGACAGCATGAGCGCTTGGCTTAGCATCATTAACATCAGGCACTGAAATAGTGGCTGGCTTATCGACAATCCAGCGCTTAACAGGTACCTCTGGCACAAATGACACCGCTCTGAGCAGTGCCATCTCCAGACCCGATTTAGGATCTGGTGCATGGGGAAGATCTTTACGGCCAGTTAACAGTAATTGGTAATAGAGTTGTACCTGTTCTGGGCTCAACTGTGTTGCAAATGCGGTTATCTGCTCACTATAGATGGATAACTGAGCTGCAGCGGGGGCAAATTGACTTAAGGTTATCTGATGTAACAGTTCAAGTAAGCTACGCAGTACCTCTTCAGGATCGGCACCAAATGAGAGCACTTGGGAGATCACCTGCATAAGGTGTTCTATATCTCCTTGAGTAATAGCATTAAAAAGCGTGATAACGTGCCTTTCATCAATGCTACCTAGCATGGTCTGCACTTGGTTCAGTCTAACTTCACCACCACCAAAAGCGATCGCTTGATCGGTCAAGCTCAATGCATCTCGCATGCTGCCATTAGCCGCCTTGGCTAATAGAGTTAATGCTTGATTTTCAAAGACAAGTGACTCTTGAGTCAACACATGCGATAACTGCTGAGTTATCTCATCTTGGGTCAAACTTTTTAAGTTAAACTGTAAACAACGTGACAAAACCGTCACAGGAAGACGCTGGGGATCCGTTGTTGCGAGCAAAAACTTTACATGCTCAGGAGGCTCTTCCAATGTTTTAAGAAGCGCATTAAAGCTGCTGCGGGACAGCATATGCACTTCATCGATCAAATAGACTTTAAACCGACCTCGGCTGGGACGGTACTGGACATTATCAAGTAACTCACGCGTGTCATCGACTTTTGTTCTTGACGCCGCATCCACCTCAATAAGATCCACAAAGCGACCTTCAGAGATCTCAACACAACTGGAACATTTTCCACACGGGGTTGCCGTGACACCTTGTTCACAGTTTAATCCTTTTGCGAAGAGTCGGGCTAAGCTTGTTTTCCCCACCCCTCGGGTACCGGAAAACAGATATGCATGATGTAATCTCTGCTGAGTCAATGCGTTGGTTAACGCATGCAAAACATGAGACTGGCCAACCATTTGCTCAAAAGTGGCAGGGCGCCATTTTCTGGCCAACACCTGATAAGACATGGAACTCCCCAAAGCGTTTTAATATCAATTTCGGGAGCATGCTCCTCGGATTCTCGCACAATAGCATGCCATGCTAAAACTCGCTACCGAGGAACATTTTTACGCTGCTTTATTCGCCTTCAAACTCGCAAAGTGTAACCAGTTCAAGATCCATCTCTTCAAGACGTTTAACACCACCTAAATCAGGTAAAGAGATCACAAAAGCGGCATGTTTCACTTCACCACCTAACTTACGAATAAGCTTCACCGTTGCTTCAATCGTACCGCCAGTCGCTAGCAGATCATCAACAACTAATACTTTGTCATTTTCATTAATAGCATCAACATGAAGCTCTAATACATCATGCCCATACTCAAGCTCATAGCTTTCAGAGATAGTTTCACGTGGCAGTTTGCCAGGTTTACGTACTGGGACGAAACCAACACCAAGCTCTAACGCTAACGGAGCGCCGAATAGAAAACCACGTGCTTCAGTACCGACTATCTTAGTAAAACCATGGTCTTTATAGTGCTGAACTAAAATGTCCATGGTTGCTTTATAAGCGGTATGATCTTCAAGTAGGCTGGTCACGTCTCTAAATAGGATCCCTGGTTTTGGATAATCCGGGATAGTTTTAATACTCTGTTTTATTATCGCTAAGCTATCGTTATTCATGCCATCATCTTTTGGTTTTGTCGACAAGTTTAGCTGCCGACGTTTTAAAATCCGGCTAAAGCTTAAGCCGCTTTAGATTCAGTTGCAACAAGCTGGAGTGCTAATTAGGAGTATTTTGACGAGGGGATCTCATAAAGTCATAAGCATGCTCCCTTTTACAATGACTTATGCACTCGTTAATCTTCTAGTTCAGGGATCTGCCTAAGGTACAAGCCCAATCCAATGGCAAAACATAAAAGCATCACTTTCACCCAAATTAAAGGGACAATAGTAATGCTAACCGCAAAACTTAACCCACTGACGATATAAGCCTTTCTTTTTAAGCCTTTTCGTATCGCCCGTTTTTTATCCCAGTCATTTAGCGCCTCTGAAAACCAAGGGTGAGTCATTAACCATAGATGCAAACGCTCACTCGAACGTGCAAAACAGAATGCCGCTAACAGGATAAATGGTACGGTTGGCAATATTGGCAACGGGATCCCCAATAAACCTAGAAATAAGCTACACAAGCCACAAATAAGATAAAAGCCACGCTTTAAAACCATCTCAATCCTCAACAAGATATGCAGCAGCTATTTTCGGATAAAATAGCCTGTTCACAAAGCCCTCTGAGTATAAACAAATCCCCTCCACCGCTATCCTTGCAATCAGGGATAAGCACTTCCATGTACAAAAAACCACTCAAAAGAGTGGTTAGTTTATATGAATTTTAATCAATAATTAGAGCAAGCCACTAAATTTTAACCATGACAATGTCGCGGGTAAGGTTGGTATTAACAACACAAGAATAAAACCAATAAAATAGAAAATGTTAAATGCATCTTTAAACGGCTGACTCATGACTTCCTCACAATAATTTACGACGTTTTATTGATCTAGATCAATTTATGCGGTCATTATAGTGTGAAGCTCACAATTTAGGAAGCGAGTTTAATACCTTTGTTTGAATTCAATCTTTAATCATCTCCAGCTTAATTAGGGACAAATTGTTGAATGACTCCTTTCGATGCAAGGTCTTCTAACAGCTTCTGCGCACCTTGAGTTAACATCGTTTTATCCATATCAGTGTAGATATCTGCCAGCCAACTGTTTACATCATCAAGAGTCACTGCTTCATATTGAGACAAAAAGCCTAAAACCTGTGCTGACAGTGGTGTTAATTGCAAAAATATCACCTCATCATCACCATCTCGATAGAGACAGAAAAACTGTGGCGACGAGCCAGGCTCTTCAGGACAGTACTCTTCGCTAATATGTTGAACATCATATGAGTATTGCAACACCTTTGCGGTATCGGCTAAACAAATAGGAAACTCAGCAATACCTCCCTTAATAGGCTTATGTTGTGGGTTATCTTTAGCGACAGCAACCACTAACTCCATATATTCGTAATGTGCCAGCTCGAGCATGAATACAGGATCACTTGGCTGAAGTTCATATTCACTTTGCACAAAAGCTAAAAACTCCTGAGCTATCTCAATAAATATGGGAGTTTGACAGTCATGAGTCACAAAGAAGTCCTGCACTAATGCTAACCAGTCCTCATCGCTATACAGTGTCTTTAACACAGGAAAAGCACTTGAGATAAACCCATCCACGTTATTAAAAAACAGCTCCCGATACACTTTCATTCTTCGCTCATCGGTCCCACTGGGTAATGTCGAAGAAGGCTCTTTTATATGGTCGATAAATGACTGTTGGATCTCTAAAAAGTGCATTATGCTCTCCTAGCTAAATTCGCAATCTCTAGCTGTTGATATTGAGCAATTTGATTGATCTCCTCCAACAAAACAGGTGTTTCTGGAATATTAAAGTCTCGCTCTAACAAAGTGGGAAATACACCATGAGCTTGGTAGCACTCAGCCAACAACTCCCAAACTGGCGAGATCACATCCGCGCCATGAGTATCGACAATCAGATCTTTATCCTCCTCGTAATGGCCCGCTATATGAAGGTACTCTATCCGCTCTGTTGGCATCGCTCGCAAAAATTGTTTTGCATCATATTGATGATTGATGGAATTAACATAAATATTATTCACATCCAAAAGCATTTTACAGTCAGCTTCATCCAATACCGCAGTTACAAACTCAAGCTCCGACATCTGGGCACCAGGTGCTGTATAAAAGGAGACATTTTCGAGAATAAGCGCACGTTCTAAAATATCTTCGACCTGTTTTACTCGTTTGGCAACGTAGTGCACCGCCTCCTCCGTAAAGGGGATCGGCATTAAATCGTACATATGACCAGTACCAGAGCAGTAACTTAAATGCTCAGAATAGACAGAGATTTTATGCTCATCCATGAAAGACTTAATGTTTTTGACAAACTGAACATCGAGCTCTGCAGGTCCTCCAATCGAGAGAGATAAACCATGGCAGAAAAATTCATGTTGCTCAGTTAACTGCTTAAACTGTCGTCCATATTTTCCACCTAATGTCATCCAGTTTTCTGGAGCGACTTCAAAAAAATCGATCTCCTGAGGAGAGCTCTGACAAAACTCATCGAGCATCTCTCGTCTAAGACCGAGTCCTACTTTTGCACGCTCATCCATCCCACTCTCCTGCTGTTTCATCATATCTAACTAAATTGTAATACCGACATACACTCAGAAACAATTAAGGCCAGATAGACTGGCCTTAAATTAACAATAGCTCTCATCAGGGCTATTGTATTGTTTCACACAGCAATGTTTGGGTAATTAATTACTTACTGCCGCCACATTTTCCTTCACCACACTTACCTTCTTTACCTTTCTTTTTATCGCCACCACACTTGCCTTCGCCACATTTGCCCTCTTTGGCTTTCTTCATGTCGCCGCCACACTTACCTTCGCCACATTTGCCCTCTTTGGCCTTCTTCATGTCGCCGCCGCACTTACCTTCGCCACATTTGCCCTCTTTGCCCTTCTTCATGTCGCCGCCACACTTACCTTCGCCACATTTTCCCTCTTTGGCCTTTTTCTTGTCACCGCCACATTTACCTTCACCACACTTACCTTCACCGTCAACGAGCTGGTAACCAGACTCCATTTGGCTATAACCAAATGGGTTTGCTTGAGCTTCTGCAGCAAAAGCTGAACCGACAACAACAGTACCTAAAGCAGCAGCAACAACTGTTTTTTTAACTAAATTCATAATGATTTCCTTCCGTATTAATTTAAGTCGTTTTTGTTGCCAACGACATTGTTGTCAGCTGGCTTGCATTAATAGACCCGACACATTTCAATTTTATTTCATTTTTTCCATGACGTTCACATTTATGACGCATAATGACCACATTCGCAACTTTTTATCCCAGTCTCAAACCAGAGCATCAAGATAGTTTTTTGTATCTATTCACAGCTTAAGGTAAAATATCTCTGTCCTCGACGAGACCTCTAAGCAATAAGTTTAGGCCGATCCCGCGGCATTATTTTTGAATGTTGATAGTATGGCTGCAACAACACCATTTCCAAAAACGCCTCAAAATGACGCTCAATTCAATCGACTCCAAAGTGGGTTCACTTAATGATCTGTAAGGTAAAGAATCAACAATGCGTGTAATACTTGCTCCAATGGAAGGCGTTGCCGATGCTCCAATGCGCTCACTGCTTACTAGCGTTGGCGGTTATGATCTTGTTATTAGCGAATTTATTCGAGTTGTGGATCAATTATTACCTGAAAAAGTCTTCTACCGCTTATGTGCAGAATTAGCCTATGGCAGCAAAACCAAAGCAGGAACCCCAGTTAGATTACAGCTTCTGGGGCAACACCCAAATTGGATGGCTGAAAACGCCATAAGAGCTATCGAACTTGGCTCACTCGGCGTTGACCTCAATTACGGTTGCCCAGCCCCCATGGTTAATAGAAGTAATGGCGGTGCCGCCTTACTTAAAGAGCCTGAAACTATCTATAAAGTCACTAAAGCCGTAAGAGAAGCAGTACCTTCATCACATCCTGTTTCAGCCAAAATCAGATTAGGCTGGGATGATAAAAGCCGTTGCGTAGAGATAGCCCAAGCTATTGAATCGGCAGGTGCTACTGAACTCACAGTGCATGCTAGAACTAAGGAGGAGGGTTACCGCCCTCCGGCCCATTGGGAATACATCAATTTAATACGAGAAGCGATTGCTATCCCAGTCATCGCTAATGGTGAAGTATGGTGTCATCAAGATTACTTAAAATGTCAGGCTGCCAGTGGATGCGATGACGTAATGATAGGACGAGGTGCGTTAGCGGTTCCCAATTTAGCCCATGTCATCAAAACCAACCAAGTAAAGATGCCCTGGAACCAAGTGATGCAGCTGCTATTGAAATATTCTGAATATGAAATTGTCAGCGTCAAAGAGAAGTATTATCCAGCTAGAATCAAACAGTGGTTAAAATTTATGGTTAAACAATACCCACAAGCCGATGCCCTATTTACGCAAGTGCGTGTAATGAAACAAACTCAAGAGATCCTCGCCCTGTTAAGAAGTGAAGCTGAGAATCAATACCTATAGGTAGTCATGAGCAAAAGCGTACAAAATAGCAGTAAAGATCAAAGCTCTCGCTCATTTGACGCTATTTATCCATATAAATAGTGTAAATATGACTGAGTTTTGATCTTAGTCATAACGCTTCCTCCTCACCTGTTTAGACTTAATGTCCGATAGAAATATAACTTAGGCATATTCCCGTGAGCAGATCCCACATCAGACATGAATTGTCGAAACTAGAAAGTTGTCTCAGGAAGGAGATAGGTGAGCTTGCCAATAAACACCAAATAAAGTTGGAAAGTCAGCAGAGTAGCCTCTGTGAGATTATCGAAGTATTAACTCAAGCAAAACTTTGTGATGAGCCATTATTTTGTAGACTCACAAAACTCGACGCCGCTTTTTGTCAGCTCGATATTGGACTCTATGGGTTATGCGCTGATTGTGAAAATGAGATTGAACCGGAAAGGTTAGCTTGGGATATGCTCGAGCAAAGGTGTGCAGAGTGCGCTGAAAACTATGAGCACCAACATAGGCAAGAACTCAGGCTTAATCATTAATGGATAAACTCCAGCACTAACTTGATTATACCTTTACATCACGCAATAAAAAAACCTCCGATAAACGGAGGTTTTTGCATTTCATATCACTGAAAATTTAGAATGACTGTTGAATTTTAAAGAATACGGTACGTCCTAGTACATCATAAAGACCCGTATTCACATCACGCCAACCGACAGTCCCATCATAGAATGAAGGTGCTTCTTCATCAAACAAGTTATTAACACCTAAAGTCAAACTACCATTCCAATCATGTGTGTACGAGAATTGGACATTGTGCTTAAAGTACGATGGAATATCTGCAAGATAATCTGTACCGAACTCTTCATTTCCAGAGTCCTGAGCACCAATATAATAGGTTGTCCATGCAGCGCTCATATCACCCAAGGTCCATGCAAGATTCACATTACCACGAAACTCTGGGTAATCCTGTAAACCGGCATAGTCAAACGGCTCTTCACCAGCTGCAGTGGTTTGAGAGAACTCCTCAACGTATCCCATCTCCCCTTTCACGCCAAAGTCACCAAATCCAGTTTCAAGAGTATAGGTTGCTTTAAAATCAAAACCAGAGGTTTCCAGGCTAGCCATATTGCGATCAAAGCTGTACGCCACATCAATCTTACCCTCTTCATCACGCACAATTGCATCTGATGAACCATTATCCATCTCATCTTTTAATAAGCGAGTCAGACTAGTTGCTGCTATTTGATTATCCAGCGTTAAATCATAATATGATAACTCGAGTGCTAGGCTGTCTGTAACATTCCAAACGACACCCGTTGTAAAGGATTCCCCCTCTTCAGGCTTGAGTTCAGGGTTACCACCGAACCAAGTTTTATGTTGTGAGCCGCCCGTAGCACAGTAGACTGGATCTTTTTCAGCATTATTTCCTGCATCACACCACAGGTTGTCATCCGCTGTTGAAAAACTCAAAGCTTGACTTGAGAACATCTCTCCCATGTTTGGCGCACGGAAAGACTCTCCCCAACTGGCACGTACTAAAAGCGAATCGACAGGACGCCATGCTATTCCTAACTGTGGAGATACATTATCAAATGATCCACTGACTAAATTAGCACCAACATCACCCTCTTGATCATAATTGTCGTAACGAACAGCCGCATTCAAATCAATGTTGTAAGGCAAGTTAGCTTTCAACTCCATGAAAGCTGACATACGATCTCGAGTAGCATCAACATCATCACCACCAGAACCACCAGATACTTTACCAGAAGCTGATTGAGGATCACTCTTCTGTGCAAAGTCAACCATTTCATACTCAGCACCGATAACACCAGCCAAAGTAAACTCACCACTTTCAACTAAAGTCGTTGAGATCAAGCCATCTATTTGCTTACTGTTAAATTGTGCTTGATAGAGTCCAGTATGCGCAGCTTGACCATACAAATCAGTCATCATTGCATTCCAATCACCGTAACTCATCCCAGTGGTATTAAAGATGTCATACTCTTCACTATCAATAAGCGTTTGCACAATATCATCATTAATCAGGTTTTCATTAAATACGTTAGTTGTAGAGCGACTGTATTGGCCATTAACTTCCCAATCAAGCCCATTACCAACGTCTATATAACCCACTAAACCACCGAAGAAATCTATGCTATTGATCTCTGTATGTGCATCACGCTCGCCTTGCTGAGCTGAACGCATATACAAAGTTAAATCTTCACCAGCTGGATTGTAAGCATTCGATGCAGACATTGTAGGCTTGTTAGTAGAAACAGGAGTACCAGCATAACGAGTATCAGTCTCAGACAATGAAGCACTCGCTCGACCACGGAATTGAAGGTTCTCTGATAATTCATAGTTAAAATTTGACAGTACAGAGTTTTGCTCCATATCCCCAAACAACTTGGTCACCTCACCGTAGCTATACAAACAACGACCACTATTATTGCCATCGGTTGAATCATAGGTATTATCAGCTTCATTACAAGAAGCACTATTTGAGATCCAACCGCTGTCTCCTTTCCCATTAGGAACCGAACTATATGATGAATAATCAAAATATGTTGGATCATCAAACTTCCAAATATCTTTATCCCAAACAGCATCAGCTTTGTAATGTTCAAAAGTTAAAGTGATATTGCCTTTCTCATTCGAATAGCCGCTTGTGACGGTAAAGCGATTAGCATCACCACCTTCTACACTTGGTAATTCAGAATCATAAGTGAAGTTTAATCCTTCAAAATCCTTCTTGGTAACAATATTGATAACACCCGCGACAGCATCTGATCCGTAAACGGCTGACGCCCCCTCCCTAAGAATTTCAATTCGCTCCACGATTGCCATAGGGATCCTTGACGTATCAGCAGCAGCTCCTGAACTTGAACTTGTACCAGGCATGCGTCGACCATCTAATAGCACTAATGTATACTTCGCATCTAAACCACGCATTTGAACACTGCTTGTTGCTGCACCGCCACTTCCATAACCAGACGTTCCGCGCCATGAACCAAAACTATTCACTGATGAGTTATTGAGTACATCTGCAACCGTTGCCTCACCACTCAACTTAATGTCTTCGGCGGTAAGAACTGTTATTGGTGAAGCATTCTCCATATCCACTTGCTTAATTCGAGACCCAGTCACTTCAATGCGTTCAACTTTAGCACCTTCTTGCTGCTCTTCTGCGAAGGCTAAGCCAGAAAGTGCAACTGTAGATGCAGCAGCGACAATAAAACTACTACGTACAGCTTTTGCTGTTAAGGACAAAGTATTCATATATTCTCCCTCATCATATTAACCACTTTTTTAGTAGAAAATAAATTCGATGATAATTGTTATTGTTATTAATAGTTTTCTAAATGGAGTAAAGGTGACAACCTTATGAATCAATAATGTTAAATACCACCAAACAAGTCAACAGTGGAAACATTTAAATAACGACAATGTAAACAATTGATACAAACAATAATCACCAAAGAAAAATAACAATAAGTATCAACCAGATAAGAAGGGGGCAGCTAAAAATAACAGTCAAATAAAAATTAGAGAATGGTAAACTAAAACCCCACAAAAGATACAAATAGCACCAACTGTTTTATATTTATTAATTAATTTAAAAGCAGAAACAAATAATAAAACAACGTATCAAAATGAAACATCAATTAAATGAAAAATTAAAAATCACTAAATAAAATAAGAGCTATCCACTATTAAAAAGTTACCTTTCATAAACGAGTAATAATGCGTCGATGAAAAGGAGCTCTGAATTATGGAAAGAAAAGATAGGTGTCGGATAGGAAACTGAGCAACTGTCATTTGCATTATTTACAGATACGCTATGGGGAGAGGTGAGAGTGAGAGCAGATGTAAAGAATCCACCTTCTGAAGAAGGTGGCTTTGCATTAGCCCCCTAAAAGGGGGCGTTGTCTACTTCAAATCTAATTGCGGCTGCTCCTGTTTTTCAACCTTTTCTTGATGCCTTACATATCTT
>NZ_JAHZST010000036.1 GCF_019457885.1 Shewanella nanhaiensis
GCGGATCTCATCGTAGAGCTGGGACTAATGAAGGTCTCAATAGACTCTGAATACATTAGCGCAAACCAACTCCTGTTATCTTGCTTTATTATTTGCAATAACGGGGCGTACCATACATTCTGTCCAACAATGAGTTTAGCCATTAGGTCTTAAATCGAAGAGATAAACAATCAGGTGTGAATGTGGCTGTGGGCTTCGGTTTCAAGGATGAAACCGCAGAGCGGCCAAGGATGGCTTCACAGCGTCCCGCAGAAGTATCCACACATAAGGCATGCTGCAAGCAATAAACAACCTTGAAGCTATGGTACCCTGCAAGCTAGTCAAACACTAAGCCATCCCAATGAACCAACCACAAAGAGACTTAAAACTTGTTATCAGACAAGTTAAATCAATAAATACTCCGGATTAGTATTTCCGCTAATACTTCCAGAATTGTGGATGGAAGAGCACTGCTACTGTCAGTATCTCTAAGCGTCCCAAAAGCATACCGATGGCGAGTGCCCATTTGGCCACATCTGGTAGCGTAGAGAAGTTTCCTGCCGGGCCAATAACGTCCCCAAGTCCTGGGCCTACGTTGGTGACAGCTGTGATCGCACCAGTAAAGCTGGTCATTGGATCCAGACCAGTTAATACCAGTATGATTGACAGCAATACGATGACGAACGCAAACAACAAGATAAAGGTCACCAGAGAGCGGACAATATCGTCGCTGATAATGCGGTTATTGTAGCGTTCTTTAAACACACCACTGGGGTGAAACTGCTGTTTTAACTGCTCTCGCATGATGGCACCGGCTATCTGGAAGCGGAAAATTTTAATCCCGCCTGAGGTCGAGCCTGAGCAGCTGCCAGCAAACATTAAGAAGAGGAAGGCGATATTGGCCAGTGCGCCCCAGGCTGTGTAGTCCGTGAGACCATAACCTGTGGTGGTAACCACTGACACCACATTAAAACTGGCGAGTCTAAGGGCATCGAGTGGACTCATCTCATGACCGAGCCAGAGCCAGAAGGCTAAGCTCATTGATACCATTGAGATAAACAGGATAAAACCTTTAACTTGTGCATCATTCCACACCCAGAGTGAGCGCTGCTGAATGCTGTTGACGAACATTAACAGCGGCAGTCCGCCAGCTGCCATAAATACCACGCCAACCCAGTGAGCTTGATTTGAGAATGCCGCCATGGAGCTGTCTGAGGTGGAGTAACCGCCAGTAGAGAGCGTGGTCATGGCGTGATTAATGGCTTGGAACCAGCTCATTCCCGACAGATGATAGGCAATCCCACACAGTACAGTGAGCAGGATGTAGATATAGAAAAGGTGTTTCGCCATATCTTGAGTTCTGGGGATCGCTTTATCGCTCCAATCTGAAGATTCGGTCCTAAACAGCCTCATACCACCGACATTGAGGAAGGGCAGTACTGCCACAGCCATCACGATAAAGCCAATTCCCCCCATCCACTGCAGTAGAGAGCGCCAGATCAGAATACTGTGATCCATTGAATCTAACCCAGATAGAACCGTTGAGCCTGTGGTGGTGATCCCTGACATGGTCTCGAAAAATGCATCGGTATAGTTGATGCCGTGATACAAGGTAAAGGGCATGGCGGCAAAGAAGCTGACGATCAGCCAAGTTAAGCTGGTTAGTAGAAACATATCTCGAATATTGAGGTGCAAGTTTCTACTTCGTCCCTGATGTATGCAGGCACTGGCACAGGTTCCAGTAAATAGGGAGGAGATCATAAATGCGCCCACAGTCTCTTCGCCATAGAAGAGGGCGAAGATAAGTGGGATAAACATAAAGACTGTCAGTGTTGACAGAAAAATGCCTAAAATAAATAGCAGAGGTCGAAGGTTTAGCATAGTGCTTAAATCCTTTGAAATCGTATGACTAGCGGTTAGCTGTGATGCAAACCTTAGAAGAAGAAAGCACTTGGTTGGAAGAGTTTCTCAACTTCACCAACAAACTTCTTATTCACCAGGAAGAGAATAACGTGATCTCCCTGCTCAATAATGGTGTTATCGTGGGCCATCAACACCTCATCGTCACGGACGATGGCACCGATAGTCGTGCTGGGCGGCAGTTTTATTTCGCCAATCTTCTTACCTACCACTTTAGACGTTTTAGCATCACCGTGTGCGATCGCTTCAATGGCTTCGGCTGCACCACGCCTTAGGGAGTAAACATTACAGATATCACCCTGTCTGATATGGGTCAGTAGTGCAGAGATAGTGGCTTGTTGTGGTGAGATAGCGATATCGATATTGGCTTCCTGAACGATATCCACATAGGCTTCACGCTGAATAAGTACCATGACTTTCTTAGCACCCATGCGTTTTGCCAGTAACGCTGCCATGATGTTGGCTTCATCGTCGTTGGTAACTGCGATAAAGACATCGGTTTGATCGATATGCTCCTCTATGAGTAGCTCTTGATCCGAAGCGTCACCACAGAAGACTGTCGTGTTTTCGAGCTTTTCAGATAGCTCTTCTGCGCGCTCCTGCTTATGTTCAATAAGCTTGACCGAGTGATTACGTTGCAACTGCTTAGCTAAGCCCAAACCTATGTTACCGCCACCGGCAATCATGATATTGCGGTAGGTGTTATCTAGCTTCTGCATCTCACTCATTACCGCGCGCACGTGACGGCTATCGGCGACAAAGAAAACTTCATCATCGGCTTCGATAATGGTGGTGCCCCTCGGCATAATTGAGCGGCCTTGTCTGAAGATTGCCGCTACCCGGGTATCAATATTGGGCATATGTTCTCGCAATGCGGCGAGAGCATTCCCCACTAAAGGACCACCATAATAGGCACGAACTGCCACTAAGCTTAGGCGGCCTTCGGCAAACTCTAGCACTTGCAGTGCACCTGGGTACTCAACCAGGCGGCGGATATAGGAGGTGACAAGCTGTTCGGGTGCGATCAACTCATCGATAATAAAACCACCACGGGGGCTGTTATCATTTTTCTTGGTTTCGCTATTAATAAATAGCTTATCGCGAAGGGCTAAATACTGCTCAGAACGGATCCGTGCGATTTTAGTCGGCGTACCAAATAGCGAGTAGGCGATCTGACAGGCTGCCATATTGCACTCATCGCTGTTGGTGACTGCGATCAACATATCGGCATCTTCAGCCCCAGCATCTTTTAAGGTGTTGGGGTGAGCGCCATGTCCGAATACCACCCGCAGATCATACTTATCCTGCAGTGAGCGTAATCTTCGTCTGTCGTTATCGACTATGGTGATGTCGTTATTTTCACCAACTAAGTTTTCAGCTAAGGTGCCACCGACTTGGCCAGCACCTAAAATGATAATCTTCATGGCCTTGCTTTATCCCTTTACTAGGCGTGCGTAATAGAATCCGTCCATATTCTCCGTGCCCGGAGTGATCTGCCAGCCTATGTCGTCAGGGGTTGGCTGCTGCGAGATAGCAATGAGCGTAGCATCATGCGTTCTTTCAAGGAAAGCACTAATCTGCTGTGCATTCTCTTGTGGAAGAATCGAGCAGGTTGCGTATAGCAGTGTGCCACCAGGTTTAAGCCACTTCCAGCAATGATCCAATATCTTGCTTTGAAGCTGGGCTAACTCTTCAATATCGGCCTGTTTTCTTAACCATTTGATATCTGGATGGCGACGAATGACACCTGTTGCTGAGCAGGGAGCATCGAGCAGAATACGGTCAAATTTATCACCTTGCCACCATGAATCGATATCGGCTGCATCGCCATGAACTAGCTTAGCGTTTAGTGAAAGGCGGTCCAAATTTTGCTGTACCCGCTCGAGTCGGTTAGCATCGAAGTCCACCGCCACTAACTCAGTGTCAGCGCGCTCAAGTAGGTGACAGGTTTTACCGCCAGGAGCCGCACAAGCATCGAGAATTAACTCGCCATCGGCAGGGGCCAATAGGGTGGCTGCCCATTGCGCTGCGCCGTCCTGAACTGAGGCCGCACCTTGTTCAAAACCTGGCAGTTGCATCACGTCTTTAGGGCTCTCAAGTAGGATAGCATCGCTACTTTGGCCCGCCGAAGCTGATATCTCAGCCTCTGCTAGCAGTGCTAGATATTCATCGCGAGTTTGAGAGCGAACATTGTTGCGTAACCACATTGGTGGACGCTGATGACTGTTTTCAATGACGGTTTGCCAACTGTCTGGGTAAGCCTGTTTGAGGCTTTTTATAATCCAAGCTGGAGTATTGTAGGTCAGCGTATCGTTGTCAGTCGGCAGTGGCTTCTCTTGACGCTGAATATTACGCAGCACTGCGTTGATCACTTTTACTAGGCCATCGAACTTAAGCTGGCGACACGCTTCCGCAGTTTCTGAGATCGCTGCATGGCTTGGAATTCGGGTAAAGTAGAGTTGATAGCAGCCAACCAGAAGCAGTTGATGCAAAATCCTCTGCTTTCCTTTAAGTGGTTTAGCCATGCAATCGCTGACCAGTTTGTCGAGTTGTGGCAGTTGACGCATCACCCCGTAACTTAGCTCAGCTAATAGGGCTTTATCTTTGCCGCTTTCGCAATGTTTCTGCTGTTCAGGCAGGGCAACAGAGAGGGAGATCCCTTTCTCCAATACCTGAAAAACGACCTTGGCCGCTAGCGCACGCAAATTCATATTACTCAGCCTCTTTTGTGCTGTTTAAAACTGTGCCAGGGGTAAACCACTCGCTACGGGAGTTAAGAATATCAGCAACACTCAGTGGTTTTTTACCCGGTAACTGCATATTAAGCAAGGTCAGTACACCGTCACCAGTGGCAATCTCTATGCCCTCTTTGCCTGCGGAGATAATCGTGCCTGCTGGAGCTTGTGACTTAGATTGGCTGACGTGGGCTTCTCTTACCTTGATGCTGGCATCTTGGTGAGAAAAGTGGCTAATAGGCCAAGGGTTAAAGGCTCTGATCTCACGCCAAAGTTGAGCTGCAGATTTGTTCCAATCCAGCTCCGCTTCCTCTTTACTTAGCTTCTCGGCATAGTTTGCTAGAGCTTCATCCTGCTTTTCAGCTGTGAGCTCACCTTTGGCGAGTCCCGCCAAGGCTTCGACCAGTGCTTCAGGTCCCTGTTCGGCTAGTTTTTCATATAGGCTGGCTGAAGTATCGCTATCTTCGATTGGCAACTGAGTCTTTAACAGCATATCACCAGTATCTAAGCCGATATCCATCTGCATTATGGTAACGCCGGTTTCTGTGTCACCAGACCAAAGCGCTCGTTGGATAGGGGCCGCGCCGCGCCAGCGTGGTAAGATTGAGCCGTGCACATTAATACAGCCAAGTTTTGGTGTATCAAGCACCACTTTAGGTAAGATCAACCCATAAGCTACAACAACCATGATGTCGGCATTTAAACTGGCCAGTTCCACTTGCGCTTGCTCATCCCTTAGGGAGATCGGCTGGTATACCGGGATCTCATTTTCCAGCGCCAACATTTTCACTGGGCTGGCCTGTAACTTTTTACCGCGTCCAGCAGGCTTATCTGCTCTGGAGTAGACGGCGATAACATTATGTTCAGAGTTGATAAGAGCTTGAAGGTGGCGAGCTGCAAAATCTGGTGTACCAGCAAAAATAACGTTTAATGGTTTCAAGAGCTCTCTATCCTTTCTTTTCTTGGCGGGCGGCTTTCTCAAGCTTCTGCTTGATTCGTTGACGCTTTAGTGGCGATAGGTAATCGACAAACAATTTACCTTTAAGGTGATCTAATTCGTGCTGTAAGCAGATCCCAAATAGACCATCTGCCTCTAAGGTAAACTCATTACCTTCGCGATCTAGTGCTTTGATGGTGACATGCTCGGCGCGCTCAACATTGGCGAAGATGCCTGGAACGGAGAGGCAGCCCTCCTCATTTTCGAAGTGACCGCTGCTAGCAACTATCTCCAAATTAATGAAGACTTTTGGTCTTTCCACTTCATCTTGAAGATCCATGACGATCAGCTGGTGATGGTAATCCACTTGTGTGGCTGCCAGCCCGATGCCTTTCTCTTCGTACATGGTTTCAAACATGTTATCGATCTGCGTTTGTAAGTCAGCATTAAACTCAGTTACTGGCTTGGCAATCGTGCGTAATTTCTCATCTGGAAAACGTAAAACTTTTAATAAACTCATACATAAACTCTTAACAAGTCTGTCAAATCTTTATCAGTTGGTTATACTGACTCTAGCTAATGCTTCAATTTTAATCCTTAGTGGCATTCAATAACAGCAAAAGCTCTATATATACGTAAACTAGTTCAAAGTGCTTTATATATCGTACTCGGTTCTGCTTTAGATATTAAAGAGCTATCAGCATGGAAAACCCCATGAAACGACTAATTTTATTCGCTTTAATGACATTTAGTTGCTCTATATTCGCAGATACCCTCACATTGAAGTCCGGTCATCCAGATTCCTATGTTGTTGTGAAGGGAGACACACTCTGGGATATCTCTGAACATTTTCTTAATGACCCTTGGCGCTGGCCTAAGTTATGGGGGGTTAATCCTCAAATTGCTAACCCTCACCTCATCTATCCAGGTGATCGGCTGACTTTGGTTTTCATTGATGGCGAACCTAGGTTAGTCGTCAAGCCGCATAAGCGTAAGAGCCCAGAAGGCAGAATTCATGCGAAGGGGGATGCAATACCAGCTATTGATCTTTCGTTAATTGGTCCCTATTTAATTCAAAATCGTGTTGTCGATGGCGATTGGTTCGATAAGCAGCCTATGGTGCTCGGAGGAGAGAGTGAATCGAAACATCATATCGTTGGCGATATTGTTTATGTACAACAAGTTCTGACCTTAGGTGATAAGTTTGGTGTTTACTCCGAAGGTCGTGAGTTTGTCAGTAAAGAGAGTGAAGTGCTTGGACAAGAGGTGGTTTTAACCGCCAGTGGACGTGTGGTTGAGTCTGGTCCTATCTCTAAGATTAAGTTACTGAGCAACTTTCGTGAAACTAAAGCGGGATACCGTATTTTACCTATCGAGAGTGATTCACTGCTCTCCGCTTACTTTATGCCTAAGGCTGCAACAGTGACAGAGCCTGGCTCAATACTCGCTTCTGAGAAGCACCTGAGAGAGATGGGTAAGCTGGATGTGGTCTATCTTGATAAAGGGATAGAGGATGGAGTTGAACCTGGTGATGTTTTCTCTATCTATCGAGATGGTATCGATGTGGTGATAAATGGTGATGGACAGCCTGTACTGCCTACAGAAAGAAGTAGTTATGAAGATCTGTTAAGTGGTGTTTCCTCCGATAATGCCATTAAGATGCCTGATATATTCCGTGGTCGATTGATGGTGTTTAAAGTTTTCGATAAGACTAGCCTTGGCCTTATCATGGCGAATAAGAAAACTGTTCGGGTCGATGATAAGTTGATCCAGCCAGATTCGATAAACCTACTAAAGAGTTTTGCTGATTAAGGTTAACTGAGAGGTTATCTATAAGCGACAGACTGGTCGATTGGCTAGTTGTTAATGCAGTACCCGGGCTTGGACCTGCTCGGATCCAACAGCTACTGAACTACATGGATGTAGAGGAACTTAGGCAGATGTTAGCGCATGAAAAGTCAGCGCTTCCTCTGCCGGAGAGTCTACTTGAGCGTGAGCTTGCCCCTAATCTTAATTTAGTCGAATCGGCCTTAGCGTGGCAGGAGTCTGCAGATAACCATGCTATTATCTGTTTCGATGACCCAAACTATCCTAGTTTTTTAAAGCAGATATCTGCGCCTCCCCCCATCTTGTTTATTAAAGGTGAACTGGATGCATTTTTTCCTCCAACACTGGCAATTGTAGGCAGTCGTGCAGCTTCAAGAGCGGGTTTACAGCTTGCTTACCGCTTTGGAAGTGAGTTGGGTGAGCTAGGGTTCGGAGTTTGTAGTGGAATGGCCGTAGGCGTTGATGGTTCAGCACATCAGGGTTGCCTCGACAGTGGTGGTAAAACGCTGGCAGTGTTGGGTACTGGAGTTGATGTCATCTACCCTAAGCGGCATCGAAAAATCTATGAGGATATTCAGGCTCATGGTGCCATTGTGAGTGAATTCTGGCCTGGCACTAAGCCCTTTTCGGGGAATTTTCCGAAACGAAATAGAATTATCAGCGGTCTATCTATAGGAACCTTAGTGGTCGAAGCCTGCAGGAAAAGTGGTTCATTGATAACCGCCAGATTGGCCCTAGAGCAGGGAAGAGAAGTTTTTGCTATTCCCGGCAGTGTCTTGGCAGAAAATAACCAAGGCTGCCATGATTTGATTAAAGATGGAGCCAAACTTGTTGAGAATGTGGCCGATATAATAGAAGAAGTATCAGCTTTATGTGATTTTCACCTTGAAGAATTGAAAAGCAGTCACCATATAGGGGAAGAGAACGCTTCTGATTTGCCATTTGCCTCACTGTTAGCTAGTGTTGGATATGAGACTACACCAATTGATGTTGTGGTTGAGCATAGTGGAAAGGCCATAGAGTTAGTATTAGAGCAAATGCTTGAACTTGAGTTGCAAGGTTGGGTCGCTGTAGTACCCGGTGGTTATGTAAGAATAAAGAGGAGCTAGCCATGTTTGATATCCTCATGTATCTGTTTGAAAACTATGTTCACAGTGAAGTTGAGTTCCTGGTGGATGAAGATGAGTTAACACAAGAGCTAACTCGTGCTGGCTTTCACCAGTCCGAAATTATCAAGGCTTTGTCTTGGCTTGAGAATTTAGCTGAGTTGCAGGAAGGGGATAAACCTTACTTATGCAACCATGCTCAACACTCCTTTAGGATCTACACTCAAGATGAGATGGATAAACTCGACGTCGAATGTCGTGGTTTCATTCTATTTCTTGAACAGATTGAGGTTCTAAATGTTGTGACGCGAGAGATGGTTATCGATCGTATTATGGAGTTAGATGAGAGCGCGTTAATTCTCGAAGATCTCAAGTGGGTTGTACTTATGGTGTTATTTAATGCCCCTGGTAACGAGTCAGCTTATGAGCAGATGGAAGATCTGATCTTCGAGCAACCTGATGGCAGACTTCATTCATAGTGAGCCCCAGTGATAGTGATAAAGCTAAAGAAAGGAGGCCTAAGCCTCCTTTTTTGCACATGGATGTGCTTATCCCTGAACGCAGGGACTGCGTAAGAAGGGATTTGTGTCTGGCGATAAATGTTCCATACATTTATTCGCATTTCCTCTATCCCTAGAGGTCAGAACACTTATACCAATTTACCATGGATGGATATAAATTGGCTTTGTACACGGGCTTTCTACTTATAAAGGTTATCCCTGAACGCAAGAGTGCAAGATGTTCCCTACATCTGTAGCACATCTCCACACACCCATGTTGGTCATTGCGTAAGAAGGGATTTGTTTTTGGCCGACTCTTTCTTCTGAGAATATGTTTCCAACACTTATAGGTACTTTTCTTCCTCTAAAAGTTATATTCGAAAGTTGCTTCTAGCCCTTCGGTTGGTTTGTTACTTCTCATTACTTTCTCTATCGGTGAATATGTCCATCTTTTCAAGTTGGAGATACTATCAGCTAAAAAAATTTCTTGGTGTGCACAGGATTTAACTTGGATATTTGTTGGTTTAGAGCCTGTTTTGGTGTTTTTTAGGTCAAAAGATAACTTGCAATAACTAGTAACTCCTTTCTTTATCGCAGCAATAGGGTACTCAGGCATTATCATGACTAGAGGTTTCAATGTTGGTTTTAGTTTGATGCTGGGAGCTACATTGATTTGGACATTATCAAAATTGTCTATGGTACTCCAAACAATTTGACCTGTGGGTGTTGCGATGGGGTTGATGGCGTACTTTCGTCCTTTTTGGGCGAAAAAAGATAAAGAACTAGAACCTTTTTCTGTTTTGATGTTATTGGTGCTTATTTTATAGTTGAAGTCTATTCTATAAGTTCCTTGCTTTAGCTTATTACTTTGCTCCTTATAGTCTTGTTTGTGTATATCCTTTATTGAATCTATTATTGTGATGTACTTCAATGATCCTTTTTCGTACTTACTGTCTGAAGTTATAGCAATACTTGCGATGTTTTGTTGAGGCTTCGCTCTAACATTGCTGACAGTCGTTGAGTTACAGGCAGTTAAAGCTGCTGTGACAAAAAGAAGTGTGATGAATCTTTTGGGTTTCATTTATCATTCCCTGAAAATAAGATTAAAGAAGTTTAGGCTTTATAGGCATATGTAAGTGGTTATAGTATATGGTCAAAGTACTTGCTGATCAGCAGCAAAACCACCTTAATGTAAAAAGGATAATAAGTCTTCTTTTACCTTCACGTTGATAAAGCATCATATTAGAAGTGAAGATGCTGTCCATCTTGAACTAAATGCTTCGGCTTTAAATACTCTCGATAGCTGTAACGGTTTAGTTTATTGATCTTAACCTTATTCTTATCTTGGTTATCATCAAATTGGTTAACTTGAGTGTTAAGCCAGTTGGAGAACTCTGGCTGATATTGAGTGAGTGACTGCAGCAGTTGTTCATAGCCCTCAAAGTAGTCGGTTTTCAGGAATTGACTTAGCTGAACAAAATCACTGTGGTGGTGCTCAGCGAGAAAGCGAACCGCCATATAGCTCCACTTATAGGTCCTGTCTTGGCCATCATCATATTCTGTGGCAAAAACCTCCTCAAGAGTCGGCGCTTTTTCTATATCACGTTTGATGACTTTTAGTGTGTTTGGGTTGGAATCACCTTTAGAGATATATTCCGCTAACCCTTCAGACCACCACACCATTTTAGATGGGAAGTGACCGAAGCCCCCATATTTTACAAAGTGGCCATCTAAGTAATGAACGTATTCATGATTTAAGTTCCAAATTGCAAACTCTGGTTGGATCCAAAACTGGCGATAGGCAAAGAAGGTGGCTTGATTACCGGGTTTAGAGGGAGTGCCTTCGATATACATACCGCCATTGTCGGTATTGATATCGAATAATAGCTGACCATAAGCGTTATATTGGCTCCAGTTTTTAAAGGCAACGACTCTAAGCGCAGTATTAAAGTCATTTGGTGTTTCTTGATGCCCTGTCTCAAGTATCTGGTGGAAGTTGGCTTCTTGTGAAGTTAACTTGGTGCAGCTACTTGCCAGCTCCTCTTGATCCAGATCTTGAGCTAAGATAAACAAGCTGTCGGAACAGGGGTGATTTATGGGTAAAATGTCGGTTAGTTCAGGGATGCGGCAGATATCGCTACTCTGTTCACAGCGCTCTTTTCCTGCAAAGGCATTAACATGAAATCCTAAGGTGTATGTGTCTTTGGCATCATCCCCTCTTATTGAGATATCTGCTTTGGCGATATCAGCAACTGCTTTATCTACTCTATCTTCTGCTAATGTGGGTTTATCCGTGTCGCTAGCTGGTAGGGCTAGGCGATAGAGGCCAAGTGCCCAGTATGCATTTGCCTTTGGCCAGTCGCTACCATCTCTGATGCTGGCATTTGAAGAGGCGAAGTTTAATAATGGTTTAGCCAGATCTAATGCCACAATTTGTTGATTTAACTCTCCGTCTGCATCCTTTCTTGCACTGTTAAATAACATTCCATAGGCCCTGAGTGTTTCCCAAAGTCCGTAGTCATTAGCTAAGCTAGCTTTGCTTTTACCCAGTGAGATCAGTTGGGTCTCAAGCGTGGGCAGAAGCTTTGCGAGTTGCTGCGCGTTGTTATTATCACTGTAGTAGCGATAAATCGTCACAGCAAAATGCTCCTGTAGGCGAGGGGAACGAGAAAAAAACTGTGTATTTGTGAGTTCAGATAGGCCAAGAGTAAGGGTTTCAATGTTGGAACTGTCGAGGAGCTCTATAGGGCCAAAATAGCTAAAAGCACGGAGGTAATAGAGGAGCTTATCTGCTTGCTGCTCATCGTTAACACTCGCTAATGCTAAACTTACCTGTATAAATATATCTTTAGTTAACAGTGAGCTATCTGCTTTAAATAGAGATTGCTCTTGAGCCTCCATGATCTTGTTTATCTGTGTGTTATCTAAACTAATCTTCGCAGTTGAGCTGCAGCCAGAGAGTGAGATAAGCGCAAGAGCAATAACAGATTGGCGAAACATAATAATCCTTAATGTTTTTGGATACAATATACCGATCTTTTGTCGATATAACTAGTGGTATTACCGCCATAGCTTGATAAAATATGAGCATATAAGGTAAGTGAGATAAGCATGTCTAAGATCGATCAACAGCTATTTAGCTCCCATGAACACGCTTTAGAGAAAGAGTACGAGCTCTGTCCTAAGTGCGGCAGTGAGCTCTCTGTGAAAAATAGCAAACATGGTGGTTTTATTGGCTGTAATAACTATCCCAATTGTGATTACACCAGACCGCTTGTTCAGCATGAGTCGATAGAGACTCAAGTGATTGAGGGCTCATCATGCCCTGAATGCGGTAATGAACTAGCTGTTAAATCTGGTCGATTTGGTATCTTTATCGGTTGTACTCACTACCCTGAATGCAGACATATTGAGAAGCATGATCAAGAGGAGGCGGGTAGCGAGATCCCCTGCCCACTATGCAAGAAGGGTCATGTAGAGCATAGAACAAGCCGTTTCGGTAAAACATTTTATGCCTGTAGCGGTTACCCTAAGTGTAAATTTCTTGTCAATTATCACCCCGTCAATGAAGCTTGTCCTGAATGCGGCTTTGGTATTTTAGTTGAACGTAAAGGTGCTGCTGGTGGACGCCTTGAGTGTCCGCAAAAACAGTGTAAGTACAAGCGACCCATATAGATTTGTAGTAACCCGTAATTCGCTCTTTGGCATCGTCCATGAAGAGTCGTTTATTGATTATTGAAGGTTTTAATATGTTAGAGCAGGCTCCTGCTGAAGTTAAACAGGTGATAGAGAGTGGTGGGGTGGTTGCGTACCCGACAGAGGCGGTTTATGGCTTAGGTTGCGATCCCGATAATGATGCTGCTATCACTAAGTTGTTGGCAATAAAAAAGCGGCCTTGGGAGAAGGGGTTGATATTGGTTGCGAGCGATTATCAGCAACTGCTTCCCTATATCGATGATTCGCAACTGACCGAAGAACAGCGTGAGAGGGTGTTCAGTAAATGGCCCGGCCCGTTCACCTTTATTGTGCCGATTAAACCTGGCATCTCTAATTTGTTGTGTGGCAGTTTTAATTCACTTGCTGTAAGAGTTTCAGCCCACCCGACAATTCAAGCGATATGTAAGCAGCTTGGGAAACCATTAGTCTCTACCAGTGCCAACCATTCAGGTGAAGATCCTGCAATGAGTCATGAAGAGATCCTTGCCAAGTTTGAAGGGGAGATAGACGCTATAGTGGCAGGTAGCTTAGGGGAACAAAGAAAGCCTTCTACTATCATAGATGCCATCAGCGGCAAGATATTACGTTAGTAAATAATAATTAAAAAGGGAAATAGCATGTCTGTACCAGACGTAAATGTAGTTAAAGCGTTTTTGCTCGATCTTCAACAGCGGATCTGTGATGGATTGGAGCAGCTTGATGGTGAAGCCAAGTTCAAAGCTGACTCGTGGAAGCGAGAAGAGGGTGGTGGTGGAACTAGTCGGGTATTAACTCAAGGTAAAGTGTTTGAACAGGCTGGTGTTAACTTCTCTCACGTTACTGGTGCGGCTATGCCCGCTTCTGCAACTGCTCATCGTCCCGAGCTCGCAGGGCGTAGTTTTGAGGCCATGGGCGTCTCACTCGTTATCCATCCAAATAATCCCTATATTCCAACTACTCATGCTAACGTCCGCTTTTTTATTGCGAAAAAAGAGGGAGCTGATCCTGTGTGGTGGTTTGGTGGTGGTTTCGATTTAACGCCTTACTATCCATTTAAAGAGGATGTGATTGAGTGGCATCAAAATGCTTATGATCTTTGTCTTCCTTTTGGCGAAGAGGTATACCCTAAATATAAGAAGTGGTGTGATGACTACTTCTACCTACCTCATAGGGATGAGACTCGCGGTGTGGGTGGGTTATTCTTTGATGATCTCAATGCCGAAGGCTTCGACACTAGCTTCGACTTTATGCAAGCTGTAGGTAATGGCTTCTTAACCGCGTATGCGCCTATTGTTCTGCGCCGCAAAGAGACACAATATGGGGAGAGGGAGCGTGAATTCCAGCTCTACCGTCGTGGTCGTTATGTTGAGTTTAATCTGGTGTACGACAGGGGCACTCTATTTGGGTTACAGACTGGCGGGCGTACTGAGTCGATTCTAATGTCGATGCCACCTTTAGTCCGTTGGGAGTATATGTACACACCGGAAGAGAACTCAGCAGAATCATTACTCTATTCTGACTATCTGACTCCAAAAGATTGGTTGTCGTTGAATAAATAGCTATAGCAGATTTTGTCATAGACATAGAAGCCCTACCTCAATTCTACTGTCTATGACCTATCTTTGTGTGAGATTACTAATCAAATAGCCATATTTTATGATTATTGGTTACGCATATGGTCAGCGAGAGTGCTGATTGCTTGGTAGATTGCGGCTTGATGTTCAGGATGACTAATCTCTATCTCAATGGCCTGCTTCATGCAAAATAACCACTGGTCTCGCATCTCTTCATCTATTTCAAACGGCATATGACGTGCCCTTAATGCTGGATGACCGTATTTTTTTTCGAACAATCCTGGCCCGCCTAACCAGCCGCTAAGAAATTCAAATAGCTTCTGCTCAGACTCTGTTATTGGTGCTGTATGGATAGAAAGCAGTTCAATGGCTCGACCTTGTTGCTGCATCTGCAGATAAAACTGGTGTGCTAAGGCGCGTATTACAGGTTCGCCGCCAATCAGATCATAAGCATTAGATTGTTGTGGATCTCTGGCACTATCCTCGCTCTGAGGTGATCTGGGGCTATTTTGAAAGATTTTCTTAATCCAATTCATAATGACTTTTTGATAAGAGCTTAAGTTTGCCGTGATTATACCCAAGCTACTTGGAAATGCAGGATTCAGTGGGAATTTAATGCTCTTTAGGCAAGGCATTGTTTGTAGTTAATGGTTGTTCCCTTGGCAAAATCAATAACGCAGAATAAAGCGCATTAAAACCCATCAACGAAGGCTTTGTGCAAGCCCACTTCGTTGTTGCATTGGCTTAAAAGGGAGTCACCATTTCTATGCCAATGCGTCTAGAATTGATCTCGCACAACGCCTCTGAAACGAGCATTCCCAGGTAGTTTGGGTATACATCTGTTCAAAATAGGAGAGTAATATGAAGAGTTAGTCATTGCCCCGAGAGTCAGTCTGGGTAGAATGATAGCTCCTTTGTATGCCCGTTAGAGACAGAGAAGAGTCATGACCGATAGATATGCCGTTTTTGGAAATCCTATATCCCACAGTAAATCGCCTCTGATCCATGGGATTTTTGCCAATGAAACTCAACAAGTGTTGGAGTATGAGGCGATACTCGCGCCCAAAGATGACTTCGAGAGCTGTTTGAAACTGTTCTGGTTTGAAAACGGCAAAGGCGCAAACGTTACCGTCCCCTTCAAAGAGCAAGCTTTTAATCTCTGTGATGAACTGAGTGAAGAGGCCAAGTTAGCTGGCTCCGTCAATACGTTAACCCTTCTCACTAATGGTAAAGTGCGTGGAGATAACACAGATGGTCTAGGTTTGGTTGCCGATCTGATAAGGAATATCTCAAGTCTAGAGGGGAAGCGAGTGTTACTTCTTGGCGCTGGTGGTGCGGCAAGAGGCTCGGTACTTCCTCTATTAAAAGCGGGGTTAAAGGTCTGTATACATAACAGAACCCAGGAGAAAGCAGAGAAGTTAGTAGAGATCTTTACTCCTTTTGGTGATGTTAAAGCTCTATCTATTGCAGAACTTATTGGGCCATTTGATATTATTATCAATTCCACATCCTCAAGTTTAAGTGGTGATATACCTGCAATACCAAGTTGTGTGATTGGTGCAGATACCCTCTGTTACGACATGATGTACAGCAAGGAGTTGACCTCATTTAATAGTTGGGCTCTGGATCTAGGAGCCATCAAAGCAATAGACGGTTTAGGTATGCTTGTTGGTCAAGCTGCAAAGAGTTTTGAGTTGTGGCGAGGAGTGACACCTGAGGTCGATACGACAATTAAACTGTTAAGAGAGAAGATTGAGAGCGAATGAATCAGAGTATTTTATTTCCGGATTTGCAGGAGTGGAACGAAGAGCTACAGGAGATCCATTTTCCGGCTCAAGTACAAGGAGTTAATATTGAATGTAGGATCTCTCTTGCACGTTTAGTTCAACTTGAGGGGAGAGAGATTCAGACTCAACAAGAGGCGCTTAACGTATTTGATGCTTATCGTTTCGATATTGAGGATGAAGTTGAGATGCTCATCGAACAAGAGGAGTTTGATGAGCAAGGTAGAGTTGTACTTATATAGGTGCTATTTGCTAGCGTGTTTAAACGCTTTCTTGTAAATACTCGTTTTTCAATCTGACATAGTTTTCTGCCGACTCAGGTAGGAACTTGAGTTCAGCTTCAGTCAAGGGGCGGATCTGTTTAGCTGGGCTGCCAACGTAGAGAAACCCGCTCTTTAACACCTTATTTGGTGGAACGAGCGATCCTGCGCCTAAGATCACATCATCTTCCACTGTCGCGCCATCTAATATGATGGCTCCCATTCCAATTAAAATACGATTACCAAGGGTGCAACCATGTAGCATCGCCTTATGACCAACAGTGACATCATCGCCAATCAGAAGTGGGTGACCATTGGGATTGGAGGCTGACTTGCGGGTGACATGAAGAATTGTGCCATCTTGTACATTGGTTCGTTTGCCTATCTTCATATGGTTGACATCACCTCGCGCGGCAACCAGAGGCCAAATACTCGAATCGTCATCAAGATCAATGTCTCCTACGAGCACACAAGCCTCATCGATATAAACATCTTGATGAAGAGTAGGAGTAACTCCCTTATAAGATCTGAGTGAGCTAGACATGAATGAGTCCTTAAAATGGTAATTTGAGCATTATGATACCAGTTCATATAGATATGTGTTTAGTTCAAAGCTTCTCATAACTTTCAAATTTAGGGACATTTAGGCAGAAATGTTTGTTCCCTTACTAGGTTTGTGTATGAAAAATGATTGAAAAGGATGTTTTATCAGCAAACAGTATGAGAATGGATATTTTCTTAATAAAAGCCCTTGCACAGTTGCGAGTAATCCCTATAATGCGCATCCACTGACACGGCACAGCAGGCCAACTAGGCTAATTCTTAAAGCTTATAAAGAGTTGAAAGAGTAGATAGCACGGGACTTGCAGCAGTGTTAGAGAACCAAAACTTCTCGGAGATTTGATTCAGGTGACAAACGCTTTAGAAGCTTTATTAGATGGTTGTTGACACGAGAGTGAACAAAGAATCATCGTTTGAAAAACTTCTTCAAATAAGCGCTTGACGCCAACCACGGAGGGTGTAGAATACGCCTCCCTAGCCAAGGCGAATGTCTTGGGAAGTTAGTAAGAAACCAGCGACCAAGCGTCAACGGCCACACAGTAGTGTGATGCTCTTTAACAATTCAAAACAAGAAATCTGTGTGGACACTCACAGGTCTTGAGTTATTCGAAATTGCTTTCTTGTCCTTCGGGATGTAAGCAATCAAAAATTTTCTCAATGAATCACTGAGTGACCATAGCAATATGTAAACTATGAATCGCAAGATTCATAAAACAGTATAATTCATTGAGCCGTTCTTCATTCTTAATCGAATGAGAGCACAAAACTTTAATTGAAGAGTTTGATCATGGCTCAGATTGAACGCTGGCGGCAGGCCTAACACATGCAAGTCGAGCGGAAACAGGAGAGTAGCTTGCTACTTTCGCTGTCGAGCGGCGGACGGGTG
>NZ_JAHZST010000037.1 GCF_019457885.1 Shewanella nanhaiensis
GCTGGGACTAATGAAGGTCTCAATAGACTCTGAATACATTAGCGCAAACCAACTCCTGTTATCTTGCTTTATTATTTGCAATAACGGGGCGTACCATACATTCTGTCCAAAAATGCGCTATAACCAACAGGTTCAATCGAAGAGATAAACAATCAAGTGTGAATGCGGCTGTGGGCGTTGGTGGCATGGATGCCACCGTCGAGCGTATAGGGATATATTTATAGCGTCCCGCAGAAGTATTTACACATAAGGCATGCTGCAAGCAATAGATTCAACATGAGGTTATGGCTGCACACCAACCATCAAATATAAAATCAGCGGAGTGAACTCAACCTAAAACTTTTGCTACTGGGCAATGTTATTATGTAGGGAACAAAATTGACCATGAGATCACGACATTGGTGTATCCCTGAGGGGAACATACTGCAAACAATAGGTAACAATGAAGCCATGATTAACAAATAACAACCAAACACCAAACTCGTCCAATGAACCCAATCAAAAAGAGACTTCAAACCTGTTATCCGACAAGTTAAAGATAAACATTGGGTAACACCAGATTAGCCACACCACGTTCAGTTAGCCGTGCCGCTAACTTAAGCATCTCTTCCTCACTGCAGCTCGGCCAGTTGAGTGACTCACCTGTTACACCATGGTGTTGAAAGGCATTTAGCTTGACTCTTACATTTGCAGGCAGCCGAGTGAGATAACTCGCAACAACATCGATCTCACTCTCAAAGTCACTGACGTTTGGAATATGCAGCAGGCGGATCTCATACAATTTGCCGTTCTTGGCGAGCAGTTTTAGGGAGTTGAATACACGGTGATTATCTCGCCCTGTGATGTAGTTATGGGTCTCTTGTTGCCAAGATTTAAGATCGATCATCGCGCCATCAAGATAGGGCATTACCTGTAGCCAACCGCCTTCACTTACATAAGCATTACTGTCTATCATGCAGCTAAGATGCGTTAAATCTTGGCTAGCTTTAATGGCCTGAAACAGCTCGATAATAAACGGCAGTTGCAGGGTGGCTTCACCACCGCTCATGGTGATGCCATTAATAAAGTGCACTTGGGCGCGAATAAGCGTGAGTAGCTGCGGCACACTGTATTGGCGGGTCTTTGGGCTAGATTGTTTCGGGCAAGTGGATAAACAGATATCGCATTGAGTGCAGAGATCACTGTCCCAGACTATCTTGGATTTTCCCTCTTTACTGGTGGTTAAGCTGAGCGCATTAACAGGGCAGGTCGCAATGCAATCGCCGCAACTGTTACACATATCTATGGTGTATGGGTTATGGCAATTCTTGCAGTTAAAATTACACCCTTGCAGGAAGATAACCAGGCGGCTGCCTGGGCCATCAACACAGGAAAAAGGGATTATCTGATTAACCGTTGCGACTCTGCTCATGTTTTTCTATCTACTTACAGTTTTAATCAGCGGTGTAGTTAGGTGATAGCTCATTAGCGATGACACGTGGCTGACGCTCAAGGATTCGAGTATTAGCTGCCGCATCAAAGCCCAAGCTTGTTGTGTTGGTGCGTGACCCTGCCTGTTTAAAGGTGGCAATATCGGATAGCTTAATCATATAGCCAGTGACTCGAACAAGATCGTTAGAGGTGACATTAGCGGTAAATTCCCGAAAACCTAAATTCAGCGCACCTTTACACAGCTGCATCATCGCCTGTGGATTGGATTTGATGGTCTCATCTATGGTGAGGATATCGCTGATCCCAGAGGTGTAGTATTGATGATGCTCAGCTAACGCTTGAATATGAGCAATTGGATTTGGCTCAGTGCCATAGGGAATACGTACGCCAGGCGTGACCTCTTTGTCTATGCTTATTCCGCCTTGCGAGTGCAGTAACGTGCGGCCATGATAACCGTAGGTTACTGGTGTTGATTTGACTATGGCATCTAAGACTTTAGAGATCTTATGCCCGAGTTCGTTAGCGGCAGTATTATGGCCATAATGGCTGCTTGGCTTATCTATGTTGTCTTCGCTGAATTCAGGTGTGCCTTGCAAGATATTGACTGCTTCAGCCATGCCGTAAATACCAAACATAGGCGCGAAGCGAGACTCTTCAATTAACCCCTCCTTAACTAAGAAGCTATTAAAAAAGCTAGATTCTTCGTGGAGGAATTTCGATCTCGCTTCAATCAATTCAAATGTTAATCGGCAGTACTTAGGCAGTATGTTATCGAAGAAGTCACTGATGCTATGTGCTTTTAGTGCCACCTCCTTTAGATTCAGTCGCACTAAAGTGTTGGCACCGCCAGCAAGTGGTAGCGAGTTATAGCAGCTGACAATGCCAAAGCCTTTGTCATCGTAACTATTAGCGTGTATTGGGTAGTTGGCAATATGAGGCTTGCTACATTCACAGATGTTATTGGCAGCGAGTTGCAGTAGCTCGTCGGGAGTGACACTAGGGTCATACATAAAGGTTAGGTTTGGCGCAATCTGTTTTAGCTCGGCATCGACACGCAAAATGGTGCGGCAGACAATATTATCCGTTGGGCCAATGTTCACATGCATAAAAGCGTCAGGAAGGGTACGGTCTAGCATGATCCAGAATAGTTTTATCTTACGATAAATACTCTCTTCATCCAGCCCTTGGCAATAGGGTAGTAGCACCTCATCGAGTTGGCCAAGGTAAACTGGAATATTGGTGACCGATGGTACGTGGTGATAGATAATGGTCAGTGCATTTAGCGCTTCATCTAGATCTTGCGCCGCGCTTAGCTCTAGGTATGTTGAGCCATTTTGTAGAAATTTGGCGTAATCAGGTAGTACATATCTTGGTTTAAAAGGTGCATGACCTTCAAAGATGTCACAGATAATTCCGGCGTTTTTTGCTTGCGTAAGTTCCGGTGAGATAGAGAGGTAAGCAAGGCTCGCTTCCGCTTCTAATGCTAAATAGTTTGATTTTTGCTTTGGCGAGAGGTTTGGATCGCGAATGATCTTAGCGAAATTATCTTGTGAGGCCATCAGGTTAATATCCATTTAGAAATTATGATTACTAGCATATGAGGAGAGATGGTCATTCATAAAGTGAAAAGCTGTTAAGTTTGTTTTTTCTAAATGGAAATCCGTAGGGTGAAATCTCATTTCTTGGTCTAATTGAGTACTGTTGTGAAGTCGGCTAGTCTGGTTTGGTTTCTATCCACCTAAGCTTATGGATTTATAAGGTCACTCTATCCATAACTTAGATAAGTATCATGTTCTATGTGCATTAATTAAATGCAAATAATGCACTTCAGTCATGACTTGTGTTCGATTATTATGTTACTTCACCATTTTAGAGAGGTTCATCATGTTCAATGCACTTATATTAACTCAAGAGGGTAAATCTACCCTGGCAAATGTTGGTCAGCTTCAGGTATCGGATCTACCCGAAGGTGAAGTGCTGGTGGACGTTTCATGTTCATCACTGAACTATAAGGATGGGTTAGCGGTTACAGGTACAGGTCGAATTATTCGTAATTTCCCTATGGTGCCAGGTATCGATTTTGCTGGCGTGGTGGTTGAGTCTTCAGACAAGCGCTATAAAGCGGGCGATTGTGTGATCCTTACGGGCTGGGGTGTTGGAGAGAATCATTGGGGGGGCATGGCAGAAAAAGCACGCGTGAATGCCGATTGGTTAGTGCCGATGCCAGAAGCTTGTGATGCAGAGAAAGCGATGATGATCGGCACGGCAGGTCTAACGGCGATGTTATGCGTACAGGCCCTGCAAGCTGCCAATATCCAACCTGATTCAGGCGAGATCTTAGTTACTGGCGCCAGTGGTGGTGTGGGCTCTGTGGCTGTTACCTTACTAGCGAGGCTTGGCTATAAAGTTGTGGCCAGTACAGGCCGAGCTGAAGAGAACAGCGAGCTACTTAAGTCCCTTGGCGCAGCAGAAGTGATGGAGCGCAGCGAGCTAGAGCAAGATGCCAGACCGCTTGAGAAACAGCGTTGGGCTGGGGTTATCGACACGGTTGGTAATAAAGTTCTCGCGACTGCGTTAGCCCAGATGAATTATGGTGGCGCAGCAGCTATATGTGGTCTTGCTGGTGGCTTTGCACTGCCAACAACAGTGATGCCATTTATTCTTCGTGGCGTGAGCCTGCTTGGTGTTGACTCTGTTTCCTGCCCATTTGAGAAGCGTCAAAAGGCTTGGGAGCAAGTATTAGCCCTGTTACCTGAAAGCTATTACCAACAAGCTGGACAAACTATTACTCTAGAGCAAGTTCCTGAATTTGCAGATAAGATAGTTAAAGGTGAAGTGACTGGCCGAGTCCTCGTTAAGCTTTAATCTCTTCGAGTTAGTAGAACCATTCGATATTTAGAGTTTTAACTCACTTGTAAAATTTGTTTCTTCAAAAGCATTCGCTAAGTCATAAGTATGATTTAGCGAATATCTCTTTTTGATCTCTTCCTCTTTTTATTTTGTTGTTATTTACCTCTTTATTTGTTAGCTTTTCGTTGCCTTTTGGTTGTTTTTTTGAGTCTGGTATTTAAGGGAAATATTCAGGACTCTATTAACCATTGGCTCATTCATCTAGTTGAATGAAATTCTCATAATAAAAATATAAGGAAGTATTTAATGTCTAACCATATTAAATTAGCGTTAGCTGTTTCAGCTGCGCTATCTATGTCTGGCTGTCTCGAAGTTGAAGATAACAATAATAACGATGATGTTGTTGCAGCTTTAGAAGCACAGAATCAATTACTGCAAGATCAAAATACCGCTAATGCCCTACCTATTACTTTATCGGGAACCTTGAAAGGGGCGACAGATGATGTGGATCTGTCCGATGCTCAGGTTTCAATTAAGTTTGCTGGTGAGTGGTCGACGCCTGTGTCTATTGTTGATGCTAAAATCTTACTGGAGAAGCAGCCTGCCTATAGTGATTTCACCTTAAAAGTAGAAAGCCCTTCAGAAGCTTTTGTTGCTATGACATATAAGTCTTTAACTAGACTGTCTGGTCAAGGACAGGTTGTAAATCAAGATTTAGGTGAGATCCTTGTGGGCAAACCTAAAGAGAAGGTTCTGACTTTATTGCAGACTGGCGAGAATACTTTTGTTGAAGATCTTGCTGTATACCCTCTATATGAAGTGGAGCATCAAGGGTACAACATACATAATTTAGTGCTGCAACAACCTGAAGATCTTGCTACTTTCACTAAGGAAACTGGTGAGTATAAGTTGATGCTGGCTGAGGGGATCCCTACAGAGATTCATGCAGAGCTCGACGTTGATAGTGATGGTGTTAATGATTTTGAACTAGAGATTGGCCAGAGCGGCTTAGCCTCTCAATTACTGAGTTCAAGTAAGGTTTGGGCTGAAGATACGCTTTATCTTAAAGAGATTAATCAGTTAAATGAATACAATTTACGATTAACTATATTAAATGAGCAGGGTGAAGTGTTAGAGGGCGCGCGAGTCTCCTCGGAAAACAATGACCATGGCAATGCCTATTTTGATTATGACTCTGTGACTGGCCAATATGTATTAGAAACGGCCTATCGTGGTGGACTTAATGTAGAAATTCCTAGCTTTCAGGTTGGGGAGTTACATTATACCAGTGCTGAAATTGGTCTCTATGAAACAGAGTTTGAACAGCAGTACAGAGTTTCTATCTCTGGTTCTCAATATCGAGATTTTAGAACTGAAGTGGTAGAGGGGGAGTTAAATTTAGCGGTGAACTTATCAACGTTTAGTTATGAGTCCCCATCCATAGAGGTTCTTTCCAAAAATGTTAAAGATTCATCTCTTGAGGTCTTCTATTCGGCTCCTGTTGCTTTAGTTGAAGAAGATAATGTGCAGACAAGTGTTGAGCTTACGGCAACTGCTGTAGTGACTATCATTCCTGGTAATACTCTGAATGATCAGGGGGTTACTCCAGGTACTACTTATGTATCTGTTGCGCCAGAAGCGATAGATACTAGTGTTGAACTTACGCTTAATGGCACCAAATTAACAGCTTCTCCAGCTGCAGAGTTAGCTGATGGGGAGTACCAGTACCGCGTTGGTGACCTAGTCAATGTGATTGCCGATGAAGAGCAAAATGTCTATAGCGATGACTCAGAAGTATTTACTGTTTCTAAGTCTGCATTTAATGTGAACGATGTTGTGCTGGATAATAAAAACTACACAACTGATGGCGCTCTAATTGTTGCAAAAAATACAGCTGATGTAGCGGTAAACTGTAATTGGTGTGGGGGAAGCGGTAGTGTAAAACTTTATATGCCAACCTCTATTCGTAACTTAAATGAACTGACTTATACATTGACGTCATATACTAATAATGGAGTCGCTCAGGATTACCACAGAATAATTAGAGTGATTACTAACGGCCAGTTGTATTCAACAAATAAGGAGTTGTTGTTAAAAGCAGCTCAGAATGAAAATATCAACTCTAACTATTATTACTACTATCCTCAAGTCGGTACAAGTTTAGATTCAGGTTATCGCTATTCAAACTATACATACCTTAACCTTAATGATGATGTAGTTGGAAGTGAGAACAGTATGACTTTTGATTATAGCTACACCACAAAAGAGGGTGATACCCAGACGGGAACAATCACTTATAAAGTTAGGTAGTTATTTTTCTTGAGTGTCATATCAAATGAAGCCCCGCCACCTAGCGGGGCTTTTTTGTGTTTGGAACACTTATGCTGCTCGCCATGGCCATAAATGTTCCCTACATTTGTTGGTATTTCCTGCACTGACCCATAGGGATATGGGAAATGTCTTTAAAGTGTCTGGAACGCCTTAAGACCTTGAAGGTCTGATGGATTACGAGCAGTATCTGTATAGGGATATACTTATCCCCGAACGCCACGGATGGTGTAGGAGGGGGGCCTGGAACAATTATCGCTATTCAGCTTTTAGCAGTCTGCGTATTGAGCTTGAGATCTCTTCTCTTAACCACTGTTGTGCTTTATCAAGTTCTGCCCTTGAGTGCCAAAATAGGTTGTAATCTAAAGGGGGAATATCGAAGGGAAGGGGTTTTACTCTGAGCCTATGTTTTGAAGCGGCTAGTTCGGCGATACCTGCTGGCAGTGTGATAATTGCTGGGTGAAACTGTAAAAGTGCTAAAGCGCTGTCTAAGTGGGGTGTACGCAGTAACTCATCTCTTGGGGGATAACTTGCAATAGCAGCGTCAAGTAGGGCTTTGACTCCATCGCTGATGGCTATGGTTGCATGTGGAAAATGCAGGTAATCTTCCAAGGTTAATGCTTGATTCGCAAGAGGGTGCTCTGCCGATAATAAACAGCTCACCCCAACTCTTCCTAAAAATGTCTGATTCAGTTGTTGAGTTTGGCCTATGGCTCGGCAGATAGCCATATCAGCCCCCTGAACACTTAGCTGTGATTGCAGCTCTCTATGTTGAACTGGAATGATCTCTAACTTGATATTGGGGGCTTTGTTGTAGATATCGGGCAGAATAAAAGGGATTAGGGCCTGCATCGCATAGTCTGTGGCCGCTAAAGTAAAATGCTGCTGACATTCGTTTGGTACGAAAGCTTTAGGAGTGAGCATCTCAATCAACTGGCCAGTAGGCTGTTGCAGCTGTTGGTAGCAGTCTAGGGCAAACTGAGTTGGCACCAGTTTTTGACCTACGCGAGAAAACAGTGGGTCATCCAGCATCTCACGTAGGCGAGATAGAATACGACTGGTTGCTGATTGGCTTAAGTGTAAACGCTTGGCTGCTTGAGTGACGCTACACTCTTCGACTAAAATTTGTAGTGCAATAAGCAAGCTTAAGTCTTGCCGATAGATATCTTCTAGTTCCATACCGAGTGATCATTTTTTCGAGCTGTTAATTGGCACAGCTTAACAGTCATACCAATCGGTATAAAGATGTGATCGCTCAGCGAGAATTTAGCGCTTCTGAGGCAAGGCAACGAGTGAGAAACATAGTTATTCTACGTTTAAGCTCGTTAACACCGCATCGGAGGCGCTAAAACTCGCCTACAAGGAGTGTTTTTGGCTGCCTACTTCTGCGTTGAATAAACTCACAAGGGAATAACCATTCCGTCATTCATTCGCCTTGAATTAGCTTGCCAAAAAGACTCTGAGTAGATCACTTATCTATACTGATTGGTATCATTTCAAACCATGCTCGTGTTTCCTCTATTTAAAGAGCTAGCTTCCATTTTGGAACTCATTCCTATTCGTTACCCATAGTGGTGAAATTGGATAATTTTGACTTAACCTCAAGTTTTATACTTCAACAATGTTAATTGAGCACAACACTTGTTGTTACTCCCGTTTTGGAACTGATTCCACCTTTATGCTTCATGAGTCAATTAAAACTAAAATGGGTGATGACAGATGAGCAATAAAGATCTGCTAGGACGCCGTAATTTCATCAAAGGAATGGGAGCGGCAGCAGGTGTCGCAATGGCTGCACCAGCGTTAGCCGTTTCTGAAAGTGCGAATGGCGTTAAATGGGACAAAGAGGTTGAAGTTCTTATTATCGGTTCAGGCTTTGCGGGTTTAGCTGCTGCAATTGAAGCGACACGCAAAGGCGCAAAAGACGTTCATATTTTTGAAAAAATGTCTTACTTTGGCGGTAATTCAGCAATTAATGGTGGCCTGTTTGCGGCACCTGATACGCCAATGCAAAAACAAGAGGGCGTTAAAGACTCTGTTGATACTATGGTCGCAGATCAGCTAGCAGCTGGCCGTGGTATTGCTGATGAAGCATTACTTCGCCATGTTGCAGAGCATGCTGTTGAAGCACTGCAGATGACGCTAGATGCTGGCTCTGAATATCACCCATACCTACAACAACTTGGTGGTCACTCCGTAGCACGTACTTACCAAACGACGGTGAGCTGTGGTGCTGGTATAACGCAGCCGCTATTGCAAGAGTGCCGCAAACTTGGTGTTCATACCCATAACCGCGCCAAATTTGATGGTTTTATCTTAGATGAAAAAGGCGGTGTTGTTGGCGTTAAAATGCGTGAAGGCTACTATTTCGACAAGCCAGAGTCTGGCGAGCTAGTGCGAATTAAAGCTAGGCGTGGCGTGATCATGGCGACGGGAGGCTTTGCTCAAAATATCAATATGCGTATGGCACAAGACCCAACTTTAACTGCTGAGGTGGGTTGCACTAACGCACCTGGCGCTACTGGTGAAGGGATGTTCGAAATGTTCCGCCTAGGTGCTGTACCTGTTCACTTGGCGCATATCCAGTCTGGGCCATGGGCATCACCAGATGAAGGTGGTTTTGGCTATGTATCTAACTACTCTATCTATAATTTCCCACATTCAATCGCGATTGACCGTTTAACCGGTAAGCGCTTCATGAATGAGATTGCTGATCGTAAGACTCGCGCCGATGCTGAGTTGAACTGTCGTGATGCACAAGGTAATGCACTGCCTCCGATTCTAATCACTAGCTATGAAGACTCTAAGCAGCATCCGAATACTAAGAAAGTATTGAAATACAATGTCGGTTGGAAGTTCGACTCAATAGATGCCTTAGCTAAACATTTTGAGGTGCCATTAGCACCGCTTAAAAAGCAAATTGCTGAATATAACGAATACGTTAAGACGCAAAGCGATCCACAGTTCGGCAAAAATATGACTGAAGCTAAGGGGAAATTTATCCAAGCGCCTTTCACTGTGGTTCGTTTGTGGCCAAAAGTGCATTACTGCCAAGGTGGCGTGCAGATCAACACCAAGGCTGAAGTGAAAGATAGCCTAACGGGTAAACCTATCTCAGGTTTATACGCTGCGGGTGAAGTATGCGGTGGTATCCATGGTGTTAGCCGACTAGGCAGCTGCTCGATCCCTGAATGTATGGTGATGGGAATGACTGCTGCTCGCATCATGATGCAAGCTTAAGTTAATAGGCCAATGAGAGGACTGACAAATGAAAATGTATAAATTGATGCTTGGCCTTGTCTTAGCTGGATTAGTGAGCTTATCAGCACAAGCGATTGAGCAACGTGATTACCATAAAGATGTGATTGGCAAGGATTGCAAGAGCTGCCACGATCAAGGTGTGAAGAATTACCCTTCAGATCAGGCTTGTTTGCAGTGTCATGATGTGGACGAACTGGCTGAAGAAACGGCACGTAGTGAAGAGGATAAGTGGCAAAACCCTCACAATAATTTGCATTACGGTAAAGAGCTCCCATGTATCGAGTGTCATGGCGAACATAAAGCTAAGAAGCCAATTTGCAGTAATTGCCATACCTTCAAGTATGACAAGCACAAAGAGTAGATGCCCTATCTTGTAAAAAGTAATAAGCAGAGTTCATCTCAATATTCACTCTTGTATATAAGGGCTACTTAGGTAGCCTTTTATCATCCTATATTTGACTGGGTTTATATCTAACCCTTTTAAATATTGAGTAGCCTAATTAAGTGCCGCCTCACCTAACTCTTTTACGTTCGCTTTGATTAAGTCGATTAACTGGTTCCTTGCTTCGGTTTGTGTATCAGGGTTGAGATACAAAGACTCATTGAAGACGGGTAGTGAGGGAATGTTGTGCTCTACGGGATCGATGATCTGCATCTTATCGTTAATGCGAAACTCGGCAATAGGAGCAATCACCAGATCGTTTTCCACTGCCATACACATGGCTGTTGGTGAGGGAGTCGATAATAATACGCTCATTGGACGCATTGAGATCTGGTGGTTGGCAAAAACCTGCGCTCGGATAGGGCAGTTTTCGGGGTACAGCGCCATAGGTATTGTCTCCCGTTTATGGGCATTGCCATCTTTTGCCGCGACCCAATGAAAACGACGTTCAAATAGCAATTCGCCATAACCTGCTGCTGGTGGTTGCCAGTGAGTGGCGACAATCAGATCAAATTCACCATTATGTAAACGTTTATAGAGATTACCACTGACATCAGTATCGATAATTAACTCTATACAGGTGAATTCGCGAATAAACTCTAATAAACAGCTACCAAGGTAACGGTTGATGTAATCAGTAGGCACGCCTAAACGTATAGATTCTCGGTTCTGACACTCTTTCAGATCATCGAGTGCTTTTGAACTCAGTTGCATCATCTTATAAGCATAATTAAGCAGTGTTTTTCCTGAGGCGGTAAGGGTGACGCCTTTGTTGTCACGGTGTAGTAAAGGCTGACCAACACTCTCCTCTAATTTCTTAATCTGTAAGCTTAATGCTGACTGAGTACGACATATTTTCTCTGCCGCTTTTGATAAGTTGCCACTCTCGGCGATAGCAATGAAGCTTTCAAGCAATTCGATTTTTAACATCAGATATTGGTTTTATTCATAGTGGTATCAGTATTACTCAATATCTGAATGCACCAAAGCTTGTTACCTTGTAACTGTGACGTTAATAAATTATCAAACTAAAAAGTGTGATGAGGTCGATATGAGCAGTTGGAAACAGCGGGAGCAGTACTTAGTGCAAGTCGCTCAACGTTGCTTGCAGGGGCATAAAACTTTCGATCTTTGTCGCTCGCACTTAGTTAATGCCAGCCAAATTTCGAAGGGGACTATCTATAATCATTTTACGACAGAGGCAGATTTAATCCTCGCGGTTTCATGCTGTGAATATGAGTATTGGCTTGGGTTGGCAAAGCAAGATCTTAAGGAGCATCAAGAGCCATTAACGTGCTTTTTGTATCATCACTGTAATCGCCTATATTACACCTTGTCAGAAAAGCGATTTGTGGTTGACAGGGTTATGCCAAATCAAGATCTGCTAAATCAAGGGAACGAGCTACTCCGCCTGCGCTTTGAGACGCTATATGAGGAGTACGTCAGCTTGAATAAGCGTATGATCTTGGACATTGGGGAAGTGGCTGGTTTTGATAGAGCAGAGCTGGTTATGAATTACTTACGAGGTGCGATGATTAATAGTGATGATGCCGATAAACATTTTGGTGATGTGCAACTTTACTATCAATTCAGTTATGCATTGAGCCAGTTAATGGGGCACTCAGATAGGAGGATCCCCACTAAACAGGCATTCGCAGCTTGGTTGTCTGCCAAGCATAGAGAGAAGCATCAAGTAACCATAATCAACTCGGCAGCTTAATGGTGATCTCTAACCCCTGAGAGGGGCGATTTTGAGCTGTGATCTCTCCCTGGTGAGCATCGATCGCAGCTTTAGCTATGGCCAAACCGAGTCCCCAACCTCCCGATTCCCGTTCACGGGCACTTTGAGGCCGATAGAAAGGTTTGAAAATCGCCTGTAGATCTTGTTTATTCTCGATGCCAGGGCCATCATCGCTAATCGTTATGATAATTTGGTTACCTGCAGTTTGGGCGATAATATTAATCTCCATCTCTGCATAGCTAATGGCATTTCTCAGTAAGTTCTCTATCGCCCTAGCTAAAGGTCTAGGATTTGTGGGTAGTGTGATGGCGTCATCAATATCAATGACTAATCGTTTCCCCTGTTGAGATGCTTCGAAATCTGCATCATCTAACACCTGATTCAAGGTTTCATTGAGTGAAACGAGATGTTTAATATCGTGTCTATTGAGCTTTACCCGAGAGAGTTCTAACAGCTCAGCAATCATCAGCTCCAACTGCTCAGCTTCATAACCGATACGTTGAGTCTCTGCGGTATCAACTCCCTTTTTTCGAGCAAGTGCTAGGGCGAGCTGTAACCGCGTTAATGGCGTTCTTAGTTCGTGTGAGATGTCACTTATCAGCCTTTGTTGACTGTTAACCATATTCTCAACAGAGTCGGCCATGCCATTAAAAGCTTGAGCAAGCAGACCTATCTCATCTTTACGTTGAGTTGTCGCATCATCGACACGATTTGTTAAGTCACCAGCGGCTAATGAGTCTGCACTTAATCTCAGTGTCCGTAGTGGTTTGCCTAAGTGCCAAGCAAGCAGGCCACAAAGTAGTCCGGACAGAGTGATCGCTAGGGCCAAAGTCAGTAATTTGTTTTCGGCTAAGAAGAAAAACCAAGGTCTTGGATGGTGATCGGCAAAGCGTCCATAAAGTGAGTACTGCTTACCGGTAACATCAAAGTTGTAAGGGCCGAATAGTAACTCATTCTTGAACTGATGGCTGATAGGTTGGTTGGCTTCTTCTGCCATCAGCATAAAGCGGCGCATTCCGCGAGAAACTTTGTCAGTATTGAGTACCTTACCTTGGTCGTTGACCAAATAGAGACGAACAGGCTTGCCTTTAAAGTTTCGGCGGTGAGTTAGACGATTAAGTTTTCCAGCTTCGAGTAACTGAGGCTGGTTGCTAATTCGATCTGCAAATTTAGAGAGCAGCTTCTCTAAGTGGGGAGGAAGCGGTGCTCGGTCGTGGTTTTGCTGTAGTAAAGGCAGCAGTCCTACCGTTGCGATGATAATAGAGCTGCAGAGCCAGAAACCAAGCAACAGCTTAATGAAGATTCTATTAGGGATCTTGTCTGGTGATATTATGGAAGCCAAATGTAGCCTTTGCCTCTTATTGTTTTGACTCTAGGACGGCCATCGGTACGATCAGGTAGCTTCTTACGTAAGTTAGAAAGGTGCATATCTAGACTACGATCAAACGGCATAAGCTTTTTACCTAATACCTTTTCGCTTAATAGCTCTTTGCTAATGAGTTCACCACCATTTTGGAGCATCTCAAAAAGTAGGGTGAATTCAGTACCAGTTAGAATCAGCAACATATCCTGACAGTAGACCTCTTGCCGACTTGGATCTAGCTTAATATCACCATATTCATGGATGCTAGGTTGAGCTTCATCGACTTGCAGGTTAGTGCGGCGAATAATGGCTTTGATGCGGGCAATCAACTCTCTGTCATTAAATGGCTTAGGTAGATAATCATCGGCGCCTATTTCAAGCCCAACGACGCGATCTATCTCATCCCCTCTCGCTGTTAGCATCAACACTGGTGTCTGTTTTTTTGCTCTTAAAGTTTTTAATACTTCAAAGCCATTAAGCTTAGGTAGCATGACATCAAGCAAGATCAGATCAAACTTATTCTCAAGCGCCAGCGCTAGGCCTGCTTCACCATCATTGGCCAATGTCAGCTTAAATCCTTCGAGCTCTAAAAACTGGCCCAATAATTCAGATAGACCTAAATCATCATCAATCAATAAAATATGGTTCATTTTTAACCTTAAAATGTCTGCTTACATGCTGAGTATACCTTGTTAGGTGTCAATTGCAGTTTATCAATGTAAGTCTACGTAAAGACAGCCTAAAAGCGTTATGAAACAGACTGACGCAGGATATTTACAGTGTTTTACGAAACTAAAACCCTGCCTTACATTGAGCTGGGTAAACTAGGTTTTGAAAATGGAGAGCTGGTTCTCCCCTTTATATTTACGAGGCTAGAATAATGAAAAAGAATACTTTAAAGGCAGGGCTGCTTGCCATAGTGGCAAGTACGACATTAATGGCATCGTCGGTCTATGCTGGAGATGAGCATCAACATCATGGAAAATCTCATCACATGAAAGGTGAGCGTTCTGGTCATCACGGTGATATCCGTAAGATGTTTAGAGGCTTAGATCTTACCGATACCCAAAAAACAGAAATAAAGGCATTAATCAAAGAGCAAAAAAAAGCAATGAAAGAGGAGCGGGTATCTAAAGAGGAGCGTTCAGCGCATCGCTCTGAATTTTTTGCTCTCATCAGCGCAGACAATTTTGATGAAGCTAAGGCTCAAGCATTGATCGAGCAGAAACAGCAGAAGCGACAGGAAAAAGGAGTGGCTATGCTGAAAATTCAAAATGAAGTTTATCAACTCTTAACACCTGAGCAAAAGGCGAAGTTTAAAGAGAAGTTTGAAAAGAGACACAGTAAGAGAGGAGAGGGGAAATCTGCTCGTTAGAGTCGGTTTTTCTCAATAATATAAGATACACTTAGGATCATCTTCTTCCCCTGCTAATAACAGTAGAACAGTTAATAGTAATATGATCCTATGACCCAAACTTCCCAATACGATTTCTGGGTCAAGTTAGCGAGCCGCGCAGCAGTGGCTACTGCCTTGACCTTAGTTATCATCAAAATGGCAGCCTGGTTATATTCAGGTTCTGCTAGCATGTTAGCTTCTTTGACCGACTCATTTGCTGACGGACTTGCTTCACTCGTCAACTTTGTTGCTATTCGTTACGCTATTGTCCCTGCGGATCATGATCATCGTTACGGTCATGGCAAGGCCGAACCCCTCGCTGCACTCGCTCAATCTGCATTTATCTTAGGCTCTGCCTTTTTGCTGCTATTTCATGGAGGGGATCGTTTAATTAATCCTGCTCCAGTTAACCATGCCATGTTAGGTGTTGTCGTCTCCATTATTGCCATCGTGCTTACTTTTGCTTTGGTTATGTTGCAGAAGAAAGCAGTGGAGGCAACATCAAGCACTGTGGTCGAGGCTGATGCACTTCATTATAAATCCGATCTATTTCTAAATGCGGCCGTGCTGTTAGCACTTGTACTTGCACAATATGGTTGGTGGTGGGCTGATGGACTATTTGCGATCTTAATTGCACTCTTTATTGGACAACAGGCGTTAGAGTTAGGTTACCGTTCTATTCAATCGCTACTGGATAGAGAATTAGATAACGACACTCGTTTGAAAATTATAGAACTTGCGCAAGAGGATCCACAGGTTAAAGGGATTCATGATCTGAGAACTCGCGAATCAGGCAAGACGACCTTTATTCAATGTCATCTTGAGATAGAGGGCTCTTTAAGTTTAAGGGAGGCCCATGCTATTGCCGATAGAACCGAAGCAAGAATACGAGCCGCCTTTGATGATGCTGAAGTTATCATCCATCAAGACCCCGTCTAAATTGCGTAATTATTCATCAAAAGCTGCTTCTTTGTGGATAAGTCAGGGGGTAAGTGGTGCGTAGGATGTGGCTAAAAGTGGCTTTTAAAAAAAGATCGTTTTTTCGTAAAAAAGCCCTTGTGCTCTGGGCTGAACTCCCTATAATGCGCATCCACTGACACGGCACAGCAGGCCAATCGTTCTTAGCAATAGCTAGATAGAATGGGACTTGCAGCAGTGTTAGAGAATCAAAACTCCTCGGAGATTTGATTCAGGTGACAAACGCTTTAGAAGCTTGATTTAGATGGTTGTTGACACGAGAGTGAACAAAGAATCATCGCTTGAAAAACTTCTTCAAATAAGCGCTTGACGCCAACCACGGAGAGTGTAGAATACGCCTCCTCAAGCCAACGACCAAGCGTCAACG
>NZ_JAHZST010000038.1 GCF_019457885.1 Shewanella nanhaiensis
AGATGAAATGTGCTTTTACCTAAATCAATCCCTATAACGCGAAAGTTAGACATGATGACCACCTCTTCTTTGTTAACCAGACAAACTGGAGTTTAACACTAGGTTGGGGCGTACCATCTTATTAACGATCTAGAAGAGCTCGATGAAGATGCGTCACTCGTTGCAGGTAATGTACTTAATAACGACACCTTGGGGGCTGATTCTGCAAATATTACTCAAATATCAAATTCAACAGGAGAGTCCAACCCTGTATCTCAATCAGCAGTGATATCCGGTAGTTTCGGCACTCTCACAATATCAGCAGATGGTAACTACACCTATCAACTATCAACCGAATTGGAAACAGTTCAATCTCTTACTGTTGGGGAGATAATCACAGATATTTTTACCTACCAACTAACTGATAGTGATGGGGACAGTGTAGAGCTTACGCTATCTATCAATATAACAGGCACAAATGACGCCCCCATTATCACTCCCCCTGATGACAGAAACAGAGATGGCTACGACACAGGAACCACTATTGAAGCAGGAAATTTAGATGACGGCACTCCCGTTGCAGGCGTATCAACAGCCACAGGCACACTAGAAGCCACAGATATTGATAACCAAGCCTCATTGAGCTGGAGCGGTAATGCATCTGGCGCCTTTGGTTATTTTACAATCGATGCCACAACCGGAGAATGGGTCTATACCTTAGATAATGGCTTAGCCGATAGCCTTATTGAAGGTCAGTTAGTCGAAGAGAGCTTTATTGTAACTGTCACCGATGAGTTTGGTGAAAGTGATACCCATACAGTTACCATAACGGTTAATGGAACCAATGATTCCCCTGTAATCACCTCCACCACTGAAGACGCATTCGGAGATGTACTCGAAGCGGGTGTTCAAGATGGCGGGAATAATCCTGAGCCAGGAATATTACAAGTCAGTGGCATCTTAACCGCTCACGATGTGGATCAAGGTGCAATATTAACTTGGAGTGGAAATGCGGCAGGCACTTATGGAAACTTTTCAATCGATCCCAATACAGGCTCCTGGACTTACCTATTAAACGATAACAATTTGGTAGATAGCTTAGCCTCTGGCGAGCAACATGAAGAGGTTTTTCTAGTCACAGTTATCGATGAGTTCGGAGCGATTGCGACTCAAGAGGTCACAGTCTTAGTCACAGGAACTAACGACTTACCAATACTGAATCTTGATGATAGCGGCGGTGTCACCAGAAACGCCACAACTCCCAACTTAAACGACACTGGAGTACTCAGTTTTTCTGATGTTGATACTGGCGATATCCATACCATCAGTGAGTCCTACTTAAACAATATCAGCTGGAGTGGCGGCCTAATATCCGATCAACTATCAGCGACTCAGATAACTAGCTTGATCGATGGCTTTAGTGTCGACACTAATGGCTGGGACTACACCATACTCAACACATTAGTTCAGTTCTTAGCAGAAGACGAAACCATCACTTTAAGCTTCAACGTCACTGTCACTGACAATAATGGGGCCTATGACACTGAAACGGTCAATATCACAATTTATGGCACCAATGATGAGCCACTCCTCATTGTGACTCCCTTAGGTAGCGTTACCGAAGACACCAGCAACCCAATGCTGAGTGATAGCGGCACCTTAAGCTACACCGACGGTAATGCTACTGATACTCATACATTAACAGAGATATACAACAGTGATATTAACTGGAATGGAGGAGTGTTAGAAAACCAACTATCGACTGCGGAGATAGCGAGCCTAATCGATGGTTTTAATGTTGATAATAGTGGCTGGAGCTATAACATTCCAAACTCTTTGGTACAGTTTCTAGCCCTTGGTGAAACCATTACTTTAAGCTTTAATATCACAGTTACAGATAATCGTGGTGGAAGTGATACCGAACTGGTCACCATTACCATCAATGGCACCAACGATAACCCCATGCTTACAGTCGATACCACTGGAAACGTCATCGAAGATCTCAATGCCGTTAATTTACTGTTAAGTGACAGTGGCAATTTAAGCTTCACCGATGTGGATGTCAATAACACCCACAGCACCAGCGAAGTGTACAACAGCGATATCAGCTGGAGTCATGGCACCTTAAGCGATGAGCTCAGCGCCCTTGAGATCCAGAGCCTTATCGATGGCTTTAGTGTCGATAGCGACAGCTGGGACTACAGTATCCTTAACTCATTGGTGCAGTTTCTCGCAGCTGGCGAAACCATCACCCTGAGTTTCGATGTCACTGTCAGCGACAATGATGGTGGCAGCGACACGCAAACCGTCAGCCTCACCATCAACGGCACCAATGATGAGCCCGTGCTGACCGTCGATACCAGCGGCAGTGTCACCGAAGATGACAGCAGCCCTAACCTCACCGACACGGGTGCGCTCAGCTTCACCGATGTGGATGTCAATAACACTCACAGCACCAGTGAAGTGTACAACAGTGATATCAGCTGGAGTCACGGACTTCTAAGCGATGAGCTCAGCGCCCTTGAGATCCAAAGTCTTATCGATGGTTTCACTGTCGATAGCGGCAGCTGGGACTACAGTATCCTTAACTCATTAGTGCAGTTTCTCGCCCTTGGTGAAACCATCACCCTGAGTTTCGACGTCACCCTCAGCGACAATGATGGTGGCAGCGACACGCAAACCGTCAGCCTCACTATTAACGGCACCAATGATGCTCCCGTGCTGACCGTCGATGTTAGCGGCAGTGTCACCGAAGATGACAGCAGCCCTAACCTCACCGACACGGGCGCGCTCAGCTTCACCGATGTGGATGTCAATAACATCCACAGCACCAGCGAAGTGTACAACAGCGATATCAGCTGGAGTCACGGACTCCTAAGTGATGAGCTCAGCGCCCTTGAGATCCAAACCCTTATCAATGGCTTTAGTGTCGATAGCGACAGCTGGGACTACAGTATCCTTAACTCATTGGTGCAGTTTCTCGCCCTTGGCGAAACCATCACCCTGAGTTTCGATGTCACCGTCAGCGACAATGATGGTGGCAGCGACACGCAAACCGCCAGCCTCACCATTAACGGCACCAATGATGAGCCCGTCCTCACCGTCGATGTTAGCGGCAGTGTCACCGAAGATGACAGCAGCCCTAACCTCACCGACACGGGCGCACTCAGCTTCACCGATGTGGATGTCAATAACATCCACAGCACCAGCGAAGTGTACAACAGTGATATCAGCTGGAGTCATGGTACCTTAAGTGATGAGCTCAGCGCCCTTGAGATCCAGAGCCTTATCGATGGCTTTAGTGTCGATAGCGACAGCTGGGACTACAGTATCCTTAACTCATTGGTGCAGTTTCTCGCAGCTGGTGAAACCATTACCCTAAGTTTTGATGTCACCGTCAGCGATAATGATGGTGGCAGTGACACGCAAACCGTCAGCCTCACCATCAACGGCACCAATGATAACCCCGTCCTCACCGTCGATGTTAGCGGCAGTGTCACCGAAGATGACAGCAGCCCTAACCTCACCGACACGGGCGCGCTCAGCTTCACCGATGTGGATGTCAATAATACCCACAGCACCAGCGAAGTGTACAACAGTGATATCAGTTGGAGTCATGGCACCTTAAGTGATGAGCTCAGCACCCTTGAGATCCAGAGCCTTATCGATGGCTTTAGTGTCGATAGCGACAGCTGGGACTACAGTATCCTTAACTCATTGGTGCAGTTTCTCGCAGCTGGTGAAACCATTACCCTGAGTTTCGATGTCACTGTCAGCGACAATGATGGTGGCAGCGACACGCAAACCGTCAGCCTCACCATCAACGGCACCAATGATGAGCCCGTGCTGACCGTGGATACCAGCGGTAGCGTCACCGAAGATGACAGCAGCCCTAACCTCACCGACACGGGCGCACTCAGCTTCACCGATGTGGATGTCAATAACATCCACAGCACCAGCGAAGTGTACAACAGTGATATCAGCTGGAGTCATGGCACCTTAAGTGATGAGCTCAGTGCCCTTGAGATCCAAACCCTTATCGATGGTTTTAGTGTCGATAGCGACAGCTGGGACTACAGTATCCTTAACTCATTGGTGCAGTTTCTCGCCCTTGGCGAAACCATCACCCTGAGTTTCGATGTCACCGTCAGCGACAATGATGGTGGCAGCGACACGCAAACCGTCAGCCTCACCATTAACGGCACCAATGATGCTCCCGTACTCACCGTCGATACCAGCGGTAGCATCACCGAAGATGACAGCAGCCCTAACCTCACCGACACTGGCGCGCTCAGCTTCACCGATGTGGATGTCAATAACATCCACAGCACCAGCGAAGTGTACAACAGTGATATCAGTTGGAGTCATGGCACCTTAAGCGATGAGCTCAGCGCCCTTGAGATCCAGAGCCTTATCGATGGCTTTAGTGTCGATAACGACAGCTGGGACTACAGTATCCTTAACTCATTGGTGCAGTTTCTCGCAGCTGGCGAAACCATCACCCTGAGTTTCGATGTCACCGTCAGCGACAATAATGGTGGCAGCGACACGCAAACCGTCAGCCTCACCATCAACGGCACCAATGATGAGCCCGTGCTGACCGTGAATACCAGCGGTAGCGTCACCGAAGATGACAGCAGCCCTAACCTCACCGACACGGGCGCGCTCAGCTTCACCGATGTGGATGTCAATAACATCCACAGCACCAGCGAAGTGTACAACAGTGATATCAGCTGGAGTCATGGCACCTTAAGTGATGAGCTCAGCGCCCTTGAGATCCAAAGTCTTATCGATGGCTTTAGTGTCGATAGCGACAGCTGGGACTACAGTATCCTTAACTCATTGGTGCAGTTTCTCGCCCTTGGCGAAACCATCACCCTGAGTTTCGATGCCACCGCCAGCGACAATGATGGTGGCAGCGACACGCAAACGGTCAGCCTCACCATCAATGGCACCAATGATGAGCCCGTGCTGACCGTGGATACCAGCGGCAGTGTCACCGAAGATCTTAACGTCGTGAATTTACAACTTACCGATAGCGGTAACTTAAGTATCTTCGATATTGATGTTAACGATACCCACACTGTCAGCCATGCTCTTTCCGGTACCGTAACTTGGAGTGATGGCACTTTAACACAAGGACAGATTGATGATTTAGTGGCAGGCTTTACTAGCGATGGTAATAGCTGGGACTACTCCATCAACAACTCATTGGTGCAGTTTCTAGATGTGAACGAGACTATCACGTTAAGTTTTCTCGTCACTGTCGATGATGGTAATGGCGGCTCAGATTCAGAGCTAGTCACCATCACGATACACGGTGCAAAAGATCTAGCAGAAGTGGTTAGTATTAGCCCAATAATATTGTCAGAAGAGGGGCTCAATAACGGCATTATTGATAATATAGGCGATCCAAGCGATACCACAAATGCAACAGTCAATAGTGGAACCTTGAGTTTTACCGATCTCGACAGTGAGCTATTTACTCTCAACTTAACCGGCCCTAGCGGTTTAACCTCAGGTGGGGAGGCAGTCAATTGGACATGGTCAGCTGGCACTCAAACTCTCACAGGTTCGACGAGCTCAGGTGTCGTCATGACCATTACTTTGGGAGCAGTGACTAACAGTGGTATCAATTTCAGCCTTGATTATACCGTTAGCTTGTTCGCGCCACTGGATCATCCCACTAATGACACTGAGGATATCATCTCCCTTGATTTCGGCGTCACGATTAATGATGGTAGCGGAGATACAGCGACAGTACTGACAGTGACGATAGAGGACGATGCTCCTCTTGATGAAGTTGATGAAATGGCTAACCCCAACCTCACTCAAATAGTGAATCAATTTGTTACAGGCGATCTTTTCGATCCTGGCGCCGATGGTTTTGGTGATATTAGTTTTGACGTTATCACCCCAGGGCTACATTCAAATGGCTTTGAACTGATATATACCATGAATGGAGATACCTTAACCGCCACAGCTAACGGCGTAGAGGTATTTACCCTTCAAGCCATTCTTGATGCAAATGGTCACTATGATTACAAGTTAACCCTACTGCAGCAGATAGACGTCGAATCACTTATCGATTTTGATCTGGCCAACTCACCTGCTGGTAACAATCCTATCTACTATATTGACTCAGACGGCAGTATATACGCCCAAGATAATCAAGCAGCCAACCCTATCGCAACAATAACAGGTTCAGTAAATGGTGGAGCTTCAAACCTGAACTCTAATAGCTCAGGTCTTGGAGTAGGACCTCAAGCCTCAATCGGAACTGGTGAGGTAATAACAATTGATTATGGTACTGATGGAACTGGGCTAACCTCTATTAGCCTAGGGACTGGGAATAATGGAAATCACACGGGAACAACGGTAATACAATATATTGTCACTTACTCAGACAACACAACCAAAGTCGTCAATACCACCATTAACGGCACATTAATCATTGAAGAGTTAGCACCAAGCGGCTTATCTATCAGCTCTGTCGATATTGCTTATGTCAGTGGAGAGGCTTTCCAGATCATAGGGCTCGCTTCAACAGGAATAATCACAGATCAACCTATCGACATTGAGTTCGCCTATGCCGCAACGGATAACGATGGTGATGCAGTCATCTTTACCGATACCAATAACGGTCACTTTATCGTCACGCTAATCCCAGAAAACTACGTTCCAAACGCATTAAACAACATCTACAACGTTGATCAAGGTAGTAGTGTTAGTGGCAATATCATCGAGGACGATACAGGAAACGGAAGAGACAGAGATGCAGACGGAGACACATTAACTGTTACTCATATTAATGGAGATGCGCTTGTCTTTGATAATAATGGCAATGCACACATCGCTGTTTCTGGAGGTATGCTGTCGATTAAGGCCGACGGTAGTTACATCTTTACTCACAATGGGAACGCCAATCTCTCTAACGGTTTCTCCTATACTATCAATGACGGTAATGGCGACACTGATACTGCCGATGTAGAGATATTGGTTTTTGCTCATCAGACACTAAACCCTGGGGATGATAGCCTAAATATTACTGGTGACACTCAAGATCTAGTCATAGGTGACACGACAGGAATTATTCCAGGGCAGAATTACAACATAGCCTTCATTATTGATACCTCTGGTAGCATGGGATCAACAGCAGTTAATACTGCTGAGCAACAACTACTGGCTGTTTACTCACAACTGATCACCTACGCAGTACAAAACAATTCAGGAGTCATAAATACACTATTGGTCGACTTCGATACCGCCGCTAGCCAACTCATCTCAATCAACCTTACAGATCCAAATGCGTTGCAATTACTAAGCAACGCACTCGCAACCATGACAAGTGGTGGGGCTACAAATTACTACGATGCATTTTCGACTGCGTATGATTGGTTTCAAAATGGAGTACCTGCGACGAACGACGGTAACAACATCACCTACTTTATTACCGATGGACAACCCACTACCGATAATGGACACCCAGGCAACTACTATCAAAATGCACTAAATGCATTTGCATTGCTAAATACGCTATCAACAGTTCAAGCTATCGGCCTAGGTGGTGATATTGATACTAATGTACTAGTCAATTTCGATACAGATGGCAATATTCTCAATAACGTTGACGTCAATGATTTAGCTGACAGCATTCTTGCGACAAATCTACTCCCAGGTAGTGACACCGTAAATGCAGGAGGCGGGGATGACATTTTATTTGGTGATCTCGTTGAGTTTGCAGGCATTAGTGGTCAAGGGTATGAAGCCCTAAGAGAGTACGTAGCCAATAATACCTTGCTAAATATCAGTGATATTACTACCAGCGATGTACACCAATATGTGTCCCAGAACGCCAGTGAATTTGATATCTCACGTAGCGATGATAGTGGCGATACACTAATTGGAGGCGAAGGTAATGACATATTGCTTGGTCAAGGAGGAGATGATCAGCTCATCGGAGGTGTTGGTAGCGACACTATTATAGGTGGTAAAGGCAATGACACCCTCGATGTCGGTCAAGATAATGACATTGATATACTTATCTGGGGAGCGGCTTCAGAGGATAACGCTCATGACACGGTTAAAAATTTCGATTTTTTTCATGAAGATAAGCTAGATATTTCAGATTTACTCGTGAACGAACAAACAGGTAATCTCGAAGATTTCCTCTCATTTAATTTTGCAGCTGGCGATACTATTATCACGTTAGATACTAACGGATCGGCCCTAGGTGGTGATGTTATGACAATAACTTTAGAAGGAGTAAATTTATTCACAGAATATGGCGTAATCCTAGATGGCGACTATGATAATAATGATTACGCAACGATTATTGCAGGTCTTTTAGATGACAAAGCTTTAGTCGTCGATGTTATTTAACCTAATAATTTACAAAGGAAATAACACACTGTCTCTATAAGTATTTTTGTATTTATCCTTTTATGCCTCTTACCTAAATCTCTCGGCAAGAGGCCTTCACACCTAGGCATCACACCCGCAACAAACAAGTTCCCACAAAACAAACACAAGAATAACGCTGAGCCTATAATTAGTTGTATACACTAACAGGTTAGTTTAAATTGGCATTTAGATCTTAATTTTAAGACTAGTTCAGCACATGCAGCGTCAATAAATTGACTTGAGTGGGTGTTGCGGGTAACATTTGCCTCTTGTTTTATCATCGAATCAGTAACATCTGGTGCAATTTGTTTTTCACAAAAGCAGTAGAGTCAAGGCTATATTCTCGGAGTATTGAATGAAAACTTTAGTAACAACACAGCCTGGAACAGTTCTTCTTGTAAAAGGGGATATTAAACTTCAACTTGAGAATACATTAGAAAGTGTTTCTAAAGGTGAGCAGCTATTGGCTGGTGCGACGCTGATTATTGAAGACAATGCCGATATTGAAATTGCCTACTCTGATGGTACTTATTTTTCGAACCTCGAATCGACAGATCGAACAGTCGAAGAGGGGGTAACAGCGACTAGTGTTGCCGATGCTCGAGAGATTCAAACAATCCAAGATGCAATCATAGATGGAGATGATCCGACCACTGAACTACCAGATACAGCTGCTGGCGGCACCTTAGGTAATCAAGGTGGTTCCGATTTTGTTTCTTTAGACAGAACAGCGAGTGAAACAATAGCCGCTACTGGATTCAATACCGACTCTGCTCCTCAAGATGAATTTTTAGTTACTGATACCCTAAATGAACCTCTGAGTGAAAACCAATCAAACCTAGCCAATGATTTCATCACTATCGATGAAGATGGAGTAGCCACTGGCAACGTATTAGATAATGACTCAGATGTAGATGATGAACTTGCCGTGCTCAGTTTCGAAGTCAATGGAACGACCTATGGAGCAGGTACAACAGTTGAGCTTGAAGGCGGCACTTTAGTTATCAACCAAGATGGTAGCTATACCTTTACACCAAATGAAAACTGGAACGGCACCGTCCCTGTTATCACCTATACAACCAATACAGGTGCAACTGCAACACTTAACATAGAAGTCACTCCAGTTGCCGATGGCGCTCCTCAGGTCACCATCAATACCGATGCAAATAATGATGGTTTAATCAGTAATGATGAGCTTAATGATAGTAATGAAATCAATGTCACCATCAGCCTTGAAGGCACAGGTGCTATGGTTGGTGACGTTTTAATTGTCAATGGTATTGAGATTGTTCTTACTGCTGACGATATTTTTATTGGTTCAATAAACGTTAACTTACCCGCTCCTGCAGAAGGAGAAACAATCACTGTTGTAGCAACCGTTACAGATTCGGCTGGCAATACATCACCAGAGGGTACTGATACAGCAACAGTAGATACCATAGCGCCAACCATCACGGTTGATGCTCCAGACACAACAAATGACACAACGCCGACCATTACTGGTACTACAGATGCCGAGCCAGGCAGCACTATTACAGTTGTGATCACAGACAGTACAGGCACTGAGCAAACTGTCACAACAACAGTTAACCCAGATGGCACCTTCACTGTTGATGTCACCGACCCTGTCGCTGAAGGACCTATTACTGTTGTCGCTACTGTCACAGATCCAGCAGGTAATACAGGCACAGCAACTGATACAGGTGGCGTGGATACAACACCACCAACCATCACGGTTGATGTTCCAGATACCACCAACGACACAACACCGACCATTACTGGTACCACAGATGCCGAACCTGGCAGTACCATCACAGTTGTGATCACCGATAGCACTGGTACAGAGCAAACTGTCACGACGACAGTAAATCCAGACGGCACTTACACTGTTGATGTCACCACACCAACTGCTGAAGGTCCTATTACTGTCGTTGCTACTGTCACAGATCCTTCAGGAAATACAGGCACAGCAACCGACACTGGTGATATCGATACCACACCACCAACAATTACAGTTGATGTGCCCGATACTACAAACGACACAACACCAACCATTACTGGTACTACAGATGCCGAACCTGGCAGTACCATTACAGTCGTTATCACAGACAGCACAGGTACTGAGCAAACTGTTACTACCACAGTGGACCCAGACGGTACCTACACGGTCGATGTCACCGATCCTGTCACTGAGGGGCCAATCACTGTTGTAGCAACTGTCACAGATCCCGCTGGTAATACAGGCACCACCACAGACACTGGTGATATCGACACCACAGAACCAACGATCACAGTTGATGTGCCAGATGCAACTAACGATACAACACCGACCATTACTGGTACCACAGATGCGGAGCCAGGCAGTACCATTACTGTCGTTGTCACAGACAGCACAGGTACTGAGCAGACAATCACTACAACTGTAGAGCCTGACGGCACCTACACTGTTGATGTTATCGACCCTACAGCTGAAGGGCCTATTACTGTTGTCGCTACAGTCACAGATCCCGCTGGTAATACCGGAACAGCAACAGATACCGGTGAAATAGATACTACAGATCCAATCATTACCGTCGATCTACCCGATACCACAAATGATACGACACCCACCATAACAGGTACCACTGACGCAGAGCCTGGTAGCACAATTACCGTTGTCGTCACAGATAGTAGTGGAACAGAGCAAACCGTCACGACCACAGTAGATCCTGATGGTACTTATACGGTCGATGTCACCGACCCTGTCACTGAAGGTCCAATCACAGTTGTTGCAACCGTGACCGATCCTGCTGGAAATACAGGAACATCTACAGATACAGGTACAATTGATATCACCATAGGTACGCCAGTAGTTGAGATCACTGAAGATACCAATAATGATGGATATCTGAATGATCCTGAGTTAAATGGCCAAGTGGATATCTCTATTACCCTTGGTGAAGGCACTGAACTGGGCGATACTTTCACTGTCACAGACCAAGATGGCAACGTTATCTTCGATGGACCAGTCACTCAAGGAATGATCGACAACGGCCTAAATCTCGCCATCGATCCACCTGCCACAGGCACAGATTTAGTGATCACTGCTACGGTCACAGATCCATCAGGCAATATAGCGACTGGCAGTGACAGTGCAACCCTAGATTACGGTGTAGGAACTGGTGCCCCTGCGGGCCCAAGTGTCACCATCGATGAAGATACCAATGGCGACGGTTACATTAGTGATACGGAACTTGATGGTCAGATCAACATCACTGTCGAGCTAGGAACTGGCACTGTCGTCGGTGATACCTTAGTGATCACCGACCAAGATGGTAATGAACTATTTAACGGCACCGTCACTCAGGAGATGCTTGATAATGGCCAAGCCATTGTCATGGATGTCCCAGTAACAGGTACAGACATAGTCGTTACCGCCACTGTCACCGACCCTGCTGGTAATACAGCAACAGGCTCAGATGCAGCAACGCTCGATTATGGTACAGGCGCGGGGGCTCCAGTAAGCCCAACAGTCACTATCAATGAAGACGCTAACGAAGATGGCGTGATCAATGACGCTGAGCTTGATGGTCAAATCGATATCACCGTTGAATTAGGCGAAGGCACCGAAGTTGGCGACACTTTAGTCATCACAGATCAAGCTGGCAATACTCTGTTTGATGGCCCTGTAACTCAAGAGATGATCGATAACGGTCTAACATTAGCGATAGATCCGCCTGCATCTGGAACAGATCTCGTTATCACCGCAGATATTACTGATCCCGCAGGCAACACGGCAAGTGGCAGCGGTAGCGCTACCTTAGATTATGGCACTGAAGGCGCACCTAACGGACCAAATGTAACCATTGAGGAAGACGTTAATAACGATGGTTACATTAATGACGCTGAAGTCGATGGCCAGCTTAATATCACAATTGATCTCGATAGCGGCACTCAAGTCGGTGACACTTTAGTTGTGACCGATCAAGACGGAAACATTATCTTCAGTGACACTGTTACTCAAGATATGCTCGATAATGGACAAACTGTTGTAATAGATACTCCTGCAACTGGAACAGATCTTGTGGTCACCGCCACGGTTACCGATCCATCTGGCAACACTGCCACAGGTTCAGACTCTGCCACCTTAGATTACGGTAACGGTGCTGGTGCCCCAGAAGCACCAATTGTAAATATCACTGAAGACACCAACGGTGATGGCACTATCACAGATGCAGAGCTTGATGGCCAAATCAACATTACCGTAGATCTAGGTACAGGCACACAAGTCGGCGATACCATCACAGTCACAGACCAAACTGGCGATGTACTTTACACAGGTCCCGTCACCCAAGACATGCTCGATAACGGCATCGACATCGCCATCGATGCACCAGCCAATGGCACAGATTTAGTTATCAGCGCCACTATCACAGACCCTGCAGGGAACACTGCCACTGGCAATGACAGTGCGACCATGGATTACGATGACAGTGTCACCGTACCTGCTGCACCAAATGTGACCATTGTAGAAGACACCAATGGTGATGGGTTTATTAATGATGCAGAGCTTGAAGGTCAAATCAACATCACCATTGAGCTAGGCACAAATACGCTTGTGGGCGATACTTTAGTGGTCACCGACCAAGACGGCAACGAACTGTTCAACGGCACCGTCACCCAAGAGATGCTCGATAATGGCCTTGATTTAGCCATGGATCCACCGGCGACCGGCACCAACCTAGTCATCACAGCTACAGTCACTGACACTTTAGGAACCCAAGCATCTGGTTCTGATAATGCGCTGCTTGATTACGGCTCTGGCACAGGCGCACCAGCGGCACCAACTGTAGAATTAACAGAAGACAGCAATAATGATGGTTACATCAACGATTCAGAGCTTGAAGGTCAAATCAATGGCACGGTCACTTTAGGCGAAGGCACTGTTGTCGGCGACACCATCACAGTCACCGACCAAGATAATAACGTTATCTTCAGTGGTCCAGTGACTCAAGAGATGATCGACGACGGCCTAGATCTCGCTATTGACGCTCCAGCAACAGGCACAGATCTAGTTGTCACCGCTACGATTACCGATCCTGCAGGCAACAGCGCACAAGGCAGTGATGCCGCGACCCTCGATTACGGTACAGGTACTGGCGCACCCGCTGCACCTCTGGTTGAGATTGTTGAGGATAGCAATGATGATGGCTTTATTAACGATGCCGAGCTTGATGGTCAAATAGACATCAGTGTCACTTTAGGCTCAGGCACCTCAGTGGGCGACACTTTGGTCGTCACAGACCAAGATGGCAACGTCATCTTCATCGGTACGGTGACCCAGGATATGCTCACCAACGGCGTGCCGGTTACCATGGACGCCCCAGCAACAGGCACTGATCTGGTAGTCACAGCAACAATAACTGACGCAGCAGGAAATAGTGCAACTGGCTCAGATTCAACCACACTGGATTATGGCACAGGTAGTGGCGCACCAGCAGCGCCGACAGTTGAGCTCACTGAAGATGCCAACGACGATGGCTATATCAACGATGCCGAGCTTGATGGACAAATAGATGCCACCGTCACCTTAGGTGAAGGTACCGAAGTGGGTGATACCGTCACCATCACTGACCAAGATAATAATGTCATCTTCAGCGGTCCAGTGACACAAGAGATGATAGACAACGGTTTGGCCGTCACTATCGATCCGCCTGCAAGTGGTACTAACTTAGTCGTTACTGCCACGATAACCGATCCGGCAGGTAACACCACATCAGGTAGTGACAATGCCCTACTCGATTATGGCACCGGCACTGGTGGCCCAGCGACTCCAACCGTAGTGATTGATGAAGATGTCAACAACGATGGTGTCATCACAGACTTTGAACTAATCGATCAAATTGATATTAGCGTGACCTTAGGTGCAGGCACCGAGGTGGGTGACACCTTATTGGTCACCGACCAAGACGGTAATGAGCTGTTCAGCGGTGTAGTCACCCAAGCCATGCTCGACGACGGCCTTGCTGTTGTGATGAATATACCTGTCACGGGAACTGAAATTATTGTCACAGCCACTGTAACAGACACTTCAGGTAACACAGCAGTCGCTAACGATTCTGCCACTTTAGATTATAACTGGGAAATCACGCCGCCTGTCGCACCGACGGTTGAAATCACCGAGGATGTCAATGATGACGGCTACATCAACAGCACTGAGCTTGACGGCCAAATCAACATCACCGTCACCCTCGATGCAGGCACCAACGTCGGTGAGAATCTAGTCGTTACCGATCAAGCGGGTAACGAACTGTTCAACGGTACTGTGACTCAAGAGATGCTCGACAACGGTCTCCAGCTCGGTATGGATGCACCCGCCACAGGTACTAGCATCACAGTTACAGCTAGTCTGACGAATATTTATGGCATGGTCTTAACAGATAGTGACAATGCACTACTCGATTACGGCACAGGCACTGGCGCACCAGCTAGCCCAACCGTTGACATCACTGAAGATGCCAATGAGGATGGCTTCATCAACAGCGCTGAGCTTGATGGGCAAATCAACATCACCGTGACACTCGGTGAAGGCACGCAAG
>NZ_JAHZST010000039.1 GCF_019457885.1 Shewanella nanhaiensis
CTATGCTCTTCACTCGTTGCAAACCACATGGATGTGGTGAATGTCATTAATGCAGGAGCAATTAAAGACCTTGCCTCAGGACCGCTAAACTCTCGCTGAGCGATCAAATCTTTATACTGATTGGTATATGGATAAAAATTTGATCTGATAGCTGGTGAATTTTGCTGTGTGTGGTAGTATCTGCCGCCATTTATATTAGCTCACTCACCTTATTGCTAATATAAAATAGTTAATTGTCAAAATGTCTGATATTTTTCTGTTAGGCATTTATTCCAGATCGCTTCGAAAATGTAGGCTATAGGCTTCGCTAATGGGAGTCGGTGGCGCATTTTTTGAGGGTTTGAGTTACAGCTACCATTCAACGAGAGCATTACATGAAGTTTCCAGGTCAACGAAAGTCAAAGCATTACTTTCCCGTACAGAATCGTGACCCATTGTTGGCGCAATTGACGCAACAGCCGGAGCGATTTCCAACGTACATTACCGGCATAGATCAAACTCTGGTTGATATTGAAGCTAAGGTTGCTGACGAGCTGCTACAGCGCTATGAATTACCGAAAGGAAATTCGACCTTAATTGATGATGAAACAGCTCATGCTCTCTATATTGAACTGAAGAGCCAAGCGTTGATCAGTGACGAATTTGCTGGTGGAACTATCGGTAATACCGTCCATAACTACTCTATTCTTGCCGATGACAGATCAGTTTTGTTTGGTGTGATGAGCAAGAATATCGAAGTGGGTAGCTACGCGTACAGATACCTTTGCAATACCTCCTCTAAAGTTGATCTTAACTATCTACAGCCTGTAGAGGGGCCTATTGGCCGGTGCTTTACACTTATCTCAGAGTGTGGTGAGCGAACCTTTGCAATTAGTAAAGGCTCGATGGATAAGTTAAGTCCTGAGTTTATCAACAAAGAGGTGGTTCAAGGTGCATCTGCTTTAGTCTTAACGGCTTATTTGATGCGAGCTAGCGATGGTGATCAAATCACTCACGCTGCGTTAAAAGCGATTGAGTATGCTAAAGAAGCGGACGTTCCTGTAGTACTTACATTAGGTACCCGATTCTTGATTGAGAGCGATCCTCAGTGGTGGAAAACGTTTATCGAAGAGAATGTGACAATTCTTGCGATGAATGAAGATGAAGGTGAAGCCTTAACTGGGTTTAAAGATCCACTTCAGGCAAGTGAAGCTGCGCTTGAGTTGTGCGATCTTGTGTTAACGACAGCGGGTCCTCTTGGTCTATATATGGCGGGCTACACGGATGACTCAGAGAAGCGTGAAACCTCGCATACACTGCTGCCTGGTATTATCCCAGAATTTAACCGCTATGAGTTTTCTCGTCCAAAGCTAAAGTCGGACTGTAATATGCCAATTAAAGTATATGCACATATTTCGCCATACATGGGAGGCCCTGAAAAGATCCGTAATACCAATGGTGCTGGTGATGGTGCATTAGCGGCTCTGTTACATGACTTAGCGTCTAACACTTTTCATAAGGCGAATGTACCTGGTTCGAGTAAACATAAGCGTGACGGGCTCTGCTACTCCTCATTCTCACAGGTGTGTAAATACGCTAACCGCGTGGCTTACGAGGTGCTTGCTCAACACAGTCCACGACTATCAAGTGGTCTACCTGAGCGCGAAGACAGTTTAGAAGAGGCATACTGGGAAAGATAAACCAGTTTTGATCTTTGCTTAAATAAAAAAGGCGTCCAAATTGGACGCCTTTTTGCTGTTTAACACTATCTATTTAGCATGAAGTTGATCGTTAAAGCTACCTGCAGTTTTACCCGCTTGAGTATCATTAAATGTTGTTTCATCAAACTCATTTTCAGACTTTGCGATAATCACAGTTGCTACGCTGTCTCCGGTGACATTCACTGCAGTTCTGACCATATCTAGTAGTCTGTCGACACCGATAATCAGTGCAATACCTTCAACAGGGAGTCCAACCTGATTCAATACCATGGCTAGCATGATAAGTCCGACTCCAGGCACACCAGCGGTGCCTATTGAAGCTAAGGTTGCGGTAATAACGACCATGGTATAGTCGGTGATGGTCAGATCGACACCGTAAACCTGTGCAATAAATACCGTGGCAACACCTTGCATGATGGCGGTACCATCCATGTTAATTGTCGCGCCTAAAGGCAGTGTGAAGGAGGCAACTTTGTTGTCGACACCTAATCTGTGCTCAGCGGCTTCGATAGTCACTGGCAAGGTTGCATTGGAGCTCGCCGTGCTGAATGCAAAAAGCTGCACATCACGCATCTTACGGATAAAGATAAGTGGGTTAAGTCCCGTAAATAGCTTGAGCAGAGAGGGATACACGATAAATCCGTGGATAAGTAACACACCTAATACAACGAAGAAGTACTTCACCACACTACCGAAGGTTTCAAGGCCGAGTGTTAAGGCTAATTTGGCCATCAAGGCGAACACACCATAAGGTGCTAGCTGCATGATGAGTGTGACAACTCGCATGATCACTTCGTTAAGGTCGTTAAAAAGCGCTGCAACACGTTTTCCTCGCTCGCCAATATGAGATATAGCGAAACCAAAAATAACGGCAAATAGGATGATTTGAAGCATATTGCCTTCACTCATCGCTTGCAGTGGGTTGGTTGGGACAATATTGATCAATACTTCAGACAAGCTTGGCGCTTCTTTTGCGTTAAAACTAAGTCCTTCACTCACCAAGGATGCATTACCTGGATGGACGAGTATCGCGATAGAGATCGCAACAGAGATGGCAATCGCGGTAGTGAAGAGATAAAAGGCGATAGTTTTTCCACCTAAGCGTCCAAGTTTGGATGGATCGCTGAGTGAGCAAGTTCCACAAACCAAAGAGATGAAAACCAGAGGGACGACTAGCATTTTAAGGCCAGAAACGAAAACAGTACCAATTACGTGTAAAAAGCCCTCAGTAATATATTCATTGATAAAGCTGCTATCGGGAAATAAATTCCTTAAAAGTAACCCTAATATTATACCGGCTCCCATACCGATAAGTATTTTACTCGTGAGGCCGAGTTTCTTTGATTGAGTTAATGACATTGTGATTCCTGTATAATTATTATGCTTTTCAATTTGCGTAATAAGCCTAGCATGCAAAATTCGGCGAGGATATGGGTAAAAAGTTAAACTTTATTGGGTTTTTAAAGAAATAAATCAAGATAGTTATGGAAAAGTGACGGGAAATTTATGTAATCTTGTTCTATAAGTAATAGGCGCTTTGCTTAAAATTACACTCAGAGTAACAGGGAGTCTGACATGCAGTCAGCATATAAAATATTTACCGCATTCTTTTTGTCTTTTTTTATTATTGCATGTAGTGGTGGAGGGGGGATTTCTGATACAACAGATCCAAACCCTGAGCCTGATGAAGGCACCATATCAATTACATTATCTACCTCTAGTTCAGAGATTAATGCGGCAACACCAGCCACATTGACTGCGACAGTGACTAATTCTAAAACAGGCGTAATGACAAATACGTTAGTGACGTTCACTTTAAGTGATGACACATTAGGCGCTTTTAACCCAGGTACAGGAACAGCGTTAACAAATTCTAAAGGACAAGCTCAAATTGAGCTGGCAACTTCTAATATTCCAGGAGCCACAAGTGTTTCTGTTAGTGTCGAAGGCTTTACTGGGACTTCACCTACAGTTGGCGTAAACATGGCAGGAGATGGTGGAGATGCTGATGGTGGAGCTCTAGTGGTACTTACACTAACTGACGCTGCAGGCAATGCAACTGATTCTATTTCCACAACAAAACCAGGTAAGCTTGTTGCTACAGTCACTGGAACAAATAAACCCGTTATTGTGACATTTACATCTGCTAAGGGGGAGATTCCCATTGATGCAGCGGTAACTGTTGAGGGGGTTGCAATCGTTGATATTTATGCCGGAACAGACCTAGGTGCGGGTAAAGCGGTTGCTTCGCTTGAATCTGGTGAAGAGGGAGAGGCTATAGTCGTCGTTGGCGCTACAAATATATTCATGGGAAGTGGTGATCCATTTGTCTCTGGAGTTGCCTCAATCTCTACTTCACAACTTTCAGCTGGTGGGACTGCGACTGTTACTGTAAACCTTCAGGATGAAGATAGTAACCCGTTTAATCAGCCTGTAGAAGTTAATTTCACGTCGACTTGTGCCTCATTTGCAACGCCTCAAGCGATTCTTAGCACCCCAGTTACAGCTGTTAATGGCCAAGCTTCGAGTACATATTTGGCGCAAGGCTGTAGCGGTGATGATCAAATCAATGTTACTGCCAATGCTGGAGGACAAAGTTTATCTGCAAGTGCTAGCTTGACCATTTTACCTGCAAGTATTGGTAGCATTGTTTATGTATCGGCAACACCTGAAAAAATAGGCATCGTTGGGACAGGCTTACCTGAGTCATCAACTGTTATTTTCAAGGTTCTTGATACGAATGGTTTGCCTGTTAGTAATCAATTAGTTGATTTTAGTTTGAATACTGATGTGGGAGAGATTAAGTTAAACCCAACATCAGCAACGACAAATGATCAAGGTTTGGTTCAAACAGTAGTAGGTTCTGGCTCTGTTGCCACAGTGATACGAGTGACAGGAACCATTAGCGGCTCCGATCCAGCTATCTCCAGCCAGTCAACTCAACTGGTGGTCACAACAGGAATTCCTGATCAAGATAGCTTTTCTCTTTCGGCTTCAAACTTCAATCCTGAAGGCTGGAGTGAAGAGGGGACCGCAGTTCAAATTACTGCCAAACTTTCAGATGCATTTAATAATAGAGTTCCTGACGGCACATCAGTGACTTTTAGAACCGAAGGTGGTGATATCGTTGACTCTTGTTTGACAACAGATGGTGACTGTACTGTTGACTGGCAGAGTAAGAATCCACGTCCTTTCGGTGCTACCGTGCAACCACTAGCATTAGATGGACAGGGGCGACAATATTGGGATGTTCGTCAGCATTACTACCTTGGGCAACCCATGGGAGGAAGAGTGACAGTAACAGCTATAGCTGTAGGGGAGGAGTCTTTTGCTGATACTAATGGTAACGGGCGGTTTGATGCCAATGAAGTAACTGCTTTTCTGGGTAAAAATACAGCAGGTGATGATTTCGACTTAAATGAACCTTTTGAAGACTTTAATGAAGATGGTTTGTTTAACCCTGTAGAGGGGGCAGGTACAGGTGGTGGCGATTTAGAGGAGTTAATTGATTTTGACTCTGACGGCAGTTTTGACACAAAAGACACTTTGTATAATGGGGTATTATGTACTGAGCCTGCTCATGCTGGTTGTGCATCTTTCACGAGTCAAAGTACTAGCACATTTGTAAGGCAGAATCTTGTTTTGGTGATGTCTGGCAGTACAGCAATAGCCTCACAGCCCATAGTAACAGATAGTGCAGCAGATACTGGGGTTCATGTATTAGATTTAGCACCTAAGTCCATAGGTTACGTTGAACTTTGTATTTCTGATCTGCATAACCAACAGATGCCTTCAGGGAGTGAGATTAACTCAGTGACCTCTGTTGGTAATATAGCGACAACTAACCCTATTATTTGGCCTAACACTAATTTCAATGGAGCTAGGTGTGACACTGTTGCTGTAAAAGCTCCTGATGAACCTGAGGATGGTATTTTAACTATTAGCGTACAAACACCGGCAGGTCATGTATCAACAGTTGCTGTTATTGATATCAATATGTAGTTAGTGTTGGTCGTACTTGCTTTTGAATTTGAACATTTAATTAATAAAAAACCACCTGATTAAGGTGGTTTTTTCTTTTAACTTTTCTTTAGAAAGAAGATAAAGCTGCTACTTCTGGAACTGATACACACTGCCTAGCTTCATTATCTGTGTTAACTCATCTAATGCCGTTCTTGATTCGATTATTAATTGAGGATCTGCTAAGTCATCGACACTGAGACGATCGCGGTAGTGTTTATCAACCCAAGTATTTAAACGTGTAAATAGTGCATCATTCATCAGAGTATTTTGGTTAACCGCAGCTAACTCCATATCATTCATAGCAACTCGCAAGCGAAGGCAAGCAGGGCCGCCACCATTTTGCATGCTTTGCTTAACGTCAAAATAGTTAACCTGCTTAATCGGCGTGCCTAATGTGACTAGCTCGTTTAGGTAAGCAAATACTGCTGGATTTTCTTGACAGTTAGTCGGGGCGATAATGGCCATCTCACCTGAAGGTAGGGTGATTATTTGGGTATTAAACAGGTAACTCTTAACCGCATCTTGAATGCTGACTTTAGCCGTTGGGACTTCGATAAAGTGAACTTTTGAGTCGCCAAACTTTTGCTGTATTTCATCAAACTTATTTTGCGTATCTAAGAAAGCTTGTTGATGATAGAAAAGTACATTCTGGTTGCCTACAGCAATCACATCGTTGTGGAAAACCCCTTGATCAATCACATCAGGATTTTGAGGGAGGTAAACGGTATTCTCTTCACTTAATCCATGCAGGCGAGCGATCGCCTGGGATGCCTCTAAAGTTTGTCTCGCGGGATACTTTTGCGGTTTAGGTGCGCTGGGGTTCGTGGCTTCCTGCCCGTAAACAAATAGCTCTACACCTGCGTTACCATAATTCTCACACAAGCGAGTGTGGTTAGCAGCTCCCTCATCACCAAAGCTTGAGTGCTCAGGCAGATGTTGATGATGATTAAAGTAGCGTGAGTTATTAAAAGTGGCTGCTAGAATGTTCCCTGTTGTGACAGGTTCGATGCTACGGTGCAGCTTGTCGACTAAGTTTGCAGGGGTAAAATGGAGTTTTCCATCTTGGGTATCGGCACTTGGAGAAACCGTTGCTGCATTTGCTGTCCACATACTTGATGCACTGCAGCATGCGCGTAAGAGAGCTGGAGCCTCTTTAGCGGCTTTATTTAATATTTCAGCATCAGTCCCCGAAAAACCAATTCTACGTAGTGTATGAAGGTCTGGGCGCTCCTGAGGGGCTAGCATACCTTGAATCATCCCCATATCTGCCAACGCTTTGGCTTTTTTTAATCCCTGTTTCGCAGCTGATTTGGGATCTGATACGGCTGAAGCGTTACTAAAAGAGGCTACATTGCCAAAAGAGAGGCCAGCATAATTATGTGTTGGACCAACAAGTCCATCAAAGTTCGCTTCAAAGTGCTTCATTTATTATCCTTATGGTCTAGCAAGAGGGTATTTATCTGAATCAATAGGTTTTGCTGCCTGTTGATTATCTTGTTATTCATGTCCGTCTCGATTTGAGAAAGGGACGTGTTTGCTTACAGTAGTTGGGCTCAGTATACGTGAGCTTCCATGGTTAACAAGTTGTACCTAAACGCTGAAATTGTGACTTTTGCATTGAAATTCACAAGAAATCCTTGCTAGATGACTAATAATGAAATATTAGTTTTTAAATAAGCAAAAAAATATTTTACATTTTGTCTATGTATGCTTAAAAATTGGCTTAACGATACAAATAAAAGAGGGATTAACTTGAAACTATCGAGACAACACTCTATATATGGAGCCAATTTACAAATTTTTGAGACTTTTTGGCGCAGATCATTCTATGGGTAAATCGCTAGTTATTGTCGAATCACCGGCCAAAGCCAAGACTATTAATAAATATCTCGGCAAAGATTACATCGTGAAATCGAGTGTGGGTCATATTCGTGACCTACCAACATCCTCCACAGCTGAAGCGAACGTGGCGACTAAAACGCCTGCTGAAGTCAGGAAGATGTCTCCTGAAGAGAAAGCTATTTATAAGAGTAAAAGAGCGAAACAGGCGCTAGTTACTCGTATGGGGGTTGATCCTGAAAATGGCTGGAAGGCCAAGTACCAGACTCTTCCCGGCAAAGAGAAGGTGGTTAAAGAGTTGCAAGCGTTAGCTGCAAGTGCTGACCATATCTTTCTCGCAACCGATTTGGATAGAGAGGGAGAGGCCATTGCTTGGCACCTTCAAGAGGTGATTGGTGGAGATGCGTCTCGTTATCAACGAGTCGTGTTCAACGAGATCACTAAATCCGCTATCCAAGATGCCTTTAGTAAACCTGCCACACTCGATACGAATATGGTTAATGCGCAACAAGCGCGCCGTTTTCTTGATCGTGTTGTTGGTTTTATGGTTTCTCCTCTGCTTTGGAAAAAAGTGGCGAGAGGACTATCGGCTGGTCGTGTTCAGTCGGTTGCGACCCGTCTAGTGGTTGAGAAAGAGGGTGAAATTAAAGCTTTTGTTCCTGAAGAGTTTTGGGATATACATGCCAATTTAACAACGCTTACCAATGACGCGTTGAAAATGGAAGTGGTTAAGTTCCAGGAAAAAGCGTTTAATCCAGTTAATGAGCTGCAAGCTCAAACGGCTGTGAGTGCTTTATCACAGTCAAGCTTTGTGGTTGCAGCTCGTGAAGATAGGGCTACGTCGAGTAAACCTTCAGCGCCTTATATCACATCGACATTGCAGCAGGCTGCCAGTACCCGTTTAGGTTTTGGTGTTAAGAAAACCATGATGATGGCTCAACGTCTTTATGAGGCGGGTCATATTACCTATATGCGTACAGATTCAACCAACTTGAGTCAGGAAGCTGTAGACAATGTCCGTGAGATGATTGGAAAAGAGTACGGCGATAAATATCTGCCTGATGCGCCAATCCGTTACGGAAGTAAAGAGGGAGCACAAGAGGCTCACGAAGCTATTCGCCCCTCAGATGTATCTGTTCATGCCGCTGGTATGAAAGATATGGAGCGTGACGCGCAGCGACTTTATGAGTTGATCTGGCGTCAATTTGTGTCTTGTCAGATGACGCCAGCTAAATATGATGCGACTCGTTTAACTGTCAAAGCGGGTGAGTATGAGCTTAAAGCAACAGGCCGAACGCTACGTTTTGATGGTTGGACACGAGTTCAAACGGCCGTTAAAAAGAAAAATGAAGAGGACAATACCCTACCAGTTGTGGCTAAAGGTGACGTGCTCTCTTTAGAGGAGTTACTGCCTAAGCAGCACTTTACTAAGCCGCCTGCAAGATACAGTGAGGCTTCATTAGTTAAAGAGTTAGAAAAGCGTGGTATCGGCCGTCCATCTACCTATGCAACGATTATCTCAACCATACAAGATCGTGGTTACGTAAAAGTTGAAAATCGTCGTTTCTATGCTGAAAAGATGGGTGAGATTGTCAGTGAAAGTTTGATTGGCAGCTTTAAAGAGCTGATGAGCTACGACTTTACTGCAAGTATGGAGCAGACCCTTGATGATGTTGCGCAGGGTGAGCTTGAGTGGAAAAAAGTGCTTGACGGTTTCTATCAAGACCTGACCAAGCAGCTTGACCAAGCAGAGCTTGCACCGGAAGAGGGCGGAATGCGCCCGAATGAGATGGTGCTAACCGATATCAAGTGTCCGACTTGTGGCAGACCTATGGGGATCCGAACTGGTACAACAGGGGTGTTCCTTGGTTGCTCTGGCTATGCTTTGCCGCCTAAAGAGCGCTGTAAAACCACCATGAACTTAACCGCAGGTGAAGAAGCGGTCAGTGAAAATAGTGAAGATGCAGAAACCGATGCGTTACGCGCTAAACATCGCTGTGGCGTTTGTGGTACAGCCATGGACAGCTATTTAATCGATGAAACTCGTAAGCTTCATGTATGTGGTAATAATCCAATCTGTGGTGGTTATGAGGTTGAGTTAGGTCAATTTAAGATCAAGGGCTATGAGGGACCCATCATTGAGTGCGATCGTTGTAGCAATGATATGGAGTTGAAAAATGGTCGCTTTGGTAAGTACTTTGGTTGTACTAACTCAGAATGTAAGAATACTCGTAAGCTGCTAAAGAGTGGTGAAGCTGCGCCGCCAAAGGAAGATCCTATTCACCTTCCTGAGCTAAAATGTACTAAGTCAGATGGTTACTTCGTATTGAGAGATGGTGCTGCCGGTATCTTTATGGCTGCAAGTACCTTCCCTAAATCACGTGAGACTCGTCCGCCATTAGTTGAAGAGCTAGTGAAGTACCGTGAACTATTATGGCCTAAATATGCTTATTTAGCAGATGCTCCAGCTGAAGATGATGATGGTAACAAGTCCACGGTGCGCTTTAGCCGCAAGACCAAAGAGCAGTATGTTGCAACAGAAGTTGATGGTAAAGCGACAGGCTGGACATCAAAATTTGTTGATGGCAAATGGGTGACTGAATCTAAAAAGAAAGCCAAGCCTAAAGCGAAACCTAAAGCTAAGGCGAAAGCCAAGAGCTAATAGAGGGGAGTACTCCTGTTTTAGCAGCATTAAGCCTCGATAGTTTTCGGGGCTTTTTTTATGCCCTTAGTATACCAACCAATCTCTGAGTTGATGCTGCTTGCTATGCCTCAAGAGAAAGTGACGCTCTGTTCAAGTTAGCATTTTACCTGATAGCTTTACGGTTGATGGCAGAGAAGTATAGCCACTATTGGATATAAAGTTAGGGACAAAAATTAGGTACAAAAAAAACCAGCGATTAAGCTGGTTTCTAAAGGGGGGGAAGTGGAGTTACCACTTTTTCTTGGGTTGGAACAGGACGTCGATATCCTCCTCCTCTTTATTTTGTTGTACTACGGGAGCAGCCTCTTTTTGCGCGCCCATCACTTCATCTAACATGGTTTTTGCTTCATCGACCTTACGACCAATAAAGGGATCGTTGGGCGTCTGCGCCTTAATCGCATGCAAGGTTGACAGTGCCTTAGTGACCATCTGTTTTGCTGAGCCATACTGTTTAGTCGCACAAGCCGTTCTGGCTCTGGAAAGCATTGAATCAACGTTAATACGCAACTGAAGGCTATCGATTCTAGCTTCCTCTTCAGAAAAGGTCGTTGTGTCGACTTTCCCTTTATTGTGCTCAGCTCTTAAAATAGCTTTAAGTTTCTTTAATACTTTAACTAAATCTAGTATCTGTTTGTCATTGTCAGGTAACCTAAACCCCTCGATTGGCGGAGAGTTTTTGGGGTTTGAACTGATATTGGTAACCTGCGAGCTAATATCATTTAGGCGACGTTCATAATCTGGAGCTTGGTTTCCAGCTATGTTTTTAGCGTGTTTCAGGGCATCCTGTACACGTTTATAAAGCACCAATACAATTTGAGTAGAGCAGGGGAACATACCTGTGAGAGAGAGAATCTCCTCGGTCTCATCAATAATGGCTCGCTGTCTGGCTAATTCAGCTCTGCGTTCAGCTTCCGCCTTCTCTTTTTGTTGTTGAACAACATTAACCCCGATAACAAGAAATAAGAGAGCACCAATAAGGACCAGAACCAAAGTAAATATCATAGGTCTACCATCAATTAAGCAATTCTTTTAATGCTACTATAAATCAACAGTCTAGCATAGTTATCTTAGCTTAGGATTTTGCTAATGTCGTGTGATTCTCGTGAACTCTATGTTATATTCCATATTGATTTAATTTTTAGCATGAACTATAACTAATTCTTATAATTAATTAAGCGTATAGATTAAAACCTAAGCAATGACTTGAGGTTAAATTGAAGGATAAAAGATGAAGCTACAGCAACTCAGATATATTGCCGAAGTGGTTAATCATAACCTCAATGTGTCGGCAACAGCTGAAAACCTTTATACATCGCAACCAGGGATCAGTAAACAAGTTAGAATGCTTGAAGATGAGCTAGGTATCCAGATTTTTGGTCGTAGTGGTAAGCATTTAACCCATGTGACACCTGCCGGTGAGCAGGTGATAAGTATTGCAAATAACATCCTTGGCAAAGTTGAAAGCATTAAAAAGGTGGCTGAAGAGTACACTAAGCCTGATCAAGGTGAGTTAAATATTGCAACGACAGACACCCAAGCTAGATACGCATTGCCAAACATCATTCGGGGTTTTATTGAGCGTTACCCCAAAGTCAATCTACATATGCATCAAGGCACGCCTTCTCAAATTAGTGAACTTGCAGCGCGTGGTGATGCTGATTTTGCCATTGCAACTGAGGGGATGCACCTCTACTCAGATCTGATCATGCTGCCTTGTTATCACTGGAATCGCTCAATCGTGGTGAAGCGAGATCATCCTTTGGCCTCACGTAGCAACATCAGTATTGAAGATCTAGGGCGTTTCCCACTTGTGACCTATGTGTTTGGTTTCGATCGTGAGTCTGAGATTGAGAAATCTTTTAATAGCGCAGGGCTGGAGCCAAGAGTGGTGTTTAGTGCCACCAGTGCGGATGTACTAAAAACCTATGTTCGTTTAGGGCTAGGTGTGGGGGTTATCGCTTCTATGGCTATCGACCCAGTGATGGATAGAGATCTTGTTGCAATCGATGCAAGTCACCTGTTTGGTCACAGCACTACGAAAATTGGTTTCAGAAAAGGAAATTTCTTAAGAACCTACATGTATGAGTTTATTGAACACTTTGCTCCCCACCTCACAAAAGAGGTGGTTGAGAAAGCGGTAGGTTTAAGAGATCCACAATTGATTGAAAATATGTTCGCCAATATAGAGTTGCCCGTACGTTAATTTTCAGCCCTAAACCACCTACTTCAGTAGGTGGTTATCATCAATTAGGCTTTGCCTGAATATCTACTCATGTTAATTGAACTCTAACTTTTAGCGAAGTCATAGAGGATAAAAAACATGAGTAGA
>NZ_JAHZST010000004.1 GCF_019457885.1 Shewanella nanhaiensis
AAGTATTCTAATCATAAAACTTCCATGTTAGCCAAGCTCTTGCTGAATAGGCTCTTGGCATTTTCAATTTAAAGTAATAGCTTAAGGAGGTTAACTCAGGAGCAACTGGTTGTATATAATTTAAGCTTCAATTCCCAAAGCTTACAGAATCAATCAGGCTTTCTGCCTATCAGGTGGCGACCAAAAAATAGGACAAGTATAACCTTTTTAGATTATCACACTCTTTCAGATTAGCTTTTGTATGGACAAAGCTTTACTCAGCCTACTTATCTTTTGAGCTGTGAAACTCATAATGGGGCAAAATCAGTTACGAAACCCTACCAAGTAAAGATAAATCGAAGAGACAAATGAACAGGTGTGGGTGTGGCTGCGAGCTTCCAAAACAGGGATGTTTTGGTAGAGACCACAAGGACGTGCTTGTGGCGCCTCGTAGAAGTAACTACACATTCCCCCGCTGGAGGCGATAGATAACAATGAAGGTTCGACCTTCAAAAACAGCACCAAATATCAAACCAGCCAGAAGCTAAACAAGAAAATGTAATCAGCCTTAATTCGAAGGCTAGCTAACTTTGGGGTAAAAATTAGTTACGAAACCTTACCTAATACAGCTAAATCGAAGAGAAAAATAACCAAGTGTAGATGCGGCAGTGACCGTCCGTGACATGGCCGTTCTATGACATCCATGTCACCACGGCATTCGTGAATCCATTCACATCAGATGTCACGGCCGAGACTATAGGGATATACTCGTGTCGTGTCACTGAAGTAGCTGCACATAAGCCTGCGGCAAGCAATAAACAGTAATGAAGGTACGACCTTCAAAAACTCACCCTGTACCAATCCAGATAAAAATTAACACATAGAAAATGTGACTAGCCTTCATTCGAAGGCTTGCCAACTTAGCGAGAAACTAGCTATATCGTCATTAAGTGCGATATAGCACTTTAATCACATGCCAACCAAACTTTGTCTTCACTAGATGTGGTGTGATCAGCTCACCAGTAAAACAGACCTTATCGAAAGCGGGAACCATCTGACCTTTCTTAAATTCGCCTAAACTGCCGCCTTTCTTACCCGATGGACAGGTAGAGTGCTTTTTGGCTAATTGGTCAAATTTTGCACCTTTATTGAGCTTTTGAATTATCTCTTCGGCTAGCTCTTTATGTTTGACCAAAATGTGTAGGGCGGAAGCGGTTCTTGCCATCTGTTTAGGTTCTTTATCTGCATGTTTGTGGTGTTGATTATACCGAGTATGTTATCGAGAGCCTAAGTTAAACGGGAATTTTTTAGCCTTGATTATCATTGATGAATGAAAAGCATCAACTTTTTAGCTGGCCATACCTCAATTGAGTTTGTGCAATCCATGTCCTACATTTATTAGATAGCAATTACTAGATAGCAATGCCGCCGATCAAACAGATCTCTTTGAGGAGATATCGAGATGCTAAAAGCAACCCGTTTTTCAGGTAGACATTATTCCGTAAGGTTGAATTTTGCTTTATTAAGGCATTTTCAACTTTCCTCCCTTTTACTCATCTTCCTTAGTTTTATTTTTGCTATTGGTGCCGAGGCTTGGGCACAGTCTTCTGAGTCCAAAGATAATAAAGGGGAGATTTTGCTTGGTATGTCTACAGCACTAAGTGGTCCCGCTGAGCAGCTAGGTAAAAATATGCTGTTAGGCGTCAATATGCAGTTTGAACAGGAGAATAACCAGGGGGGGATTAATGGCCGTAAACTTAGGTTAATCGCACTTGATGATGGCTATGAGCCTAACCGAACAGCGCCAAATATGAGAACCTTGATTGAAAAAAATAAGGTACTTGCTGTAATTGGTAATGTAGGTACGCCTACCGCAATCTCTGCTATTCCCATCGCCAATGAAAAACAGACTTTACTGTTTGCTCCCTTTACTGGAGCTGGTGTTTTGCGTAAGACGCCACCAGATCGCTACATTATAAATTATCGGGCTAGCTACGCTGAAGAGACTGCTACTATGGTTGATGCTTTAATAAAACATGCTGGCCTTAAGCCTGAAGAGATAGCGTTTTTTACTCAAAGAGATGGCTATGGTGATGCTGGATATATCGGTGGTATTACCGCTTTACTAAAAAATGGGCTGAAGTCTAAATCTCAGGTTGTTCACGGCCGATATGAACGAAATACCCTCTCAGTAGACAATGCACTTGCCGATATCATCTTGGCTGAGGTTACCCCAAAAGCGATTATCATGGTTGGTGCATACGCCCCTTGTGCCCGTTTTATTAAACTGGCCAGGGAGTCTGGAGTTAATGCTCTGTTTCTTAATGTCTCTTTTGTGGGAAGTGCACCTCTAGCTAAACAGTTAGGAGAAAATATTAAGGGGGTAGTTGTGACTCAGGTTGTGCCGCACCCTGAAAATCTTTCACTGCCTGTTGTTAAGGAGTACCGCGATGCACTCAAGGCGTTTGCACCAGAAGCCCTACCCTCATTTGGTAGCTTAGAGGGGTATATCGCAGCCAAAATTATGACAAAAGCGTTAAAAACGATAGGCGGTAAACCAACGAGAGAGTCGCTTATCGATGCACTGGAGGCATTAGGTAAGTTTGATGCTGGCGTGGGAAATCCGCTCTACTTTGATACCAATAGTCACCAAGCAAGCCATATGGTTTGGCCAACCCGTTTAGAGAAAGGCAAGTTTGTCTCTTTTGAATGGCCAGATATCGCCTCTTTTGTTGAGCAGTAATAGTGCTAAATTATGACTGAATCATCCATTGAGGCAAAACGTGTTGGAAAGATGCTGTGGGCCATCATCGGCCTGACTATCGTTATCACTATCGGGGTTAATCTCTCCATGGGGTGGGGGATCACTAATCAGCGTGATCAGTTAGCTGAGTTGGCAAATGAAACGATTAGATTTGCAGAGGATGAATCGACGGTCCGTTTTGAGCTGGGAAGAGGAAGACTTGAGTTAATTAAGTTACTTAATCTGGATGAAACCGTTGATGAAGATGCGGGTACAGCCTCAATAGTAAACCTTCAGCGAAGTATTGAATCCCTTACAAATCCTCAAATTTTATCTTCATTCGATCATGAGAGTGAGCAGCTTCTATCTCGCTGGGAGGTATTAAAGCGAAAGGGGCAGGAGTTTAGTCGGTTATTGGTGACTGTGCAGTTATGGCGTAGTCGTAATGAATCATTAAATCAGGATGTAAGAGATAAAATATCATTAGATAAAGTGCGTAACCGTTTGCAGGATCTTCATGGCTTAATTAACGACTCGGCTGGACGTGAAAGGATACGCTCTTCACTTCAAATTAGACAGTATCAGAAAGCCAAAGCTGGCGTTGCCGATAAGTTGGCGCGTGAGATTGTCGCAACATATCTGAAAAAATTACGAGGAGGCCGAGATAACCTTCAACTTGAGATTGCCAGTATTCAACAGCTAGTTGAGGTGTTAGATGGCGTTGATCAATACGATCTTTTGGCAGATATCAAGGACAACAAGTTAAAACCAGTACTTGTGCGCCTTCAACGAGATATGGAGGCGGTATTTTCTAATAGTAATACCAATGGAGAGCTAGAACTGGAGGCGTTAAGAGTCTCCTTGTTTGGTGATAACTATAATATCGATGAGAAACACCAGACGATCCATGTTAGCCAAGGTGGGTTTTACACTCTGCGTCGTGACTATTTATCCATGCTGATTGAGAGACACCAATTTAAGCAGGAGTTGGAAGCATTAGTGCTTGATATTGAACAGGAGCTGGGGCGTTTCGTCCTCCTTGAGCAAAATCGACAAAAAGTGATGGAGCAAAGCTCGGCGGACAAACTAACGGCAACTTGGATATGGGTGCTGGCATTAAGTTTTATCGGAGGAGTTGTTTTTCTGTTTCTGATCCGCAGAGTATTCGGTGCAATCGAGAAACAGGTTGCAGCACTTGCTGTATTAAGGCTGAAAGCTGAAAAGTCGAAACAATCTGCTGAAACTGCATTGAATAAGCTGGAGCTTGCCCAGGAAACCTTAGTTCAATCGGAAAAAATGGCAGCCTTAGGCACTTTAGTTGCTGGTGTTGCTCATGAGGTGAATACGCCCATAGGTATCTGTGTCACGGCTATCTCTACTCTCGTTGAGGAGACTGAAAAGCTTCAGGACGATTATAACAATGAATGTTTAGAGCATGAGGGGATAGAGAGATTCTTTGAAATGAGCAAGATGGCTGAATCATTAATCTCAAGTAACCTCTCCAGAGCTAGGGACTTGATTAAAAGTTTTAAGCAGGTGGCTGTGGGTCAGCACGTGGATGATAGAGCCACGTTCGAGTTGCTTTCGTTTATCGAAGAGTCAATGTTGAGTATCAGGCATGAGCTTAAGATGGGGCAACATAAACTCAATATTAGTGGCACGGGATCGACTTATGTCCACGTTACGCCAAATCATATATGGCAGGTCGCGAGTAATCTGGTACTCAATGCAGTGAGGCACGCATTTAAAGATAGAACCGAAGGCACCATTAACATTGAAGTTGGCGAGATGGATGACAGTGTTTTCTTCTCCGTTGAAGATGATGGTCATGGTATGGATGAGGAGACAATGAAGAAGTGTTTCGATCCTTTTTATACTACAGCTAAGTTAACTGGAGGGAGCGGCCTTGGTTTATCAATTGTGCATAGCTTGATCACCGAGGGGTTAGGGGGAAGCATAGATGTGGAGTATAAAAATAGAGAAAAAGGCGTGAAGTTTATGGTGATCTTCCCAAGTGGTTTAGATGATGAACAAGTGGCTTCAGTAAAGGAGCAGGACGAGGTAAAGCCTGTACAGGGACTCATTGAGCCATTAGAGGAGTAAACACCACTTAGGATCTCCCGTTTAAAACAATGAAGGTTACCCATCCATGATAAATCTTCATAAGAGTTCCATACACAAAAGCCACCTTCGGTGGCTTTTGTGTATAAGGGCAAAGCATTGGAAGCCGATTTAATTTAGCGATTAAAATAGCTTCCTTTAATGTTGCCTGTAAACGGGTCTACTTTAATGTTTTAACACCATCTGGCGAACCCACTAACAGCACATCAGCGCCGCGGTTAGCAAATAGACCGTTAGTCACAACACCAACTATCTTATTTATCTGCTGCTCAAGCTCTTTTGGATTGACTATCTTCATGTTGTACACATCAAGAATAATGTTGCCGTTATCTGTGATCACACCTTCACGATAAACGGGATCTCCACCGAGTTTAACTAGCTGACGAGCCACATATGAGCGAGCCATAGGGATAACTTCAACGGGTAATGGGAATTCACCTAAAATATCAACCTGCTTAGTGTTATCGACAATACAGATAAACTTATCGGCGACTGCTGCAACGATCTTTTCGCGAGTTAAAGCGGCTCCACCGCCTTTAATCATATCCATATGAGCGTTGATCTCATCGGCGCCATCAACATACACAGAAAGCTCATCCACTGAGTTAAGATCAAATACTGGGATCCCAAGATCTTTCATCTTCTGAGTTGAGGCTTCAGAGCTAGATACTGCTCCCTCAATATCGGCCTTCATGGTGGCTAAGGCATCGATAAAGTGATTAACAGTAGAGCCCGTGCCAACACCTACGATACTGTCTTTTTCAACGTATTCTAGTGCTGCCCAACCGGCGGCTTTTTTCATCTCATCTTGTGTCATACTGGCTTCCTATGAGGAGTGCTTCATAAAATTCTGTATGTATTATACGCTTACATCGATACGAGTGTCAGTCCTCGGGTCGCACTTTTAGTTATAGGATTAAACACTAAAATTTTCATTTTTTCTTAGCGGTGTGTATCTTATGTTTGATATTACTGGTGGATTAACCTGATTTTCAGAAGAAAATCACTTCTATCAGTTTCGCTCTTCTCTTTTTATCTTGTTTAGAGAGTTTGTTTAACTTAGGGAGTTATTATGGCTGGAGCTAGCCTACTGACATTACTAGATGATATTGCGGCTATTTTGGATGATGTTGCTTTAATGAGTAAGGTGGCAGCGAAAAAAACGGCCGGTGTATTAGGTGATGATTTAGCACTTAATGCGCAACAGGTCTCAGGTGTTAGCGCCGATAGAGAGCTGCCAGTGGTTTGGGCTGTTGCTATAGGTTCATTGAAAAATAAATGTATTCTCGTCCCTGCAGCGTTGCTTATTAGTGCTTTTATCCCTCAAGCTATCACTCCTTTGCTGATGTTTGGCGGCTTGTTTCTCTGTTTTGAAGGGTTTGAGAAGATCTATCATAGCTATAGCCATAAGCGAGCAAAGCACAGTGAAGGTGGGGAGAGCGCGGTTGCGTTAGTGGATGATCTGGCCGCTTATGAAAAGGAGAAGATCAAAGGAGCGATCCGAACTGACTTTGTGCTTTCTGCCGAGATTATTGCCATCACTTTAGGCGTGGTTTCTGAGGCGAGTTTTTCAACTCAAGTCGTTACCCTATCTGCAATCGCTTTAATGATGACCATAGGGGTTTACGGTTTAGTGGCGGGGATTGTGAAACTTGATGATCTTGGTCTCTATTTAAATAGGCGGGAAGGTGCTGGGCTCTTCACCCGTTTTGGACGTTGGTTTGGTGGTGGACTGGTTAATGCCGCGCCTTATTTGATGAAGGGGCTGACTGTCGTAGGTACGATTGCCATGTTTATGGTGGGTGGTGGAATTTTAACCCACGGATTGCATGTGGTGAGTGAGCATATAACCCATGTTGCGACGCTACTTGGCGAGCTGTCTGTGGTGGGGCCAACACTGTCATTTATCACACCTAGCCTACTTAATACCTTGTTTGGGATTGTTGCTGGTGCATTGGCCTTGGCGTTAATCTCAATGGTTCAGAAGATTAAGTAGCTCTTTACTCACTTTTGGTTGTCGGGCCAACTGATTTGGCCCGATTATCCTACGGCATTGATTCACAGAAATACCTCTTCCCCTTTAAGTAACACTTTGTATCTACTATTGTTTCGCTTTCAACTTAACTATAACATCTTGTCAGCCTTTGGCAGTCTAGTGTCAACGTTCCTTAGAATGCGGCGCTAAAATAGAGAAGAGATAGCGATGAAGAAGTTAATATTGAGTTTAGTCTTGGGTTCTACCTTAGTGGCTTGCGGTGGTGGAAGCGATTCTGAAGACACTAGTGTGCCACCGACTCCAGATCCTGCTCCGGAACTGGCTGCCGACGTATGTTATCTGATGGATACCAGTATGGGAGAGGTGAAGTTAGCCATCGATCTGACCAATACCCCAGTGACTGGCAGCAACTTTAAGCAGTATGTGGATGAAGGCTTCTATGATGGTGTTATCTTTCATCGTGTGATAACTCAATTTATGGCGCAGACCGGTGGGTTTACACCGGGACTCATCTATAAAGAGGGGCGCGATCCCATTATTAACGAATCCGATGTTGGCATAAGTAATGCTCGTGGAACCTTAGCCATGGCCCGTACCAGCGCACCTAACTCAGCGACATCACAGTTCTTTATCAACGCTGTCGATAATACATTCTTAGATAAGGAGCATGCACAAGATGGGGTCGGCTATGCAGTTTTTGGTAAAGTGATTGAAGGTTTAGAGGATGTGATTGACCAGATAGATATTGTTGAAACAGGTATCGCTAAAGATCCTGATGGAAATAGCTTTAGTGATGTCCCTGTTGAGGATATTGTGATCAACAGTATCTCTGAAACAGCTTGTCCAACACGCTAAGATAGATCTCAAAGCTAGGAGTGACGCTCCTAGCTTTACTGTTTTTATGACATATTTGTTCTCATTGACTTTTTAGTAGTTCTGCACAGAGTTTCACAAAATCAGAGGATGTCACTATCCCCTCAATCTTACCTTCAGAGTCGACAACGGGCAGACAGCCTAGTTTATTATCGATAAAATATTCAACTACGATGGCAAGAGGCTCATCTTGAGCTAACCGTTGAAAGTCAGATTCCATCAAAGATTGGATCCCTTGAGCTCGCTCTTTTCTATCCAGTGCATCGGCGCCATATTTGTAGATCATAGACATGACAGTGCTTATCATCTTCTTGTGAGTCAGTATGCCCACAAGCTTGCCATCAGATTCTGAGATCACTGGTAGATGTCGTACACCACGATTTTGCATTAAGCTGTGGGCATCTTTTAAACTGGCTTCATCACTGATACAAACCAGTTGAGTACTCATTATATCCCTGACGTTCATTGACCCCTCCTTTTCTCATTAACTTATTACTTTGATTATATAAGATAAAAAAGATCGCCTACTTCAAAATTATCCATAACCTTGAGTTTTGTCTCATAAATGTCATAGTAGTGTTGCAAAATAGATACTCGTAAGACCTCTTACCACTACGAGATGATAAAAATAAAGGAATAATAATAATGAACCGGTCTTTTACACGTAGAGATTTTTTGGCCATGTCGGCTAAAGGTGTGGGCGCTGCTGTAGTTTCCTATGGCTTGATGGGTTGTAGTAGCAGTGATGATGACGATGCTAGTGCGATTCAAGCAAGCTTTAGTCATGGTATTGCCAGTGGTGATCCTAGCCATAGCGCTGTGATCCTATGGACACGTGTCACCCCAAGCAGTGAAGGTGAAGTGAAAGTAAGCTGGGAGGTGGCAACAGATTCAGGCTTTACCGATCTGGTGACCAATGGCGAAATGGTAACAACCGCAGAGCGTGATTATACCGTGAAGGTCGATGCCATCGGCCTAGACTCCGGCACTGCTTATTACTACCGTTTTACCTCAGGTGAGCTCACCTCTGAAGTGGGCATGACACGTACCTTACCGGAAGGTGCTGTTGACTCCGTTAAACTGGCGGTGATGTCATGTGCTAACTTTCCCGCTGGTTACTTTAATACCTATGAGCTGGCCGCTCAGCAAGATGAGCTGGATGCAGTGATCCATCTTGGAGATTATATCTATGAGTATGCTCGCGGTGAATATGCCAGCGAGAATGCCGCAGAACTTGATCGAGAAGTGCTACCAGAGGGGGAGCTGTTTTTACTCAGTGACTACCGTACCCGTTATGGCCAATATCGCGGCGATGCAAGTTTGCAGAAGCTTCATGCCAAGGTGCCGTTTATCACGGTATGGGACGATCATGAGGTCGCGAACGATACTTGGTCTGATGGCGCTGAAAATCATAATGAGGGTGAAGGTAGCTTTGATGACAGAAAAGCTGCTGCACTTCAGGCCTACTTTGAATGGTTACCGATCCGCCCTTGGAGTGAAGGGAACAATGAAGAGATCTACCGCTCATTTAGCTTCGGTGATCTTGTCGATCTGCATATGATGGATACACGCGTATTAGCGCGTAATAAACCATTGGATTATGCCGATTACATCGATCCGGCAACACAAGGTATAGATAGTGCCAGGTTTATGGCCGATGTGACGAGTACCGAGCGTACCATGCTAGGCCAAGAGCAGCTGCAGTGGTTACAGCAAACCCTGTTAACGGCAACTGGAAAATGGCAGGTGTTAGGACAGCAGGTGTTGATGGGAAGAATGTTGCTTCCAGCAGCAATTGCAACTCAGCAGTTAAGTATCGCCGAGTTTGCCGAGTTAGGAGCGATTGCACAGATTGCAGCAAGGGCTCAGGCCAATGATCCTACTTTAACGGCTAGCGAGTACAGCTTTTTAATCGCGAACCAGCATAGGTTAACGCTTGAGGTGATGGCACAACTACAATTGCCTAACATCCCTTATAATTTAGATGCTTGGGATGGTTACGCCTATGAACGTGAAGTTATCTTAGGCACAGCAAAATCGAAAGGGAGTAATCTCGTCGTTATTGCTGGCGATACCCATAACGCTTGGGCAAATGAGCTCAGTGATGCTGGTGGCGATGCCGTTGGGGTTGAGTTTGCAACTAGCTCTGTATCCTCACCAGGTTTAGAGTTTTATCTAGGGATCCCTGCCGATCAGCAAGCTGCCACAGAAGCGGGCGTGACTCAAATGGTCGATGGCCTGCAATATACTAATCTGCGCGATCGTGGCTTTATGGTTCTGACATTCACAGCAGAGCAGGTGCGCAGTGACTGGCACTTTGTTGATACCATCGAATCGACTGAGTTTAGTGAAGATATGGATAAACGTTATAGCGCTGTTAGCCAGCTAGGCTCGGCGAAAATAATGCCTGCGTAACAGCTCCCTTTGTTCGCTAAAGCCATCTCAGTTGAGGTGGCTTTTTTATCTCTAGAGAGAAGATGAAACATGCGCTAAATGACAACTTTTGACTTTAAATAGAGCATAAAGCCTATTTTTAGTTTAAAATTTCGCTCCAAAATCTGGTAGGTGTCGGTTATTTTGCTCTATGGGGCAGAATGGGCCGCGTATCTCCATCTTTTGGATGGCGCCTTACCTACTATATAAATAACAAGATGGGGACGGTTCGATGTCTGATAAACGGTTTATTACAGCTCAAGAGTTACTTGAAGATTCTTTTCGCTTAGCAGCGCAGGTGTATGAGAGCGGCTTTCGTCCGCAGTTTATTGTGGGCATTTGGCGCGGTGGTGCGCCAATAGGTATCGCGGTTCAGGAGTATTTTGATTTTAAAGAGGTAGAAACCGATCATATCGCTGTGCGTACCTCCTCATATTACGGCATAGGCACAGATAAGCAGAGTAAACAGATTAAGGTTCATGGTCTGCACTATATCGTCGAGAATGCCAATGCTGATGATGGGCTTTTGATTGTCGATGATGTGTTTGATTCTGGCCGTAGCATCCATGCCCTTATGGAAAACTTAAGTGATTTGATGCGCCTTAACTTACCTAAAGATGTGCGTATCGCTTGCCCTTATTACAAGCCAAAAAATACCGCCGTTCCGCTAAAACCTGATTACTTTATCCATGAATCTGATGAGTGGTTAGTCTTCCCTCACGAGGTGTCGGGCTTGACTCCGCTGGAGCTAGCTGAGGGTAAGGGCGATCTAAAAAACATTAAAGAGCTGTTTGCTTAATCGAAATCATCTTATACTGATTTGTATAAAGCAAAAAGCCAGCGATATCGCTGGCTTTTTGTTTTGTTAGAGCTTGTTAATCTGCTCACCGAGCTGGTATGACTTATCAGTCACTATGGTCTCTAAGGTTGCAACTCTTTCCTGAAGTTTCGCGAGTTCCGCTTTTAAGGCATCCACTTCACCTGAGTCCACATCTCCTTTGCGTTTGTTGTATTCCTTATAAGCACTCACCGAAAAAGCGCCGATGATAGCGATAGCTGCAATCTCAAAAGGTCCCATAACCTATACTCCTTACTCTTTTTTATAATTGGGTAATATCAATGCTGTATTAAAATGTATCAAGCTGATCTGTTTAATACAAACCTCATGCCAAAATAAAAAGTGATTTTTATCATTAGGTTAAATTAATGCTTAGCCTTTCTTCTGTAATAAACACTACTTTATGGTGAGTCTGGCTAATTTCACCATTATAAAATTAATGAAGTAATCTCTCCTTAATTCTCACGCAGCGAACCTCATCTTGATAGGCGCTAAGTAGAGCTTCTTGACTTGTTTTTGAGAGCTTTCTCTTTTGCAACGCGGTGAGGGGAAAGTTTACATACTCCTTCAGGACTTTTTCGAGTGTTTCAATACCGCGGTAGTTGCATTGAGCTGGAATTAAATGTTTAGCATACAGATCCATAAACTCAGGTGTTTTACGGCTGTTCAACTCGTTTAATTTAGTCAGCCTTAACTCTGCGGTCATTGCACTTAACTCTGCCTGCTCCTTAGGATAAAGGTTGGGAATGACCTGCTCTATGATAGCAGGGGCAATTCGTTCATCACTTTGAATTCGAGTTAGCCAGCGACGTTTGATATTGGCTTCTGGACGCGATGCCTGAGCTGCAATAAAGGAGAGTTTACCTGTCTCTGAATCGTCATTTTTCTGCTCGGTTAACAGTAACTTTTTAGCCTTAATGTGATCGTAGCGGTTAATCTGTTTGACGATACTCCAGCGCATAGCTTGCGTTAAGACAAGACCGTTAATGTGAGCTGAACCTTCTATGAGTTGCTGCAAGTGATCAAGGGCTTGAGTGTTAGTCGCAAGTTGAATATAGGCATTAAACCATTGTTTTTGCAGTGCAGGGTTTTGGTTGTAAAACATGGTTTTTCTCAGGCTCATCTGAGCCATCCCTTTTAGTGCACTACGGGTATAACTCAGATGCATCGGCTGCATCTGCTCTAGATAGGTTTTACTTTTTATTAGTAGTTTTAATACCTGAGCCAATACTTCTGGATTTTGTTCTTGGGGAAGATTAATAAATACAGCCCCTAAAAATTGATCCAGTGGTAGTTTTCCATCTAATACACTCTCCCACAGGGTTTGCCACAACATGGATTTGAGCAGAGGATCTTCGAGAGTACTGAGTTCAAGTTTGGCTGTATCCATAGACTTAGGGTCCAGCTCAACCTTAACGTAACCCCAGTCATGATCGTTGGGATAGACTAGGTCGGGACAGCGAACGCCAATGAGCCTGTTAATTTGGGTCTCTGCACCTTGATACGTGATGGCTGCATCTAAGTTACGGTGAAGTTGGCGCCGCCCCTTAGTATATAAACCTAAGGTGACTCTTTGCGTGTCTAGCTTATTGTTCAACTCCTTGCTCATGCCACTTGCTGGGCTCTGCAGTACAGTAAATGAGTTGATACGTTTATCTGCGCAGCTAAAGTCGACTTTTATGTGACCAGCTATGGCTTGAAGCTGTGTTTTATCTTGGGATTGATTGTGAGGCGGCTTTTCATCTGCGGCTAACTTGTTGATAAAGTCCGCCAGTGTCAGAGAGCCATTTTGTGAGTCCAGAAGCTCTGTGAGTGTCTGCCGAAAATGACGACTTGTGAACTGATACTCAAGCTGTTTGAGTATCGCAGCCCCCTTAAACGGGCTCATGGCTGGAGCTTTTCCTGCCAGAGGTAGGGCGTAGAGCTCATCTTGCTCATAGGCGATCTGTTTCTGATTAAGGAAAAACTGATGCCAAATTGGAGAGTACTCGCCTGTATCAGCTTGCGCCTGTATTGCCATATAACTTGCTAAGCTTTCGCGCAGAGAAGAGCGAGCAAGTTCGCCAGCTTCAGATTGTTCAACAACATTTAACGTGTTTAACCACTGCATAGATACTTGATAGTCGATTTGAGACGTGAGGCTCTGTTGCGCAAACTTATCTTCGTCACTTGGGGTTAAATCTCGCTCATTGAAGCTGCCTACCCCAATTTTTGAAGAGGTGGCTAAAGGGGAGGGCTTGATTATCAGGTCCAATTTATCATTTGGGTAGGGTTGGCCATACTGTTGTGTAAATTTAGTAAGCGCATTGTGGGCGTTTGAAAACCACAGCTCTGAATCGATCGCATCTTTAACCGATTGACGGGCGATCAACCTAAGTGGGAGCTCTGTTGTGGTGTTGTGCCAGATCTGAAAAGGCCCCGCGTAAAGGGGGAGCTGATAGGGCGTAAGCTCTGGGCTTGGCGGAAATTGCCAGAGATTAAATTCGCCCTTCGATATCAACTCTGTCTCGGCTTGGGTTGTGATTATGGTCCAGCTTTTTGGGGCCGTGATATTGAATTGAAAGCTGGCCTTATTACCTTGGTTGAAAATAGGCAGGAGCTGGCTGACACTCTCCTCATCGAAATTGGAGTAGAGGTAAATATGCTGATCTAGCCGGTCGATAACACGACTCATGCCGCTCTTCTCGGTGGTGAGTGCAACGCGATAATTTATCTCTAAGGTATTACTGCCATTCTCAAGTAATCTTGGGCTCAGGGTGAACTGCTCTCCATCATAATTAGGGTAGATCTTATGGCCATTGATAATGAAGCTGCTGACTTGAGCCTGCCTAAGGGCTAAGGTGAGTGGCTGCTCACTCTCAATGAGTCTGAAGTTTATTTTACTCACCACATTAAGCTCTGGTTTATCACTGAGCGAGAGTGATACTTGATAGCTGAGCTCTGAGACTCGTGATTCGATTATTGCTTTTTTGGTCTCTGCTTTTGGGGAGATGGCAACACTAAAAAAGAGGGCGAGAGAGAGTAGAGAGCTAAGGCAGACGCGCAGCAGATCCAAGGTTAAGGTCCTAATCATTATTATTTGGCTTAGAGTACCCGATTTTGACAATTGAGACTATGAGTGTACGCTCTTTTCTACATGGGACAGAGTTAACGGTAATGTGATGGAAAAGGGCGTATGATACTGCTCCATTTTTTACCATAGTGCCTATCTTATGAAACTCTTTTTTGCCTCGGATATTCATGGTTGCTTTGAAAGCGCCCAGAAGATGATTAAGGCTTTTGAACAAAGTGGCGCTCAGCACTTATTGCTACTTGGGGATATTCTTAACCACGGGCCGAGAAATGCCATACCTCAGGGATATGCTCCCATGAAAGTGGTTGAGTTACTCAATGGTTATGCTAATAAGATTATTGCTGTGCGTGGTAACTGTGACAGTGAAGTGGACCAGATGCTGTTGAGTTTTCCTATGATGGCTGACTATAACTGGGTGCTGCTTGACGACGGTCGTCGACTCTTCTTAACTCATGGACACCTTTATCGTAGCGATAACTGTCCGCACCTGAGTGCTGGCGACATTATCGCATCGGGGCACACACACCTGCCTGTTGCTGAAAAACAGGGGGAGATAATCCTTTTTAACCCAGGCTCTGTGACAATCCCGAGGGGAGAGAATAAACCTAGCTATGGTTTGTTGGAAGATAATAGATTGAGCGTAATGAGCTTTGATGGGGATGAGCTTAGCTTCTATAACTTAGTTCCTATAACTTAGCTTCTACAGTTAAGTAAAAAAATGCCAACCTAGAGGTTGGCATTTTCACACTTATCTTAATGCGCTTATCCGCTTATAAACCAAGGAAAGACTTAGATCTTACCTTGCGGATCTCTTTTTCATCAGACCATTCAATCAGACCTGTTTCAAGATCCATTAGACGCATGGTCATCTTGTAGTACACATCAGTGGTGCTGCCATCTTGCTTAACTATGCTAGAAAGATTGCCGTATAGCATATACTGAGCGCCGATTTGACGGCCAAAGTTGATGGCAGTAGAGGGGTCAACCATACCGGCATTATTTTGGTAATCCAGTTGTTTACGTACTGAGTCAACTTTAGTCATGTCGATAAAACGGAACTTACCAGAACGAAGCAGTTTATTGCTGATAGAGTCAGTGACAGACTCTGTATCGATATGCTCAGAGGTCTTGTTCTTAATCTTATCGACAAAGACGATAGGGCGATCGTTAGCCGTTAGCACCATGACTGGCGGGAAGGTTAACATGCTATCAACCATCTTAGATGTGATAGCTTGTAGATCGGTTGAACCAAAGTTTTCATTAACGGTTTCCACTTCTGTGGCATCCCCGTACTGAACTTTAGATTGGCAACCTGCTAGGCCAATCGCTGCTGCTAGCAGAAAAATTAGTTTGAAATGTTTCATAGTGAGTTCCATTAGATGTTGTTTAAATGATTATTGTATAAAAACGGGTGTAATTACCAGTGTCGATTACCCAAACCAGTGTTGTTCTTCCACTTTTTACCTCTATTGAGGCTGGAGCCGAGTTGTCCAATTGGACTGAATACTGACCTTGATTCACGTAGGTTCGTGCTATCTGAGCCTGCTTAGGCAAGGTTAGCCAGCTACGCCTGTCAGCTTGTTCTGTGACGACATTGAATATCTGCATGGCGATGGAGCCGAAATCGGTTTCATTGTTACGCGCTTTAGATTCGCTACGTACACTTCTAGCCATCTCTGCTTTAGCATAGGCCCTCGCTGCTTGACGGACCAAGGCGGCTGGTAGCTCCTCTTTTAGAGCTGTGATGGCTAGCGCATCAATATTAGCGATCGGTGCTGCGGTTAAACGCTTATCTAAGCCTCTTATTTGCCCCTTAGCGACAGGGCGGGAGTTAAATGGGTAGGTTGCCAGAGACGCAGTTTGCCAGCTACCGTGGACTCGAAATGGAACGGTTAGGCTCTGTTTTTCATCCACAAAACCACGCTCGACCAGCATGATCACTTCCCCTTCGCCCTTTTTCGGTTTAGCTGCTTTTCCCCAGCGCTTCTCAAACTCATCGGCTTGAGGCATTGAGAGCTGTTTCGCTAAGCGAACTAGGTCCTTTTGCACGTACGGGTTGTTGGGGGCGATTTGGGCGGCTTTACGGTAATCGATAAAGGCGTCATTGGGCTCCCCTAATATTTCGTGGAGCACTCCCGTGATGTAATAGCTGTAAGCATTTAAAAATGAGCTGGTGGTGCTTCCAGCCGCTTTCCCTAGCTTGTTGACTTCCGCGTCAATGGTGCCATTGGCAATCGCTTGAACCGATTCATTGGATTTCTGGTATCTGCGCTGCTCAGAGCTTTGCAAGTTATTGCTGCGCCTAACTTCGACGAGTGCTCCCTCTTTATCACCACTTAACAGGTAATTGAGTGCCTGGTATTGATGCAGCATCACTCTTTCATAACCTGGGCCGCGGTAGGGGATGACGTTATCGTTGATAAATAGGCTGCTGGCTGTGGCGCCAAGCTCTGATGCACTCAGGGTCGCCTTGTCATCAAACTCAAGGTAAGCGGCAACCGCTTGCTGGTAGTAGGCTTTACTGGCTTCAAAATCTCCAGCGATTTGAGCGACTCTGCCCGCTTCTTGGGCGTAGAGCAGGCCATCGGCACCTGAGATATTATCAGCAACCTCATCGGCACCCTTTATCGGATCATTACTGTTTATCTGCGCTTTTACCGGCGCGATCTGAGAGGGGTAATTAATGAAGATACTGTTAAATGCGCAGCCTGTTAGCGACAAGCTGAACAGTGGAATAAGTAGCCACTTCTTCATTGTGTCGCCCCAATTAGACTTACCTGCTGCATATATATCCTTTGGTTTGGACTGTGTTTAACACTATATCCTTTAACATCCGTATAATAGATTCAAGTTAAAACGCAGCATCTAAACATAATTTAGCTGAATATCTGCTGACTCACTTGTCAATTTTGTGAAATTAAGTTGAGTCAGCAGTATCTATTTATACTGATTGGCATTAATAGTGTGGCGGTGGTGTCTCTTCAGCTTGAGTCGCCATATTACTCGGTTCTACACTTTGTAATTTGCTGATAAGAACGCGTAACTGGTGTTGCTGCTCTGCAAGGAGGTCATTGAGCTTGATCACTTGTTGATCAAGGGCATCGATGGTGCTCTCCTGAAAAGCCAGTTTCATCTCAAGATCTTCGACTCGTTGTGCTAATTGTTCCATTTTTACCTCTAATGGACAGGTACTGGCCAAGTTTCCACAAGGCCGTTACTACTGATACTAATGATCCTATCTGGATCTTTGTTTGCGACAGAGTATACAACGGCTCCCTTAATTTGGGCATGTTTGGTTCGCTGAACTTGCCATTTAGCCAGTTTTTCCCCTGTTTTAACCTGCCACACTATCAACTCTCTCGCAGGAGTGCCTGTAATTAGCTGAGTATCATCGCTGGAGAAGCGCGCCGCCGAGAAGTTCATCTTCCTTCGGTGGATATTTAATTGGCTTATCACCTCACCAGTTGCGTTATCCATAATTTGAGCAACCTTAGTGCTATCACCCACAAAGGCGTAGGTGCCACTGGCGTTTAATTTGACCTTGATCACTCGATTACCCAGTTGCCAATCCTGTATTGGTTGACCGCTTGATGGGTTCCAAAGAATGGCGTGCTTATCGTTAGAGCCTGTCAGTGCCAGCTCTCCATCGGAGGAGAGGGAGACGCTATTGACCTTCTCGCTGTGTCCTAGAAATTTAATCAGCGTGCGGGTGTTGGGTCTCAGAGACATCACACTGCCATCATTTAAGCCGATAAGCAGTGCCCCATTGTTAGCGACATCGACACTTTGACCGCTAGAGGGGAGTGACCACCAACCCAGAGAGTGGCCATCAGAGATACGCCATAGGCCGACAGAATCGCGGCTAAGTGAAGCCGCATAGGCTTGATTTTCTGAGATGGCAGTATCGAAAGCACTGGCGCCAGCTTCACCGTGTCGCCAAGTAAATAGTTGTTTTTGCTTTTGAAGATCCCAAAGTTGTAGCCCGCTATTGGCGGTACTCACTAGCGCGAGATCCCCCTGTGAGGATAGACTGGCATCATAGCTAGGCTCGAAGATTAACTCTTGAGTATCCAGTGCTTGTGGCTGGCAAGCGGATAGAAGCAAAGTGTAAAAAATAACCAAAAAGATTTTTTTCATGAACTTGCTCCAAAAGTTGTTGTCTCTAGGTCAAGTGAAATTACATTATCATCTGAAAATGAAACTTGAATAATGTAATTGGAATATCATATTTAACTAGTATAAAGTGGTTCGCCTAATAGAGTAAGGTTATTGTAACTACAAGAAGATGCTGAGGAAGCTTTAATGAAATCAATTTATAAAATCTCACTGGTTGCGTTGGCCGTTATTGGTCTGTCAGCTTGTAATCAAGAACAAAAAACAACTGAAACTGCTGCCAATGTTGAATTGAAAACAGAAGCACAGAAACAAGCCTACAGCGTTGGCGCATCTATTGGTAAGTATATGTCAGGTCACATCAAGGAGCAGGAAGAGTTAGGTTTACCTGTTGACCGTAGTCTTATCATCACAGGTTTTAGCAATGGCTTGAATGACGAGCTTAAGCTAACCGAAGAGGAGATGCAGACTGTACTACAGACTCTTGATGAGAAGTTAAATGAGAAGCGTCAAGCTCAAGCGACCGCTTTAGCTGAGAAAGCACTCGCTGATAGCGCTGCATTCCTTGAGACAAACAAAGCCAAAGAGGGTGTTGTCACTACTGAATCTGGCCTTCAGTACGAAGTATTGACTCCAGGTACAGGTGAGAAGCCAAAAGCTGAAGATACTGTTCAGGTACACTATGTTGGTACATTAACTGACGGTACTGAATTTGATAGCTCTGTTGCTCGTGGCGAGCCAGCTAAGTTCCCACTAAACCGTGTTATCCCAGGTTGGACTGAAGGTGTTCAGTTGATGCCAGTTGGTGCTAAGTACAAGTTCGTTATCCCTGCAGAGCTTGCTTATGGCGATCGTGATACAGGTACTATCCCTGCTAACTCAACGCTAGTGTTTGAAGTTGAACTGCTCTCTATCGAAGAAGCACCAGCTCCTACTGCAGAAGCTGCACCAGAAGCACACGCACACTAATACATCATTTGTGTGAATGTAAAGGACGCTCAGGCGTCCTTTTTTATGTCTGGCCTTTAATGAGTATTCCAAACGTCCATGTAAAAATTGACCTTGTGTCTGATTTTTAATCCGTTTCTTTTTATTGCCCCTACCTAATCGTCACTCTACTTACTGAGCGACTTATTGAACTATTTACTGAGAGACTTATTGAATTAGGCTTTTAGTTACCCATACTACCCGCTATTGAGTTAAAATTAGCTTAGAGATATTTAAGGTAAAAAATTTATGGAATATGAATTTCGACGTAATACCTTAACGGGCACTGTGATGGCCAATTTCAGCATGGATCATGAAGCGTTAGGCTTTTGGTTTGCTGAGGAGCTAGGGGAGTGTGCTGAAAAGTATAATGAGATCTGCCAGGTTGTCGCTAAGCTGCAGTCAAATCAGCTAATACACTGGCGTATGGTGGGTAAAGCCCTCTCTTTGGAGTTAGATGCTGAGCAGGCGAGGATCTTTGCTAATGAGTTGGAAAATGGCGAAGAGTTTGAGCTTGAAGATGCCATGTCTCTCTATAATGGTGAGTCAGAAGCCTACTGCGGCCTAGAGGATTTTCAGGCAGCACTTGAAAGCTGGCATGTTTTCCTAACCGAGACTCATTAACTGATACTTATTAGTTCAGATGAAAAAGGCAGCGAGTCGCTGCCTTTATACTATTTTTGCATTTAGACTATTGATTTAGGTAACGAACTGCCATCTCGGTTCTCGATTTAGCATGACCTTTTCTCAATAGATTTTTCACATGCACTTTTACTGTCCCTTCGCTAATGTGCAGCAGTTCAGAGATCATTCTGTTGCTCTTTCCTTCGGCAACCTGTTCTAAGATCTGCAACTCCCTAGGGGTTAAGTTACTGAGCCAGTCATCCTCATCGGTGGCATCTTTAAGTTCATAAAGATACTCCTCAACAGATTCACTGATCACTCTGTGTCCCTGCATGGCATTTTTGAGCTTTTCAAGCAGTAGGTCTGGCTCTGTGTCTTTCAACAGGTAACCATCGGCGCCAGCACGAATAATACGAATCACATCTTGTTTGGCATCAGAAACCGTTAAGATCACGATACGTGATGTCACCCCTTCTTGGCGTAATGCATTGAGGGTGTCTAATCCTGTCATCCCTTTCATGTTTAGATCTAACAGAATGATATCTGGCTCATTGTCTTCAATGGCTGATAAGGCATCTAGCCCGCTACCCGCTTCACCAAAAAGAGTAAAATCCGAATCTGAAGTAATTAATTGGCAGATCCCACGGCGTAATAGTGGATGATCATCGACAACGAGAACTGAATATGGCTTCCCCATTTTTGTACCGACTCCTTGAGGTGTAAACATCTTAGACTTAATTTATTGAACAGGTTTTTGCTGAGGTGGAAAAGTGAGTGTCACTGTTGTTCCTCCATCAGGGTTGCTGCCAAACTCTACTATACCTGATAAGCGGCTCGCACGCTCATGCATAATGCCAATGCCAAAGTGTTGATCGCGCTCTTTGAGTTGTTCTATACCTACGCCATCATCGCTGATAGAGATGGTGACATGGGTATCTGAGCTTTTAAAACATTTTATCTTTATGTGCTGAGCCTGTGCATGCTTTATCGCATTGAGTGTCGCTTCTCGGGTCAACTGTAACACGTGGATATGCTGATGTGCGCCTAATAGTTGCAGCGGTAGCTTATAGTCCAACGAGATAGATATTTTTGACTGACTTCTTAGCTGATCTAACATCGCCTCAATAGCATGGTTCAGGTTAGGATCGTTAATGGTGAGCCTAAAGGTAGAAAGTAGCTCTCTCAACTGCACATAGGCGGTATTTACCCCCTCATTTATCTCTGCAATCTGTCCCTCTACTTGAGGGCTTCTACATGTGGTATCTAACCCCTTAGAGAGTAGATTTACCTGTATTTTTAAAAATGAGAGGATTTGACCTAGCGAGTCATGTAGCTCTCTGGCAATAACGCCACGCTCCTCCATTAACGCTAGCTGTTGTTTCTGCTCTCCAGCATTAAAGATAACGATGGAGCGGGCCAGCATAATGGCAAAATTATCAAATAAAGGGTGATTCGGCGTACTTGAGATCACCTCAAGGTAGCCCAGTTCGTAGTCTTCAAACTTTAATGGGTAGTGTATTTGATTCCCACTTGCTAGGGGCCAGCCATTATCGGCTTCAATCACTTGCTTGCTTTCCTGATCTTGTGAAATAACCAGACGTAAGAAGGTATGAGGTTCATGTTTACTGAGCTGGTTTAATGCTTTTTTCAGGGTTTTAATATCTAAGGTACCTGAGTGCAGCATGACTAGGTTGTCGTAGAGTAGCGTTAGTTCATTGTTGGCTCGGGTCAGTGCATGGGTCTTCTCCTCTACTTGGGATTCGAGGTTGCGATAGAGGGTAGATAGCTCCTTTGCGGTGCTGTCGAGTGCATCACTTAATGAGCTGAGTTCGATATACTCAGTTTTAGGCATTCGCACATCAAAATCGCCCTTAGAGATAGTGTTAGCTGACTCCATCAGTTGGTTTAGGGGGGCAACCACTTTTTTCTTGGTAAAGCGAACGGCTAAAAATGCAATAAATAGCATTAAACCTAAACCAAAAATCTGGCTTGCAGCCAGAATTTTTAACTTAAAGGCGGCATGAAGCTCAGTTTCAAGTACCAGTAGATCTATGGTATCGACAAAGTCTTTAAGTGAGGCGGCATAGAGGCGTGAGTTTTCATCTTCAATGTAGGATTTCATCACCTTCCATTTCTCAACTACTAGTCGATATTGATCCTCCAACTCTTGAGGACTATACCAGACAATAGAGCGCTTTAGTGCTTCAGAATAAAGGGTATTTTCAAACTCCTTTATCTTGTCTTCGGCCTCTTCACTTCCTGAATTAGCGTAAAACATTAAGCGATAGCTTTGCATTCGCAAGGAGCCAGATGCGTTGATGGCGCGGGCATCGCCTAAGCTATAGGTTAGGTTGATAATCGCAAAGGTTGCTAAACCACTGGATAATAAAATTAACGTTAACATTAGACCTAAAATGGTGGATGTTAGACTGCCGTTTTTCATTATATAAAAACTCACTAAATTAGAATTATTAAGCTATAAATTGAAGGTGATTAATTTAGTTAACCCTTTAGTACGTTAACAAAAATGCAAAAATGTGAGCAACAACACGTTCACATGTTGATCTACCGCAAACTTTATCTCGGATACCTCATAAGGGGTATATTTTTCCTATAAGTAAGAGGCTAACTTTGGCCTTGGAGATGTTGTGGTTATTAAGATTACTATAAAGTAACACGGAGATGAGATGGTGAGAATATTAACTAAAAAATCCTTTGCACTGAGTGCATTGGTCGCAGCAAGCCTGATGGCTTCTGGTGCGATGGCAAGTGATAAAACTGAGCCACGTAATGAGCAATATAAAGATAAGTTTTCTAAGCAATACAATAGCTGGCATGAGACTTCAGAGAGCGTAGAGATCACCGACGCACTCGAGCAAGATCCTAACCTAGTTATTCTTTGGGCGGGTTACGGTTTTGCGAAAGACTATAACAAGGCTCGTGGACATATGTATGCAGTGGCAGATGTTCGTAACACGCTGCGTACTGGCGCGCCTAAGTCTGATGCTGATGGTCCTATGCCTATGGCTTGTTGGTCTTGTAAGAGCCCAGATGTGCCTCGCATGATCGAAGAGCAAGGTGAAGACGGTTACTTCTCTGGTAAGTGGTACAAAGGTGGAGCTGAGATCGTTAACACTATTGGTTGTAGTGATTGTCACGAAAAAGGTAAGTCTAAGCTACGTATCTCTCGTCCATTCGCTGAGCGCGGCATGGAAGCGATTGGTACACCATTTGATAAAGCGTCTCGTAAAGATAAGCAGTCTATGGTGTGTGGCCAGTGTCACGTAGAGTACTACTTCGAGAAGACGGCCGATAAGAAAGGCTTTGTTAAGTTCCCATGGGACAAGGGTACCACTGTTGAAGATATGGAAGCATACTATGATGCTATCGACTTCGCAGACTGGACTCACAAAGTCTCTAAGACGCCAATGTTGAAAGCTCAACACCCAGGTTATGAAACTTGGCAGCTAGGTATGCACGGTAAGAACAACGTAAGCTGTACTGACTGTCACATGCCTAAGGTTAAGAATGCTGAAGGTCGCAAGTTTACCGATCATAAAGTGGGTAACCCATTTGATCGTTTCGAAGAGACCTGTGGTAATTGTCATGATCAAAGCAAAGAGTTCATGGTTAACCTAGATAAAGAGCGTAAAGCTAAGGTTAAAGAGATCCAGCTTAGAGCTGAAAACCAGCTAGTTAAGGCACACTTCGAAGCAGGTGCTGCTTGGAAAGCCGGTGCTACCGAAGCTGAAATGAAGCCAATTCTAACCGATATCCGTCATGCTCAATGGCGCTGGGATTATGCAATTGCCTCTCACGGTGTTGCCTCTCACGCTCCTGATGAAGCACTACGTGTACTAGGTACAGCGGTAGATAAAGCAGCTGATGCTCGCGTTAAGTTAGCTCAACTACTTGCTAAGAAAGGTGTACCACAGCCAATCGCTATTCCAGATATCTCTACTAAAGCGAAAGCACAAGCTGCGCTTGGTATGGACATGAAGAAGATGAATGCTGATAAGGAAGAGTTCAAGAAGACTGTACTTCCTAAGTGGGATGCTGAAGCTAAAAAGCGTGAAGCAACTTACTAAGCGATAAGCCTGAACTTGTACTGTACAAGTTAACAAAACCTGCATAGATAAAGCCCTCTTTTCCCAAAGAGGGCTTTTTTTCATCCTTCGAATGAAGGAGGTTACATTCTTTATTTTAGTTTCCGGCAGATATTTTATTGGAGGATGCGTTTGGAGGTTATGCTTTCATTTGTATTTACCGCTTGCAGCGTGCTTATGTGTAGACACTTCTGCGAAACGCCGCAAGTACGTTCCTTGTAGGCTCGACGATGGCATCCTTCCCATCAACGTCCGCAGCCGCATCTACACCTGCTGATTTTAAGCAAGAGTATCTCTTCGATTGTGGTTATTTGAGTTGCTAACAAAAAATACATCAAAATCATTTATCACTGATAAAAAGGTAAGTAGTACAAGTAAGAAGCTAAAGTGAAAGGTTTTTGCATCGCCTATAAGCTATGTCAGCCCTATCTTTTGTTGGTGTAAAAAGGAAGGAGGTTTAGAGTTAACAACTACTAAATGACTGTTTAAAAACATCTATATCTAATAGTTAAATCAAATCACATCACAAATATGCAAATTCTGGTTTTCACTATAAGAATAGTCAGTGAAATCGCAATTAATATTTTTGTAAGGCATTGAACATAATGTTATTTAAAGTTATTTTTCTAGTTAAAGTCAACCTGGCTGACTGTTCTTATTCGGAATTCAGCCTAATACACTGTTAAATATTTCTTAGGCTTTAAGAGGAAAGTGGCTTGATTGAATTTAAGAAAATATTATCTGAATCAGTGCCAATGAAGCTATTGCTTGAAGCTGATCCGTCCGAAACTGCTATCAAAAAATACTTAATAGATTCGGCTTGTTTTGGCGCGTTTGATGGTGATGAGATTGTTGGTATTTGCGTTAGTAAGTCATTGAATACCTCTACTTCTGAAATTTTTAATATAGCAATAAATCCTAAATATCAGCAGAAAGGTATTGGTTCAAAACTACTCCAATTTGTATTAAAAGAATTAACCACGATTGGCTACAGTAAAGTTGAGCTTGGAACGGGTACTTTTGGATACCAATTATCGTTTTATCAGCGTCACGATTTCAGAGTAGATTCCATTTTAAAGGATTTCTTCCTCGACAATTATGATGAAGAAATGTTTGAGAATGGAATTCAGCACAAGGACATGTTGCGATTAGTTTGCAGGCTACGTTGAGCCACATTTAACAATCGCATCAACACGATTTGCTACATTTGGTATTCTAGCTTTTCTTTGGCTTTACCATATTCAGTGGTAAATTTAAGCTTAATTTGCATGGCAGCAAACGTGTTATGCAGGCGTTATAACTCTTGAGGGAATATGAGTAATTCTGAAAAAGTTAATTGTCACCAACACGGAATAATGGACTACGCACTTGTATGCCAACACCTTGTAAATCAGAAAGAAAGTGACACTCCTATTGAGTATTTTTCTGGAGAAGATATCGGCGATCTAGATGAATCAGAAGTTGAGAATGTGTGGTGCAAATCGTGCGATGACACTCTTATTGAGCAAGGCGAGTGGAATGATGTTTCTGAAGCATTTGCTGCTCCAAAGGTTATATGTATAGCGTGCCTTCAAACTATTAAAAATAGGAATATGAAAGGCGAGCTATGACAAATAAGGATAGGCCGTGCGTAGCCGCGTTCTAGTTTCGATTTGGTCACCAGTATGGATGCTAGCTTTTCTAATTTCAATAAGGGATTAGGTTACATATTTACATTAAGGAAGATAGCGTGAATAAAGAAGAATTAACAAATATCTTCAAAAAAATGGGGGCAGATGATCCTGAATCGTGGGCCTTGAGTGAAATAGATGAAGATTCCACTTTAGACACATTTAACTTTCAAGCCCTGGGTTTCTATAAAAAACAGGGCTATGTATTGGTAGGTCACTTGATGGTTATTATGGGAAGCATAAACGCCACTATCTTCAGAAGCAACTGGTGTAAATAAAGGCCTATGGCTGTGTATTCAATACAGGATGGAGAGATTGAGGTTACAATATTCTAATAATTAATCTGAGTAATCATTTCGTTTTTAAGAGGGAGCTAGCACCTAATAGATCCTAATACTCTAAAAGTTGTCATTATTTTTCGGAGATAAGTTACTCCACGATTATTGGTGGAGTTAGGCTTAATCTCATAGTAAACAAGGAAGATATCATTTTGGGAATGATAATTTTAATGTTGATTACCGTAGTCCCTGTAAAAATTGGGGCGGAGCTGTTTGGTACAGAAAACAAGGGATCGGATTTTGCGTTTTGGCTGTTATTGTCGGAACTATATTATCTGTTGGTAGTGCCTTCATCATAGGCGGCTTGTTAGGTCTTATTGTTGCTTATGTTGTAGTTTCTATAGTCTACGGTAAGATCTTTCTATTCTCATTTCGTGGGAGTTTAGGCTTTACTCTAGTTGTCTTACTTATTCAAGTAGGAATCGTTCAGGGGTTGAACGATTTGGGTCTGTATCTGATTTCACCCACTTAACAAGTCCAAGCAAGCCTACTTCGTCAGTTGTCTTACTTTTACAAAGGTCGCAATAAATCACGTCAATTATTTTACGATTGTTGGCTCGCTAGCATTAGAGGAGAATTAAGTGCCACATTGTGTCATCGAGCATTCAGAAAATATTGAGGGTGATCTTTTGATTGCCTGTGTTTATCAGGGAGCTTTAGCATCAAATTTGTTTGAGGCAGAAGGCAGTGATATCAAGGTTAGAGCCTTGCCATATGCCAATTATCAAACAGGTAATGTAGAGCTAAAGTTTGTACATGTTACGTTAAAAATACTTTCGGGGCGTAACCTAGAGCAAAAATCACGATTAACCGAATTAGTTTTAGCACAATTAAAAAAGTTGCAAATGACGGATTGCTCAATCTCTGTTGAAGTTGCTGATATAGAGCGCGATAGCTACGCCAAGGTTATTGTGTAGGCACCGCTCTAATCATTGAATAGCACTCTGTAATCCTAAGTCTCACACCGAAAAAATATTCAAGTATGGAACAGAGCCAGCTGTGAATGCGGCTGTGGGCTTAGATTTCAAGGTGAGGTATCGCGAAAAATAAAGGGATCGGAGCGAATTAGCCTTTGGTCGTTATTCTCGATAAAGGGGTCGGAGCTAATAGGGGCTGATATACTTTTTCTAATCAATTGGGTCTAACTCACTTCTGTTCAAAAATGAGTTACAGCCCAAAACCTCAATCGAAGAGATAAATACTCAGGTGTAGGTACGTCAGTGAGCTTCGATGACATGGCCGTTCTATGACATCCTGTCACCACGGCATTTGTGAGTCCATTCACATCAGACGTCATCGCAGAGACTACAGGGATTGTACTTGCGTCGTCTCACTGAATCAGACAAGTAAAACAACCTTTGGCTAGTTACTTTATAAGTTTGAGTAACGCTTTAAACCTCTCTCCTACGGCTTCATGTTGAAGTTCAAACAGCAGTGATTCCATATTGGTGATCTGTGCGCCCTTGTGTTGCATCATCTCAATGCCTAGTTGCTTATTTGCATAGGTGCGTGAGGAGATGGCATCGACGATAAGATGAACATCAAAGTCGTTCTCTAGAAGATCGCTGCAGGTTTGGTATACGCATACATGGGATTCTATTCCGACTAGCAGTACCTGTGTACGATTTAGCGCGGTGAGCTGCTCTTTAAACTGCTCAGCTTGCCAGCCACTAAAATGCTGTTTTGCTATGGGAGAGCTGTGTTTTATCAACTCCTGATAGAGAATTGGGCTAGTTTGGCCCAGCTTATCGGGCAGTTGCTCTAACCATAATGTTGGAATATCAAATAGGGCGGTTCCCTTGATTAGGTTCAGTAGTGTTTGGTGTAGCTCTGCACTGCTGTCCATCACTTGAGCTAACTTTCCCTGAACGTCGACAACAACCAGTACGCACTCTTGTGGATTCAACATCTTTGCACACCTCTGATGATAGTGAGTTTTATTCTACAGCTAATCATCCTCTTTCCAATGCGCATTTGGTCTAACAGCTTAATGAAAAGGGTGCGCTAATTCTGTGCATTGAGTTTTTATGCGCACCTTAATGGTGCGCAATACACTAGGCAGATTTTAAGGAAGATAGCTAACTCATTAAAAGTTATCAGTTTGTTAACTTGGCCTGATGCTTGAATTAGTCATTAGCAGAAGTGATTAACAATTTAAGTTAGGGAGATTGGTATGAAACTGGTCAGCGCTATCATTAAGCCGTTTAAGTTAGATGATGTTCGTGAAGCGATTGCGGGTGTCGGTATTGAGGGGATGACGGTTACAGAGGTAAAGGGTTTTGGTCGTCAAAAAGGACACACTGAGCTATATCGTGGCGCAGAGTATCAGGTCGATTTCCTGCCAAAAGTTAAACTTGAGATCGCCACGAAAGCGGAGAATCTTGAGCTGCTTATTGAGTCGATTGTGAACGCTTCTCGCACTGGAAAAATTGGTGACGGAAAGATTTTTGTGTCGGATTTAGAACAAGCCATCCGTATTCGTACGGGCGAGCTAGATAACGAAGCACTTTAAGGGGATAGATGATGGAAGAGTTAGTGAAGTTAGGTGTGACGGTATCTGAATTAAGGTTTGCTTTAGATACCTTCTATTTTTTGATCTCCGGTGCGCTGGTTATGTGGATGGCTGCGGGTTTTGCCATGTTAGAAGCTGGCTTGGTGAGATCGAAAAACACCACAGAGATCTTAACTAAAAACGTATGCCTGTATTCTATCTCCTGCGTGATGTTTCTGATTGTGGGTTACAACATCATGTATGTTGATAATGGTGAAGGGGGCTGGTTACCCTCTATTAGCACCTTGATCGGCAATCAAGCTGAGGGAGCCGACCATGCTCTTGAGTCTGATTTCTTTTTCCAGGTTGTCTTTGTTGCAACGGCAATGTCAATTGTATCTGGTGCTGTGGCTGAGCGTATGAAGCTATGGGCATTCTTAGCTTTTTCAGTGGTGATGACAGGGTTTATCTATCCAGTTGAAGGTTATTGGACATGGGGTGGCGGTTTTCTCTCTGAAGCTGGATTTGTCGACTTTGCTGGTAGCGGTATTGTTCATATGGCTGGGGCTGCTGCTGCGATTGCTGGGGTTCTTTTACTTGGTGCCCGTAAGGGGAAATATGGCCCCAATGGGCAAGTTAATCCCATTCCAGGTTCCAACCTGCCTATGGCAACCTTAGGTATGTTTATTCTGTGGATGGGCTGGTTCGGCTTTAATGGTGGTTCGCAGTTATTAGTTTCAGATGCTGAAAACGCAACTGCCGTGGCTAAAATTTTCCTTAACACTAACTCGGCAGCAGCTTTTGGTGCGGTCTCTGCTTTGGTGGTATGTAGAATGGTGTGGGGCAAGGCGGATCTGACCATGATCTTAAATGGTGCGTTAGCGGGACTTGTTGCTATCACTGCCGATCCTCTCTCTCCCTCTATCGCCTTTGCCGGCGTGATAGGTTTAGTGGCTGGTGGTGTGGTTATCTTCTCTATTGTGGCATTGGATAGACTGAAAATTGATGATCCTGTAGGTGCTATCTCAGTACATGGCGTTGCTGGGTTCTTAGGCTTGATGTTAGTGCCGTTATCAAACGCAGATGCTACTGTGTTAGGTCAGCTTTACGGTGCAGGTGTTATCTTTGCTTGGGTATTTAGCGCTTCACTTGCTGTGTGGTATGCCCTGAAGTTGAGCATGGGGATCCGAGTGAGTGAAGAGGAGGAGTATAAAGGAATGGATGCCTCTGACTGTGGTATCGATGCCTATCCCGAGTTTGTCTCAATTAAGAGCGCTCGTTAAGTTTAACACCTCTTTTTCAATGCAAGTTTTCAATGCCAGCCTTCAGGGCTGGCATTTTTGTTTGTCCCAGTCCGCTCTTAACGTGGATGGCTATCAAATTGGGGCTGAATCGACTAAGTTAAGTTTGAGTCCACCATGAAGGGGTCACAGCAATCATATCTGTCATCAAATCTTACCTTATCTCCTACCTTGCACGCGGGATCAGCAGTGAAGGCTGGCTAAGTGTCAAGAGGTGTCTCCATGAGGTCAAGCGCCGCTTATTGATGCGAGAGCATAGGCTTGAGGTCTTTATTGATCTTCAAGATCCATACTCCTATCTGCTCCTACAGGCACTTGTTGAATTCAGACCCCACTACTTTAGCCACCTTAAATTAGCATTTCATTTTTACCCCGTGAATTGCCAGGATAGTGAAGCATTCCCTGAGTTGGCGCTTTGGAAGGCTAATGCTTTTGATGATGCCAGCTATTTTGTAGAGCGTTATGGTTTTGATTTCCCAGCAAACAAGCCAATGCGCTCTGATGGTGAGCTAAGGTGTGCGCAGGCGGCACTCTTTAAAGCTGAGAATTCGCTTACCGCTTGCTTGGCCGTGTTTCGCCATTTTTGGCATGAGGGAGCCGAGCTAGATAGCGGCTCATTGAATTGCGATTCACTGCTTGATGAAAGGCTTGATACAAATAACCATTATCTTAATCGCCGTGGTCATTACATGGGGGGCATGCTCTATTATGCTGGAGAGTGGTATTGGGGAGTCGACAGGTTAGTTCATCTTGAGCGGCGTTTGATTAAGCTTAAAGGTCTTAATCTGCAAACATTATTTGATAAAAGTGATTTAGCATTTAAAGGTTTTAAAGAGAGAAAAACTAAGGTTTGTGAACATCTGCCTCCTCTTACTCTCTACTTTTCTATCCGAAGTCCATACTCTCATCTGGGGTTAGAGCAAGCTGTTCGTATGAGTGAGCACTATGGAGTCAAGTTAGTCGTTAAGCCTGTACTTCCTATGGTGATGCGAGGCTTATCAGTTTCCAGTAAGAAGAAACTGTACATATTTCATGATACTAAGCGTGAGGCGCTGAAGCGAGGAATTCGTTATGGGTTTGTGGCCGATCCCTTAGGCAAAGGCGTAGAGCATTGTTACGCCCTGTTTGATTATGCTTGCAGACAGGGAAGGGAGGTGGAGTACCTTTTGGCTTACTCCAGAGCGGTGAATACACAGGGAATTAATAGTAAGAGTCTGTCAGGGTTAAAAAAGATAGTGCAGATGGCGGGGTTAGATTGGCAGGATGCGCAAACAGAGCTTAGCAGTGAGGACTGGCGTGATTGGGCGAAGCGAAATCTAGAGGAGTTGTATGAGCTCGGGCTTTGGGGCGTGCCAAGTTTTAGCTATAAAACGTGCCAGGTATGGGGCCAAGATCGGCTATTTAGAATTGAAGATGAAATTTTAGAAGATATTAAGCGTGTTGAGCAAACTTGAGCAGTATCTGCTTAGCGTGCGATAATTAATCGTGATTATTGATGGAGTAAAGTATGAATATCTGCCGGCGTAAAATCGTGTCTACTCTTGCTCTCTTTTTACTTGTGGCAGGCTTTTCTCATACAGCGACAGCTGGTCAAGTTGTGGTACGTAAATCCAGCGAGCCGTTTGATGCTTTTGCGGTTAGAGATCAAGTGTTACTTGAGCATGAGTGGAAGGAGGCCTTAAGGATGCAGCAGCAAATTCAGATCCTGCAAGCTCTGCCTTTAGCCTGTACTCCCTATTCTCATCCCTACATCTATTATCGATGTAATGGCCTTTTTTATCGACCTTATCAATATAAAAACAAGGAGTTATACATTCAAGTTGATGATGTTATGTCTGCCTCTGAACAGGTAGAGTAATCTCTCTTTCTGCTTGTTAATCTTTTGTAACGCATTAGCCTTGTCTGTTTTTTGCTCATTCATGTACACTGAGTTTAACCTCTTGCTAGATTAAAGTTGGTGTCCATGAAATCGTTTAGCTCTAATTTTTGCTGTGTTAAGCCTAGTCTCTCCAAATCTAGTCTTCTGTTTATCTGTTTGCTTCTTATCTCTCTTCAAGCTTGTACCTCTACCTCTAATACCGCTCATGTTAGCCAAATTGAGCAGTACTTTTATGATGAACATTTTACTGAGGTGGATGGGCTTCCTCAGCCTGATGAGCTCTTTTCGTTACCGGATGATGCAATAAGAGAGCTCAGGACAGAGCTACAGCGGGCCAAATTAACTAAGTCGAATAACATGCTGGCCAATGAGTGGTTGGCTGAATATATCAATGCCGAAGAGGGAGCGTTTCAGTATCGAGATAACATGACTCGAGTTGCTAGCGAAACCTTCAGCGAGCGTGCGGGAAACTGTTTATCTCTGGTGCTGCTGACATCGGCCTTAGCCCAAGAGTTAGGAGTCGAGGTCGAGTTTCAGGAGATTGAGGTGCCTCCTGTTTGGGATAAGCAGGGGGGATTTTATCTAGTGAATGGTCATATTAATTTAAGACTACTGCCATTAAGTCATGGTGATACTGTGCATATGTTAAAGCGGGCTATTCAGGTTGATTTTCTGCCTGAGCGGGCTGTTCGAGGTTTTGATAAGAAAAAAATCAACAAAAAGACAGTTACAGCAATGTTTTACAATAATGTTGCCGCTGAATCTCTGGTGATGGGGGATTATGATAAAGCCTATGGCTTTTTAAAGTTAGGTCTGCAAGAGATGCCAAGTTATATGCCCGCACTGAACACGTTGGCGGTGCTCTATCGCTACAAGGGATTAAACCAAGAGGCTGAAACACTCTACAAGTTGGCACTGGAGATAGATAACTATGATATGAACGCCCTCTATAATTATGCCGTGATGCTAGGAGCACAAGACAGGCTTGAGGAGTGGGCAGCTGTGCATAAGCGATTAGAGTTGGAGCGAATCGATAACCCCTATTATTACTACGATATGGCTCAGCAAGCCTACTTTGATAAGGAGTATCAAGATGCACTACTTTGGTATAAACGTGCGGTAGCAAAGGCGGATTATCGCCATGAGTTCTATTTCGGTTTATCCAGAGCTTACTGGCAAACAGGTGATGAACGGCGAGCGCAGGCGAACATGAAGAAGGCCCTTAATCTTTCAAATGATGAGAATAACAAATTAAAGTATCAATCTAAGCTGCATGCGATGAAGAGTCATTAACTCCTATTAGCCAATAGGATAAAAAAATGCTCCTTAAAATAAGGAGCATTTTTGTTCGTCGTGAACAGTTATACTGATTGGTATTAGTTTAATGTCACTCCATGGGCTTGGTAGCTTAGCCTTGCCATCTGCCCCTGATCTTTAAGGGTTAATCCTTGTAACTTATAGGGAGGCTTTAAACCAGACTGAGCAATGAGCTGTGTGTCTAGTTTTAAGGTGAGCTTAGTCGAGTCAGGCGTTAACCAATCGGCTGATTCAGTTCTTAGGATTGGCTTATCATTGTCCTGCGTATCGACCCCTGTCAGAAAGCCTGCAACAGAGAAACGTCCCGCTTTTTTCATCTCTAAAGTTAATGTGAGTGAGCTTGGTATCCCTTGCTCCCAACTTGTAGAGATCTCTGGTTGGATCTTTGCCGATGGCACAAACTGCTTAAATGCCTTCTTAACGGTTCTGATAACCTGTTTACCAGCAACCTTGGTTTTCACTTCGAGTTGGATCTCACTCAGACCTGAGTTGCTAACAGGCATAGCATTGAGTTCAGGTAGCTTGGCGCTCCACTGGCCATTAACCTGCTCAACTTCTAGTGCTTGATAGTAGCCATTGGCGTGTTTAAGGCTTGCTTTTGGCTTTAACTGAGTCTGGTTATTACTTAGCTCAAGTTGAAATGGCATTGAGGTTTGAGCCGATGAAAGGCTATCTTTGCTAGTTAACTTTAGTTTGTAAGGGGAGTGCTTCTCCTTCACGTTCACCATATAGCTGGCGTTGGGTTCGAGCTTCTCGCTTACTTTCAATCGATATTGGCCTGCGGTTGCATCTGAGGAGAGTATTAAGGCGCTGGAGTCATCTGTTAGACCTGCAGTGGCAAGAGCTTGCGAGTCTGCCAGTGATTTTATGTATGAGCGACTTTGACTCTCCTTATCGCCCTCTTTGAGCAGTTGAATCGTTTCAGGCTCAATCGCTTTACTGTGGGTTAATGTACCTGAGCTTGTATCACCTCTGGGGGAGATGCGGATCACACTGGAGGCTTGGCTTATTGCTAATTTAACACCGCGATTTAGCTCATCGCCAGTTACCTTAGTCCAATACTCATCACTTTGAACTGAGCGCGCTATTACAGGTGGTGTGAGTGTATAGTCTGATGGGACTTTTGTGACAAAACTAACCGCTTCTGGGCTGCTGTTGATGGGGGGAAGCGTGGGCTCATTGATCTCAGTTGAACCAAAGTCACCTGTTTGAGGCGCTGCAAGGATGAAGCTTTTCGTCTGCTGCTTAGCAACTTCAACCTGCGGCTCTTCTGTTTGGGCGTCATCCTGACAGGCGACCAATAAGCTTGCCATGGCTAGAGATGTGGCTAAATGTGTTAACTTTTTCATCTGTGGTCTCCTATATATGATCGCGAATAATGGTGTGCAGGTTGAAACAGTCACGTCGGCTCTGTTGGTGACTCAAGGGCTCACTGCCTCTTGTGCGCTGCTTATCTGTGAACCAGACACTACCTGCTGCGCTTTGAGAGCTACACTCTAAAAAACCATCGGAGCAATCATCTAGCCAGTTTTGAGTGGTTTCTAAAGCCACTTGGTATTGGTATCCAGCGCAGTAACTATCACCATCCCAAATTGCCGAGTCGACATCGGAGCCAACAACTGCTTCAAAGGGGGCGCTTAATGAAGGTCTGCCTTGGGTGCCATTAAGCCAAGTGCTGTTGTAATAGCTCATCCAGCTCACTTGTTGCTGTTTAACAGCGTCACTGCCATATCCCAATATCCAACCTAAAGTTGTTTCAAATACTGAGCCTTGGTTGACGGCGTCGGCCAGTGGAGTACCACCACTAGAGGGGGCGATAGCAACGACTCGGTTAACGGCATTGATAATAGTAGGGTATCGGCTATCCCAGGTTGGATTTGACAGTATCCACCTGACCACATTGCCACCATTAGAGTGGGTAATTAGGGTGAGGTCATCGATATTTTTGCTATCGATAAATTGAGTGAGTTGGGTTGCAAGGCAACCAGAAGCTGCAGCATCCCACATATATTGATCAAAATCGCAGTTAACGACCATGTAGTTATTAGGTTGCGAGATACCTTGGCGAATTGTGTTGATAAAATTTGGATTCCAGTAATCGTTGAGTGCATCACTTTGGTCTCCGGTTCCATGTACAAATGCGACCCCACTTGCACTTTGGGCCAATGGGCTGACAGCAAACAGACCCAAGAGTAGTAACTTGTAGTAATGTTTCATTGGCTTTTCTCTTTATTATATTGTTAATCGGGTAAAGAGGTCTGACGTCAGACCTCATTGGCACAACCTAACGGCTAGTTTTTGTGCTATCAAGTAAAATCGGTAGTACATTAGTACCCTTTAAACTAAAGGCATGCAGGTGCTGTTTGAAATTTTATCTTCTATCTAGATTTGGCAGTAGTTAGAGACGATAAATAGTGAAGGGGTTTGTTTTAAAAAATTTTTTACTTCGTTTCTATATTTTTCGGGTGCGAGATAATTATCTTATTTTTGGTTTTTTATGTGTAATTAATCTATTTTTATTACCGTTGTTAGTAGTTAGTACTGCTTGGGTTAAGATGCTGTAGAACGTTTTCTAACCTGTTTTAGTTTGTTTACTAGTATGGGATAACGGCTTGATTAATCATGATTTCGTTAATTGCCCATCCTCTCAAAAATCCATTTTGAAAAGTTTTATATATCTGCATTTGAGCTCCTATGCTGGTTAAAAGCTAATATATTGTTAAAGTTGTTGTGTTGAAAATGCCATGAATTCAGCTTTAGTTTAATAATAAAATTGAAAGGGAATATTTTAACTTGTTGATAATAAAGGGGTGAAATCTTTATTGTGTTTATTTGTTATATCCTAATTGCATTATTGGTTAATACTGGATAAATTGAACTTAGTAGCATTGCCGAGAGAAATTTGTTTAACAGTAAGCCGGAGTAAGTTGATAACCATGTATTATAAAAATGATGATGTACGAATAAATAAGATCAAAGAGCTATTGCCTCCCATTGCGATTCTGGAACGATTTCCGGCAACCGAGAACGCGTCGGCAACGGTTTTTAATGCACGTGACAATATACATCACATTCTTAGAAAAAATGATGATCGCTTACTGGTCGTTGTCGGCCCTTGTTCGATTCATGACCCTGTAGCGGCGCTCGAATATGGCCGGAAACTGGTCAAGCTAAGAGAGCAGTATAAAGACCAGCTTGAGATAGTGATGCGAGTCTATTTTGAGAAGCCTCGCACGACCGTAGGTTGGAAAGGTTTGATTAACGATCCTGATATGGATAACAGCTTCAAGCTCAATGATGGTTTACGAACTGCACGTAAGTTGCTGCTGGATCTTAATGATACGGGGATGCCAACAGCCGGTGAGTTTCTTGATATGATCACGCCTCAATATGTGGCAGATCTCATGTGTTGGGGAGCGATTGGTGCTAGGACTACAGAGTCTCAAGTGCATCGCGAGTTGGCATCGGGTCTATCTAGCCCTGTTGGTTTTAAAAATGGTACCGATGGCACTATTAAGGTCGCTATAGATGCGATTGGAGCGGCAAGTGCACCTCACCACTTTCTTTCTGTGACCAAGTTTGGCCATTCAGCCATTGTTGAGACGAAAGGAAACGCTGATTGCCACATTATCCTTCGTGGTGGCAAAGAGCCTAACTACAGCGCCGAGCATGTGAGTGAAATTAAGCAGCAGCTTGATAAAGCAGAGCTGGATCTCAACATCATGATCGATTTCAGCCATGCTAACAGTGCTAAGCAGTTTAAACGTCAGTTATTAGTAGGCGAAGATGTTGCGGGTCAATTAAGCAAAGGTGACAAAGCCATTTTTGGTGTGATGATTGAAAGTAATCTTATTGAGGGGCGTCAGGATTATATTCAGGGCGAGCCTTTATGCTATGGACAGAGTATTACCGATGCTTGTATCGGATGGAATGATACTGAATCGCTGCTTGAGACACTAAATCAAAGTGTCAAAGCTAGACGTGATAATATATAAGTTAAAGCAGATGTAAAAAAGGAGGCTAAAGCCTCCTTTTTTATTGTCAAACATTGGCTTATAGTAATTAGCCTTTGCCCTGTTTAACTATATATTCGTTGGCTTTAGCAAGACTTCCAAATGAAGCAATGAGGTTATTTTGACCTTTTTTCTGGATATCAGTGTCGCCCGATTGGGTCATCATCCATACCCAGGTTTGAATGAGAGGCAATGGGGGATATTGATTTTTTGATGAATCCAGCATGTATATTTCCTTAAAATAACTGAGCAAGAAATAGTGATTCCTTACCTTGAGCGGCTGTAAGCTTCTGGGTCGAAGAGTATCAAATTCTTTTCATTTGCATAACAGCAATTGGCTTCATTCAAGCCATATTAAAAAATAATCACACGTGTCGATACCTTAGTCTATATTATTTTTTATCTTTGTCAGTCAAAAGTATTACTTGGGTTTTAATTAAACAGGGTTGGTAAGATGAAAATTGAATATACTTTAATCTGTCATACCGAGATTTTTTAGTTCAACAAACTTATAAATGGAATTTTAATGCGCCCTTCTCTCTATTTCGATGGACCTGTAGATAAACTAAATTGGCATGTGCTTAAACTCCTGTGGCCCTACCTTTTTGAGTATAAAAAGCGCGTTGCTTTAGCTCTTTTATGTTTAATTATCGCTAAAGTTGCCAGTGTTTCTTTACCCTTTGTGCTTAAATCTCTAGTTGATACATTGACTGAAGCGTCACCTGAGCAGTTGATTAGCGTGCCTATCTCTTTGGTTATCGCTTATGGGTCACTGCGCCTGTTAAACACCCTTATTTCTGAAGTTAGAGATACCCTTTTTGGCCGAGTGACTGAGCGTGCTATACGTCGTTTAGGCCTGTCTGTTTTTGAGCATCTGCATCGATTAGATCTCGAGTTTCACCTAGAGCGCAGGACCGGAGGTTTATCCAGGGACATAGAGCGGGGAACCAGCGGGGTTAACTTTTTGATGCGATTTATGGTGTTTAATATTGTGCCGACAATATTAGAGATCGCTCTGGTGATAGGCATTCTGTTTTACAACTATGGGGTTGCATTTGCAACGATTACCTTAGGAGCTGTTGTGGCCTATGTGGCTTTTTCCGTATTAGCTACAGAGTGGCGAACAGGTTTTGTGAGAGAGGCAGCAAAAGCCGATTCACACTCAAATTCTCGTGCAATAGACAGCTTGCTTAATTATGAGACGGTAAAATATTTCAACAATGAAACCTATGAAGCGCAAAGGTATGACATGGCACTGGAGGAGTGGGAGCATGCAAAGCGCAAGAATCGTTTATCTCTTTTTGCGCTCAATGCGGGTCAAGCGTTTATTATCTCAACGGCAATGACCTTGATGCTCGCCTTAGCAGGATCTCACGTGGTGAGTGGCGAAATGACTATAGGTGATTTTGTGTTGATAAATGCTTTTATGATGCAGTTATTTATTCCACTGAACTTTTTAGGTTTTGTCTATCGCGAGATCAGAGGGGCACTAGCTAATATTGAGCGTATGTTTGGCTTATTAGACAGAAAGCCTCTGATTGAAGATAAAGAGAATGCAAAAAAGCTGGCGATAGGAGCGGGTGAATTAACATTTGAGGATGTTAGCTTTAGCTATGATTCCCGTCAGATCTTAACATCGATCAGCTTCTCTATTTTACCGGGTCAGAAAGTGGCGATTGTCGGCGATAGTGGTGCCGGCAAGTCAACCATAGTGAAACTTCTGTTTCGTTTTTATGATGTAGATAGCGGTAGCATCAGTTTAGATGGGGTAAATATTGACTCACTAACTCAACATGCTCTGAGGCAATCCATAGCGATAGTGCCCCAAGATACAGTGCTCTTTAATGACTCCTTATTAGAGAATATTCGTTATGGCAGGCCAGGTGCTAGTGATGATGATGTTGCTGAGGTTATTAAGATGGCGCACCTTGCTCACTTTGTTAGCTCCCTGCCCGAAGGCTGGGATACTAAGGTAGGAGAGAGGGGATTAAAGCTTTCTGGCGGTGAGAAACAACGGGTTGCGATTGCAAGAGCGATCTTAAAGGGCTCTCCTTTATTAGTGTTTGATGAGGCGACATCATCACTCGATAGTCACTCTGAACAGGCGATATTAACCGCATTGAAAGAGGTGGCTAAGGGGCATACAAGCTTGGTGATTGCACATAGATTATCGACCGTGGTTGATGCCGATCAGATTATAGTGTTGAGCCAAGGTCAAATTGTTGAAACAGGCGACCATTCATCTCTATTAAAAAACAATGGTTTATATTCCAAATTGTGGACTATCCAAAATCAAAAATGAGAGTTCAGCATAGGTTCAGCTAAGCAGTTGTATAATAGCCATACTCAAAGATAACAACTTGGTGAGATAATTGATGAAGAATATTCCTTTGCAAGTCAACATTGAAGGTCAGGATAGCACTGTTGATACTGATTGGTTGGCGATAATGGCAACCTTAAAAAAACGCGGGCTGTCACAGAGTGAATTATCTACCATCTATCAGGAGTTATCTGCGGGAATGCGTGTGACAACTCGAGGCTTAACCTTAGCCGAAATCAAGCCCAGCATCGCTTTAGATGGGATTATTCGTGAAACTAAATTTTCAGAGAATGATTATGTGGGCATGATGCGCGCGTAAGCTTAATGCTAGTCTTCCAACTTGACTTAGTCTCTAGCTAAAAAAGTCTTCTAGCTAAAAAGAGTAGAAGCTATTGTGCTGAACTCTATTTGGTCTTCCAGCCTTTGCATGACAAACTGATATTTTTAGGTTCAGTTGGCATAGGTAATAAGCTGATGATCTCGCCTTGGTGATAGCAAATCGTCTCTCCCTCAATAACCGTAAAGCGTTCACAGCTTTGACAGCTTAGTGACGGCTCCTTAGTTGATGGAACTTGATTTACATATTCTGAACTCAATTCGAACTCCTCATTAATTTGTTAGGTGTATTGGTTTTCACAGGCGCGGATTGTGAAGCATGTCTCAATAAAACGCCAGCACTCATTATTGGTAACTCATCATATTTGAGCAATTATACTAATTGCTAATATTCATTTCTAATTCTTCCCTATTGCTAGGTTATAATATCTATCTGTTTAATCACCATATTTTGTGTGGATTAAGCCAACCTTGTTATCAGGTGAGATAGATAAAATGTATATATTGTTGTAGTCAGTTTCAGCTATTTTGTCGATCTCAGGTCCGCCTAATGCAGTAATAAGCATTGAAATCGTATTAGAGTGACCGGCGACTAGCACATTGCCAGTTTCAGCTTTAATGGCTTTAGCTCCCTCTCTTATATGTTTTTTTATTCCACCCTCTAGTCCCATGATTTTTATCACCATATCTCTACTTTTACTGATAGGTTTAAGGGTGGCTTGAGTGCGCTTAAAGGGAGTGGCGTATAGGGCACTGAGTGGCATCTCCTTTAGCGCAAGGCGTAGTAGATCCGCGCGCTGCTCACCTGCTGGCGTCAAGGCTGGATCTTTTCCTTGGTGTTGTTGCTTCTCTGCATGCCTTACCAAGATAACGACTTTACCCTCTGGTTCGATAGCTGAGAGCTTAGGTTCTGAGGCAAGAAGAGGCGTGGTAAAAAAGAGTAATAAGATAATGGGGAATAAGAGAAATCTTGTCATATTTAGTCACCTATTTTTTCGAATATAGCAAGATAACAAATTAAATTAATAAAAACTAAAGTTGCATAAAAAATGGTCGATAATGATTGTATAAAGTTATCATTTGAGAGGCTGTTATGGAAATTAAAAACCATGGCGCAGAAGTATCCCAAGCTGCAAAAAGTAATACTCAGACAACCGAGAATCATGGAAAGTCAGTCTCTGAGGTGGCGACAAATAAAACGGCTTACGCCAGTAGTAAACAGCTGATGAACTCAGCCATTATTTCAGCACAGCAAGAGGTCAGCTTAAGCTCAAGTAATGAACCACTTGTACTGCTTTACCGTGCAGCAATTGAAGCGATTAATGAAGAGTTAGCTCCCTCAATGGGTGAGAATGCGTTACAAACAGCCTATGACAATGGGGTTGATACATCGCCTGAAGCAACCGCTGACAGGATCGTCAGTTTTGCCACTAACTTTTTTAGCTTATACCAAGAGCAGAACTCCAATATGTCATTCGATGAGCAGTTGACCTCATTTATGGAGATCATTGGTGGGGCGATCGATCAAGGCTTTGATGAGGCTAAAGATATTCTAAACGGCTTACAAGTTTTGGAAGGTGACATCGCTGATGGTGTTGAGCAGACCTACTCCTTGGTTCAAGATGGGCTATTAGCATTTAAAGAGAGTGTCAGCTCTGACAAAGGTGATGCAGCCATATCCTCTTAATCTTTAGCAAGCCCAATTGGTATTACCCCCTCTTATATGCTAAATATCAATTAGGAAAACTATAGATATCGGAGCGATGAATGTGGGTTGATGGCGAAGTTATTGAACGAACGGAATGGTGTGACAATTTATTCTCTTTAAAGATCAAAGCTAGTATCGAACCTTATATCGCAGGTCAGTTTATTAAGTTAAGTCAGATAATTAATGATAAGAGGATCGGCAGAGCTTACTCTATTGTTAATGCCCCTAATTCTGATTACGTTGAAGTTTTGGCTGTGTCGGTACTCGACGGACTGCTATCCCCAAATCTGCAACAGCTTAAGGTTGGTGACCATATTGAGGTGTCCAATAAAGCGGCAGGCTTTATGACATTAGATGAGGTGCCACCTCAAGGGAAAGATCTTTGGCTTCTGGCCACAGGAACTGCGGTTGGCCCCTTTATCTCCATTCTTGAAACCGATGAGCCTTGGGAAAGGTTTGAGCATATTATCCTCGTTTATGGTGTGAGAGAAGCGAAAGATCTTGCTTATAAAGAGAAGCTATTAGCACTTGAAAAGCGTTACCCTAACCAATTTAAATTACTTTTCTCAGTTACTCGAGAATCATACCCTGATGCGTTAGAGACTAGAATATCCACTGCTTTAGCATCTGGTGAAATTGAGCAGCGTCTTGGGCTTAAGGTTACCGCTGAAGATTCACAGGTGATGCTTTGTGGTAATCCTGAGATGATTAAGGATGCTAATAATATTTTACTTGAGAAAGGGCTGAGTAAGAATTTACGACGAGCCCCTGGTCAGATCACGATAGAGAAGTATTGGTAGCGCTTATCTTTTGGAGCAAGGGATTGATAAAATGAGATTACTGTATTCAGATGCTTCCCCGTACTCTCGTTGTGTTCGGGTCTTAATCCGTCATCTTGAGATTACTGGTATTGAGGAGTGCACTGTTGATCCTATGGAAAATAGTGAGCTCTTGCTTGAGCTGAACCCGTTAGGAAAAATTCCCTGCTTGCAGCTTAATGATGGTTCGTCCCTCTATGACAGTGAAGTGATTTTACGCTATTTAGATCATGAGTTTGGCGCTAATCGCCTATTTGGTGAATATGGGTATAATTGGAAAAATGAGTGTCAGCTGTCACTGATTAATGGCTTATTAGACTCAGCAGTTGCGCTTAGGCAGGAGCAGATGCGAGAGCTAGAGGGGAAGCGTTCGCTTTTTTGGACATCTAGATTCGAGATGGCTCTGCTTCGTGGATTAAAAGAGATAGAGCAATCGGGGGTAATGGTGAGTCCTCAGTTGACGATTCAGCAGATAGGATTAGCCTGCCTACTTGAATATCTCGACTTTAGGCATGCAGATCTGCAATGGAGAAAAGTGGTGCCAGCGACAGCAACTTGGTTGTCTGGCTTTGAACACCTCTCAATGATGAAAAGTACTAGACCAATTTAATCTGAGCCATCATTTTAACCTACTCCTCCCCACGGTCCTCTTTACGGCGGCCTCGCGAGAGTTTTCGGCGGTTTTTTTCGCCGAAGGCTCCATATAGTTCCCTTGTTACGCCAAAGTCTAACCTTCTGTTTTCCTGAGTGCCTCGTCTATCTTCCTTGTGTTGATAGTGACAATTACATTGAGCAATGTCGCACTCTTTTAGTGGGATATGAGGCGCTTCGTGTGAGAGGTAGTAAGTGTTATCTATCTCTTTTACTGCTTGGCAAGCAGGCTCGCCTTGAATAATGGTGACACAATGGTAAGGGTGTTCGGTTGAGCAAAACGGGGTGCTTTTCACCTCGGGAGCCGATTCGGTAATGTGTGTAGGAGCGGCTTTAGCCGCTCTTTTACGTTTTCTATGTGGTTGATGGTAAATATAAAAGCTGACAGCGATGATCAACAGAACAAGGATCCCCCCAAGCATGAGCATATTTTCCTTTATATAAGAGTCTCTGATTTTATTGTAGTTCGATAAAATGTATCTGCCTGAATAATGAGGCGAATAAGGATATCTCCTTCGTCAGTTACGCTCTGACTTATCCTATGAGAAGGGAGCAGTATGTGTATGAGTTAACAATTTCGATAACAAAACTTGCTCATTGACGGCGGATTTATTACTCTAAGTACAATTGATAACTATTATCATCGCCATGTTGGCTTTGGTGCGCTGTATAGGGTATATAGATGAAAATAATAAAAAATCTGGCAGTTCTAGGCTTTGTGTGTTTCGCCTCTGTTGCCAATGCCGCAGATAAATTAACTGTTTACTCCTACCGACAAGCTTTTTTAATCGATCCAATCCTAAATGACTTTACTAAAGAGACGGGGATCGATGTTGATGTGGTCTTTTCCAAAAAAGGGATTGCCGAAAGAATGATGCGTGAGGGGAGACTCTCACCTGCCGACGTGGTGCTTACATCAGACTTTTATCGCCTAATGGAATTAGTTGATAAAGAGCTCGTGGTTCCAGCCTCCAGTGAACTGCTAAGCAGTAATATTCCAGCCCAGTACCGCTCTCCTGACGAGACCTGGTATGCATTGACAATGCGAGTGCGCAATGTCTACTCCTCTAAGGAGCGTTTAGGTAAGCTCAATATTAATTATGAAGATCTGGCAGATCCCAAATACAAAGGAAAAATCTGTACTCGAAGTGGTAAGCACCCTTATAACATCTCTTTGGTTGCTTCGATGATCGCTCATCACGGTGAGGCCGAAACTAAAGCTTGGCTGACTGGATTAAAAGCAAACTTAGCTCGTAAGCCTCAGGGGAATGATCGTGCTCAGGTTAAAGCGGTTAAAGAGGGGCTTTGTGATCTAGCCATAGGGAACAGCTACTACCTAGGTAAGATGTTGCAAGATCCTAAACAGGTACCATGGGCTGAAGCGGTTGAGATTAATTTCCCGAATCAAGACAACTTAGGTTCTCATATCAATGTTTCTGGTATGGCGTTGGCTAAACACTCTCGTAATAAAGATAATGCACTTAAATTGATGGAGTATCTGTCGGGTGATAAAGCGCAGAAAGCTTATGCTGAAGTGAACATGGAATACCCGGTTAAAGCGGATGTTGAGCCATCTGCTTTGGTAGCATCTTGGGGAGAGTTTAAAGCGGATAGTTTACCTATCTACAAGCTTGCAGAGTTTCATCATGCTGCGGTTAAGATGCTAGATGAGGTTAAGTTCGACCTATAACTTTTTTTTAGATTAAAATAGCAGGTCCTGCTTTGTAGGGCCTGCTATTTTTTTACAATTAATAATCGTTTCTATTTAAGTTTAAATTTAGGTTTGTAGTGGATAATATCCCTATAAGCTTTAGTGGAAATATTGATGATTTTAGGTTTACCCAAACGTTGGTCGCTGGCTGGTTATTTTGTCGCCTTAGTGATCACGCTTCCACTTGTGGCAATTCTTATTCAGGCGATGATCCCTGATGAGTCTGTATTTGGCCACCTCCTCGATACTGTGTTGCCTACTTATATCAGTAACACTCTTCTATTGATGTTCTGGGTCTGTCTAGGTGCTATCTTGATTGCGACACCAGCCGCCTGGCTAGTCGCAAAGTGCCACTTTCCTGGGCGCGCTATATTTCAATGGGCATTATTGTTGCCTTTAGCCATGCCTGCATATGTGGTGGCATATGTGTACACGGATCTGCTGGATTACGCTGGACCTATTCAGTCAGCATTGCGTAGCTTTTTTGGTTGGGGTTCTCCTCAAGATTACTATTTTCCTGAAGTGCGCAGTTTAGGCGGCGCTTCCATGATGCTAGCATTTGTGTTGTTTCCCTATATCTACCTGTTGGCAAGAACTGCGTTTATGGAGCAGTCTTCGAGCCTGCAGCATGCTACACGGGTTATGGGGTGTGGTCCTTGGCAGAGTTTCTGGCGTTTTAGTTTACCTATGGCAAGGCCTGCACTCGCTGTTGGGGTTGCTTTAGTTGCTATGGAGACGGCTGCGGATTTCGCCACTGTGAGCTATTTTGCTGTACCGACATTAACCACGGCTGTGTATGACACTTGGCTGGGGTATGGGAGCTTATCGGCGGCGGCGAAGTTGTCGGCAATTATGTTACTTGTTGTTTTCACTATGATAGGTTTTGAGCGATTTGCTCGTAGAAAACAGCAGTTGTTTCAAAAACAGAGTGGGGCAGAACCGTGTGAGCTTTACTCTCTAAAGGGGATTAAAGCCCTGCTCGCAACGGGATACTGTACTCTTCTGCTTCTTGTTTCATTTCTACTGCCTTTTATCATTTTACTTAACTATGCATGGCAATATTTTGATGAAAGTTGGCATGTTGAGTTTTTAGCGTTTAGCTTTAATAGCTTCTATATTGCGGCGATAGTCAGTGTTATCTCAGTAACACTTGGGATATTGTTAATGTTTATCAGCCGAGTGAGCCCAAGAAAAGCCGATCTGCTCCCCTCACGTTTATCCTCAACAGGCTATGCGCTTCCAGGTACTGTCTTGGCTATTGGTATCTTAGTTCCCCTGACTTATCTGGACTTTGCGGTTAATGATCTTTATGAGTATCTAGGTCAACAAGGTCCTGGGCTTATCTTTACCGGCAGTGTATTTGTACTTATTTTTGCCTTCTGTATTCGTTTTTCAGCTATCGCTATTGGCAGTGTGGAGAACAGCTATAAACGTATCTCACCCTCTCTAGACATGGCTGCTATAACAATGGGATTAAAGCCTAGCTCATTACTTTGGCGTGTTCACTTACCTCTGTTAAGGAAAGGGATATTCGCGGGTATGTTGCTTGTCTTTATCGAGTGCATGAAGGAGCTGCCAGCAGCCTTGTTGTTGCGGCCCGTAGGCTTTGAAAATCTGGCGACTTATGTATTTCAGTTTGTCTCCGATGAACAGTTAGAGCATGGTGCTTTGGCTGCAATCGTGATTGTTTTGGTTGGTTTAGTTCCGCTTATCTATCTGAACCGCTCACTGGAGCAGCAGGGGTGATTCAGTGTTGTTTGAAATTTTTAGTATCCCGGAGTAGGTCTGTATGTCGACGTTAACTATTAGTGATGTTCATAGTGATTACCAAGGACAACAGGTTCTTAAAGGGCTAGATCTTACCCTTAAAAAGGGGGAGATTGCGGCACTATTGGGTCCTAGTGGTTGTGGTAAAACCACGCTTTTAAGGGCCATCGCTGGATTGCAAACCATCAGCCAAGGCGAGATATGTATCAATAAGAGAGTGCTCTCTGGCTCAAACGTATTTGTACCAAGTGAACAGCGTGGTGTAGGCATGATTTTTCAAGATTATGCCCTATTTCCTCACCTGAATGTGGCTGACAACATACTTTTTGGAGTTAAGGGGGGCGATAAAGAGCAGCGTAAGAGACGTCTTAATGAGATGCTTTCACTAGTTAAGCTCGATGGGTTAAGTCAGCGTTTTCCCCATGAGCTTTCTGGAGGCCAGCAGCAGCGAGTCTCCATTGCGCGTGCATTAGCCTATGAACCTGAGCTTTTACTTCTTGATGAACCCTTTTCAAATATCGATGCCAAGGTGCGTGGTGAGATGATGCTGGAGATCCGTGCTATCTTGAAAGAGAGTAATGTCAGCGCGGTATTTGTGACTCACAGTAAAGATGAAGCTTTTGTGTTTGCAGATAAGTTAGCCCTCTTTAATGGAGGACGGATAGCGCAATATGGCACGGCTGAGGAGCTGTATAGTTCACCTAATGACAGGTATGTTGCAGAGTTTTTGGGGGCTGGTAACTATCTTCAAGCTAGGGTTAGCAGTAGCACCAGTGTTGAGACTGCCTTGGGAACTTTTAAGAGTACTGCTGAGTTGAAGCATGGGCTTAATTATCAGGGAGAGTTGATGTTGAGGCCACAGCAGCTGGAGATTGTAGCCGATGACGCTGGAACTGGAGTGATCTTAGAGCGTCGTTTTTTAGGGAATACTTGCCATTATAAGGTTAACGTTGCTGAGCAGAGTTATGAGGTGAATAGCCAACTTAGTCAATTAGTTCCGGGTCAACGAGTGACTCTGACAACCCCAGTTCACCCTTTGGTCATGTTTTGATGATTTATACCCAAGCTACCTCAAGGTGCTCGTTTCAGAGCCCCCGTAGGATAGCTGAACAAGGCAGTGATTGAGGATAATGGTTATTCCCTTGTTGAAATCACTAAAGCAGTGCAGCGATTCTACGGGAACTCCCGTAGGGCACGGCGAGAAGCAACATTTTTCTGTGTTATGAAATATTGAATTACGACTGTATGGATGCAGAAGGTAGGGCGAAGCAGGATGCCAGAGCCGAGAATAACTAGTCCTACTATTTCATGCCTTGAACTCTGTCTCTTCTCGACATGCTGAACCCTGCATCTTGAAGTTGTTTGGGTACAATCCCCACTTCGTGATAGCTTGTCACTATTGGAGGGATTATGATAATAAAAATAATAGTCGTCTTTATCACCTTAGCGACATTCGGGGCTAATGCAGCAGATAGAATAACAGGAAAACCTTTTGCGACACGCTCTGAGGTCCTAGCGACCAATGGCATGGCTGCGACCAGCCAGCCCCTTGCAACCCAAGTGGCTCTGGATATTCTTAAACAAGGTGGCAGTGCTGTTGATGCAGCTATCGCTGCCAATGCGATGTTGGGGCTAGTAGAGCCTACAGGCTCTGGTATCGGTGGCGACCTGTTTGCCATTGTCTGGAGCGCCAAAGATAAACGCCTTTATGGCATTAATGGTTCTGGCAGAAGCCCAAAAAGCTTAACTTTAGCTAAACTAAAACAGCTAAATCTAGACTATCTCCCTCCCTATGGGCCTTTGCCTGTTTCAGTTCCAGGTACAGTGGATGCTTGGTTCGAACTTCATGATAAGTTTGGCAAGCTTAAAATGGCTACCAACTTAGCCCCTGCAATCGATTATGCTCGCCAAGGTTTTCCTGTTTCAGAGCTTATCGCTTACTACTTAGCACGAAGCGCACCTAAATTATCTCAATATCCTGGTTTTAAAGAGACCTACATGCCAGGCGGCAAGATGCCAAAGAGTGGTGAGATCTTTAAAAATCCAGCGTTAGCGAATACCTATGAAAAAATTGCATCAGGTGGGAGAGAGGCTTTTTATCAAGGGGCTATCGCTAAGAGCATTGCCAGATATATGAAAGAGCAGGGCGGATACCTCTCTTATGAAGACTTAAGCGAGCATAAGAGTGAGTGGGTCGAGCCCGTTTCAGTGAATTACCGCGGCTATGATGTGTGGGAGCTTCCCCCCAATGGACAAGGTATTGCAGCATTACAGATTTTAAAAACCTTAGAGCCATTTAATCTTGCGCAGATGGGGCTGGGGAGCACTGAATATATTCATCATTTTGTTGAGGCCAAAAAGTTGGCTTTTGCCGACAGAGCTAAGTTTTATGCTGATATGGACTTTAACGCGATCCCGGTGGCTGAGCTTATCTCTGAGGAGTATAACTACCAAAGGGCCAAGCTTATTGATGTAAATCAGGCTCAAAAAGTTGTTGATGCTGGCCACCCTGCATTAATGCATGGTGATACTGTGTACCTGACTACCGCAGACAGTGAAGGAAATATGGTGTCGTTAATTCAAAGTAACTTTAGAGGGATGGGGTCGGGTATGACGCCGCCAGATTTAGGCTTTGTATTGCAAGACCGTGGTCAGCTGTTTGATCTTAGCCCTGGACGTTTTAATAGCTATGCTCCAGGTAAACGTCCCTTCCATACCATTATTCCAGCTTTTGTCACTAAAGAGGGCAAGCCTTGGTTGAGTTTTGGCGTCATGGGTGGTGCCACTCAACCTCAGATGCATGCACAGATCTTAATTAACCTGCTCGATTTTAAAATGAACCTACAGGAAGCGGGAGATGCACCGAGAATTTTGCACTCTGGTTCATCTCAGCCCACAGGAGAGAAGATGTCTGATGGTGGATATATTAGTTTGGAATCTGGTTTTTCTGTTCAGACGCGAAGAGAGTTAATTAAGAAAGGTCACAGTTTAAAAGATAACTTAGGCGGGTTTGGTGGTTATCAGGCAATAGCAGTGGATTCTGATACAGGCGTTTATCGAGGGGCTTCTGAAAGCCGTAAGGATGGACAAGCATCGGGATATTGATGTCTCAAGTCTTAGAGTTAGGTGTTAATATAGTTGAAATGTATGCTAGTTTGTTGATGGATAGTAATCCTATTAAATGTGCGTTAGTTAATATCATTAATAGCTAAAATTGTAGATAATGCTACCGATAATAAATTAGTGCTAAAGGGTGATTAAAGAGATGGATAACCAGGTTATGCCTCGTGAACAGTTGGGTGTTTGTGCTGAAGGTAATTTGCACAGCGTGTATTTGATGTTTAATGCTAATGATGGCGTCGAATCTCAGTTACGACCTTGTCTAGCTAACGTAGCTCAGTATGTCTATGAGCTTAGTGATCAATATGCTGATAGTGCATTCAATGGCTTTGTTGCTATCGGTGCTAACTATTGGGATAGCTTATATCCATCAGCCCGCCCGGCACAGTTGAAACCGTTTCCTGCGATGAATGCGGATAACCGTGATGCGCCAGCGCTGGAATATGATCTTTTTGTGCATATTCGTTGTGACCGTTTCGATATTCTACATCTGGTTGCTAATGAAGTGTGCCAAATGCTTGAGGGGCTTGTTGAACTTGTTGATGAAGAGCGTGGCTTCCGCTTTATGGATAATCGCGATCTCACAGGTTTTGTTGATGGCACAGAAAATCCAAAAGGGCGTAATCGCCAAGAGGTTGCATTAGTAGGCAGTGAAGATGAGGCTTTCAAAGCTGGCAGCTATATTCATGTACAGAAATACGCACATAATTTAAGTAAGTGGCATAGACTCCCGCAAAAGAAGCAGGAGGATATCATTGGCCGCACTAAGCAGGACAATATTGAGTATGCATCTGCTGACAAGCCGTTAACCAGCCACATTAAACGAGTTAACCTTAAAGATGAGCAGGGGAATTCGATGGAGATTTTGAGACAAAGTATGCCTTATGGTTCGGTTAAAGAGCAGGGGCTTATGTTTATCTCAAACTGTGGGAATTCAGTTAACTTTGAAAAGATGCTTGAAAGTATGGTTCAGGGAGATGGACATGGACATCATGATCACTTACTTCACTTTACCCAAGCACTAACAGGTTCCTCTTTCTTTGCTCCTTCACTGGATTTTATGGAAAAAGCTGCGGATTAATTCTTTATAGCACTGCCATAAAAAACGCACCTTAAAGGTGCGTTATATGAGCGATGAGGTCTATCGACTCTACCTTGCTATTTAATTAGTAAAATTAAATAGCGATTTGACAGTAATTAATGTTTTGTCGATCTCTTGGATATTTGATGGCGTAATAAAGATGGTATCGTCGCCAGCAATAGTACCCAGTATCCCTTCGGGCTTGCCTATCGAATCAAGCAAGCGAGCGATAAGCTGTGCAGCACCTGGGCTGGTTCTTACAACGATCATGGCTTGGTTATGATCAACATCTAATACTAAGTTTTTCAGCGGGCTGCCAGCCGTAGGCACCCCTAGCTCAGCTGGAAGACAGTAGACCATCTCTTGCTTGGCGTTACGTGTACGAACGGCGCCAAACTTACTGAGCATTCTAGATACTTTAGATTGGTTGATATTGTTATAGCCTTCAGCTTGAAGTGCGATAACAATTTCACTTTGGGAGCCAAATCGCTCCTCTTTTAAAATTGCTTTAAAGGTCTTAACGAGCTCGTCTTGAGTTTTTGCTGCCTGCATAATTTTATTATTCTATATTCAAAAAACTGAGGTATTTTGAATATATTAGTCGATTTTGTCAACAAATACCCGACTTTAATGAATAAGAATGCAATTTAATGTTGCAAGGAGGCCTAAAGATCATCCTTAGTTATATAAGTAATGGCGATATTACGCTGAAAAAGCCACTTCAAGCTTGAAATATGACGTTCTTAGACTATTTATTAATCATAATGACCATAAAAGCCTAACCACGACTAAGGGATAATTGAAATCTCTTTGTGATTCCAGTAATGTTGCCGACATCTTGAATGTAGACCTACATCACAAAACACCTAAGAAAAGACGGAGATAACTATGAAAGTTGCTGTACTTGGTGCCGCAGGTGGTATTGGACAAGCTCTTGCCCTACTACTTAAAACACAATTGCCTGCCGATTCTAAACTATCACTATATGATATTGCTCCTGTAACACCTGGTGTTGCCGTTGACCTTAGTCATATCCCGACAGCTGTAGAAGTTAAAGGTTTTGCAGGCCAAGATCCTTCGCCTGCACTTGAAGGTGCTGATGTTGTTCTTATCTCAGCGGGTGTTGCTCGTAAGCCTGGAATGGATCGCTCAGATCTATTTAACATCAACGCTGGTATCGTTAGAAACTTAGTTGAAAAATGTGCTGCAACTTGCCCTAAAGCACTTATCGGAATTATCACTAACCCAGTAAACACAACAGTTGCTATTGCTGCTGAAGTGTTGAAAGCGGCAGGTGTATACGATAAAAATCGTTTATTTGGTGTGACAACTTTAGATGTGATCCGCTCTGAAACTTTTGTTGCTGAAGCAAAAGGTCTTAACGTTGCCGATGTGAATGTCAATGTTATCGGTGGCCACAGTGGTGTGACGATTCTTCCACTTCTTTCTCAAATTGAAGGCGTAAGCTTCAGTGATGAAGAGGTTGCTGCATTAACAACTCGTATCCAAAATGCTGGTACTGAAGTTGTTGAAGCTAAAGCTGGCGGCGGCAGTGCAACACTTTCAATGGGCCAAGCAGCTTGTCGTTTTGGTCTATCACTTGTACGTGGTCTTCAAGGCGAAGCTAACGTTGTTGAGTGTGCTTATGTCGATGGTGGCAGTGAGCATGCAGAGTTCTTCGCACAACCAATACTACTTGGTAAGAATGGCGTAGAGAAAGTGCTAGCCTATGGTGATGTGAGTGAGTTTGAAGCAAACGCACGCGATGCCATGTTAGATACACTTAATGCCGACATCAAACTAGGTGTTGAGTTCGTTAAGTAATGATTGTCTGAATCACATCAGATAATAAAAAAGGAGCCTAACGGCTCCTTTTTTGTACATGGCAGGAGATGTTCCTACATCTCTGTGCATTCCTATCACTGACCCATAGGGATATGGGAAATGTCTTTAAAGCGAATGGAACGCTGAAGACCTTGATAGTCAGATTACTTATCCCTGATCGCAGGGATTGAGTTTAGCAATCTATATAAAATTAATGGTTACGAGCTACCGCTATTTTAGCAAGTGAAATCAAAGCTTGCTTGTAGTCACTCTCCGGAAGGATAGAAAGTGCGCCTATGGCCTTTTCAGCTTCCTCCTGAGCACGTTTATAGGTGTATTCAAGTGCGCCACAGTTATCGAGTGCTGCTAAAATTGGGTCGATACTGTCTGTACCATCACCTTTCTCTATTGCTGTGCGAATAAGCGCCTGTTCTGTTTCTGAGCCGTGGGCGATAGCATAGATAAGTGGCAGAGTGGGTTTCCCCTCTGCAAGATCGTCACCTATGTTTTTACCTAACTCTTCAGTATCAGCTGTATAATCAAGTAGATCATCTGTTAATTGGAAAGCTGTGCCTAAATATTTACCATAGTCGGCTAAAGCGACCTGCATCTCTTTAGGGCTGTCAGCTAACACACCTGCTAAACGGGTTGCAGCTTCGAACAGCTTGGCCGTTTTGCAGTAGATGACGCGCATATAGCTCTCTTCGGTAGTATTTGGATCGTTGCAGTTCATTAACTGCAGCACTTCACCTTCGGCGAGCACATTGGTTGCATCGGCAAGAACTTCAAGCACCTCCATGCTACCCAGCTCTGTCATCATCTGGAATGAACGGGTATAGAGGAAGTCTCCGACTAGTACGCTGGCACTGTTACCAAAAAGGGCATTAGCAGTTTCTCTTCCGCGGCGTAACATAGACTCATCAACAACATCATCATGAAGCAGTGAAGCTGTGTGGATAAACTCAATAATTGCGGCAAGTTTAAGGTGAGCTTCACCATTATAGTCAACCGCACGTGCTGCTAAGATAGAGAGTAGGGGGCGCATACGCTTGCCGCCGCCGTTAATAATGTAGAAGCCTAACTGATTTATCAGGGCTACATCAGATTCTAGTTGTTTGTATATTAGCTTGTTGACGTTTTGCATGTCGTTGTCGGCTAACTGACGAATAGCGTTCAAATCCATATATAGGCTCTGGTTGGTGGGGAGTAATAGATATTAGACACCCCATTTATGGCTTAAATGTTATAATGATTGGGATTCTACCTAAAAATATACTCTAAGGCATCATAAGAAGCCGATACTGGGAGTAATTCCGTTCTTTTTTTATTCTTATTGAATTAAGGCTTGTCAGCTTGGTGTTCTTAGCGTAAACTCCGCGACCATTGTCATTAAAGCTTTTATACACCCCTGCCTCAGAGTTGAGCCGGCGTGTTAGAAATATCGGAGTGAAATAGCTATGTACGCTGTTTTTCAAAGTGGTGGTAAGCAACATCGTGTTGCCGAAGGCCATACTGTTCGTTTAGAAAAATTAGAAGTCGCTACAGGCGAAACTGTTGAATTTGACCAAGTTCTTTTGGTTGCAGACGGTGAGACTGTACATGTTGGTGCACCTTTAGTTGAAGGTGGTAAGGTTGTTGCTGAAGTTGTTAGCCACGGCCGTGACGAGAAGGTAACTATTGTTAAGTTCCGTCGTCGTAAGCACCACGACAAGAAAATGGGCCACCGTCAGTGGTTCACCGAAGTTAAAATTACAGCTATCAACGCTTAATTAGGAGATATAACTCATGGCACATAAAAAAGCTGGCGGTTCTACTCGTAACGGCCGCGATTCAGAAAGCAAACGTCTTGGTGTAAAGCGTTTTGGTGGTGAATCAGTTCTTGCTGGTAACATCATCGTTCGTCAACGTGGTACTAAATTCCACGCTGGTGTAAACGTAGGTGTTGGTCGTGACCACACTCTATTCGCTTTGACTGACGGTAAAGTTAAGTTCGAAGTTAAAGGTCCTAATAACCGTAAGTTTATTAGCATCGAAGGCTAATCTTTAGCTAACGCTAAGATTGCTTATTAAAGCCCCGCCTTTGGTGGGGCTTTATTGTTTATGGTAAAAATTTTTTGGCTACATGAATCACAAAGAAGTATAATTCTTTTATTCTGTGGCGCCCGGAGTAGGTATGAAGTTTGTCGATGAAGCTGTGATCAGAGTCGAAGCTGGTGATGGTGGTAGTGGTTGCGTCAGTTTTAGACGTGAGAAATATGTACCCGATGGTGGCCCAGATGGCGGCGACGGTGGTGACGGTGGCAGTGTGTATCTGCAAGCCGATGAGAGTTATAACACCCTTATCGATTTTCAATTTGAGCGTTTTCATCGTGCAGAGCGTGGCAAAAATGGCCGCGGTCGTGACTGTACAGGACACGGTGGCGAAGATTTAATTCTTACAGTGCCAGTTGGTACCCGTGCTATCGATGAAGAGACGCAAGAGTCTCTTGGTGATTTGACTAAACATGGTCAAAGAATGTTAGTTGCCAAAGGCGGCTTCCACGGATTAGGCAATACGCGCTTTAAGAGCAGTACTAACCGTGCACCAAGACAGAAGACTCTAGGGACTCCAGGTGAAGTGCGCAGCTTAAAACTTGAGTTGATGCTGCTTGCTGATGTGGGTCTTTTAGGTATGCCTAATGCGGGTAAGTCTACCTTTATTCGTTCTGTTTCAAGAGCCAAGCCAAAGGTTGCCGATTACCCATTTACTACATTAGTGCCTAACCTTGGTGTTGTTAATCCAAGACATGGCCAAAGCTTTGTTATTGCTGATATTCCAGGCCTGATTGAAGGTGCTGCCGATGGGGCTGGATTGGGTGTTCAGTTCTTAAAGCATCTAGAGCGTTGTCGTGTATTACTGCATATCTTAGATATCGATCCTATCGATGGCTCTGATCCTGTGGAATCGGCTCGCGCAATTGTTGCTGAGCTTGAAAAACACTCACCTAAACTTGCAAGCAAGCCACGCTGGTTAGTGATTAACAAGACTGATCTTATGCTTGAAGATGAGCTTAAAGAGCGTGTTGCCCATATCGTTAAAGAGCTTGAGTGGGAAGGCGATGTTTACACTATTTCAGCCTATAACCGCGAAGGTACTGAAGCATTAAGCCTTAAGCTTATTGACTTTATCGAGGCTTTACCGCCAGAGGAAGAGATAGATAAAGAGGCTGAAGTTGAATTCAAGTGGGATAACTACCATGAGAATGCAAACGAGTCATTAAATGAAAATTTTGAAGATGATTTTGATGACGATGATGACTTCGACGATGATGATTACGACGTAAAAGTGATCTATCAAAGGTAAGAAGCGTTAATTTTTTCCAGTATTTTTGAGATATTTTTTTTGAGACTAGTGTGTACGCCGATACTCAAAATGATATAACTCGGCAAGTTGTCCGAGTGGCTCAACTCCTGTTGGCCTATGGCGCTGAATCAGAGCTTGTCGAAGAGATAAGTCAGCGCCTTGGTCATGCTTTAGGCTTAGCCAGCGTAGAGATCTCCATCTCCTCAAACTCCCTTGTGTTAACTAGCTTGGTCCATGGTCGCTGTATTACCACGACACGTAGAACCCGTGAACACGGCATTAATATGACCATTATCTGTGAGCTACAACGGATCTGTTTACTCACCGAGAAGGGCTTATATGGCATTGACGAGGTGAGAAAGCGGGTCTCTCGTATTGAGCCAAGAACTTATCCAAAACGTTATTTAGTGCCCATGATAGGATTATCATGTGCCAGTTTTTGTCATCTGTTTGGCGGCGACCTTGCTGCTTGCATTATCACTTTTTTAGCCTCCTCCATCGGCATGTTTGTACGGTTATCAATTGCTAAGCATCACTTTAATCTACTGCTTAATTTTGCCGTTACCGCGTTTGTGACCAGCATGATTGCGCAAGTTGGCTACCAGTTTTCACTGACTGAAACTCCTAAATTACCTATGGCTGCCAGTGTTTTGATGTTAGTGCCAGGCTTTCCGATGATTAACTCAATTTCAGATATGGTGAAAGGGCATCTAAATGTTGGGATCTCCCGCTGGGGACATGCGACGCTACTGACAGTCTCTTCCGTTATTGGGATCACCGTCGCGATGCAATTGGGTGGGCTGTTTTTATGATGGAGCTGTTATTAACGTTGCTCAATGATGCCATCTTTTCCGCTATTCCTGCCGTCGGCTTTGCGATGGTATTTAATGTCCCTAAGCGATTTTTGCCTTATTGTGCAATGGCTGGAGCCTTAGGCCATAGCTGTCGAACCTTGTTGTTACACGTTAACTTACCCATAGAGTGGGCAACCTTTGTGGCTGCCGCCTTGGTTGGATTGGTGACTATTGGTTTTGCTAAGCGTCATTTAGCGCCGCCTTTGATGTATGCAGTTGCGGCAATCATTCCCATGATCCCGGGAACGTATGCATTTAATACTGTGATAGCCTTAGTTCAGTTGACGGCTCAGTCAGAGATAAGTCCTGAGCTCACCTCTGCTGTTATCAGTAATGGCTTGAAAACGGTATTTATATTAGGTGCGTTATCTGTCGGGCTGGCGATGCCGAGTCTACTCTATTTCAGAACTCGGCCAGTGATATAACTCTACGAAATCATTGTCTTACTCTCAACTAAATCAATAAGAAACCCTCGGAGATAGTATGAAAATTGCCTTGATTGCCGCGATGGCTAACAATCGTGTTATAGGAAAAGATAACCAGATGCCTTGGCACCTTCCTGAAGATCTTCGCCATTTTAAAGCGATGACCTTAGGCAAGCCTATTGTCATGGGCCGTAAGACATTCGATTCAATTGGTCGACCACTACCTGGACGCCACAATATTGTTATTAGCCGTCAAGAGGGGTTAAAAATTGAGGGAGTAACATGTGTCAACTCCTTCGATGCAGCTGTGAGCGCAGCAGGTGATATTGAAGAGTTAGTCGTTATCGGTGGTGGACAGCTCTATAGCGCAACGTTAGCCCTAGCAGATAAGTTATACCTCACAGAGATCAACTTAGATGTCGACGGGGATACCCATTTCCCGAGCTGGGATGATGGAAGTTGGCTGCTACTTGATGAAGATGTTGGCGTAAATGATAAAGGTTTGGAATATCGCTTTATCAATTTGGTGAAAAAATGTTAAATTAAAGTGCTTGCTACATTCCCTGATAGCAAGTGCGGACATCGCCCTACCGGTACTCCGCCTAAAAACATAATAATTAATAAATATTAAAGGAGTACCTGATGCGCCTGTTGCCTATATCGATAGCTGCTATTATTGCAGCATCAAGCTATACGCTTCCTGCCCATGCCAATGATCAGCTAGCTGCAAATATCTGTAACTATGTTCAGGCTGACGATAAAAATAGACTGCGGAAAAAACTAAAAGAGAACCGCGTCAAGCTACGTAATATCTATTCAAGCATCTCATGTAATGGTGATAGCCTACTTCGCACAGCATTTAAAAGCGGTTCAGATAAAGTGGGGACCTTCGTGGCTAAGCGCCTTCCAGTCTCAGAACTACAAGCTGTTGAAGCCGATGGTACTAGTATTTCAGCTTGGGCTGATGCTAATGGTCATGGTGCTAGCGCTATTAACTCTGCGATTAAAGCTCGTATCTCTGGCGGATAGTTAAGTATCTAAGTATCGATTGATATTAAGCGTAAAAAAATACCGGACATCTGTCCGGTATTTTTTTATCTCTTTAGCGGTATTATACCTGCCGCTATAAACCTCTCTTTTTAAACTTTAAACTCGCCTACAGAAGCTTGTAACTCCTCGGCAAGCTGAGCCACCTGATGACTTGATTGCGCGGTCTGATCGGCTCCTGAGGCCGTCTCCTCAGATATTGCGGCAATATGTTCAAGCATCTCTGATACTTGCTGGCTTACCTGGCTTTGCTCTTGCGCTGCGTGAGCAATATGGGTGCCAGAGTCATGGGCATGATGAACTGCTTCACTGATACTTTGCAGTGCCATGTTTGCCAGCTCAGTTTTATCGACACATGAGCTTGCCTGACTGCGACCTAACTCCATAACAGATACCGCTTCTTGGGTTCCCGCTTGCAGTACTTGGATCATCTGCTGGATCTCTTGAGTCGAGTCCTGAGTTCTTGAGGCTAGGCTTCGAACCTCATCGGCTACAACGGCAAATCCACGTCCTTGCTCACCCGCTCTTGCTGCTTCAATTGCGGCGTTTAATGCCAACAGGTTAGTCTGCTCAGCGATGCCGCGAATGGTATCTAGGATTGAACCAATCGAGGCACTGTCAGTATGAACCTTATTGATAACTTGACCTGCTTTCGCCACTTCATCGGCTAAAGCCAATATTGTCTGCTTATTCTCATCGGCAATGGCGCGCATATGTTGCGCTTCTTCATCGGCTTGTTTGATCTGTTGCAGGGCATCATCAGCACTGGTTGTGACCTGTTGAGCACTTGAGTTTAGCTGAGTGGTTGCTGTTGCAACTTGGTCTACTTGGCTCTTTTGCTCCTGAATGCTAACTGTAGTTTGGGTTGTGATCGCCGATGTCTCTTCTGCCGCTGCAGCCAGCTGGTTTGAGCGATCTAAGATCCCCTGAATAAGATCCCGTAAACTATCAACGAGTCGATTACAGTTACCGGACAGTTCTGCAAACTCATCATGACCTGTGTCATCCAGTTTATGGGTCAAGTTACCTGAGGCTAAAATATTAAGCGCTGTGTTAACTTTGTTTAGCGAACGTCTAAGAGGGCTGATAACTGCGTAGCTCACACCTACGGCTACAAAGATAACAATAACCATTAAGATAATAGTGTTAATGCTGGCCTGATCGATACCGTCAATGGCTTTGTTACTGATCTGAGCGGAAACGGTCTCGACCTTTTTAATCAGTTCATTCATGGTCACATTGAGATTTTCAGCATCTTTGTTTACTTTATTTAGCATCTGATCTGCTGATGCATTAAAGCTGAGCTGACGCCCCTTCATTGCCTGCATAGAGCTGCTACCACTTAGCATGCTAAAAACTTTATCGGCTTCATTGTTGATATCAGCCATCAAAGTCTCATCGACCACACCTTCCCAGTGACGGCTAACGTATTCGAGTTTATTTTTTGCTTCATTGATCAAGTACTCAAGCTCTTTGGAGATGGTATCAAACTGTGATTGAGACTGACTGTTTACCAGATCATAGTTGGTACTCACGATACCGCTGAGGCTGTTATCTATGTTGCCTGCAGTTGCCGCTATCTCTTGATCTGTCAGATCCTCACTGGTTTCAAGATCGATCAGATCAAGAAGTAGAGAAGCTGTATCATCGGCAGCTTCCTCTAAACTCTCTAATTTGATAAGTAACTTTTCTTGCGTGATAAGTGAATTTTCACGAGTAATAATCATCTTGTTACCTTCGGCAACAAAGTCTTGATAACTGGTTCTAACCGAGGTTATTACATCCGTGAAATTAGCTTGTTCTTGGGAGCTTACAAGCCTAGAGAGTGTGTTTAACTCAGTATTAAAAGATTGACTCTGTTTGGTAAATTGAGCTTTTAGCGGGGGAAGCTGCTCAGATTTAGTCGAATGGTAGGAAACTAAAATCTGCTTCTCTTGCAAAGAAAGCCCCTGTATCAAGCGGCTACTTGACTCTAGGGCTGGTAAGCTAAGCTCTTGTAGAACTTGTGTACTTGATTTTAGTTCGCTATTGGTGAGCAAAGAGGCGCCACCTAGTGCTATCAAGAGTAAGGTGACGACACTAAATCCGCCAATGACTCTTGTGGCGACATTCATTTTCATAGGGGGCTCCGTTTTAGTATTATTATTTTCCCTAGCTATAAATTATTTTAAATTCAGGGCTTGAACATTTATGAACAACTGTTTATCTATCGACCAGTGCTGGAGTTAGTTTAACTCTTTTTTAACTTGTTTTGGGTAATTTTTTCATCGGTTTCCAGATGCCAAAGGGTTAAATATTCCCCCCAACAGCAGCCTGTATCTAAGGCTTTTATTCTAGATGAGCTAACTTTGCCCATGACTGCAGCCCAATGACCGAAAACTAATGTGTGTGTTTTGTTAATTTTTCCCTCTAACTCAAACCAGGGAGTGAGATCGGGAGCTTTACATTCGGCAGGGGAGAGTTTGCAATCGAAATCTAGGCTGTTATCGCTATGCAAAAAACGCATTCGTGTTAGCGCATTGATGCAGTATATCTTCCTCTCTAGTTCATCCATATTAGAATGCCATTGGTTTGAACCTGAAGTATACATTTTTTCTAGCAGTGCTTTTTGATAATTGGGAGCTTGCAGTGCTTGAGTCACTCGCTTGCTTTCATCTCTTAGAGTACAGATATCCCACTGAGGCGGCACCCCAGCATGACTCATTACTAGACTATGTTCTGGTAACTCTTGATGAAGAGGTTGATGTCGCAGCCAGCCGATGAGTGAATTTATGTCAGATGAGGTCAGTAAGGCTTCCAGTTTATCTTTTGGATTTGCTCTTTTTATTTTACTGTGGACAGCCATTAAATGGAGATCATGGTTGCCCAATGAGACGTTAGCAGCGCCATCGAGAGCCTTAAAGTATTGCAGTGTAGGGAGTGAGCCTGGACCTCTGGCAACGAGATCTCCTACTGCCCATAATTGATCTTGTGAGGGATTAAAATCAACTTTAGACAGGAGCAGAGTTAATTCATCGAAGCAGCCCTGAATATCCCCAACAAAATAGTTCGCCATGTATTTTTATCCTTTTAATCAATGCTCTAATTCTAACTTCTCGAGAGAATTAAATGAAAGTGGAACAGGGAGAAAAAGATAAAAAATGCACTAACGGTGTGACTAATCTAGTCAATTAAATTGATTTAGTGAAGCAGGCCTGGAATTGATAGTCGAAAAGGGGGGATCTTAGCTTTAAACATCTCTCCATTTTCAGTGACCATGCCATAGTTGCCTTCCATAACACCAAATGGAGTCTCTAAAACTGTTCCACTGGTATATTGGTAGGCTGTGTCAGGCTCAATGGTCGGGGTTTCGCCGACTACGCCTGCGCCTTGAACTACACTAAGGTGTTGATTTGAATCTGTGATCGACCAGTAACGCGTTTTGAGAGTGACGGGCTCTTTCCCTAAATTGATAATGGTGATTGTGTATCGAAAAAGATACCTTTCATCATTGGGGGAGGACTGATCTTCGATATACTCTGTTTTCACGTCAATTTTAATTGATGTTTCAAGCTCAGTCATGGGGTTCCTTTTTTAAAAAAGGAGGGCAAGCCCTCCTCTATTTGATGTGGTTACTCATCTCTACAAATAGCAGATTATGTTACTGCTTATCAACCACAAAGTTTGCCATAGCAACGTATTGCTCGACAGTTATCTGCTCTGGTCTGAGTGTTGCGTCTATGCCTAACTGTGCAAACTCTTCATCGGAGATCATATGCTTAAGGTTATTTCGCAGTGTCTTACGGCGCATATTAAATGCCGTGGTTGTTAAATGTCTAAGTTGATCGACATCTTTACATGGCCAAGGCTTCACCTTGTAAGGAACTAGCCTGACAACGGCAGAGTCAACTTTTGGCGGTGGAGTAAAGCTTCCTGGTGGCACTTCAAGTACAGGCATCACTTGGCAGTGATATTGCGCCATGACAGTTAATCGGCCGTAAGCCTTAGTTCCTGGGCTCGCTGAAAGTCTGAGTACCACCTCTTTTTGCAACATAAAGTGCATGTTTTCAATCTGCTCTGCAAACTCGAACAGATGAAACATCAAGGGAGTAGAGATGTTGTAGGGTAAGTTACCAAACACCTTCATCTGACGACCCTCTTCAACTAGTTGACTAAAGTCAAATTGAAGTGCGTCACCTTGATGGATATCAAGCTTATCCTTTAGGGTTGGGTGTTCTTGAAGACGTGCAACCAGATCTTTATCCAGCTCGACTACCGTAAGCTTATCGATAGCATTAGCTACCGGCTCAGTTAAGGCGGCCAGACCCGGACCAATCTCTACCATCACATGATCGTTGTCGGGAGAGATAGCTCCAACAATACGATTGATAACATTGTGATCGGTCAAGAAGTTTTGTCCGAAGCGTTTTCTGGCCGTGTGGCCCAAGTGTACTTTATTACTCATTACTTTTTTTACTACTCAGCTTTTGCTGCCAAATCTATGGCTTTATTTAGTGCGCAGACAAAACTACCTATGTCTGCTTTACCGGTTCCGGCGAGTTCAAGGGCTGTACCGTGATCCACTGAAGTACGGATATAGGGAAGCCCCAATGTGATGTTCACTGAGCTGCCAAATCCTTGAGACTTAAGAACTGGGAGGCCTTGATCATGATACATCGCCAGTATGACATCTGCGTCATTTAAGTACTTGCTTTGGAATATGGTGTCTGCGGGCAGTGGGCCTACTAAGCTTATACCTTCAGCACGCAACTCCTCTAAAGCCGGGATAATGGTGTCTATCTCTTCCCGACCTAAGTGTCCATCTTCGCCTGCATGAGGGTTAAGGCCACATACATATATCTTGGGCTGTTTGATGGCAAATTTTGTGACAAGATCTGTGTGTAAGATCTTGATGATCTGATGTAGGCGATCCCGAGTGATGGCCTTAGAGACATAGGCCAATGGAATATGGGTTGTAACTAATGCAACCTGCAAACCCGGCGCTGCTAGCATCATGACCACATCTTGGCAGTTTGCTTGATTGGCAAAAAACTCGGTATGTCCGCTAAAGGGGATACCGGATTGGTTGATGATCCCTTTATGGACAGGCCCTGTTACTACAGCATCAAACTCACCGTTCATATTCTTTTCGCCAGCATAGCCAAGAGTTTGTACTACATAGGCGCTGTTCTGCTCATCGAGTTTGCCGCATTGGGCTTCTGTTTTGAGAGAAAAGGGCGCAAGTGTCAAGGTGCCAGCTTCTTGGGCTTTCGGCTCAAGGCTAGGTTGGTATGGTTTAAGTTGCAGCGGTAGGCCGAGCATTTTAGCTCTGGAAGCTAAAAGTTCAGGATCCGCACAAACAACAAGCTCAGCAGGCCAAGCCTGCTGAGCGAGTTGGATAACTAAATCTGGACCAATCCCAGCGGGTTCGCCTGGGGTGATGGCTATTCGTTTAGTCGTCAATATATTTAGCCTCGATTAAAAAAGGTTCGAACGTAAGTTAACTCTGCAGCTAATAGTAACAGTTTTAGGCGTTACTTGTTTAACCTCGGTTATTCTCTGGTTCGAAAACCTCGATGTAGGCTTCAGATCTCATCTCGTCAAGCCAATTCTGTAGCTCTTCGTTAAACTTACGACGGAAGATGAGCTGATGTGCTCTATTCGTATTAAACTTATCGGTTGCGTCCGTTTTACGGCGCTCTTCAAGCTGCACTATATGCCAACCATGACTTGAACGGAAGGGCTCACTGATCTCATTAAGCTCAAGTGCATTTAATGTTTGTGCGAATGCAGGAACATAGACGCTTGGATCTGCCCAGCCTAGTTCACCACCTTTTGCCCCTGAACCAGGATCTTCAGAGTATTGGCGTGCCAGTGCTGCAAAGTCAGCATCGCCGGCGCGGATCTCTTTAACAAACTTATCTAGCATGGCTTTAGCGCGTTCTTCCGATAGGATAGGAGAGGGCTTGATCAAGATATGTCTTGAGCGAACTTCATCTATCTCTTTGGTCTGCAGGCCACGAGCATCTAGAACTTTGATGATGTGGAAACCTGCACCACTTCTGATGGGGCCTATCACGTCACCTGGTTTCGCGTTGCCTAGTACCTCAGCAAATAGCGTTGGCATCTCATTGACGTTCATATAATCCCAAACACCACCTTCTAGCGCTTTGGGGCCAGATGATGCTGCAATCGCCGTGCGGCGGAAGTCTGCACCATCTTTAACGCGTTTAAGTACGGTTTCTGCACGTTTACTGGCGCTAGCGAGCTGTTCGCTGTTAGGACTGCTTGGCACTTCGATAAGGATGTGACCAATTTGGAACTCAACCTCTTGAAGGCCTTTCTCCTCAATCATCTTAACTAAGCTGTTGATCTCTTGTGGGGAGACTTGGATACGTCGCTGTACCTGAATACGCTGTATCTCACCTAAGGTGATCTCTTCACGTAGCTGTTCACGGTATTGATTCCAGCTCATCCCCTCTTCGGCGATCTTTAGCTGCATCTGATCAACAGTTAAGTTTTGCTCTTTAGCGATATTACCTATGGTTTGATCCAGTTGTAGATCACCAATATGCAGACCAATTCTGTCGGCCATCTGCATCTGCAGACGGGTCATAATTAAGCGCTCAATGACCTGTGTTCTAAGGGCACTATCAGAGGGTAACGCCTGACCTGCAGCAGTTGCATTCGCCTTAACGGTTTTGATCATGCCAGTGATTTCACTCTCTAGCAGAATACCTTCGTTAATCTGTACTGATACACGATCGAGTGGGGCGGTTTGCGCTTGTACTGTGTGGCTAGCAGCCAAAGCAAGAAAAGCAAAAATTAAATGTTTACACGGTTTCATCCACAAAAATCCTTGGCATATTAATGTCAGGTGCGACGCCAAATGGCGCCGACTTGATTCTATTATCATGGTTGGACTCTAAGACCAACGCATGGTTCATCAAAAATAAACTTATTTCGCCCCAGTGGGAAGAAAGCCCATTGAAATCACTAGTTCTTCAAATAAAGTGGTTTACGGTAATTGAACAGACCATCGTCAAGCATATCTGATACACCTAACGGACCTGAACCACCGAGCCCTTTTATCACGAAATTCAGGTATAGACCGCTTTCAAAAAGTTCACGGTTATCCTGAACTGGGTTAAAGTCATCTTCGTAATTAGTTTTAATTCGGTAATGATAACTTAAACGCACTGCCCAGCAACAAGATTCATATTGAAAGCCTGTATAGGTCTCTACACTACGGCTTTCGTTAAGATCATAATACCAATTACCCACTAAGTACCAATTGTCGTTGATTGGCCAAGCCGCTCGCATACCTGTTTGAGAGATATTGACTGATTCATTAGTATTGGTATTCAACAGATCTGGGACATATCGATAGCTAAACTGAAGTAACTTATTGGCACCAGGCCTAAAGTCGAGTGTGACTTCACTCTTTTTATTGTCACTTTGCTTAGTATCATACTGAATTGCGCCGCTCATATACCAGTCTTTGTATAACTTAGTGCTTAGCTCTGCAGCCAATACTGAGTTGGAGGTATTTTCTTGAGTTAAGTTATTGTTGGGATTAATTGGATCGCTAATCCCTACCTTACTGTCTTCTAAGTAATAGATCTGACCAAGACTAAATCTAAATGTTTCAACGTTATGCTCATCGAATAAGCGGGTGGTCAATCCTAAAGTGAACTGGTTAGCGTCGGCAATTCTGTCGATACCGGAAAAACGTCGGTCGCGGAACAGGCCAAAGTAATCTTCCTGTATCTTAGCTGTATCATAGATACCTATGTCATCTTGATCTTCATAGCCTACATAGAGGTATTGGAACTGAGGCTCTAAGGTTTGACGGTAGTTCTCATTAAAATAGTTGGTGAAACGTTCAAAGTTGATCTGACCGTGTAGGCGTACCTGAGGTAAGGTTCGGCTTACGCTGCTGGCCAGATCTTTGTTAGCCTCAAATCCATTATCGTTTTGCCAATAATAGGTTTGAAGTAACTTTACTTCACTGGTGAGAGAACCTGCTGGACCATGTATTGGGTATGAGACGGTAGGCTCAATGTGTAAACGAGTGGCGGTGGAGTACTCATTATCATCGTGCTCAAAATTACTGACTTCACTGAGTAAGGAGAAATCTAAACCGTTCCAAAAGTCTGGGGCGCGGTAGTTTAGCCCTACTTGCGGCATCACCTGATAGGGTTTCTCCTCTTCACCCAGTACCTTAATATCTTGTACTCGCGCGGTGAAATCCCAATTTTGCTCAAAATAACTGATCTCACCAATACGAGACATCTGATTATCTGTGGCCCGCTGAACTTCTGAATTAAGATCGTTGAAATAGTTGTTATCTGACACATCGGTGAAGTTAGCTAATACTCGCCAGTTTTCATTAATCGCGCCTCTGTGTTCCCAGTGGTAGAGGTAGCGATCTTGTGAGTCCGATAACATATTATCATTGCCGAGATACTCGACATTAACTTGGCCCTGTTGAGCATCACCCGCTAGATAGCGAAAATCACTCTTAAGGAACAATCCCCTCGATGACATATAGTGTGGCGTCAGGGTGAGATCATACTCTGGTGATATATTCCAGTAGTAGGGGGTTGCGACCTCGACACCATTGGTGGTGCTGGTGCTTAAAAGTGGGAAAAGGAAACCTGATTTACGTTTATCGGACACAGGTATTGTCATATAGGGAATATAAAATACGGGTACATCACCGATTCGTAACTTCGCATCCCATAACTCTCCCCACTCTTCAGTGCTATCAATCTTGATCGTTTCAGCTTCAAGTAACCAAGAGGTATCGCCGGGAGGACAGGTGGTAAAATTGGTTTTTGTCAGGTGAAGATTGTTATCTGGGGTGATCTCTAATTTTTCTGCATCACCATGGATCTGCTGCCCGTGCAGCCAATACTGTGCTCCCCAAAGGGATGCACTATTGTTACGCATCTCTGCCACAAGAGAGTCTGCAGTGATGGTGATCATCTGATCTTGGAAGACGAGATTGCCATTGGCATCAAGTCGCTCTTCACCTTGATCTAAAATCGCTTCATCAGCAGCAATATGACGGCCGCCTTGGCTAAATGACACATCGCCATTAAACCTTGCTTGCTTGCCCATCTCAGCTTCTGAGCGGTTGGAGATGATCTGGATCTCCTGCTGGGCGATTTCGGTTTCATCACTGTCTGAAATTGCAGGGCGAGGAACCGGAGGCTCGACAATACACTGCATATTTGCATCAGGCGTGGTGGGTTCTTCAGCCAAGACCAATTGGGGAAGTAGGCTTAGTGCCAATAAGTAACGGATCTGCATCTTAAGTCGTTTAATATGATTTCTTAGTCTGGACAATAATAAGTGGGGATAAATGTTGCCATTTTAGGCAACTCAGCTAAATATCAACAATGAGCTTATTAGCTGATTCCATTTTGCTTTATAATAAAGCAATTTTTACATAAGAGCCATGAGGTGCCCTTGTCAGATCTTAGATTTCTTGCGTTAAATGCATGGCTAAAGCAAATTTTCGACGCAGATGTTACGCCTACTCTTATCTCTGGGGATGCCAGCTTTAGGCGATATTTTCGTGTCCAGCATAAAGATATATCTTATATTGTGATGGACTCTCCTCCAGAATTGATCAAAGTTCTCCCCTTTGTAAACTTAGCCTGCGCCTATTCAGATAAAGGCGTCGATGTTCCACAAGTGATTGAAGTTAATGCTGAAGACGGTTTCTTGTTGTTGAGTGACTTAGGCGATATTCAGTTACTGTCGGTATTAAATAGTGACAATGTATACGCTTACTATCGTGACGCCTTAAGACTCTTAGATAAAGTGAGCCTCGTTATCGATAATGGTGAAAGCGCATTGCCTTTATACGATGCCGCTTTTGTTCAACTGGAATTAGATATTTTTTCTGATTGGTTGATAAAACGTCATCTTGTAATAGAACTGGATGAAAAGACTCAAAATATGCTGAGGACAACATTTTCCTGTTTGATAGAGAATGTAGAAGCTCAGCCTAAAGTTGGTATGCATCGAGATTATCATAGTCGCAATTTGATGCTGCAAAATGATCAGCTGAAAGTGATCGATTTTCAAGATGCCGTGCTTGGGCCTGTGACTTATGATGCGGTTTCTCTGCTGCGTGACTGTTATGTTCGTTGGCCTGATGCTCTGGTTGAGCAGTTAATGACGCAACATTTTGAGCAAGTTCAATCCAGTGGCCAGCTCGATAAAAGTGTGACACTAGCGACCTATACTCGCTGGTTTGATTTGATGGGGTTGCAGCGGCATATCAAGGCCGCCGGTATTTTTTCCCGTCTTAAATATCGAGATGACAAGCCTGCTTATATGGCTGATATTCCTTTGACTCTTGAGTATATTCGGGATATATCAGCTCGTTATCCAGAGCTAGAGACCTTTAGTGCCTGGATAGCAGACTCTATTATTCCCGCTGTTGAGGCCAAGTTATGAAGGTGATGATATTAGCTGCTGGTCGTGGGGAGAGACTACGTCCATTAACGGATAGCTTGCCTAAGCCTTTGGTGTGTGTGGCGGGCAAACCATTGATCGTTTATCACATAGAGCGTCTTGCTAAAGCTGGTTTTAAGGATATTGTGATTAACCATGCTTGGCTAGGCGAGAAGTTGATTGAGACCTTAGGCGATGGCGGTCGTTGGGGCGTGAATATTCAGTATAGCCATGAAACAACAGCGTTAGAGACTGGCGGCGGAATTAGGCAAGCCTTACCTCTTCTGGGGAACAAGCCATTTCTGGTGATTAATGGTGATGTGTTTATCGATGCACTTCCCGAGCTGGAAGAGGGAGATGTTACCCATATGCTCAATGGAAAGTTGGCTCATCTTTGGTTGGTGGATAACCCGAGTCAGCATCCTAAAGGAGATTTCAGTCTGAAAGCTGGACTAGTAAAGGATAAAACTTTTGATGATGAGGTGACATTGACCTTTTCAGGGATGGGGGTCTATCATCCCTCTCTTTTTGATGAAACACCTGATGCTGGTTTTCCTCTCGCTCCCTTACTTAGAGAAAAGATGGCGTTAGGAGTTGTGTCCGGAGAGCACTTTCCCGGTTTTTGGTGTGACGTGGGGACTGTGGCGCGTCTAGAGATGTTAGAGAAGCGCCAACGAGATTTAGGCTAACCTGTTTAGTCCTGTTATTTTCTAGTTTGATTGTCGTTTAATTGGTTATTAAAGGTTTTTTGATGCGTATTTGGGGTAAGTTTTTTGGCTTCGCTATAGGGTTTATGTTCGGCCGTATTATCGGCGGCGTTATCGGTCTCTGGTTAGGTCACCTGTATGATAAAAAAAGTGCCCAATTGAGTGGCATTATCGGTAGTGGCGCGAATCGTCAGACACTGTTTTTTAAGACGACGTTCTCTGTTATGGGCCATGTGGCTAAAGCTTCTGGGCAGGTGACTGAAACCGATATCCGTATTGCGACCATGTTAATGGATCAGATGCAGCTCAAAGGGGAGGCAAGAGCCGAGGCTCAGGCAGCCTTTAAAGAGGGCAAAGAGAGTGACTTTGATGTAAAAGCTTGCTTGAAAACCTTCCGCCTTATCTCTATGGGGCGTAAAGAGCTGCTGCAGATGTTTCTTGAGATCCAGATCCAGACTGCACTGTCTGACGCGAAACTTGACCCTAAAGAGCATGAGATTTTGTTGACCATTGCACAGGAGTTAGGATTCAGCCGTATTCAACTCGATGAGTTGCTAAAACGCTGGCAAGCTGAGTTTAATTTTCATCAAGGTGGCAATAACAACCAGACCAGTATTGAAGATGCCTACTCTCTGCTTGGATTAACTGAAGCCTCTTCAGATCAAGAGGTTAAGCGTAGCTATCGCAAGCTGATGAATGAACATCATCCAGATAAGCTAGTGGCTAAAGGTCTGCCTCCTGAGATGATGGAGCTTGCTAAAACTAAGGCGCAAGATATTCAAGCTGCCTATGACAGGGTTAAAACTGATCGAGGTATGCGATAAAGTTAAGCTTAGTTTTGTTATCCTGCTATTTTTATTGAAGAACTCTTTTAAAAGCGTGTATTATTTGGGCATAGAATATACATTCTTTTTTCTAGAATAAAGGCCTGCTCAGGCTGATATTTTGATAATGGAGAGGCGAGATGTCTGATATAAAAAAAGCAGGGAATATTCCTACCTCTATGCTGGCAGTGGCTTCTCTTTTGCTTTCAGCTCCCTCTTTTGCTGAGGTCTATGTCGCTCCGTTTGGGGGATACGGTTTTGGTGCCAGTGAGTTCAATATCAAAAGCTCTGGGGTTGGTAACCTTACCAGCGGTGAAGAGGGCGAGCTCAAGGTCTCTGAATCGGCGCAATATGGCGTTATGCTAGGTTTTACCACCGCTGATCCTGGTGATATCTATCTACTCTACAGCCACCAGTCTACCGAATTGAGAACTGGCAGTAATTTTAGCCCCTCTCCTATCACAGATCTGGACCTAGATTATCTGCATCTGGGTGGCTCTCTCTATTTTCCCAAGGGCGATGTAAAGCCTTATGTTACAGCTAGCGTCGGTTTAACCAGTATGCGCCCCAGTGGTGAATACGCCAATGAGACTCGCTTTTCAATGGGGTTTGGCGTTGGAGTTGCGTATCAAGTCGCTCCCTCATTCTCTCTATTTGCCGATGCCAGAGGCTATGCCACCTTCATCAGTAGTGACTCGACGCTATTTTGTAATGGGGGAGACTGTCTCTGGAGCATCAGCTCTGACATCATGTGGCAGGGACAGGTCAATTTAGGCTTAAAATTGACGTTTTAGCGTTAAAAAGCATGAGAGATTAACAAGATGAAAATAGTGGTACTCGACGGTCATACCCTTAACCCTGGTGATTTAAGCTGGCGTGGACTCAGTGAGTTGGCTGGTGAAGGTGAGTTTATCTGTTATGACAGGACTGCTGAGTCAGAGCTATTGAGCCGAGTTCAAGATGCAGAGATAATCTTTACCAATAAAACCCCTCTTAATGCTCAGATGCTTTCTCAACTTCCTAAGCTTAGCTATATTGGTGTATTGGCAACGGGCACCAATGTGGTTGATTTAGTCGCTGCTGCTAATAATGGCGTGGCGGTGACGAATGTTCCTAGTTATGGCCCAGACGCTGTGGCTCAGATGGTATTTGCCCATATTTTTCATCATACACAAGGCGTTGCTTCTCACTATCAAGCGGTTGTTCAAGGGGCGTGGAGTCAATGCCCTGATTTTTGTTTTACCCTCAACCCATTGCAATCTTTGAAGGGAAAAACCATAGGGCTAATGGGCTATGGAGCCATAGGTCAACAGGTGGCTAATATTGCACAGGCCTTCGGGATGAAGGTATTAGTGAATACGAGAACACCACTGCATAACTTGCCTGCGGGAGCCATTTGGAGTGAATTGAGCGAGATGCTACCTCAGGTGGATATTCTTTCGCTTCACTGCCCTTTGACGCAGGAGACGGATAAGATAGTTAATCGGGCACTACTCAAATCGATGCGCAAAACCGCTATTTTAGTCAATACAGCTCGTGGAGGACTCATCGATGAAATGGCTTTGAGTCAGGCGCTAGCCGATGGCGATATCGCCGCTGCTGGAGTGGATGTACTCTCAACTGAGCCTCCTTTAGATAACAACCCTCTACTGAGCGCCATCAATATCAGTATTACACCTCATAACTCCTGGGCAACACTGGAAGCAAGACAAAACCTACTTAATATTGCTGTGAATAATTTGGCAGCCTTCTTGGCTGGCAGAGCAGAAAATCGAGTTAATTAATCTAGCATGATACCGTTTTGGGTAAGGTAAAGGGCTTGCCTAATCAGGTTAAGCCTTTTAGCTGATAACTCTCACTGACCAACCTCAACTGCTCCTCTGGCTTAATAATAAATATCTGGTGTTGATAATGTTTTGTTGCGAGAATGTTTTTGCATTTGTTGTTCAAGCTTATTAACAAAAACAAGGATCTACTTATTGCTAACACCAATCAGTATAAGAAGTTAAAACAGAACCTAAGGAGCGAGCTGTGTTTTTAGATTATTTTGCGTTGGGTGTGATTTTTTTTGTCGCCATTTTTCTCTTTTACGGCGTGATTGTTATTCATGATATCCCCTATGAAATTGCTAAGAAGCGGAATCATCCCCAGCAAGATGCACTGCATGTCGCTGGCTGGGTAAGTTTGTTTACACTTCATGCTATTTGGCCGTTTCTTTGGATCTGGGCCACCTTATATCGAGAAGATCGTGGCTGGGGATTTAATGCGGTTGTTGAGCGTGAGCTTGCCCTTGAAGATGAGGTAAAACAGCTTAATGAAACCGTAGCTAAGCTTGAACTTAGGCTGCAATCGGTCGAGTTAAGCGGTCAACCGACTCAGCCTGAGCCGGTCATTAGTGATGTTCAAAATAGTAATAAGGAGGAGGTGTAATATGGATCTTCTACTCATTCTGACCTACACCGCTATCTGTATTGCCATCTTTAAAATCTTTAAAATCCCGCTAACTAAGTGGACGGTACCAACAGCGATATTAGGCGGTGTTTTTATTGTTGGCGCTTTAATTTTATTGATGAACTATAACCACCCCTATACGCCTTTTGCTAAGGAGTATTTTGTTTCTACGCCGATAAACCCTGCGGTTCGAGGTGTCGTTACTTCGGTAGAGGTGGAGCCAAATGTCCCTGTTAAGAAGGGGGATGTGCTATTTAGATTAGACCCCACTCCGTTTGAAGCTATCGTAAAGCAGAAGCGTGCAGCTCTAGTATCGGCTGAGCAGGAGGTACCTCAACTTGAAGCAGCTTGGCAGTCTGCGCTTGCTAATGTTGAACGTGCAGAGGCTGATAGAGACAGAACCAAGTCAGCTTATGATCGCTACGCAAAGGGAAAGAAAAGAGGAGGGGCTAACTCGCCTTTTACAGAGCTTGAGCTAGATAACAAGCGTCAACTCTATCTGGCTTCTGAGGCTCAGTTAACAGTAGCGCAAGCGGAAGAGTTAAGAGTGAGGTTGGCTTTTGAGTCCAATGTTGATGGCGTTAACACTAAAGTTGCTGGTATACAGGGTCAGCTTGAGAAGGCCTTGTTTGATCTGGAGATGACCGTTGTTAGGGCACCAGCCGATGGAATGGTAACCCAAATGGCGTTGCGCCCAGGTATTGTAGCTGTGCCTATGCCACTGCGTTCTTTAATGAGTTTTATTCCCGATGAAGATCGTTATTTTGCGGGTGCTTTTTGGCAAAACTCCTTGCTAAGATTAAAAGAGGGGGATGAGGCTGAGGTGATACTCGATGGTGCACCTGGAGAGGTCTTTATTGGCAAGGTCGCAAAAATCTTACCGGCGATGGCTGAGGGGGAGATCCAATCAAGCGGCGCGCTTATCTCGTCACGTAACTTGATGCAGCGTGGGAGAGTGATTGTTTTGATTGAGATAGACCACCATGAGATCCGTGATAAATTTCCTGCAGGCGTTTCTGGGCAAGCTGCAATCTACACAGATCACTTCTCCCATGTGGCAGTAATGAGAAAAGTGCTGCTTAGAATGCAGGGCTGGCTCAATTACCTGTTCCACTAGTCTGTTTAAGGCCATCAAAAAGGTGGTCTTATCTTTTACAGTTAGTTTTTATAAGGCGTAAAGATGCAAGATATCAGAGATTTAACCTCTGTCTTAAGATCAAATACCCCCATTGTTATCATTGAAACCTATGAGGAGTACCGCGCCATTGAGTTGCTTAAAAAGGTATCGAGTGTGCTTTATCAGCCACTCTTTAGCTGGAGCATTACTCAGGGGCTAACTCGAGTTGATAGGGCGATGGGTGTGCAGAAGTTTAACAGTGAGCCTGCCGATATCTTAGGTCAGATAAAGTCTACAGATCAGCAGGGGATCTATGTGTTATGTGATTTTCACCCCTTTGTAGAGAATGCTCCTAAAAATGTACGCCTGCTCAAAGAGATAGCTCTTGAGTATGAGTCGCTCAAACACACGCTTGTCTTGGTTAGTCATGCATTTGAGATCCCGCCGGAGATTAAGCGTTACTGTGCTCACTTTAGGTTATCTCTGCCTAATGGGGCACAACTGCAGAACTTGATCTATGAGCAAGTTGATAAGGTCAGGGCTGAAGGAGTAATGCTTGATGTCGATGACTCGGCAGTGCTTAAGCTTGCAGAAAATTTAAAAGGGTTAACCTTCGATGATGCTCGTCGCCTAGCGCACAAAGCCATTGTTGACGATGGTGCCATTACTCACTCTGATGTCGATATGGTTAATAAGGGAAAGTTTGAACTGCTAGATTTGGAAGGTGTACTGCAGTTTGAATATGACACCAGTGACTTCTCTCAGGTGGCGGGCTTACATAACTTAAAGCAGTGGTTGAAACACAGAGCACCATCAACAAGCACTCAGAACCTTGAAGATCAACCAAAAGGTATCCTATTGCTTGGTGTACAGGGAAGCGGTAAGAGCTTAGCAGCTAAAGCGGTTGCGGGGATGTGGCAGAGACCACTGCTGCGACTGGATATGTCGGCGCTCTATAATAAATACATTGGTGAAACAGAGAAGAACCTTCGACATGCCTTAGAGCTTGCGGATCTGATGTCTCCCTGTGTGCTTTGGATTGATGAGATAGAGAAAGGCTTGAGTGGTGGAAATAGTGACGATGGTGTTTCAACCCGTATTTTAGGCACCATTTTGACTTGGATGGCAGAGCGAAAGTCACAAGTGTTTATGGTGGCGACAGCCAATGATATTTCGGCGCTGCCACCAGAGTTAATGCGTAAGGGGCGAATGGATGAGATCTTCTTTGTGGACTTGCCCGATGATGAGATCCGCAAGGCTATCTTTCTTATTCATGCTAAACGTCGTGGACTGGTTCTGAGTCAATTTAATCTGGCTGAGCTTTCTAATGCCAGCCAAGGTTTTTCCGGTGCTGAGATAGAGCAGGCGATAATCTCCGCTATCTATACTGCCAGAGCATCAGAGCTCACATTGGATCAGGGGCTGTTAATCGATGAGTTAATGAAAACAAGGCCGCTTTCGGTGGTGATGCGTGAAAAGCTTGATGCACTACGAGAGTGGGCATCAGATAGAACAGTCAATGCCCATAAGTAGTTTTTATCATAAATGAGGAGTTAGCCTATGTTGGCTATCTCCTCTATTTTTAAGGGTTAAATTCCTATGCAGTTAGCATAGTAGGTCACGGTTGCTGGCCAGTCGGAAAACACCCCTTTAACGCCAACATCTTTGGTTAACATATCTAATAGTTCGAAGGCATCACCTTCATTGTCAATGGCATCTGTGATGCTCTGATAGTACCAACCGCCACCGTTTATCAATAAGCCTGAGCGCTCAAGTGTCCAGGTGATGATATTAAGCTGGGCAATATTTGCAGCTTTGGCGTATTCAGAGGGCACAAGTTTATGTTCGTTATCTAGTGTAACTAAGACCCAAAGTGGTGGAGCGATATACTCGACACCTTGGTTTTTTAGCTCATCCATAGAGGGCGACCAAGTTTCAGGATTTTGGGGATCGAAACCAGCATCATCGTATCTGTCGTCGAGAAATACGGCTTGATTGGCAAATTCCGGTGAATTGGCTATCCAATATTGAATATCTTCAAGTTCAAAAGATTGGGGAAATACCTGTGATGGTGGAACATCGGCAGCAATGTATTCATCTAGCATTTTTTGGGCGTACTCCTCTTGAGTGAACCCATCAAATGGCATCTGAACTTCTGGTGATTTCAGCTCAGGAGTCATCTTAACGCCAGCAGTTTTGAACATCTCTATGCTCTGTGCATGGGTCATTAAAGTGCCATTACCAGAATAGAGATCTGTACGCCAATCTGCTGTGCCAGCCATATACTCCTCTACAGTTGTTGCATCTGGATTTACACCATCCATCTTACCTTTAAGGGTCTTAAATTGAGCTAGGGTGATATCGCTTGTACAGCACTTGGCAATGGCTTGTATACCATTGGTTGGATCGGCAGGGGTAAAAGGGGCTGAGCATTGGTTTGCCAGTTCAGGGATAGATAATATATTGGTCGTGGTGGCCAGATCGCATTGAGAGTGACGGCAGACTAATGCTTTGTCGGCAGTAAAAGTCACGTCACACTCGACAATACCTGCGCCGGAGTCGATAGCTGCTTGGTAGGACTCTTTAGTATGCTCTGCAAACTGCATGGCGGCGCCGCGGTGGCCAATGGAGAAGTCGGTGCGATAAAACGAGTGGTCACTACATTGCTCAAGTGCGGTTTTAAGCTCACTATCTTGCATCTGGTTAACTAAAAAAAACGGTCTGGGTCCGAGTTGAGCAGGCACTTTTGGCTCATTTTCACTGTTATCGTGACATCCTATGAGCAGGGCACTGCAAGTGAATGTGATGAGAATGGCGGATAGACTAATCTGTTTGGTACGCATGTTGAGGATTCCATTTAGTGATACTGCAACGGTCTGTTAGACCTTTCATTAAGCGGATTAATCTAATGCTATATTATGGCTATTTGACGACAGTTTTATGACCTTGATGTGTTACATGGCAGTTTATATGATTAAATGGTGGAGAGGGAAACCATGAGGTTTCCCTTATTTGTTATGAGTTATAGGTTACTTCTCTGGTGGAAACTGATTGAGGATTTTTTTCACCGTGGCTTGGGTTGCTGCCGCTTTCTGCTCTCCACCGGAATCATAGTCAAAGCTGTCAGTTCCTCGCCAAATAAGTCGATTGGTGAGGGGATCAAGAATATCAATTTGAATCGTTTGGATCTTGGCAGTGTCGCTGCCAATTGGCACTCCTACGCTTGTGCCGACACTAACTCCGCCGCCACTGCCCCATGTACCCGTTCCAAGTCCAATGGAGAGGCCTGAATCTTTGGGCTTATCATCAATTCGGTATCCAAACGTGACATGGAAGTCGGCCTGCTCCTCATCTCGTCTAAACCCTTTATCTAACAGTGTACCTGTGATTGCAGTTTGTATCCTTGATGCACTGAGTGGATCGCTTGATTCAGCGGGTGCTTGTTCAAAAAAGCTATTGAGTTGGCTAAAGTCATAATCAATATCATAGTCACTCTTAGGTGTGCTGCTACAAGCTGTTAGGAGAAGCGCTGCAAAAAGAAGGCCTGAGAAGTTTAAAGGTTTCATCATTGTTTCCTAAACAGAGAGACAGGGTACCAATTTGATCTGTTATCTAGTCAGATGCAAGTGTTTTCCTCGCTATTGCTATTAGCCAGCTCAATACAAATCAGTTATGTTTAAGATAACGGTTATTTTTGTCATAGGGGGCGAACATTGATGGAACAGTTAGAGTTTTTTGAAATTCAAAGCCCCTGTATTGGTGTATGTCAGACCGATGCTCGAGGTTATTGTAAAGGGTGCTTACGTAATCGGGATGAACGTTTTAATTGGCTGGAGTTTTCAGATGCGAAAAAATACGATGTGATTCGTCTCTGTAAACAGAGGAAACGTCGTCGCCAACTAGCAATTTTGAAGGCGAGAAAAGCCCAGTTATTACAGGAACGTGCGGATCTCAATCCTTCCTTTGATTTTGAAATAAGCGATCCTGAAGAGCCTAGCTTATCGGTCGATGACTTTACTCTTGAATAATTTATATTGATTGATATTACTTAGGATTAGGCCAAGTTAGGATAAAACTGGTTTTTTCATCTGAGCTGATAAGCTCAACCTCTCCTTGATGCCGCTCCATTATCCGCTTAATGATGGCGAGACCTAAACCATGGCCTTTATTGCCATTTTGCACTGACTTGCTACGGTAGAAAGGCTCAAAAATTTTAGCTTGATCTTCCTTCGGGATCCCAGGTCCATCATTGGTGACACTAAGAGTGACAAGTTGTTTATCTTGTTCAATTTTTATATCAATGGCGTTTTGGGCAAATCGCTGGGCATTGGTAACGAGGTTCTGTATTGCTCTTTCAATCAGTGAAGGATCGCCCATTATATAGGCTGGTTGTGCTCCCTTATTGAAGTGAATTGGTGGTGTATTTTGTGATGAGAGGCGTTTAATTGTTTGCAAAGTCAAAGCCGTGAGATCGCAATGTTCAAGATTGACCTCTTTTTGTTGAGACTCCAGACTGGCATAGGTGAGTAGCTCTTGAAGCAGGTTCTCCATCTCTTTTACATCAAGTTTCATCTCTTCGAGAAATTCGGATCTGCGCTGCTCATCTGAGTCTGGCAGGCAGTACTGCGGCATTAAAGCTAAGGCAAACTTCAATCTAGCAAGGGGGGTGCGGATCTCATGGGAAACCGCATTTGATAAGTGCTTCTGGCTCTCTATTAGGTTACTTATCTGCTTCGCCATCTCATTGAAGGTTGTGGCTAAAGGGAGCACTTGCGATCTGGGGGATAGCTCTATTTGGGTGTTCCATTTTGCTTGTCCAAACTCTTGGGTCGCATTGCGCAGTGTCTTTAAATCTCTTGAAAGTGGCCATACCCAGATAAGGGCTATTAGGCCTAAAGAGAGATAGAACAAGAGGGTAAAAAGCTTGCGTAGCCTAGCTCTGGGATCTATCTCAATAGGGCCTGCGACCAAAATTTGGTTGTTAACCTTGATAAAATGCAGCTCGAAATGATCGCTTACTGTAGTTATAAGCACACTGTTGTCACTCAGGGCGCTATGATCTGACAGGGCGATTTGAGCTGAGTCTACAAGCTCAAGAGGATAGTTAGGAGAGTGGTCTATCTGGTTTAAATAATCGAGTCGCTCCTGCTCTGGCAGTTTTCCTAGAAGTTGTGCCAGCGCAATGAGCGGTGCATCCATTGCGCCGCTATCTTCGACATTGTTTTGCCAAATATTATCGAGTGTCCAGCCTATCCCTAAGATGCTTAAACTGATAAGCAGGTATAGGCTGATAAAAAGTCGTTTCAATCGATTATTCCATTAATACGCAGTTAAATTGAGGTTCTTGAGTTAATTTGTCCAAGCTTCTGGCGCAAAGAGGTAACCTTGGCCCCAAACCGTTTTAATTCGGAACGGGGTCTCTATGTTGTCGCCCAGCTTCTTTCTTAGTCTTGAGACTCTGACATCTATCTTTCTGTCTTTACCATCGAAGTCGATATTCAACAGGTATTGGTAGATATATTGCCTGCTTAAGACCTGTCCAGCTTGAGATGCTAATAGCCAAAGTAGTTCAAACTCATGGCTGGTTAGATCCACTTCAAGGTCGCCAAGTCTAATAGCCTGAGTATGAGGATCTATGCTCAGCTTACCGAATGATAAGCAGTGAGATTCAACCTTCGGCGGTTTAGCGGTACGGCGCAAAAGGTTATTAATTCTGGCGATAAGCAGAGCGGGATCGACAGGTTTAACGACATAGTCGTCGGCACCTAGCTCTAAACCTTTGATCTGATCTTCGTTTGAACCTAATGCACTCATCAATAAGATGGGACCAGCAAAGTAGTCGGGTAACTTCTCGCATAAAGTGAGCCCATCCATTCCTGGTAGCATAATATCCAGCAATATAATGTCTGGTTTATAGTTAATCAGGCGAGTTAGTACTGTGTCACCGCGACGCTCAACTTCAACGTGCATTCCATGGGACTTTAAATAATCCACAATCAAGTTGGCAAGGCGAATATCGTCCTCTACCAGTAAGACTCTATGGGTCGATTGAGGGTCTGTCATTAGAATAAACTCCAAGGGTTACGGAAGCGTCTTCTCACTTTGGGCTCTGCAGTCTGTGTGACTTTAAGTTTTACCCCAGCGAGTGTTTCATGTGTTTCTTTATCTATCATTACAAATTGAATGTCTTCAGTTGTGCTTACATTCAAACTTAACGAATTTGCTTTATCGTCTTCTGCGCACCACTTAGCCATGTTTTCATAGTCAGATAAAATGCAGATAGCTCTTGGTTGCTGATTTTTCCACTCAAGTAGTACCTTGAGATCACAGGTAAGTTGCTCACCTGAAGTTATACAAAACTCTGGTGATACTGTGAGCTTGGCGCCTAATTCATCTGCTTCATCAGCAAATATCTGACTACTGCCCACGATGAAGAGGGAGAGGAGCAGGAGTAAGCGTGTTATGAATTTGGTAATTTGCACCCTTAAAACCTATAACTTGTACCAAGATAAAAAGTACTGGTATGGTCTTGATCTAGTAGCGGACTATTGGCTATTTCATCGGCAATCTGAGTGTATCTGGCTAAAAATATGAGATCCCAGTGCTGAGTCATGACGTAATGGGTAGTCAATTCAATCCCTACATTTAATGCTGATTTAGCTTGGTAAGCTTGATTCCAATAGGGACTCTCACTCTTTCTAACGCCGTAATAGTAATCTACGACCTCTTCACTTTTCCAGTCTAATCTGAGTGCAAATTCGAAATTCCAATTCTGAACGGGAAGATTATAGAGCCATTTTGCTCTGGCTTCGGTGCCCTGGTGCACATTTAGCATATCGTGGGCGAGTGATAAGTTGAGGATGCCAGCTCGAGTATAGATAAATGCATCAAGGCCACCTAAGTAGGTAAATTTGCGTCTCTCTAGAGGACCCACATCGGGCTTAGGCTCTTCACTCATAAGCAGAGTTCGCCCATTTGCTGCTATTGAATTAGCTTCAAACTTGTTGGAACCAGCTAGAAATATATTCGAAGGGTCCCAACGTTGAAAGTAAGCGCTGTCGGTACTGAAGCTAGTGGAAAGGTTGAGTGTGTATTTCTCCTCTTCCACTAAGGTGTACCCTATATTTCCGTTGTCGAAAAACCAGCTATCACCGTAATAGGCAAAGGTAGGCACTAAATAGATAGGGATGTCAGAGTAATCTTTCAGGGGGTTGCTGCGCTCGCCATAACCAAATGCAATACCCAGATCCCATTGACCAACCTCAATGCATTCAAGATCATTTTCACAAGGTACGTCTATATCACCCCAAGAGAGGAAGGGGATAAAAATAGCGCTGAGGGAGAGCAGTTTTAGCCTATTCATGACACCGTTTATATACTTATTACAGAATTAACATATCAAGTAACAGAGTAACATCATCAAAGAGCGTTAGGCAGAAGTTTTGTGCATTTTGATGCAAAGTGATACATGGGCAAGGTTAGTGCTTTCAAGGTGTTGTATCTTGGTTGTTACTATGTTTTTTGAGTGATCCTTAATCGTGTTAATTTTTTATCTTTATGTTGTATTTACCGTGTCATCAAGCTTTACTCAATAGATGACCCCATAGGTAAAATCTATGGATGATAAAGAAAAAGACTATTTTTCCTAAAGCTAATTTATGCTTATTGTAACCAATAACGATTGTGAATAATTTTGCCCTAATTAAGGATAACATCATGGCGCGAGTGCATTTTGACTGGACAGACCCTTTACAGCTAAACGCTTTACTCTCTGATGAGGAGAGAATGATACGCGACAGTGTATATGACTATGCTCAGGATAAGCTGATGAGTCGGGTGTTAATGGCTAACCGTGAGGAACATTTTGATCGGGAGATCATGAATGAGCTTGGTGAGATGGGTCTACTTGGTGCGACCCTGCCTGAAAAATATGGCTGCTCGAATGTCAATTATGTTAGCTATGGACTGGTAGCCCGTGAAATAGAGCGTGTGGACAGTGGTTATCGTTCGGCCATGAGCGTGCAATCCTCCTTGGTGATGCATCCTATCTATGCCTATGGCAGCGAGGAGCAGAGAATGAAATATCTGCCTAAGTTAGCTACGGGTGAGTGGGTGGGCTGTTTTGGTCTCACCGAGCCAGATGTAGGCTCAGATCCTGGCGGCATGAAGACTCGCGCTGAGCGTATCGACGGAGGGTATAGGCTTAATGGTGCCAAGATGTGGATCACTAATTCACCCATTGCCGATGTGTTTATTGTCTGGGCCAAATTGGAGGGTAAGATCCGCGGCTTCATTCTAGAGAAAGGGATGAAAGGGTTAAGCGCGCCTAAAATTGAGGGTAAGTTCTCGTTGCGTGCATCGGTGACCGGTGAGATCGTTATGGATAATGTAGAGGTTCCAGAATCTGCATTAATGCCCAATGCTGAGGGGTTGCAAGGGCCATTTGGTTGTTTAAATAAAGCCAGATATGGCATTGCTTGGGGAGCGCTTGGCGCTGCCGAGTTTTGCTGGCATGGTGCGCGTCAGTATACCTTAGACAGAGTTCAGTTTAACCGTCCTTTGGCCGCCAATCAGCTTATTCAAAAGAAGTTAGCGGACATGCAGACTGAAATAACAACGGGTCTATTTGCCTGTTTACAAGCGGGGCGGTTAATGGATCAAGATGCCCTACCTGTTGAAGCTATCTCATTAATTAAAAGAAACTCCTGCGGTAAAGCGTTAGATATCGCCCGTATGTCTCGTGATATGCATGGCGGCAATGGTATCTCAGATGAGTTCCATATCATTCGCCATGTGATGAATCTAGAAGCGGTGAATACCTATGAAGGGACTCACGATATTCATGCCCTTATTTTAGGCCGTGCCCAGACAGGGATCCAGGCTTTTAGTTAACGCGAGTATTAAGGAGCCTAAGGCTCCTTTTTTGTTTGGAATATTGATGAAGATTAGCCTCTTGGTTAACTATCTTCGTTGTTAGTCATGGGGTGAGTAAGCATTATGGAAGATAGGGCAGTCGCGTTAGATAGAAGTTTTATTGAGCGAGTCAAGAAGCAAGATTTTAGTGATATCGGTGAGGGCTGGGATCATCGAAAGCTGGGTCTGTCAGACAGTGACTTTATCGGTATGTTTGAGTCTCAACTTAAGAGTCGCTTGCTTGATCTTGAGTCTCGTAAGATGCGGGCGAGAAATCAAGGCTTCTATACTATTGGCAGCTCAGGTCATGAGGGGAATGCGGCTTACGGACTCACATTTAGACCGACGGATATGGCTTTTCTACACTATCGAAGTGGCGCCTTTATGATAGAGCGGAGCCGTCAACTCGCTGGTGAAACGATTCTTTACGATATGTTGCTATCTTTTGCAGCCTCCAGTGATGACCCAACCTCAGGTGGTCGTCACAAGGTGTTAGGGAGCAAACGGTTAAATATTCCACCTCAGACTTCAACTATCGCCTCTCACTTGCCTAAAGCGGTGGGAGCAGCTTTGAGTATTCCTTTGACTCAGAGATTAGAGCTCGCCTCTGAAATGCCGTCAGACAGTGTTGTGCTATGTAATTTTGGTGATGCATCAGCCAATCATGCTAGCGCACAGAGTGCCATTAATTCAGCCTGTTGGGCAGCATATCAGCAGGTTCCACTGCCCCTGGTATTTATTTGTGAAGACAATGGCATCGGGATCTCCACACGGACCCCTAAAGGTTGGATTGCGGCGAGCTTTAGTCAACGCGCCTCACTTAAATATTTTTACTGCGATGGGAGAGATATCTTAGATACTTATAAGGTGAGCAGGGAAGCGGCCGATTACGCAAGAGTGCATAGAAAGCCAGTATTTCTTCACGTTAGAACCGTACGCTTAATGGGCCATGCGGGCAGTGATGCCGAGATAGCCTACATGAAGAAGGAGCATATTTTTGAAAATGAGGCTCAAGACCCGTTAATTGTGACGGCTCAGCAACTCATAGAAGCCCGTTTGATGAACTCAAAGCAGATAGTCGCCCTCTATCAATCCATGAAGCTGCGCATTGAAGCGATCGCTAAGATGGCTGTGACTAGACCTAAGTTGCAAACTATTGAACAGGCGATGGCATCAATTGTTCCTCAAAAGCGTGATGTTAGCGATAAACCCTGTTTAGATGAGCTCAGTCGAGCGGAGCTATTTAAAGCGGATAAACTGGCTCTAAGTAAGCCACTTCATATGGGCAAGCTGCTGAATTTAGCCCTAACAGAGTTGATGGCGCGTTTAGACAATATTGTGGTTTGTGGTGAAGATGTGGGTAAAAAAGGGGGGGTATACCATGTGACCTCTCGGCTGGTGGAGCGCTTTGGACCTAACCGAGTGATCAATACCCTGCTGGATGAAACCTCTATTTTGGGGTTAGGCATTGGTATGGCTCATAACGGTATCTTGCCTATCCCTGAGATACAATTTCTCGCTTATGTGCATAATGCCGAAGATCAAATTCGAGGAGAAGCGGCGACACTTCCATTCTTCTCCGATGGACAGTTCACCAATCCTATGGTGATCCGCATTGCTGGCCTTGGTTATCAAAAGGGGTTTGGCGGGCATTTTCATAACGATAACTCATTTGCTGTTTTCAGAGATATTCCAGGATTAATAATCGCCTGTCCTTCAAATGGTGCTGACGCTGTTGCCATGTTAAGAGAGAGTGTCAGGCTTGCCCGTGAAGAGCAAAGGGTGGTGATTTTTCTTGAGCCTATTGCCCTGTATATGACCAAAGATCTGCATGAAACAGGCGATGGTTTATGGGCCAGTGATTATATTCCTGAACAGGATTCAACGCCTCTGGCACTGGGTGATATAACCACTGAGGGGAGGGGTGATGAGCTCTGTATTATCAGCTATGCCAATGGGTACTACTTGAGTCGTCAGGCGCAAAAGGCATTAATGGAAACTGGGCTAAAGGTCAGAGTTATTGATATTCGTTGGCTTGCGCCATTGAACATTGATGGGATCGTAGCGCAAGCGAAAGAGTGCAAACATATCTTAATTGTTGATGAGTGTCGTAAGACAGGGTCTATCAGCGAAGCATTAATGACAGGTTTTGCTGAGACGTTAGGGGAAGCTTGTCCACCAATTGCTAGATTAACCGCCGATGATTGCTTCATTCCACTTGCCGATGCCGCGACGCTACCACTACCGTCTAAAGAGAGCATTATTGAAGCTGCAATGAACTTAATAGGTAAAGAGCTAAACCAATCTCTACTAAAAGAGGCGCTGTGAAGATATGAGTGTTGAGACAAGTCTTGTTGAAAATAAGAGAGAGAGAGTTGTGGTTATTGCGCCAGGAAGAGGTAGCTATAACAAGGAGGAGTTGGGGTACCTTCATTCTCTTCATAGCGACAAACTAGCCTTTATTGAAGGGATTGATGCTTATAGAAAGCCGCTGCAACAAGAGAGTATTAAAGCCCTTGATGGACGTGACAAGTATTCGTTTAAACTGCATACGGCAGGTGAAAATGCATCGGCATTAATCTACGCCTGTGCCATGGCCGATTTTATGGATATTGATACTGATAAATATGAAATTGTTGCTGTGACGGGGAACTCCATGGGCTGGTACATTGCACTCGCTTGCGCTGGAGCATTAGATGGCGATGGGGCAATTGATGTGATAAATACCATGGGCTCTATGATGCAGACAGGGCTTATTGGTGGCCAACTTATCTATCCTGAGATGGATGAGGAGTGGAAACAGGATAAAACCCAGAGCGACTTAATCGATAAAGCAATTGAACAAGTTAATGATGAAGTTGGCAGCGAAGTTTATACCTCAATTCTATTGGGGGGTTATCGAGTTTTGGCGGGTAATGAGGCGGGATTAAAACGACTCGAGTCGCTTCTTCCCAGTATCGATGATCGCTATCCAATGCGACTCTATAATCATGGCGCTTTTCACTCTCCGCTTCTGGGCGATGTATCGACACGTGGCTTGGCATCTCTGGGGGAGTCGTTATTTAGCAAGCCCTCTGTGCCGTTGATTGATGGTGAGGGGGGGATCTGGACTCCTCAAAGTACCGATATCGCAAAATTAAGAGATTACACTTTAGGGGCGCAGGTGACTCAAACGTATGATTTTACCAAGGCCGTACAGGTTGCGGTTAAGGAGTTCGCTCCCGACAAGTTGATTGTACTTGGGCCGGGAAATACCTTAGGTGGCCCTATTGCTCAGTCCTTAATTGATATTGATTGGTTTGGCTGGCAGGGGAAGAGTGACTTCTCACTGTCTCAATCCGACTCTCCTAAACTATTGGCCATGGGGAATGAACAGCAGCGCCAGCAAGTGCTAAATCGCTAAACTCTCACTCTTTCTGCTGATCAATACTTAGGGTTATAACTTAGGCTAGTTAATTATCCTATGTACTGCCTCGAGTATCTCAGATTTAGAGGAGGGCTTTAGAATATAGCCTTTAAGCCCTTGTTCAGCCCATGTTTTAATCAGCTCTTTATTTTTGTTTCCAGTGAGTGCAATGATAGGGAGCTTTTTTCCGCCTGAGGCTGATTTTATCTGTATTGTTGTGTTAATTCCGTCTAAATTGGGCATAAACAGATCCATGAGAACCAGTGAATAGTTGTTCTGTTTGATCTTCTTTAATGCATGTAAGCCATCATCGGCAGCGTCAACATTGAACTGCTCCTTCTTTAAAATATTGACTAACATGTTCCTATAAATCTGATTATCTTCCACCACTAATATTTTTTTTAGTTCAGTTTGTTCAATGGCGTCATTATGGGAGGCTTGTTGTGTCGGGGTGAGGGCTAATGCCTCTATAATTTTTGCTTGATCAGGTACTTGCACCCTGTTTTTTAGGGATGTTTGCTCTTTTAGATCTGTGAGTCCATCCTGTTTGGCAATTAATTGATTAATCATACTATCTAGCGTGCTCTTTATGTTGCACTCCAACTCTGCAAGTAGAGGTTCGATATGTTGTTTATTAATTTTATCGATCAACTGCCTAGTGTCTTGTTTTGTGTCAACCTCTTTCTCTATCATAGCTTCATTGGATTTATTGAGGCTTTTCTTGCACTTATCTATTGAGTTTAATAAGGATTGCTTGCATGCGCCTCCATCGTCAATTAACTGAGCGAGGTCTTTATCAACGTTTTCCAGTTGTTCCTCTTGGTATCCAATGTATTGCTCTGTTGTTTGGCTGATAAGTAAGCCATTGTGTACAATCATTTTTAATCGAAATTTTTCATACAATGGTTGGTATACGAAATAATTGTCGAAGAGCCCTTTGATACAGCAGCGAAAAGCGACACCTGACTCACGATTTTTGCATAAGAGTATGCTTTGATGGGGATAGTCTAGACTTTTATCTGTAATGACTTTTGTATATAGCTCAATACTTTTCTCTACTGTTGCTAGAGCGAACAGTATGACAGAGGGTTTTAACTCTTTTATTTTTTCACCAATATTGACACTCGCAGAAAGTGTTCGATAGTCCTCTACTTGCTCTGCGATAATACTAGCGGCGCCTAAAATATCGTCTTCATTGTCAAATATCATAATGACTTTGGGGTGACGGCAGGCCAGACTAGGTTTTGGTGACATGGACAATTACTCCCTGTAGTTGCTGTGAGCTTAGTTATGAGCATGATTAAATTAGCATATGCATTTTTACGTTGTTTTTTCGTACCAGATATCCATAACTTTCTTTAAATCTTTTAAAATAATTGGCTTACTTACAAAGTCGTTCATACCCATGGAGTAACAGCGTTCGGCGTCGCCGCTCATCGCTGCACCGGTTATGGCGATAATTGGCACTTTCTTTTTATCACTTTTCTCCTCTAATTCCCTGATCTGCTTTGTCATACTGTAGCCGTCAAGGTTTGGCATATGACAATCGGTTAAAATTAACTTGTAATCCATATTTTTCCAATTCTCAATACCACCAATGCCATCATCGGCAAGGTCGCATTGATAACCTAACTTACTGAGCTGTTTTACAATTAATTTTTGGTTAAGTGGGTTATCTTCAACGACAAGAATATCTGCCAAGGTGGTGGGAATTTGATTGCTCTTTGAGTCAATTTCGATGTCATCAAAAGTTAACTCATTTAATTCAAGTTCTAGCTCTAAATCTAAATTTAGTTCCTGCTCTTCAATGACAGCTTGTACTGACTCAAGGAGTTGAATCTTAGTTATAGGTTCAACTGGGAGTATATGTTTGTGAGGGATGAGTTTGCGAGCCTGAGGAAGTTCACCCCTTGGAATAGCAATCAAGAATTTTCTTGCTTGCTCCTGTCTTTGGTAAAGCTGCTGAAGTAAAGTTTGTGAACTAGACAATGAACCAGGGATAAGTAAGAGAAGATCATAGTTGATAAGAGCTATATCTAACTCCTCGATATCAACGGATTCAACGCGGGCTCCTTCACTCTCCAACTGTTTAATGATGGTTCCATTTAAGCCTAGATTTTGACCTTGAGTGATCACACCTATGCTGCAGTTATTTAGCTTTGGCTCAGTCTGTTCATCCATTATCAGTGAAAAAGGGAGTTCGACGGTGAAAGTGGAGCCTACACCCTCCTTACTCATCAAGGTTATCTCTCCGCCCATAAGGTGGGTTAGGTTTCTGCTAATGGCCAATCCAAGTCCAGTGCCGCCATATTTTCGAGTTATTGATTTTTGGGCTTGGGTGAATGGGGCGAATAACTTACTTTGATCTGATTCATTGATCCCTATGCCATTGTCTTCGATAGTAAATTTTATGTAGAGAAGATCTTCATTTTGTTGTGATATCTCACAGCTTAAATAGACTCTCCCCTGTGCTAATTCTGAGTTGGTGAATTTGATGGCATTGCTCATTAAGTTATATAAAACCTGCCTGACTTTTATTGCGTCACCGACTATCCGGCTCGGTATTGCTGAACACTCTTTAATATTTAGCTGTAGCTGTTTCTTTTGTGCGCTGGGTAGGAACATCTTGACTAAATTATCAATGGTTTCATTGATTGAGAAACTACTGTGTTCTATCTGCATTTTTCCAGCTTCAATCTTATTGATATCCAGAATATCATTGAGAATGCTAATGAGGTTGGTTGCAGAGGTAGTGGCAGTTTCGATTAGCTCCATCGATTCTGATGATTGTTTACTTAGACGGAGAAGATCGAGTGACCCTATGACTGCGTTCATTGGGGTGCGAAGTTCATGACTCATCATTGAGAGAAATTCACTTTTGGTTTGGTTGGCTTTTTCGGCTCTCTCTTTTGCCTGTTGAAACTCAATGGTTCGTTGTGTGACTCTCTCTTCAAGTTCGTTATTTGCTTTTTGTAGCTCTCTTTGCACTTCAAAAAGTGCTGTTTGATCTATACAGATCCCATCAATTCTACAAACCACATGGTTGGAATCTCGACCAACTTGCCCTTTGGCAAGCATGTGTTTGATCTTTCCGCTTGGGAGAAGGGCGCGATACTCTTGTTTGAAAAATTCACCTGTAGCCAAAGAGTGCTCGATAGCGAGTTGTACTTGCTCAACGTCATCTGGGTGCAACCTTTTAGCCCAGGACTCAAAGTTTCCTATATCGTGAGGCGCAAGTTCAAACATCTTATTCGCACGTTCGTCCCAGTCCCATACCCACTCATTTTCGCTGTTGGTTTCACCGCGCCAGTTACCTATATTGCCGGCGTCTAGTGCTATATTTCTACTATCGATCGCTTCATGAAGTGCAAAGAGGGTCTCTTTAGCTGGAGTACAATCCATAAGAGAGCCTGTAATACTAGGACGATTATTTTGAAGGAGAATCACCTCTCCTTTGAGTTCAAACCACCTATCACGATTTCTAACTCGGATTTGACAATCTAGGTTGAATTTTTCTCCAATCTCAAGTTTATGATTATGGAAAATATCAAACTTATTCTGTTCCTGTGGGGGGAGCATACTTAAAAAGCTAAACCAGTCGAGTTGGGAGTCTAAATCCAGACCGATTAGCTTCTTAAAGGTTGAGGAGAAGTAACTATGATTTTGAAGAGGGTCTAGCTCCCAAATCCCGATATTTGCTCCCTTTATTGCGTGGTTTATTCTATCCAATTTGCTGTTAGTTTTATGTTCTTTTACTTGGCAGGTTCTACATTTATTAACGATAAGCCAATAGTCATTACGGTTAAGAGGGCTTTTATTAATGGAGACATTGACGCAAATATTCTTCCCATTTAGGGTTAAAAAGGAGAAAAAATTACATTGTGAGATGAGTTGTTGTTGGAATTGCGAATGGCTGTTGCCGTCTCTGTCTTTAAAGATTTGAAAGCAGGTATGTGCCAAGGCACCTGATAACTTTTTGTTGGTAATATCGAACTCATTTTGGAAGTTTGAATTGACATACAAGATGCATCCATCTTTATTGCAGACCATGATAGGAAATGGGGTGAGGTTAATCGATGAGTCTTCGTACATATCCTTCTGTACTCCACAAAACAATCCTATTGCTAATCATAGCAGCTGCATTTTCTTTAGCTCATTTATTGCTGTTTTTATCTAATAGGGAGTAGAGGGGGGGATATTTTTGATACGTTACAACATACTAGTTAAGTACTTTATTAACAGCCTCAAGGATCTCTTTCTTAGTTGAAGGCTTAAGGATGTAACCTTTTAGCCCTTGCTCGGCCCAAGTTTTGATGAGATCTTTATTCTTGTTTCCCGTTAATGCAATGACGGGCAGAGATTTATTGCCATTTATCGCCTTTATCTGTTTTGTTGTATTTATCCCATCTAAGTTAGGCATAAAGAGATCCATTAAGACAAGTGCGTATTGTTTACTCTTGATTTTTTTTAGTGCACTTAAGCCATCAGCCGCTTCATCAACATCAAAACTCTCCTTTTTTAGTATATTGACTAGCATATCTCGGTAAAGTTGATTGTCCTCTACTACCAGAATTTTTACCCTGTCTTTTGCTGGTTTTTCATTAGTTAGCGTATTGGCTGTATTTGAGAGTGCTTCAAGAATGCTCTGTTGATCTGGTATGGCTGTTTTATTCATCTGGGCTACTCTGGCTTCAAGTTCTTTTATTCCAACTTGCTTGACTAGTAGCTGGTTAATCATATTATCTAGCCCTGTTTTTATGTTTCCCTCTAACTCGGCAAGAAGAGGCTCGATATGAGTTTCATTTATTTTTTGGAGCAGCTGTTCTGAAACTGAGTTTTCAGGATCCTTTGTACTTGGTGTCGCTAAGCTTTTTTTGCAATCTGCGATGGAGTTAAGCAGTGAATGCTTGCATGCCCCTCCTTCATCAATTAGATGCTCTAGATCTTCTCCTAGACTTTCTAGCTGTTCGTCTTGAAAGCCTATGTACTGACTGGTTGACTGGCTAATAAGAAGCCCATTGTGCACAATCATCTTAAGGCGGAACTTTTCATATAGGGGTTGGTAAACGAAATAGTTATCAAATAGTCCTTTAATGCAACATCGAAATGCGGCACCAGATTCACGGTTTTTACAGAGTAAAATGCTATGGTGAGGGTAGTCTAAGCTTTGATCGGTAATGATTTCTGTGTAGAGCTCAATACTTTTCTGGACACTACTTAAGGCAAGTAAAATCACTGATGGACGATACTCTTTTATTTGACTGCCGATTGTCTTGTCCACAAGAAGAGTTCGATATTCATCAACTTGCTCTGCGATAATACTTGCAGCTCCTAGAATATCGTCTTCATTGTCATAGAGCATTATCACCTTGGGATGACGGCATGCTGGAGTTGGATGAGCTGTCATCTATAATGGCTCCATGAACTTGTTTTAGTGATGACTTTATTTCTAAAATCAAATGTTTGCATTTTTGTTTGTCTCCAACATCTCCTGAAACTTCCAGTGCTTTAAGTAGGTGAGATGTCTGCTCTGCACCGACCGCAGCAGCTGAAGTTTTTAAAAAATGAGCTTCCTCTTTTACTGCTGTGAAGGAGTCCTGGTTATACATAAGAATTATCTTTTGTAATGACTCTTTAGCCTGCTTTAGGAAGTCAATTTCAAATTGCCTTATCATCACTGGATCGTCACCAATAAGATCTAACATAATATCTTTGTTTAATACTTTTAGATTCGGTTCAATCATTCACATACCATCTTTCAACGACTTCTTTTAAGTCTTTTAAAATTATGGGTTTACTAACAAAATCATTCATGCCAGTTGATAAACAGTGGTCAGCATCTCCAGTCATTGCAGCACCTGTGACTGCCACTATGGGTATTGCTTTTTCTCCACTTTCTTTCTCTAGCTCTCTGATTTTTTTTGTCATGTCATAACCATCAAGTTTTGGCATATGGCAGTCAGTTAAGATGAGTTTATAATCGGCATTCTTCCAATGTTCTATGCCATCGAGTCCATCGTGAGCCAGATCACAGCTATACCCTAAGGTCGATAGTTGCTTAAGGATCAGTTTCTGGTTGAGGGGGTTGTCCTCAACCACTAAGATCCCTGCTTTATCGGATATGGGTTGAGCAGTCTCCTCAATTGAGAGTTGCTCAAGATCTAATTCATCTAAGTCTAAGCATAGTTCATTGTCCATGGATTTATGTATTGAGTTAATAAGCTGTAGTCGAGTCATCGGGTGCAGTGGCAGTATTGTTGTGTGGGGAAGTATTTGGCGCAATGTGCTGATTTCATTTCTACAGGTGGCAACTATCAGGTGACTACTCTCTGAAAGCTTATGTTGAATGTTTTTGAGTTGTGCGAAGTGTTGATGGGAGCCGACTAGGACTAGAAGAGAGTCATATTCTCTGGCTGAGGCAAGTTGACTTTCGGAGTCTAACACCTTCATGAGCGCCCCTTCGCTTTCTAGGTGTTGTCTGATTAACTCTTGGGTATTATGAGTTTCATCTAAATTTAAAAGCACAATTTTGGTGCCTTCCAGTTGGTATATTGGCTCATCGGTATGTTGCTTAGAGCGCCAGAATGGCAGTTCAACTTTAAAAGTCGCGCCTTCGTTAGGGCAACTAGTTAGTACTATCTCTCCTCCCATTAGTTGTGCTAGGTTTCCACAAATGGCTAGCCCTAAGCCTGTCCCCCCATATTCTCGTGTCGTTGAACGTTGAGCCTGAATGAAGGGGGTAAATAATTTTTTTTGTGTCTCTTTCTCTATGCCGATACCGTTATCTATGATGGAAAATGCAACTTTATAGATAATACTATTGTGCTCAACAATATTAATGTTTAGCTGTACCTCTCCCAGTTTGTCAGTTGTAGTGGAGGTGAACTTTAAGGCGTTTCCCAGTAGATTAAAGATTATCTGGCGTACCTTTACAGCATCGCCTTCCAGATACTTAGGTATAGTGGGATCCTCTGTGACATCTAGTTTTATCTGTTTACCGTTTGCAATGGGGTAGTATATTTGGACCACATTATCTATTACCTCTGTGATAGAGAAGTCTCGCTGCTCGAGCTGCATCTTCCCTGCTTCTATTTTGTTAATATCTAATATGTCATTTAAGATAAAGATGAGATTTTTTGCCGAAGTGGTAGCCGTTTCGATAAGCTCCCTTGATTCTGGTGTTTGTTTCGAGAGCGAAAGCAGATCTAAAGAGCCTAACACTGCATTCATCGGGGTTCTTAACTCATGGCTCATCATTGATAAAAAGCTACTTTTTGTTTGATTCGCTTGCTCAGCTCTCTCTTTAGCCTGTTGTAGCTCTAAAGTTCGAGTTTTTACCCTAGCTTCAGCTTTGTCATTGGCTTCCTGTAGCTCGGCTTGAATATTAAAGAATGGCGTTTGGTTGACACAGACTCCGTCGATACGGCAGATCCTATTTTGATCATCTCGGCCTATTTTGGCTTTGGCATGTACATAAATGACCCCCCCATGAGGAGGTACAGATCTATACTGCTCATCATAAAGCTCACCCGTCGTTAAACTGTGTTGTACCGCATTAATTGCAGACTCTTTATCGTCAGGATGAAGCTGCTGGGCCCATCTCTCTATATTGCCAATATCTTCTGGCTGCAGGGCAAACATCTTATTTGCTCGACTGTCCCAACTCCAAATCCATTCATTGTCACTGTTTAGCTCCGCTTGCCAGTTTCCAATATCTCCAGCATCTAGTGCATTATCTCTTGCTTCAATGGCAAATTTTAATGCTGTAAGTGCTTCTTTTTCTTGAGTTCGGTCGGTTAAGGAGCCTGTAATCGTACTATGGTTATCTTCATTGAGGAAAACCTCACTTCTTAGTTCAAACCAACGTTCAGTCTCAGCAATCTTAATCTTAAAATCGAAATTACATTGCATACCTAGTGTGAGGTTATCTGAATGGAAGATATTAAAATGATGCTGATAAGTGGGACTCGTTCTTGCCCTCAATTCATTTAAGGTGAGAGGGTGATCGATTGAGAGTCCAATCAACTCTTTTAGCTTAGGTGAGAAGTAGCACTCCTCTGTGCACGGCGTAAACTCCCAGATCCCAATATCTGCTCCACTAATTGCATGGGATAAACGATGCAGCTTACTCTCTGCGAATACAATTTTTGTTGGCTGTTTTTTATTTTGATTAGCCATAAATTAGTGTTCGCTATCGGGTAGGAGGGAACAAGTTTGAACTAAATGACTGTAAGAGTGGAAAAGGTTTGTACGAAACTTAACAGTCTTTAGCCTGCAACTTGAATATAGGAAGGAGGTTCTGAAAAAGAGTGAAGTCGCAGGCATAATCATATTCGACCTTTAAAGCTTTATACCATAGGTATAAGGATAGCAGGTGCGTACTATTTAGCCCTGTTTAGCAGATAGTGTTTGAGCTAAAGTGATGGCTTGATAGCCAAAATGTCACAGTGAAGTTGATCTATGATTTGTTCGCTGGTGTGCCCTTTGAATTGGCTTAACCAGCCTTGATGCTCACTTGCACCCACTATCACCATATTGGCATGATATTGATCTGCAATAGTTGGAATAATATGATCAGGAAGCCCCTCTACCAGATGCAGTTGACTATCCTCTAAGTGGTAGTTCTGAGCTGAGTCAATTAGATCAAGCCAGTGTTGTGCTTTGACATCTTGATGACCATCTGTTGAGTTGGAAATGGTTACTTCCATGCTTAAGTCGTTATTATGAAAACAGTTAATGAGATGAATATTATTGTCTAATAAGCTGGCTATCTCTTCGCTATCATCAAGCAGCTTTTTATTAAAGTTCAAGTGTTGTTCACTGGTATCGTCTGTCTCTATTGCTGTTAAAATATTACCTTCATGCTGCCACTGTTTTTCACCGACTAGCATGACTGAGATCTGTTTCTGTCTCAGCAAGCTCCACTCCTCGGCGAAGAAAAACTCGTGAAAAACTGGGTGATGGTGCTTGTAGTTAACGATAACGAGATCGTATTGATCTTGCTCTATTTCAGATAATACCTCTGTTGAGACTGAGTTACTCTTGACCTCTTTTATTTCAATCTCTAACCCTAGGTTTTGATATTGGAGAATTAGATCGTCATTTTCAGCTAAAGGCATCATATCGGTGGATTTGTTGGTACTTTTCATAAAATCAAATCTAGGTGTCGCTAGCTGTATCAATGTCAATTTAGATTTTGATTTATCGGCCAGAAATAGTGCCTTCATTAAGGCGTATTGAGAGGAAAGGTGTGGAGAGAATACACCTAAGATATGTTGATATGAACTCATGAAGTCAGCCCTCATTTCCATAGTGCCTTTTTCAACTTTAGCTGACTGGAGGCTAAACGGCTTCTACTAAGATTGATTTAGACTAATGCTTAGGCTTGATAGTGCTGAAGGGTATAGAGGATGCAGTGACGGTGTGGATGGAAAAGGCTAAATTAGTATCTATTTTAGCCTCTTGAGCGGCGGTTATTTTAGCTTACTCTTGATAAACTCGGTGACGTTAGTATCCAACAGCTTTTTTGACAGGTAACTGGTTCCACCCGAATGCTTAATTAGGTACCCATTATCGCTAACCTTGTGCTCTATTACCTCTTTCCAAGAGATATGTCCTTTCACAAATTCTGATTGAGTATCTATTCCTAGTTCATCAATAGTGAGTTGTACTTCATTGTTCGCCGCTTTACTCAGCATCTGACGCCAAAGCCACCAACTCTTTTTGAATCTGACACTTAGCCCCTCTATTGCACCTAGACCTATGATAAATAGAGATGCATAGGAGTTGACGCCAGTAAGTAGCAGCGCCGTACCTACCAAGAAAAAACCGATAGTCTTGTAGTAGGACTGAAGGGTTCTATCTTCTGTCACTGATGCTTCGAAGCACTCAGTGAAGTAGTTTTTATCTAATATGTATGATGTGGTATAGCGAAATGGAGCATTCATTGGGGTATATATAGTGAAGTTATGGCGCTAGTTTAACCTTTGAAGTATGCAAAGCAACTTTTGTCTTTCTCTGATCTCCATCTACACTGAAACAGTGTCTATTTTTTAGTTAGGACGGACTATGTCGTTTACTCCAAAAGGTTACACTCATTGCGAGTCAACCCAAGTTTATACTAATGAAAATGTTCCTAAGATTTTGCTAGAGCCACACTATACAAAAATGGGTGTATATGAACAGATCCATGTTTTGTGTGGTGTATTAAAGTATTTAGGATGTAATAGCCATACTCAGATCACCGATAAAGAGGTGGTGATTAAAGCGAATGAGACCGCTATGGCTCATCCTAATTACCTTCACCGATTAGAACCTGCCAGTGACGATTTAAAATTTGAGATCCGCTTCTATTCATTAGAAGCTAGGTCAAATTCTGATAAATAGTATCAGAAGCAAATCGCAGGCTAGCAAAATGTTTATAACCAATATGGGTTATGAACGAAATAGAGATTTTAGCTGAAGGCATTTTTCTGTTTGGTTTGCCTGATCACTTCCTCCCCAATCAGCTTCAACTTGATGGATCAACATATTGACAACCCGTTCAACCTGTTCACCGTTACTCAGTACTGTATTTGTAAAGTCTTCAGATCCTTGGGTTATCGCACCTTGATTGCCTCTATGCCACTCTTTAAACCATTTTTGGTATTCGGTTTCTCCAGTTTTTCGGGCACAAAACTTAGCTAGTGGTTGGTACATCACTGATTGAATAAATACCATCTCCTCTTGAGTGTAACTTTCCCTATTATCTGGCTGCGCCAGAAGTGCAAAACTGCTAAGAATAAGAGATATAGTGAATAGGATTCTCATTTTTTCTCCTTAGTTACCCTACTCAATGTTAATAATCGCAGGTTTAAGTGTTAAATGTTTTCTGACGGTAAGTTTGTGATAGTTACTACCTAGAAACTATGATGGAGATCAAAAGGCTTATATTAAATGCGCTTTTATGTGGGAGGGAGGCATGAGAGCTGCTTATCTAGCGTGTAGACTTGGTTATATTTGCTAGGTGGCGAATTAAATGGAGGCTAAACTTTCGGTTAACAAAGCTTAACATGACATTCACAGACGGAGTGGTTAGAGTATTGGTTAAACTCAAAGGATAACCCTGTTAGAGCAGTGTTCTTCTAGTTAGACAGTGGTTCTAGTGAGATAGAGTTAGAGAGTCTGTTTAATTGAGCAAGCTGTTCTCAGATCATTAGCGTGGGAGGTTAAACGAGGAGAAGATATGTTAATAGCAAGCATAGCTGAACTGTTTTTCTGGTTTTTTTGGGAGTTTTTACTCTCATTTATCCTGTATACCACAGGAGCGATAGTACTTAGGTTTATTAGTTTTGGTCGAGTACGTAAGCCACTTTTTATGCCCTCAATCTTTAGCAATGAGAAACGATTGGCAAAGAATGACTTTTTTTCTGCCTATGTATCAGGTTTCTTTTTCTATCTTATTCTGTTGGCATTTATTATCTGGATTGGATAATGAGCTTTATATTGAGAGTATTTGTATGGCGCTTATCATGGCCACTTATTCGCAATAAGCTAAAAAAAGAGTTTGAGTTGATCAGATTCAACTCTTTGATTAGCTAATTTAATCATTCATATCGATTTCTTAGTGATGGGATATCACTTAGGTATTGAACAAACTCCACTTCATAGCCGTTAGGGTCAAGGTAGTAGACGTTTTTTCTATATTCATCGACGGCGCCATCTTTATCAAGATTAAACCCTGCTTCAGCTAATTGAGTCATAACACTATCAATGTCTGAGGTGACAAAAGCGAAGTGTGCCAATCCCACTTGATGGCCTGTTAAGTCTCGATTTTCACCTACGCCATCATCATTGAAGGTTAAATATTGATAGTCATCGCCAAAGTGCACCCAGTTTCTCTTTTTCCCGTGCCAGTTTGCTTCTCCTCCACCTCTGACTTTCCAATGGGGGAAGGCTGCTTGGTAAAATTTCAGTGTTTTCTCAATATCTGTGACGACTAAATTTAGATGCTCTAGATGTATCATAACTAACTCCTTTATTTGCTTTATTCTTTATAAGTCTTGTTTATCTTTCTGTACTCTCCAAGGTGGGGTGAGTCGATTTTCGCCTGCCCAGTAAAGCTTAATTTTGTTTCCAGAAGGATCATGGAGTACGGCTTCTCGCCATAAATAACTCTCCATAGTGGGCATCTGATCAAAGTGAAACCCTTTTGCAATCAGTTGGGCTACTAGCTGGTCAAGATCTTGATGCTCAAAGTAGATGACGCCGTAATTTTTTTGCTCCTCTGGTTGAAGGGAGAGTGAAAAACTAGCGTGCCCATCAATGCACTCAAACCTGGCATAATGGGGAGTATCCACTATCTGAATAAAACCCATTAGGCGATAAAACTCTGTGGCCTTGTGCATATCCTTGACCGGAAATGTAACTTGATTCATATTCATCTTTTTCTCCAACTTTACTTACATTCCGTAGATATACTCCTGCTGTTTAGGATAGGGCTGAGCGCTGTGTCTTGTTCGAATCCCGCTCAGTGCTTCTGCGTATTGATAAAGCATATGCAAACTATATTGAATACGCCCCTCTAGTGTTGATTCTCTCGTGGTTGAGTGAGCGACTTGGTTGTCGTTTGCCTCAGGTTTACCATTAAGCACCTCTTCAACATTGCGTATGATGAGATGATCCGGCAGTGCGACTAACTTGTTATTTTTAAGCGCATTCATTCTCAGCTCTGCGATGGGGTAGGCACCGCTGATCCCACTGACCACTGAGACTAATAATGCTGGTTTGTGGGCAGTGTCTTGATTGTCACACATAAGTAAAAAATTCTTTAGTAGGGGAGAGGCCATGCCACCCCACTCAGGGGTGATCAATATCAGTGCATCGGCGCGCTTTACTTTTTGACTGATCATAGGCCAGGGACTGCCTTTATCTAATTTACTCTCAGCTTCTCCATCCCAAAAAGGTAACTCATGAGTGCATAGCTCAATATGACTGCTCTGTGAGAATTCCGTTGTTATCTGGGCTAAATAGCTTGCGACTTTGGCACTTTGAGATTGAGTTCTTTGGCTGCCACTGACAATGAGTAAATTCATTTAGTAAACCTTTTTGTTTATTTAATGTTTGGTAATGTAATTGCTTTACTAAGTAATGTAAAGGTTAGAACACAAATAAAGTAAATAAAAAAGTTTACTTAATGGCTAGATCGGTAATAATGCTAGGTAATAAAGGTGAGAGGTATTATGAAAACCAGCGAGAAAATCATTCAACTCCTTAAGACTCAAGGGCCGCAAACCGCTAAAGTGTTAGCCACTGAGTTGTCGTTGACGACGATGGGAGTGCGTCAGCATATGCAGGCACTTGAAGATGAAGGTGACGTTAGCTTTGAAGATATTAAAGCCAGTCGTGGTCGGCCGACGCGAGTCTGGTCACTCACAGTTAAGAGCAATAGTCATTTTAGTGATCGACATGAAGAGTTATCGGTACAGCTAATAGATTCAGTTATTAATGTATTCGGTGATTCTGGGCTCGATAAGTTGATCTCCCATAGAGAGGAGACCTCGTTAGCCATGTATCAGGAGAGGTTAAGTGTAGAGAAAACATTGCTAGGTAAACTCAACGCCTTGGTTGAATTGCGTACAGCAGAAGGTTACATGGCAAGCGTTGAGCAGGAGGATGACTTTTACTGGTTATTGGAGAATCACTGTCCAATCTGTGCGGCTGCGAGCAGATGTTTGAATTTTTGTCGCTCAGAGCTGAAGCAATTCCAAACCTTACTGCAAGAGGATGCCTCTGTAAGTCGTGAAGAGCATATTATCGAGGGCGCCCGCCGTTGTGCCTACAAAGTACAACCAATTAAGAAGTCATAATGGAATCAAAACGTGCCCGTTTAGACAGGTTTATTAGTCAACACCTTAAGGTTAACCGTAAAAGTGTTCGTTTAATGTTGGCTAAAGGTCAAGTGAGAGTCGATGGGGAACTTGCTCGTGATATCGACTTTATAGTGGATGAGTTTTCCCACATCTGTGTCAATGATGAAGTTATTCAAGCTAATCAAGCTAGCTATATTATGCTGCATAAGCCTGTGGGGGTTGTGAGTGCGACTGTTGATGATAAACACAAGACGGTAATTGAACTACTGGAGTGCGATAATAGGGATAGTCTGCATATTGTTGGGAGATTAGATCTTAATACTTCAGGTTTATTACTGTTAACCAATGATGGCCGCTGGTCGAAAAAGTTGATGGATCCTGAGTATAAGGTTGGAAAACTATATCGCGTAGAGCTGCAAAACCCACTGACTGTTGAGTATATTTCAGCTTTTGCTAAGGGGATGTATTTTGAATTTGAAGATATAACAACCTTGCCGGCTGAACTTGAAATAGTCGATAGCCACACAGCTTTAGTGACTCTGTATGAGGGGCGTTATCATCAGATTAAGCGGATGTTTGGTCGTTTTCGTAATCCCGTTGTTGGTCTACATAGAATATCAGTAGGTCAAATAGTGTTGGATAAAACGCTGGCCTCGGGTCAGAGCCGCCCGCTGACTCCTGAGGAAATTAAGCATAAACTAACATAATGTCATTTGTGTGACGGATCTCTTGTTTGCTTGGTAAGTGAGACGCTCCTCATGTTAGTTCATATTTTCAACCACTCTTGCTTACCTAAACTCTGATTAGAGTGGGTATTTATGTGATGGGTGGTGTATTTTTGGTTGTTTTGTGATCTTGAATACCCCGTCCTCTCTTGTTTGATCTGTTAAATCTCTTCTACTAGAATGCGCCGCGCATGATTTACACCTAAGCGATCCATCGAATGAAAGGCTGCTTGAGTTAGATAAGATGCTGCGTATATTCCAAACACATTTAATTTGTTATTCCTGTAGGAAAAAAAGATGTCAACTAAGCTAGCTAACCCTGCGCCATTAGGGCTGATGGGTTTCGGTATGACCACCATACTGTTAAATATCCATAATGCGGGTTTTTTCCCGATTGATTCTATGATTTTAGCCATGGGTATATTTTACGGTGGTTTAGGCCAAGTGATCGTTGGCTGTATGTGTTTCAAGCGTGGTGATACATTTGGTACCACAGCTTTCACCTCTTATGGATTATTTTGGTTAACCTTAGTTGGCTTATTGGTTATGCCAAAACTGGGTCTAACCGAAGCAAGCCCGGCAGGCTTTATGGGTTGGTACCTAACTATGTGGGGTATCTTTACTGCATTTATGTTCGTAGGTTCTTTACGTTACCCACGTGCTAAGCAGGTTGTTTTTGGCTCTCTTACCATTTTATTCTTCCTATTGGCTGCAAGAGATTTCACCGGTAGCGCTCTGATTGGTACTATCGCTGGTTTTGAAGGCATTTTCTGTGGTGCAAGTGCTATCTATTTTGCAATGGCACAAGTGTTAAATGCTGAGTATGGTCGTACTATTTTGCCAATCGGTGAGCTTGCTGTAGAAGAGAGTAAAACTGTTCAAATCGAGACTCAGTTAAAAGCTGCCTAAATTAACGATGATTTGAGCGTTAACTGATTAAAAAAGCTGACATAAATGTCAGCTTTTTTGTTTTTTAAAGGTAAACCCAAAGTTTATTCATCTAAATAAAACCTTGGTATTAGTTTTTAGTTTATGACTTAATTTAGCTTTCACTGTTATTAACTGTTGTTATTTTTCTCTTTAGTGGTCAAAATGCCCTTTATTTCCAAAGGATGGGGTTATATATGCTGGGAGTGTGGCAGTCTTCTGAACGTATTTTTTTAATTACAGTAAAAGAGTCTTTTGTTGCTCTGATCCCATTTATTGTTGTTAACTCATCTCTCTCACTGATTTTAGCACTTGTTGATGTATGGAAACCTGTGTGGCAACAGAGTGATAATTATATTTGGTTTAGTCAGTTCAGTGTTAATCTTCATGCTTTTTTCCCATTTTTAGTGCTTTTATCTCTCTCTATTCACTTTGCTAAGTATCTTAATTTATCTCCTGTAGTATTAGCCTCTCTATCGATAGGTACCCTGATCTCACTCCATGTTCATCCTATTGATACTATTGAGGTATTTGACCATTTCTCTGAAATGTTAACGGATCCTTGGGCTGTCGTTATTCCCATCTTTATGGCTTACACTTTAAAGAAAGTGTCCTTTATAAAATCGTTAAACTTTATCAAAACAAGTAATTTAAATGGATATTTAAAACTGCATCTGAACTTGCTTGTCCCTATGGTGATAAGCTTTTTTGTGGTTACTATTTTTATTCTGATCTCATCTTATTTTTTAGAGTATATAATCGAGTTTTCTCTGTCTTATCTAAAAGAGGCTGGAAGTTATGGTCTCGTTATTTTTAGAGTGATAACCACTCATCTGCTTTGGAGTGTAGGTGTTCATGGAGATATTGCTTTTAATCTATTTATGGGAACTGATCACGGGTTATTGGAACCTTTTAAAAATTTATCCATAAATCAATTTATGGATATTTTTATCCTATTTGGCGGTAGTGGGGGGACTATGGCATTGATTATAGCTATATTTATCTCCTCAAAAGATAACGGTTCTTTGAATGTTGCAAAAATAGCCCTGCCTTTTTCATTTTTTAATATAAATGAAATTTTGATTTATGGTCTTCCTATTACGTTTAATCCTAAACTTATCATTCCGTTTGTTTTACTGCCCTGTATGAATATGTTTCTTGGCTACTTTGCTATTTCATGGGGGCTACTTACTTTTAGTGGCCACTCAGTTACTTGGATCACGCCGCCTTTATTAAATGCTTATATTGCTAGTGAAAACTTCACCGTAGTTGCTTTTCAGGCTGGCTTAATCGGCTTAAATGTGATGCTTTACCTACCATTTGTACGACGTTTTGAAGTACTCAATACAGGTAACAGTCTGTTTGATAATGTTTTAGAGCATAAAATACAGTTACAAACAGAGTTTGCCCGAATATCTGAACTTAATTATGTCCAGAAACAATCGGAAGAGTTAGCCGCTGATAATAAATTGCAGAAAACCATTCAAGAGGTATTAAGTGGAGAGTTACTTCTGCATTACCAACCAAAAATTTGCTTGGATACAAATGAGGTTATCGGTTTTGAAGCACTGCTGAGACTAAGAATGGACTCTGGAAAAATTGTCGGTCCCTATTTTATCAAGGAGTTTGATGATGCTGGATTTGCCAATTTAATCGATAACTTTGTGATTAAAACAGTTGCTGAAGATCTTCTTAAATGGCATGGAGAGGGGTTTAATCCAAAAGTGAGTATTAACTTAAACCCTAATAATATCTTAGAGAAGCAAACACAAAACTTACTCATCGATATGCTAGGCTCTATGGCTCACAATGTTGAGATCGAATTGCTGGAATCCGCTTTTATGTTAGATCTGAAACGGGTTGAAGAGACTATCGATCTATTAAGCAGTTATGGTTTCTCTTTCGTGTTGGATGATTTTGGCACAGGCTTTTCCAGTCTTAGCTTGCTCAGTAAGATTAGAGTGAACGGGGTTAAGTTAGATAGGAGTATTCTCGAGCATACGGTCGATCCTAAGGGGCAAACTCTCTACAAACATACCTGTATGTTATGTAAAAGTTTGGGCTTTAATCTCATTGCAGAGGGGGTCGAAACCAAGGAGGAGGCCGATTTTGTCAGGCAGGCTGGCGTCGATTGTATACAGGGCTGGTTATACTCAAAAGCAATGCCGATGCAGGAAGCGAAAAAATATGCTCAATCGATAGAGACTCATTAGCAGGAAGCTTGCAGTATAAGAATGCAAAAAGGGGCGTTATGCCCCTTTTCTAATTCACTTGTTGCAGTATGACTTGCTAGCTTCTCTGCAGCTTAAGTAGCCACTTGCCGTAGAGGTAGATCCCAACGGCAGAGATGGTACCGATCGCAGCGATAATGTACCAAGCCATGCCAATATCATGTGTGTTGTAGAGTAAGGTTGTTAATGACTTTGCAGATTCACCTGTGTAACTCACTAGAGTGGTAAAGGCTTCACCTTGAGGAATGGCGTCGATCTCGGTCTGGCTCATACCACGCTCAGCTAGCAGTTGAAGAGAGAAGATCTCTTTTGATGCGAACATCTCGTACAGTTTAGGACCAAAATAGCCCTCTAATGTCCAGCCAATCCCTTGTGGCAGCATCACAAACCCTAGGTACATGGCTTTCTTACCTTCAGGTGCTATGTTGCCCATAAACTCATTCTTTTTAGGGCTGATCATCATCTCACCAAACGAGAACATGGCGATGGCTAACACCATCATCCAGGCTGCGTTAGTGGCACCAATTAATACGAAAGCCAGAATACTCATTAGACAGCCGCCTAACATGGCTGTGGTTATCCGATATTTGGCTGTTAGCGCCGCGACTAAGAAACAGCTGGTCATGATCATACCTGCATTGAGGTTGAGCATGCCCTCAGGCATCACCTTAGTACCGGTATTATCCAGTCCAAGCCAGAACTGTAATATGCCGTTTGATGTACCCTCTGGGCCAAATAACGAGGTGACAATCACGCTCGTATCGACCCACTCCGCAATATGGATTGGCAGTACGTCAAACAGAGAGTTAAACAGGAACCAGAAACCGGCAAAAACCAACATGTAGTAGATGACGATAGGTTTTTTCAGTTCGTGCCAAGCATCCTTCCAGAGGACTTCTTGGTGTAACTCACCCGCTTTAATTTTACGTTTACGCTCTAAACGCTCCTCTTTTCCAGGTTCTTTATAAGCAAGTAAAAAAAGGAAGTTAAGAGAGATAATCGCGGCGCAGGCGTAAAACACATTGTCCCATGAGAGCTGACGCATATGTACGGCAACAAGCGGTCCTAAGAAGCCGCCAATATTAACCACTTGATAGAAGATACCCCAGGCCATGGAGGTGTTTTGTCTGCCCGTTGAGAGAACTAGCGTCCCTTGGATCCCTGGTTTAAATATACCAGTACCGCCAGCAAGTAATATGGCGCCAAATAGGAAACCATAGAAGCTAGGGAAGAGGGCCATCATGAGGTAGCCGGCAATCTTGATGATGGTTGAAGCGAAAATTGTCTCTTTATAGCCTACGCGGTCTGAAATCCCACCAGTGAAAACGGGGATAAATGTCTGCATAAATGCCCAGATGGCGATAATGACACCGTAATCACTAAGGCTGATGCCGAGTCCACCTTCAGAAACAGGGGCTTTTGCATAGAGGCCAGCACTGGCTTTTACTCCGTAATAGGCGATACGCTCAACGAGCTCCATTCCGCCTACAATCCAAAAAATATAACTTAAGCTGGCAATCGAGGCCCACATGCCTAACTGCTTCACTTCCCGCAGATCGTTATCCGCGTAAGCGTCTTTGGAATCGCTCATACCTTTCCTTTAATTATTATTATTTAATGTTATTAGTACTGATTGCTTGTGATTAAATAGGTTAGTTGGATGTGCCATAAGGCTAATCGGCTGTAACCGCACCGATACTCTACCTAATTCAGTTGAAAAACACCAAGCGATTAGTTGAAAGTGAGTTGTGTTCAGCATCGATTATCATAAGCATAGAGAAAGATAAGTAAGGCTAAATAATGGGAGGCGAGTTAATGGAGCAAGTACAAGTGAGGAAAGGGTTTGAGAGATTAAAAAATGAGGGGCATAGCCCCTCATGTTACTCTGTTACTGGCAGCGACTTATCTAATCTAGCGGCCACACCTGATTGCCATCAACAGGCACAGATTGAAGATCTAACCCTAAACAGTAATCACCTGGGTTATAGACATAAACCTGTTTGGCGATAATGCTGAAGTTAAACCCTGCAACCTGATCTTTAGCTGCTTGGCTGGTGGCGAGTCCCCACATCAGATAGAGCTCACGGTAATCTAGCTGAGTTGAGTAGCTCATTGCCACCAGTAAGAAATCATTATTTGAGATCCCTTTTGCAGCATCCAAACTAAATTGACTAAAGCCAAGTTGTGCCCGCTTTTGTAGCCATAGCGCGTCCGAAGCTTTAGCGCGCTCAAACTCACGTAACAAGATATGCAAACGGGCAAGTAGGTGCCAACCATCCTCCAGCGCCCCATTTTTTTGTGCGGCCACCATCATCTGTAGCATAGTCGCCATGCCATTAGACCAGCTGGTGAGTTTAGCCTCTTGCATATAGTTAAACGGGTCGGCTTGTTTCATGCTGGCCTGTAACACTTCAAACTCATCCTTGATAGATAAGCCCTGACATGAGGGAAGTTTACCGCTCTCTTTAAAACCACGAGATTTGGTGTAGTAGGAGTATGGGTTGGTCGAGGCGTGACCGTCATGACCATCAAACCTGAGCTTTCCCTTCTCTAAACCGTGGCCAAGTTCATGAATATCACCGTGTCCTGTAGGGCTGAATGACCAGTTTGCGTCATAGGGATTACCTGAGCAGCCGGCTCCACATGTGGCTTGATCCGCATTCATATGCTTTACCGTATCGAGATTATCAAGCTCCCACCCTTGCGCTGTTGCGAAGTCGGTTATCTCGCTAACAGAGTCAATGTGTGGTCCTTTGAAACCTGCTAACAGGTGCGGGTAGTTATGAACATGGGTCATAATGGCTTGCCCCATCTTCTCTGGCGTATCCCAAAGAGGCTCATGGGACATGGTGGTTTTCATCTTATCAAGGCGTGAATGAACTTCGAAATGTTCAGTGGCAAGCTCTGCCCAGTCAAACTCTGCAGCGCTGAGTTGCTGCATAAATTGAGCGCCGTCCATGCCGTTACGCCAGTAGGGGTGAAGACCAATATTGGTGAAGGTAAACTGAGTCGCTAAATCGCCTTTATCAAATTTCACCTGCATGGGGCCGCCATAAGGTGAGGTAAATTTGATTGTTTCACCCGGTTTTATCTCCACATGGGTAGATTGCAGGTATTTAGGGCGATTATAGCCATTTGTTGCGTACTCATGGGTTGAAGCCGATCTTTGGGTGTTGATAAATACCCAAGTTTTTACATCACTGCTATCGGTTCTGGAGATTGTCACCGTTTGACCTGGTAAGGCATAAACACCAGCAGAGCGAAATCCCTGTTTACTGGTGATGCTGACTGACTTGTCCGTTGGCGTAATATGGGAGAAGTCGGTGCGGCTAAAGTTGCCTAAGTCTGCAGGAACTGGATTGATTTCGCGATAGTTGTAGACAGTGTTGTCGGCAAACATGGCTTGAAGGTAATCCATCGTATCGCTTGTCGCGACATCCATAGGGTAGCTTAATTGGCTACGGTAACTGTCACCAAGTAGGGTGATATATTTGTAGAGTCGATGACTCTCGAGCTTAAACATATCCAGATGTTGGCTATCGAGGGATTGAAGTTGAGCTCTGATGTTATTGAGTGCAGGCTTGTACTGTTCGTTAAAGTTGGTATCGCAGTTACTGGCACAGTTCGCTAAGGTAAAATCTGGCGACTGTTCCTTTAAAAGGGTTAGCCACAAAGCCTCATCGGTGAGAGATGGCTTAGCAGTGAGCATCGCCTGATAGTTTGACCAATTAGCTTTGTCGGGAGAGAAAAAGTTTCCAGGTCCTCCAGGACCTTGCATGGAGAAGTCCATCACACCTAGTACTGTTTGGGTCAGCGGTACGCTGTTCCAGCTATGCAGATGCATATAGAGTAATGGCGTGTTTTCCAGCTGGGCTGAGGTTAGTAGTTCGCTAACATCTTGCTCACTCAGATCGCCACTTGAGCCTGTGATAATCAGATCTGCCTGGCTTAGACAGCTCGATTGAGTCGCTTTATCTTCACAGAGGCTGACGTTCCAGCTTGGGTAGTGAGTAGCAATCCAAGCCATGATCCGTGAAACTGTGCTGTCGCCCATCAGGAACAGACGCACCTCTTCAGTCTGTGCTTGTGCAAGCTCCTTATCGAACAACCAAGCAAGTAGCCCTTTGAAGTTTTCTTGATAATCTAGATTGTTCCCTTGCTGCATACTCGAGATGATATCGGTGCCAAAGGCGGCGTTTCGTTGACCGTTTTTATCGCTGGCAGCAGCAAAAACTCTTCCACCATTGCCTCTAATGAGTTCAAAACTTTTGGTTTGAGGGTAGTAGTGGACAGATTGATTGAGGCGGATCATCTGCGAATGCTGTCCAGAATCATATTGGATACTGTTACCTTGATAGATGCTCTGTAAAAAGTGGGCATTATCTTGACGATACAGCTCTATCAGCTTGAGTGAACGGTCGATAAGTTGAGGTTCGAGTCCTGCTACTAGTTTAGGGTCGCCAAGCGTAACGGCCGCACTGATCTGATCTTTGAGTGAGATATTGAGTTGATCTTCGCTGCTTTTACCTGCGCTGTCAGTGACATTCAGTGCCACCTTAAGCTGAGCATCTTCGATAAGCGAGGAAGCATCGATGACAAGGCTTGAACTGGTGTCACCGCTGAGATTAACTTGTGGACCGCTGACTATTCGCCATTGATATTTGGCTTCGCCTTCATTATGTAGGCTGACCTCGGCCGACAGCGTGATAGGAAGATGATTCCAGCTCTCAATATCTTGGCCCAGTTCAACATCTGGTGCAGCCAAAGTAGGGGGAGGAGTACCGCCACCATTGTTATCATTCGAGCCATTGTCGGCGTCACCGCCTCCACATGCCGTTATGCCAATAAATAAACAGGTTGAGAGCAGCTTGTGCTTCATCTTGATGCTTCCGATGTTTTAATTTTGTTGCATTTTGCACTAAAGGTAGTTACAACACAAAATATTCTTTAATAACAATGATTAAGCCAAATTATTGGCAGGGTCATAATGTTGGCGGGATAGGAGGAACATAAAATTTAATATAAATCTTATGGTTAGCAGCTGAAGATGTTAACTCTAAGAGTGGGGGGATTAGCCCGTTTGGCACTGATCTTTAAGCTCACTGGCGAAGACGAAGTTATTCTTTCCTCTCTGTTTTGCCTGGTACATCGCCTTATCGGCTTTATTTATTAAAGCTGTACCATCTAGCCCATCATCGGGAGCAACAGCTATGCCTATACTCAGGCCTATTTGGCACACCTGCTCCTGCAGTAAGAAGTTGATTGCCAGCGAGTCGATCATCTTGTTTGCGATATGCTCGACGGCACCGAGATCGCTCACAAAGGGGAGGATAATGATAAACTCATCTCCGCCGACCCTAGCGATAATGTCATCTTCCCTTATGGCCTCAGAAAGCCTTATCGCGACCTCTTTTAGGAGTTGATCTCCTGCTTGATGACCTAAGGTGTCATTGATGCTTTTGAAGTTATCCAGATCGGCAAACATTACCACAAGCTTATTGCCTTTCTTGAGCCCAGCTTTTAAGTACTCCTTCATCTGTTGACCTGCATACTCACGGGTTGGTAGACCCGTTAAGGTGTCATGGTGGGCCATATGATTGAGTTTTTGCTGGAGCTGGTCTCGCTCTATGGCGTTATTTTTAAACACCTCCATCGCTTTCGCCATCTTACCCACCTCATCTTTGCGCTCAGAGACTGAGATGTTGATATTGAGCTCGTTACGAGACAGGCGGGTCATCATATGCGTCATGGCGACGATAGGCAGTGAGATATCGGCCGCCAACAGGTAACCGAGAAAGAAGATAACGATAGCAATAATAGCGCCACTTAAGATAAGAAAGTGGCTCATGGTATAGACAGGAGATAAGATCTCATTAGTGTCTATCTCGGCGACAATGGCCCACCTAGTTCCGAGAAAGTCGACAGGTGCAAACGCTGAAAATACGGAGATACCTCGGTAATCCTTAATTCTGGCACTGCCGGCCTCTCCGGCAAGGGCGCGATGAACTGAGGGAGTATCGACCTGAGTTTTAAGTATACTTCGGCCTTGAAAGAATCGTGAGTCGCTGCGCATCAAGAGATCTGGCCCCACAAGATAGGTCTCACCACTCTCTCCCATGCCAGCGGTGACTTGCATGACTCGGTTCAGTGGGGCGAGGGGCATCTGAAATGCAATGATGCCGATATAACGTCGATTACTATCAAATACTGGTGATGCGATAAAGCTGGCTGGAGCATGATGACTTGGTTCATAGGGGGAGAAATCTGCAAAAAGATGCTGACTGATTTTTGGACGAGCGTTGAGCTCCTGTATTAAACGACTTAAGTGAGTTTCTCGCCAAGGGCCTGTCAATAGGTTCGTCGCAAAATCCTCCTCTTTTTTGACGCTATAGATAAGGTCCCCTTGGGTATTAAACAGGAAGAGATCGTGAAACTCCCGAGTGGAAACTAGGTTTCTAAATGCGGGGTGATACTCACTATGGTACTTGTCATAGATTGAAGCGTTATCGGCTCGATGCAGCGCACTCTTGTGTTCATTAGAGAAGGGATTCATGCGTATATAGGTATCTTGAAGTTGCCGAGTCTGCTCACTTTCCATTGCAAGCCAAGCTTGAGAAAAATGTTGGATAGCAGAGATAACAAGTGGACTTTGAGCGTGGAAGTAGAGGTCTTTTTCGATAACGGAGAAGTAGGTATCTAATGATGAAGTTCTAGATTCCAACAGCGAGCTCAGTTTATCTTCTGCCGAGTCGGTCATCTCATTTTTGGCGATGGTAAAGGCAATAAAAGCAGTGATTAATGCGGAAAGCAGCGCAAAACAGATCATAACAATAGGAAATTTATGGGTGATCTTTAAATTTGTGAACATACCTTCACCTCAAATAAGCACAGTTAATAGGGTTAACTACATATTGAAAGGGTAAGTAAGTTAAATTATCTCTGGCTGAGAGCTGCCTGTTATTTATATATCGGCATTTATACTGATCGGTATTAATCTTTAACTATAGTCGATATTTTGAACTTGGTTCGATAAATGTGGTTTAGCCCTACAACTCGCTATCTTCACTGAAGTGATTGACACCGAACTGGGTAATTTTTATCTTTTCAGACCAGTAGTCTTTGGGCCAGTGTCCCTTAGTCAGAAGGGCATCTATAAAATGTTTAGGGGTGGGGATTTTTTGCCAAACCTGTGGCAAAAATACGCCTCGCTTACTGCCTTCACTGAGTATAATACCGACTCTGTTTTGTGCTAAGTAATGGTGCAGATCTTCTCTGCTGTTGACCATCAAAGAGCGTAAAGGTGAGAGTATAGAAAGCTCTATGGTGATCTGCTCTAACAACTCTGCAGTTAAAGGTGAGAAGCGGGGATCATGAAGCGCGCTTCGCAGTGTTAATACGGGGATGGTTTGATAGAGCATTTGGGATGTTTCAATATGGCCTATGCAGCCGCGTAACTCTCCTTGCAAAGTTAAGGTAACGAAACAGCCTAAGGTTTTATTTAGTATTGAGCTGGCGCGAAGAGCACTCTCATGAACCAAGTAAGTGTTGGCTGTTGGGCTTGTTTGAGGTGCAAAGTGTTGCTTTAAGGCTTCCCTTGAAAGTCTCAGTAATTGCGCTCTCTCCTCATGGGTGAGCTCAATAGAGGGCGAAACTGGCATAGCCTACAACTCGACCTCTGTTACCTGAAGTATCGCCTGAGTTTTGATAACTTAATTGATGTGTTTGTAGCTTATGGTACTCAGCTTGGATCGCAATAGCATTAAGTGCCCGGCTACCACAAGCTTGCTCAGGGGTTAATGCGCTATTGTGATTGATTATCTGTTTGCAGGTCTCTCTGTCCAGTTCGGCTGCTTCTTGATAGGAGTGATAGTGACTTAAGTCTGAACTTACAACGATTAATGTTTCATCTCCACCCCATACCTGTTCAAGTATTGAGGCCATCGCGTGGGGGGATATATCGCCCACGAGTAGAGGGATTAGTTCAAATTTATCTAAACAGAGTTGTAGAAAGGGGAGTTCAACCTCTAGGCAATGTTCCTCATTATGGGGAAGATCTGAAATAAGAACCTTACTATGTTCGCTTAATTGACGAAGGGCATCCTTGTCTATTAGCTGTTGGCCCAAAGGTGTTTCGAAGCTTTCGGAGCTAGGTAAGGCGCAGCCTTTTAGGTGCACCCTGTGGGCAGGTCCTAACAAGACCACGCGCTTTATCTGTTCTCGTCTGGGAGCTAAAAGTGCGAAAGCACTGGCGGCCACTTGACCTGAGTAGATGTAGCCAGCATGAGGGACTATGATAACTTTAGTTGGTGAGGATTTTAGCTTAGGATCATCCATCTGTGAGGCGCAGCGTCCCAGAAAGGTGTTTATCATCTGCTTTAGTGGTGTTGCCTCAGCCGGATAGAAACGACCGGCGACCGCTGCTTGTCGAGTTAAGCTTGTCATTGGCGCCCCCAACTTATGGTCTTACACTAGGCTTAAAGTATAGTCCTGAGAGGTGATTATATGAAGTTTAGCCATAAGAAAGATAGCGGTAACAATCATGTTGTCACTCAAAAAAGCGTGGCTCAGGTTCAGCCTGATAGCTCAAGCATAGTCGATACTCGTTACTGGCATGCGCTGGATGATGGACGGGTTCAATGCGATCTTTGCCCTCGTCATTGTCAGCTCAGAGAGGGGAAGCGTGGTGTCTGTTTTATACGGCAGAATATCGACAGTGAGATAAAGCTCACTAGCTATGGTCGCTCTAGCGGTTTCTGCGTCGACCCCATCGAGAAGAAGCCCCTTAACCACTTCTATCCAGGCAGCTCTGTGCTCTCCTTTGGTACTGCTGGATGTAACTTGTGCTGTAAATTTTGTCAAAATTGGGACATTAGTAAGTCACGTCACTTTGATACATTAGGCTCGCAAGCTTCACCTGAATTATTGGCAGCTACGGCTAAAAAAATGGGTTGTAAAAGTGTGGCGTTTACCTATAACGATCCAGTTATCTTTCATGAGTATGCTATCGATGTGGCCCAAGCTTGCCATGAGATCGGTATCAACTCGGTTGCGGTTACTGCTGGCTATATCTGCCCTGAGCCCAGAGTTGAGTTTTTTAACTTTATGGATGCTGCCAATGTTGACCTTAAGGGGTTTACACAGGAGTTTTATCATAAGATCTGTAGCGGCAACCTCAGTGATGTGCTCAACACCTTGCTTTACCTTAAGCATGAAACTCAGGTCTGGTTTGAGATAACCACTCTGCTTATTCCTGATGAAAATGACAGTGTTAGAGAGCTAGAGCGGCAAACTCAGTGGATTGTGGATAACCTAGGGGCCAATGTACCACTGCACTTCAGTGCTTTTCATCCAGACTTTCATATGTTGAACAAACCCAGAACATCAGTATCGACATTGATGCGCGCCAGAGAGATTGCGCTAAAGCAGGGGCTCAATTATGTCTATACCGGTAATGTACACGACAGCGCTGGTGGCAGCAGCTATTGCCCCAGTTGCCATCAAAGGGTAATTGAACGGGATTGGTATGAGTTAGGGGAGTACTGCTTAGATAGCGCTGGCCATTGCCATCACTGTGGTGAGCCCATTTCCGGACGTTTCGATGGGGCACCGGGCCACTTTGGCCATAGAAGGATCCCGATTAAAATTAGCTAAAGGGATGCGCGTAATAAAAAGGCGACCTGATGGCCGCCTTTTTTGCTCTATCTTGAGCTTAACACTCAAGAGTTATAGCGCATTTAACCTTCCAGCTTAGCTAGCTCAGCTTTCTGCTCAGTTAACTTGTCGATATCTCGTTGATATTCAGCTTGTTTGGCACGCTCTTTCTCAATCACGGCTGCTGGCGCTTTAGCCACGAAACCTTGGTTAGAGAGCTTACCTTCGATGCGCTTAAACTCACCAGCAGCCTTCTCAAGCAGCTTGTCGATACGGGCAACCTCTTTAGCCACGTCGATAAGACCTGCCATCGGGATCAGCAGCTCCATATCACCAATTAACTGCGTGGTTGACATAGGTGCGACATCATCTTCAGACATGATAGTGATGGTCTCAAGCTTAGCTAGCGTGGTGAAGAACACCTGATTTGCCTCAAGGCGAGCTCTGTCTTTGTCGCTCACGCCGCGTAGTAGTGCGTTAAGCGGCTTAGATGGCGCTATGTTCAGCTCAGCACGGATGTTACGTACCGCAGTGATCACTTGCTTCACCCACTCAAGATCTTCCATCGCTTCGCTATCAACTTTATCAGCTTGATACTCAGGGAAGCTCGCCAACATCAAGGTGTCGCCTTCTACACCTGTCAATGGTTGTACACGCTTCCAAATGGTCTCTGTCAGGTAAGGCATCATCGGGTGCATCAGACGCTGCATTTTCTCCAGAACTGTCACTAAGGTGTGGCGTGTACCACGAAGCTGAGCTTCAGTGCCATTTTGCATCACTGGCTTAGTGAGCTCTAAGTACCAGTCACAGAACTGATTCCAAGTGAACTCATAGATGGTGTTGGCTGCTAGGTCGAAACGGTAGTTCTCCATGTGCTCGTCATAGGCTTTAACGGTTTCATTAAACAAACCGATAATCCAGCGATCTGCAAGAGACAGCTCCATTTCACCGCCATGTTGACCACAATCGAGTGCCTCACCGATAGAGTCCTCTGCAGCATCATCTGCTTGTACTTCAGTATTCATCAGTACGTAGCGTGATGCGTTCCAGATTTTGTTACAGAAGCTGCGGTAACCATCGAGGCGCTTCATGTCCCAGTTAATGTCACGGCCAGTCGATGCCATAGAGGCTAAGGTAAAGCGCAGTGCATCGGTGCCGTGGGCTTCGATGCCGTCACTAAACTCTTTGCGTGTGCTCTTTTCGATCTTAGCGGCCAGTTTTGGCTGCATCATGTTACCAGTACGTTTCGTCACTAGTGACTCTAAATCGATACCGTCAATCATATCCAATGGATCGAGTACGTTACCCTTAGACTTCGACATCTTGTTACCCGCTTCATCGCGGATAAGGCCTGTAACGTAAACTGTTTTAAATGGCACTTGAGGCTTGCCGTTTTCATCTTTAATGAAGTGCATGGTCATCATGATCATACGAGCAACCCAGAAGAAGATGATATCAAAACCTGTCACCAACACATCGGTCGGGTGGAAGGCTTTAAGCTCAGCGGTATCTTTTGGCCAGCCTAAAGTTGAGAAGGTCCACAGTGCAGAGCTGAACCAGGTATCGAGTACATCGTTGTCTTGGCGAAGTACCACTGAATCGTCAAGTTTGTGCTTAGCACGAACTTCGCTTTCATCACGGCCAACATAGACCTTACCCGCCTCGTCGTACCAAGCTGGAATGCGGTGACCCCACCAAAGCTGACGTGAGATACACCAGTCTTGAATATCACGCATCCAAGAGTTGTACATGTTCTCATACTGCTGTGGGACAAACTTGATATCGCCGTTATCAACCGCTTCCATGGCTGTTTTCGCCATAGGAGCAACAGATACATACCACTGATCAGTCAGCAAAGGCTCAATGACAACGCCAGAGCGATCGCCATAGGGAACTTTCAATCCGTGGGGATCGATCTTTCCAAGTAAGCCTAAGGTTTCAAATTCGGCAACAACTGCTGTTCGAGCTTTAAAACGATCAAGGCCTGCATAACGCTCAGGAAGCGAGTTATCTAACTCGTTATTCGCTGTGCCATCTGTGTTTACCACTTCGGCGCTAGAACGAATTGCGGCATCGAAGGTTAAGATGTTGTACATAGGTAGCGCGTGACGCTTACCCACTTCGTAATCGTTAAAGTCATGGGCTGGAGTGATCTTCACACAACCAGTACCGAACTCCATGTCGACATAGTCGTCGGCCACAATAGGGATAAGACGGTTAACGATAGGCAGAAGAATAAACTTGCCGATAAGCGAGGCATAACGCTCATCATCAGGGTGAACCGCCACGGCGCTGTCACCTAACATGGTTTCAGGACGGGTGGTTGCCACTTCTAAGTAATCTTTACCGTCAGCGGTCAATGCGCCATCGGCTAGTGGGTAGCGGAAATGCCACATGCTACCTTGCTTCTCTTTGTTCTCAACTTCCAAGTCTGAGATAGCAGTGTGCAGTGTTGGATCCCAGTTTACTAGGCGCTTACCACGGTAGATTAGGTCATCTTCATACAGACGAACAAAGACCTCTTGAACCGCGTCAGACATGCCTTCATCCATAGTGAAACGCTCACGATCCCAATCAACCGAAGCGCCAAGACGGCGTAGCTGCTTAGTGATGGTGCCGCCGGACTCATTCTTCCAGTCCCAGATACGGTCGATAAACGCATCGCGGCCAAGGTCGTGACGATTTAAGCCCTCTTCTGCTGCCACTTTACGCTCAACCAACATCTGAGTTGCGATACCAGCATGGTCGGTACCGACCTGCCAAAGGGTGTTTTTGCCCTTCATACGCTGATAACGGGTCAAGGTATCCATAATGGTGTCTTGGAAAGCATGACCCATATGTAAACTACCCGTCACATTTGGTGGCGGGATCATGATGCAATAGTTGCCCTTAGACTCGTCGCCATGGGGCTTGAAGTAACCTTTCTCTTCCCAGTTTTGGTAAAGAGACTGTTCGATAGACTGCGGATTGTATGTTTTTTCCATGGGAGCGTGTGCTTCTCAAACTAAATTAAGTGGTTGTTTTGCTAAATCCTGAGTGTTTAATGTAACACCCAAGCTTCGATACTGCCTATAGCGCTCGCGGGCGATCGCTTTATGTCCAGTATCGTTGGCAACGAAATCGATAATCTGGCCAAAGTTTACCGCAAATGAGGGTACTTGGTCTGCAAGATTAATCAGAAGGTGGCGATTTTTATTGGGGCCGAGGTTATCAAAACCTATCTCAACCGGAGCCCCTGTTGTCGGTCCTTCCCCTTTTAAGTTATGGGGAACGAAAGAGCGCGGTTCAAACTGCCATAAAAGTTCATCAATGGCGTAAGCCTGCTCTCTATCCTGACAATGAAAATAGACCAACTGCTGCTTGATAAATGCCTGCTGAGCCAGTTCACAAGCCAGATGAAACATCTGCTCCAATGCCGTTCCCGAGCTGCGAGGCTCTGTTGGCATAAGATAAAATAGGGTTTGTGTCATAGTTAGGCTTATTCAGCGGACGAAAGAGGAGATTTTACACTAGATACAGCCAGTGATCAGCCACTTTTTCTGTTCTCTGAGTTTCATCTCTGTCATCAGAGGGAAGGTTGGCTGTTTGTTTTATTTATACCTATCAAAAGTGATGAGTATCAGTGGTATCTCTGTGGTGTTTAGTGCCGCTAATACAGAAAGTTAGGTACTTGCCAGATAGCAAGTTTCAAGTATCTTTATGTTGGGTTCATTAATGTGGGTTGTGTTTGATGGTTGGCTTGTGTGGAGGTATTGTCTCGGTCAATAAACTACTAAGCTTTACTCTTGCAGTATTTTCCAAACTTCGTTTGGATAAAAGTCGTGGAATTCCATTCCACACCTGGGCAAGGAGGACTGCTCGTCCTTATCCTCCTTGCATCCACCATGACGCCCCGACGAAGTTGTTTCCCTGCATTTATTCTTGAAAATACCTAACGCTTTCGATGGGGCATCCCAGCCCCTCGAAAACTAGGCTCACATCCATGTGAGCCTTACGGCATTTACTTCAATAAACTTCGGCAACTTCCAACGGGGACTTGTTGTATCCTGCGACACTGTTTGAGTTAACTAATATGAACAGAAATGAGCTAGAAACTCGACTCTAAGTTACGAGATATTGATTAGGAAAAGTAACTTAGTTCCCTAATTCGCTCCGACCCCTTTATCCACTAGTAAACTCATCACCTTAGTGTTTTTAGAGGATTTAGCATACGAATATGCAGTTCTAGAATTATTATTTTTTAAGGATGGATCTGCATTATTTGCTAATAAAATTTTGACCGTCATTAAGCCTGCTTCTGTATTGCTCCAGACACACATTTTATATATTTCTCCTGATGCAAACATTAAAGCCGTAAACCCTTTGTCACTTTGGACATTAATCTCTGCACCTTTACTGATAAAAAATTCTGATAATTCAGGGCAGTAGTTCATAGACGCTCTCATTAGTGCAGTATGTCCTTCTTTTGTCTTTATATTGATGTCAGCACCTTTAGATAACAAATAGTCATAAACGGGCAATATATTTGACACCTTTTCTTGCCTTAATTCATCTAAAGGTGTGCCTGTTTGATACTCACAAAATGAATTTGTAATTGCTAACCCTAAATTTTTTGAAGTGAAACTGAAATCAACTTTTTCAAGAAATTTAACTATTTCTATCATGTATTCACAATATTCAATGTCAGCTCCGTAATCGACTATGTATGACAGTATATCTGCAGGTATTTTAAATTTAGTTTTATTGAATATTTTTTCCATCACTTTAATTGGAAGGCATGCATTGAATAACTTGACTATTAGACTCTTAGTCTTAAATACAGCACCACTCTCAACAAGAGATAAAATTATTTCAATAACTTTAGGAGCTGTTTCGCTACCAAGATAGTAGTTTTCTAGGATTACTTCTATAGGAAGCTCCTCATACTCATCAACTTCATTTACGTCGAAACCTTCACTTATGAGAGTTAATGCATTATCCCAATCATCCGATTCTACAAACTCAGTAAATTTATCTGAACTCATTATTAATATTCCCTTTTTATGACTCAAATTAAATAACTCAGACACCCACAATTGTGAATGCAAGTTTCCTCTACTAGGTTTTAGTTAAGGCTGAAGAGAGGAGTTTGTTATGCTGACACCAAGAAAGGCGCTAGTTAGTTTAGAGGATACGTCGTTTTATCATTGTATATCTCGTTGTATTAGAAAGGCTTTTCTATGCGGGGTTGATAGGCACACTGGTCAACCCTATGAGCATAGGCGTGATTGGGTTGAATTATTATGGATGTCTTAGTTATTTTGTCTACGCCTTATTATGCAGATTAGATTGTTCTTCATGGTGAAACTGCTTGTAAAAAAGCATTGCCAGAACTCGTTCTATACAGAATAGGAGTAGTATCTGGGTAGATTTCTTGATTTGGTGCTAACAAACCGATAAAGCAAAATTCGAGTAACAAAACACATGAATAGTCCCAGGGATTGGCTTGAGCTCCACTACCGTTAGAAAGCCAATCCGTAAATCCATCGTAATCTGTTGTGAAGAAACGATTGCAGTCATAATCAGTCACTTCATTTTTTAATTTTAATGATATTAATAAATTCGCTTCTTTTTGGCTGAAATGAGATAGCACTTCTACAAAATGAGGATGAAAATTGTTATTCACCAATTGTTCAGCTAGAAGATTTTCCCACATTTCATGTAATAAAGGATTCGTTTCCTTCGAAGCTTCTTCAATTGTTTTTATAAAACTTTTACTGTGAACTGGAGGGATTGTCTTTTGCCCCAGACGTGCAGCTTTATTCTTGGCTTTATGTACCGCATTTCCCAATGTATATGTCGCTATAGCCTTTTCCACTTCAACCATATTATCAAACTTTTGCTTGATGTATCGACCTAGCCCATCAGTCGTCTCTGTGATTGGAGCGACTAATTTATTAAACGTGACTAATATCGTTTCTGTTGTCTGCGTATATACTTCCGGTGGTATTGCCTTTGCAATTTCACCTAAACCTGCAATATCTATACTGGAATTACCACTAGTCATCCCTTCTCCATCTAGCACTAGCAAAGCTGTTGATTTATAAGCACTCTACCAGAGATGCGCTGAATAAACGAGCACAAAAAGTGAAAGTGAGCATTGATATTGACGTCTTATCCAAAGTCGTCAGTAACAGTCACTTATCGATTAGCAAAAGCAGGTCACTGGCTTGTAACTAATTAATACAGCTTATCGCCTGAAACTGATTTTGGGGCAAAAATCAGCTTCTACCCTCTGCTAAGCAAAGCTAAATCGAAGAGATAAATGAACGGGTGTAGATGCAGCTGCGAGTTTCGGTTTCAGGGATGAAACCGTAAAGCGGCCATGGACGGCTTCACAGCGTCTCGCAGAAGTAGCTGCACATAAGCACGCTGCCAGCGATAGATAATTATGAGGCTATGGCCTTCAATAACCCAACTCAATACAAACTCAGCCAAAAGCTATCAAGCTAGCTCCTACTTTTATCAACAAGAGCAGTTCAGGATGACGGCAAAAAAGATTAACCTTAGACCAATTCAGCCAAAAGTTAGCACGAAGAAATGTAATCAGCCTTCATTCGAAGGCTAGCAAGTTTTGGGGCAAAAATCAGTTACGAAACCTTATCAAGCAAAGCCAAATCGAAGAGGTACTCTTGCTTTAAGAGCAGTAGGTGTAGATGCAGCTACGAGTTTTGGCAGCATGGAAGCTGCCGTAAAGCCCACAGGGCAGAAAATGTTCCAGACATTTTTCTGCATTTCCTACTATCCGTGTAGGTCAGACGTGCTAGTGGCGTCTCGTAGAAGTAACTACACATTCGCCCACCGCAGGTGATAGATCACAATGAAGGGAGGAGCTTCAATACCCTACCCAGTACCAATTCAGATAAAAATTAACAATAAGAAAATGTAATCAGCCTTCATTCGAAGGCCCACCTTCACGTTTACTTCACGCTTGTAGAGTTACGCTAACCACATTTGGTGTTATCGGTAAGTTTTAGCATTTTTTAAAAACACAACTGATCTTATGGGTATTAAAAATTTAGTGCTTAGTGATGACGTAAATATTAATTTAATACTGTTTAATGAAATGCTCTTGATAAAAGGAGGTCATGATTATGAAAAAAGTAGTACTAGTCAGTGCATTAGTATTGGCATCATCAAGTGTATTGGCATCTCAGAGTCCTGAGGTTAAAGGTGGTTTTACCGGCCCTAGCGCTGTCGCAGTGAAAACCGTGGAAGTTGCTTTAGAGGCTAAGGATGACACTCCTGTGACACTGACAGGTTACATTACTTCTGGACTTGGTGGTGAGGAGTACCAATTTAAAGATACGACAGGCACCATTATTATTGAAGTTGATAATCGTGACTGGAACGGTGTTGAGGTTACCCCTGAAACTAAAATCGTGATCCACGGTGAAGTGGATAGTGGTTGGTCATATACCACTATCGATGTTGATTCTGTTCAATTAGCTAAATAATTTTGAATGCCACAGTTATTTAAAAAGGTTAGCGAGTTATCGCTAACCTTTTTTATTGAGTTTCTTTTCTCGTTTTACATGAGTTAAATCTTAACTCAGCATTGATGACGTCAGTATTATATCGCCCATCATTTTAGGCCGAAATAACCCAAGTTACTTTTCCTATGACTCTGTTTTGTCTTATTGGCCCCATCTCCTGCATCGAAACGCTGTGGTTGTTTTCCCCTTTAAACCAGAGGTTACCTGCGCTGTCGACATTTGAGAGGGTTTTGATCAACTGGCCAAATCTTGGGTGTTCAAACAGATAGATGGCGCCGGGCTTAAGTTTAGTGCGAAGGGCACCCATGCAGAGGACAAAACTTCCCGCAGGGATGCGAGGCTGCATACTGACTCCTGAAACGCGGCAAATATTGACTCCAAACATAGGTACTCCTTGATATTAGTTAACTTGTAAACTGACGATGAAATATTAGGTCAGTTTTGGATAGACTAAGGTTTCTGATGGTGGGTAGGGGCAGGTCGCTTGATAGGTTTCTACTCCTTTTGTTTGCCAAAATATATCGGCAAATCGGTTCACTTTTTCCAGTAACGTTAAGCAAGCTTCGCGACTGATATGCTGTTTCGCTTGTGAAGCATTGAGCATGATGCTGTGTGTTAGCTCATGAAGCTCTGGAAAGAGTTCAAGCTGAGGTTGCTTGATATAGTCTCCCCATATCACATTGATCTCATCTTTGACTTTGCGACCATGACTCTCTTTCTCTGCAACGAGTCGTGAGAACTGAGCATGATCATTGGCGCTTGGTTCCGGCTTTGCTGCCAACTCTTCGAGCAGGTCGACCATACGGATCATAGTGAGCACGGCAAGTTGTGCTGTGATGGGATCGTAGATTTTACAGGGGATGTCGCAGTGGGCTGATACACGGGTAAAAGGCCTGTTTTTGTCACGTAAATTTAATAGTGTATAAAGCATGAGCTATTCCTATCCCTTGTCTGATTGTGTGCGCTTGCGACGGTATAGATGGATGAGCGCACCTATTGCGATCACTGCAGGTAAGATCCACAGCAGATGGATAAGCGAAGCTGACCAGTGCTGATGATCATGACCTGAGTGAGCCGCAGCTAATGGTGAGGTAAGTGACGCTACCAAGAGGAACATGCTGCGAGTTGTTATTGTGTTTTTCATTCGGCTTTGACCTTAGTCTGTTTTGATGGATAGGGTGTTATACCCAAACTACCTGAGAATGCTCGTTTCAGAGGCGTTGCGCGAGTTCAATTCTAGACGCATTTGCGTAGGAATGGTTACTCCCTTTTAAGCGAATGCAACAACGAAGTGGGCTTGCGCAAAGCCTTCTACGATGGGTTTTAATGCTCTTTATTCTGCGTTATTGATTTTGCCAAGGGAATAGCCATTACCTACAATCAATGCCTTGCCTAAAGTGCATTAAATTCCCACTGAATCCTGCATTTCCAAGTAGCTTGGGTATAATTTGCATTAGTCTCGTTAAGTTGGGATTTTGGTCAATGAAATACCTGTTGCTGGTATTTGAGGTTTACCCCCCCTGAGAGTTCAAGCTGCTGTTTTTGATAGAGGTAGAGCTCTTTACAGCTTAAGTTTATGCCGTGGAGGATTGCGGCATAGATAGGCTCATGATCGGCTTGGGTCATCAATCTGTTTTTGAGTTGATGATAGGGCTGCATTATATGAGAAAGCTGTGCATCGACTCTTCCTAACCTACCGTATAGCTCTGATAAATTATGGTAACTGGCTAGCCAAGCCATTAATATCTGTTCATTATCACTATAGTTTTTATAGAGATGATCGATACGCTCCATGGCGGTCAAGTATTGGCTTTCTGCACTCTTCCAGTCACCAGCTCTAAAAGATTGGTTTGCTTTGCAGATCAAGTTTCGCCAAGTTTCCATAACGGTTTTCCTCCATCGGTATAAATACAAATGAGAATTAATATCATTTATGATCTTGGTTTATTTGTAAAGGACTGAGGAAGATTTAGGCAAATATTTACATTTGTTAGTGCTAACTACTTAATCTATCGCTAGCAGACTTATCATTATGCTGGTTAAAACAACATTAGCTTTGAACTGCCTCTGCTGCTTAAGAGTGACTACTTTTATAAATAAAAATTAGAAGAGACATTTCTTAAACAGCAGGATGAATTAAATACTTTAAATGATAACTGAAAATAAAACTTTACTAGCTACTTGAGTTTAATGCGCATAAGAATAGTGATAAAAATACAATCATCATAGGTTTAAACTCAGTTCTGTTTGATATTAATGTGATGAAGATAAATTTATTTATATTTACATTTGGCCTTATGGTTACAGTTATGGTATCTGGCATAACCTATTGACTTTCAATGTTTATATACTTGTTTGTTAGTCGATATTTATTGGCGTCTACCTGCTAATAATTTATTATATTAATCTATTGAAAGGTTTGTAACGCTTGGCTGAAATGAGTGTTACATCCTTGTTTTATTTAATATTTAAATGTGACAGTAAGCTTGACTTTATACCTCTTTGTATAAAGGTCATGCTTAGTTTTTCGCTGCTATAATATTTTACCTTAGAGGTGTTAGATGCAAAGCTTTCCTAGTGAAGCAAATAAAAGGTTGTCTTGTATCCCATTACTTAATACATGTGTTGATTGGGGAAGATATAGCTTCTCTGGTGAACAACATCGTTTATTGATTGGATTAATCCTTGGTGCTTTTGTACTTTATAATTACGAAGTTTATGTAGGCTTTGTTCTCAATCCCCCTGTATTAATGCTTATCCCAATAGTCTTGCTCTGTCTTGTTGGAATTGTGCTTCGGCTTACCTCAGATGTTGTAAAGGAGCGTCTTAGCGAGGTGGAATGGGAGTATGGCTCTCGCTGGTACTTAGGGGCGTTTTTTCTTGTTCTAATCTGGCAAGCTATCCAACTACACCTATATGTGGTTGATATGTATTTCAGTTGGGATAATGCTATCGGCAGTTCTTACCGACGAGGAGAGCTATATAGCGCTATCTCAACCTCCCTAGCTGTTTTTTTCCTTCATTACTATGCACTTGCCAAACCTGTTGTGACTTCGGGATTCCTTGCCTATTTTGCGACAATGAAGAAGGAGGAGATTGGAGTTGAGGTTAAAAGTAGCGATCCAGTTATCGATTGGGCCAAGATGCGCCAAGATAAGATCAATAATTTTACTGGTATGCGTCGCTCGATTGTGACTGGTACTGTGCGTTTCGATAGAACAAAGTACTGTGATAAAGATACCGCTGAACAGTATGTCTTCGATTTTTTACAACTTTCTCCTAAGGCAAAGATTGCACACTTTACTATGCCTGAATCTGAAGAGCTTGGCCTAATTGAGAGCTATATTGTGCATCTAACCCGTGCTGCGCTGGAGTTTGGTTTCAAACCAAGTCAAATATCAATAAGTGGAAATCAATATATTCGTAATAAAGATGCCAGCAATTTATCGCAACAGACGATCGCTGAATTTTTCTCTGAAATTGCGAGTGTTGAACAAGAGCGAGAGAACGAGGAGATAGCTAAGGAGCAGCGAGTCCAAGTGCTTGATAGCATGATAGGTTTAAAGCGGGTGAAGGAGGAAGTTAAGCGGCTTAATGCCATGCTCACCTATAATCAGCAGCGTCAGCAGGAGGGGTTAGCTGAGTTAGAGCAGGGGGCCTACCATATGGTCTTTACCGGTAACCCAGGTACAGGTAAAACCGTTATTGCTCGCCTGATTGCTGAGATGTTGTTTGATAAGGGAGTATTAAAGAATAAGAAAGTTGTTGAGGTGACCCGTAGCGATCTAGTGGCTCAATATATTGGTCAAACAGCGCCTAAAGTAAGAGCTGTGGTCGATAGTGCCATGGGGGGAGTTCTGTTTATCGATGAAGCTTATAGTTTAGCGAAAGGCGGTGAGAAAGATTTTGGTTCTGAGGCGATAGATGAGCTGTTAAAGCTGATGGAAGATAGGCGTGGTGATTTTGTTGTGATCACTGCAGGTTACCAAAAAGAGATGGATGACTTCCTGCAAGCGAACGAAGGACTCAAGCGTCGTTTTGCCCGCTTTATTCATTTTGATGATTACTCTGATGATGAGTTGCTGGATATTTTGTCGCTTATGGCTGGAAAAGCAGGGGACAAATTTGAAGAGGAGTTTCATCGTGATCTACCAGAACTGGTAAGTCAGTGGCGTGCAGCTTATGGTAAAGGATTCGGTAATGCTGGCTCGATACGCCAGATGTTGGAAGCTATGCAGAAATCACGCCCTCTTCGTTTGATAGAGCAAGGTATTGAGATGAAGGGTGATGCATTGGTCATGCTTACCCGTAGTGATTGGGACTCGGCTGTTGAGATGACCAGCTTTGGATAATCGCTTCTCCTGCGTCTATTGGTATCACCCTTAGGCGCTATTGCGATTTAGGGAGATCAGGTTGTTAATGCTAATACTTTTTGTATTATACTTTTCGTATTAGCTATATCTGCTTAAATCGCATGCACTATTTGCTATTTTCCTGTCTATTTAAACTTGGTTATCACCTTTTCGTAAAGCACTTGGGCTAAACCCATAGTGGCGTTTAAATGCGGCGCGTAAGGTTCTAGCGTCAGCGTATCCTATTCTATCGGCAATATTGTCCAACGTTAGACTTGAGTTTTTTACCAGTTGATAAGCTTTAGCAAGCCTCCAACTGCCAAGGTAAGCCATGGGAGAGAGGTCAAGCTCAGCTTTAAATTTACGTTGCAGGCTTGCCCTAGACATACCTGCTTCATTACAGATCGTCGCTAAGGTCCAAGGCTTTTCTGGGTTGTCATGGAGCAGCTGTAACACTTTAGCCAGACGCGGGTTGCGCAGGGCTGCAAGGAAACCGTGTAGGTGCTCATTTTCAGCGATATACCTGTGTAGTAGCTGGAAAAAAAGCACCTCTGTTAAGCGATCGATAATGACACTTCTTCGACTATTTGTACGCTTGATCTCACTATCTATTTGTCGAACCGTTGTCCAGATTGGATTATCGGCTTCGATGTGGGTGAAATGAAATATGTTGGGCAGGGCATCCAAAATAGGGTGTGAGATAGCTTCATCATACTCAACCATGCCACACATAATACGGTTTGTGATCTCTCCATCTTGAAACAGAGGGTTGCCCAGCTCACAGGCATCACCGGCTAATTGACAGGGTACAAGCTCGCTGCTCGTTGTATCGGCTATCCAGTGCATATCCCCCTTAGGGAGCATGACAATGTCCATCTGCATTATCGACAGCTGTGCTTCACTTGTTCCTATCACAAAGCCGCCATGCAGCGCGATATGAAATCTAGGCGTAGGCAGGGGGGGAAGTGATATTCCCCAGGGAGCTGCAAGATCTGAGTGAAAGAAGATACTGCCACGAAACCTTAAGGTCGCAATGACATCATCAAGAATATCAAAGGTTGAATCTTGTTTTTTGAGACGATGAGAGCCTTCTTTGAGCATGTCAGATACCTGTGTTTTTGATGACTAGTCTATTATTTATCCTTGTAACTTATTCATAACAAAGCAAGGGTGAAATGAAAATGAATACAATTAAAATGTTGCTGTTATCGACAATAGCTTGTGCACCTCTTCTATTTACAGGCTCAGTTGAAGCTAAGCAAGCTTATGAATTTAAGAATGGCGAGTTAACAAGGCCAACGGGCTACCGTGAGTGGATCTATGTAGGCACGCCTGTGACACCCAATGATATGAACAATGGTAAGGCGGCTTTTCCTGAGCATCACAATGTCTATATTGACCCTAAGAGTTGGGCGCACTGGAAGAAGACAGGGAAATTTAGAGATGGCACCATTTTAATCAAGGAGCTAGTGAGTGTCGGTTCTAAGGCGACAGTGAGTGGACAAGGTTACTTCCAAGGTGAGTACATAGGCTTAGAAGCGACCATTAAGAGCAAAGGAGATTTCCCAAATGAGCCTGGGAACTGGGCATATTTTAGCTTTTCCGGCGAAGGTCATAAGACAGTAACTAAGAAGGCTAAAGCCTTCCCATCAGCTGCTTGTAATGGATGTCATCTGGTTTCAGCGGCCGACGATTTTGTTTTCACTCAATTCTATCCTGTCTTGAGAGCGGGTAAAGGTACTGGCAAAAATGCCACAGGTGGTCATGTCGATGATTTGAATAATAGCTATGTTGAACCTGGAGCTAAATAATGAAAATGAATTGTTCAGCCATTATTACTCTTGGTCTGTTGTTAGTGGGTTTTTCTACCTCCTCACTTGCTAAAGATCATTTTTCAGCAGATGTAGATGATAAAGGAAATATCAGTTTCCCTGCCAATTACCGCAGCACTATGGAGCATTTAGGTTCATGGTTTGTTCCGACGGGCGGAGCCAGTGGTTTTCACCATGTTTATACCGAGAGGGAGAGCGTGGCGTACTTTCAACAGCACGGTGTTTTCCCTGATGGAGCGGTTTTGGTAAAGGAGTTACTCGTCTCTGAGGCGAATAATTACACCACAGGGGAGGGGGTACATTCAGCCAATGGCGAGTATAAACAGTGGTTTGTGATGGTAAAAGACAGTCAAAACCGCTTTGCAGATAACCCCGTATGGGGTGAGGGGTGGGGTTGGGCCCTATTTAAGCCGGGCAATACCAGCAAAAATCTGGCAACTGATTATAAGGCTGATTGTTTAGCCTGCCACGTTCCTGCTAAAGAAACTGATTGGATCTATACCCAAGCCTATCCTGCTTTAAGTGAATAAAACAGTGGCTAGGCAATGTTAAATATGGGGCTCAGTAGGAGCCCCATATTTTTATCTACCAAATTGACATGGGGGAGACGACTGAAGAGTTTCAGAGGCAATCTGTCCAAGTAGTTGTTGGATTGACTCATCGACATCTATCTCTGGAATATAGGGAAGAAGGTCTGCTGAATTCCCGGTTATCACTTCATAGAAAACAAGAGCTGTGAGCATACTCCCTGTTAGTGATGCATGATTGCCATCACTGTGGTGAAGAGGTAGTTGAGGAGAGGTTAATAGTACCTTATCCCAGGTTAACCCTATTGGCGCCACACAACTCTTTTGTTGCTGAGAAATAGCAGTGTGCAGTCTATGTATTCTCTGTCCTTCATCTACATTTCCCCTTTGCGGATGCTCAGGAAACAGTATCGGTGTTGCTCCATTTACTTTTGCCTTCTCAATCCAATGTTGAGCTGCTGTTGTTGGGTAAGTTGTGGAACCTGACTGTGAATATTTTTGTCCCTGTAAGATAACATGTGTCCATGAACCATCTTCGAGTTTGGCGACCTGCTTGGCATTAGCTAGGTTATCATCGAGAAACCCACCTCCTGCATTTTCTACATCGATTAAGCGTTCTGGATTTGATGTTGAAATTAAGCGCTTTATCAACCCCGCCTGTCTTGCTGTATGGCTATTGCCGTAAAGCAATATCCGATAATAGTTACTCTGCCTATTATCAGGGATCGCTAAGTTACTCTTAGGGTTGCCAGCCACAGGAGGAGATGGCTTTTGTTCAGCCGAATTGGTCTCTGGCTCGCTTTGTCCACATGCAACCAAACTGAGACTGAGTAAGGCTAAGTATAAGTATTTTTGCATCATTCCTCCTTTATTGAGATTGGTGTGTTAGCCAGTTAGTTGAAGATTGGGGAGTATATCTGCCTTAAGATCTCATCATCATAAGCGGCTTCGTGAGGGACATTAGCCATGTTTGAAAAACTGACGTTCAATACACAGTTTTGCCATATTTCTGTTTCAGTTCCTGAGCTAGAATTGATAACTCCTGGGTGAGAGGTTGTATTGGATGTTGCATCACAACCGTTGATATTACGCCAGTGAGCTAAGGTGTCATTGACAGATTTGATATTACCTGTGTTTCTACCATTCATAGGAACATCAGTATCTGCAGGGCTATGAAAATGATGAAGAGTGATAGGTGTTGATGTAGTACATTGAGTAAATTCACCACGAAACTGCCCAGCAAGAGAGACTAATGCCGTTATCTGCTCTGGGATTTGGCAGGCTAATTTATAACCCATAAAACCGCCAGCAGAGTAACCAAATATATAGACATTATCACTGGTTATGGTGTTTTCAGCTCTGAGTTTTGTGAGTAGGTTTTTAATAAACACAACATCGGTTGTCGTTGCATTATCATTAACACTTGCCCAACCCCATGAAGCATTACTTCCTTCTGGTGCTACAGATAGAAGCTGTATGTCATTTGTAATGGCTTTGGCATTAAATATGTTACTTACTTTTTTTGGCTTACCTGGCGCTCCGTGAAGGAAGAGGGCAATCCCTTTGATCTCTCCATTGGGTTTATAGACAATCGCATCACGGCTGTCTAAAGTGACGCAGCTAGCACCACTATCTAAAGAGGAGCCTGCGCATTGAGCTGCTGGTGGAGTAACAGGAGGTGGTGTTGTACTTCCACCATCACCGCTACCACCACATCCGCTGATTAGTAATGCGAGTAGGCTAGTGATAGAGAGCGGTATTGAGTTAGCGACTCTGTTATTCATGGTGTGACCTTTTGTTGTTTTAGTTTAATCAGCTTGCCATTGGCTTGATTTTGAACAATAAAGAGGTGAGAATGGTTTGATAATGGAATGATAATTAATAATAAAATCATGAGGATATGAATGCGATATGCATTTGGTGATATCGAGGTCGATACCACTCAGATAAGATTAGTAAAAGATGGTGTTCTAGTTGAGTGTGAGCCGAAGGTGTTTACACTGCTGGTTTATTTTTGTCAGCACCCCGAAAAGGCTATCTCAAGAGCAGAGTTAGTAGAGAAAGTTTGGGGTGGTAGAGTTGTTAGCGATGCAGCTGTTAATCGCGCAGTTGGTGAACTCCGTAAACTTATAGAAGATAACCTATCATCGCCAAAATGGATAAAAACAGTCAGTAAAGTTGGGTACCAACTGACGGTGACTCCAGTAGAGGTTGGTGGGCAAGGCTATCAGGATAACAAGGCTTATCTTGGGGAGGTTGGTGAAAGTTGTGAGTCTGAGTCATCAGATGAAAGCTCAAACTATCATTCTTCAGTTGGGGTTAATACCACTGAAAAAGTGACTGCTGGTAGATCAATTTTTAGATTCAGCAAGATGACTTTTATACTTTTCTGCGTTTTTACCTTATTAATTTTATTCCAATTTTTCCCATTGAAGGGAAGCCCAGATAGAGTTGAGATATTAAGTCGTCAGCCCGTCACCTCTCTAATGGGTAGCGCCTTTAACCCATTCTATCAAGCCAAGAGTGATACATTCGTTTTTCTCTATAAAGCAGATAAAGAGTCAAGCGCAAAACCCTATATACAAGAGGGCGAGCAAGAACCTAAAGCCCTTATTCAAGATGGCTATTATTACACTGATGTCATTTATGGTGCTGATGGGGACCTGTATGCATCTAGGTTGGATAACTTAGAGCAAAGAAACTGTGAAGTGATAAGGCTTGATCCCGAGAGTCAGATATCTTCAGTCTTATTTAGTTGTGGGAAAAGAGTGGTGACTCAGCTCGATTTTGATGAACAACAGAGGCGACTAATCTACCGCTCTAGGCCAAGTATCTCTGCCCCATATGCAGTTTACTCTTTTCAAGTGGATACTGGCAGGCAAGAGCAGCTGACCCATCCGTTACAAAAAGGCAATAACTTAGGTGATTATTATTTCTCTTTATCGCCTGACAGTAAGAGATTAGCTGTGGTTGAGTACAGTGGAGAGGGTTTAGATCATATCAAGTTTATTGATCTTAATGATAACCGAGTGCTGGCTAAGGAGTCTTTTATTGAGAATGTACACGGGCTGTTATGGCGTTCAAGTAAAGGAATATTAGCGGCAAATGGAGATGGCTTGTATGAGTATGATGTTGATGAACACAAATTAGTATCTGTAGAGCGCAGTGATCAGTTTGGACGACTGGCTCACGGGATGGGAGCGAACACTACTTTGACGGAACGTAGCCAGCTAACTGTAAATATTTTTGCATTTCAGAAAGGGGAGAAGGTCTCTGCGTTGACTGAAAGCAGTGGAATAAGCAGAGGAGCTGTATTTGGTCATAGGTCAAATATCTTTGCCTATACGGCCAATCGAACAGGTGAAGCAGAGATCTATATTCAGCCAGAAAATGGAGCTGGATTTAGCAGCGATTTTATTGAACCAATTGAACATCTTTCTGCTCTTTCATGGTCTGCCGATGATGCCACATTACTGGCCAGTGTTAATGGTGCTTTGTATCTATTTTCGTTAGCAGATCGGAGCTGGAGAAGAGTGGCAGACTCTTTTTCTCAAATTCATCATGCTGCTTTCTCTAGCGAATCAGTACTTTTTAGCGCAGAGTTAGCTGGTATGTGGAATATATGGCGGTTATCGCTGATTGATGGCGAGGTCGAGCAGCTGACGACACAAGGAGGCTATAGTGTTCAAGGCGATGAACATTCGATATTTTTTACTAAATTTAATCAAGCTGGCTTGTATCAGTTGCACCTCGATAGTGGCAAAGAGTTTGTGTTAATTGAGGAGTTCCCTATTGCTGGCTGGCGTCATTGGCAACTAAGTCAGGGGAAAATTTACTACCTGTTAGGTAAAGAGTATAGAGAGATGGATCTTGAGTCGGGGACTGTTCATCTTCTTTATAAATTCTCAGGCCGTGCGCCTTTAAATTGTCATATGGCTTACCTTAATGATTTTTTTGCTTGTGACCAAGTGGAGCTAAGTACAAGTAATATTTGGCAGTTGCAGCTATCTAAGTCGTGAACTGAATTTACTCAATACTCTTCATTGTGCTTAATTACTCCTTCATAACTTAGTCACTGGGAATTAGTCTCTGGGAGTTATTCACCGGGAATATATGACCCTGCTCTAATAATGATAATCATGGGTTGATAATATCTGGTTAGTTAAATAATAAGCAGATATACTTCGCATCTTCGTTTTGCCAGTCTGGCATAAACAATGTTTAACCTTCTGTAAATAAAGATATTTATACAATTCTAGCTTGGTAAGATAAAAGGCAGTAAGGGAATATCACCCGTTTATTGGTTTTTAGTAGGTGCTAAATGAGCTTCTTTGATAATGCTGTGATTATCTTGTTTCTGATCGGAACAAGTTGTTTCTTCTCTATGTCTGAAATTGCCTTAGCTGCGTCACGTAAAATTCGTCTTAGGCAGATGGCCAGCGACGGCGATCTTAGAGCTGAAAAAGTCCTGATGTTACAGGCAAACCCAGGTAATTTTTTTACTGTGGTTCAGATTGGGCTTAATGCCGTTGCCATTATGGGGGGGATCGTGGGTGAGTCAGCGTTTACGCCCTATATTCATGCCTTTCTCGCCCCTTGGTTGAGTGAGCCCTGGTTAGGTAAAGTGAGCTTTTTCCTCTCTTTCGTCTTAGTAACTAGCTTGTTTATCTTGATGGCGGATCTTATGCCTAAGCGCGTAGCTATGGCGATCCCAGAAAAAGTGGCGTTAATATTAGTCGGCCCTTTGCTTGTTAGTATCACTGTTTTTAAGCCACTTGTGTGGTTCTTTAATAGTTTAGCTAGCATGCTGTTTCGTCTGTTGCAGATCCAAACCTCTCGCAATGATGAGGTGACCTCAGATGATATCTATGCGGTGATGGACGCCGGGGCAGAAGCGGGCGTACTCGATAAAGATGAGCAGTTGATGATGGAGAAGGTGTTTGAGATGCAAACCATTCCCGTCACGGCAGCCATGACAGCTCGGGAAAGTCTCTCCTATTTTCTGCTTCAAGACAGTGAGGAGGAGATTAAGCGTAAGATCTCTGAAGATCCCCACTCAAACTTTCTGGTGTGTGACGGTCAGTTAGACGTGATTAAAGGTTTTGTTAATGCTAAAAAGCTGTTGATATGCGTGATTAACGGCCAGAGTATTAGTTTGAAAAACAATGAACTGGTTGAGAGCTGTTTTATCATTCCTGACACCTTAAGTTTGTCGGAGTCCATGGAGTATTTTAAAAATAGCCGCGCCGATTTTGCCGTGGTGATTAATGAGTACTCGCTGGTGGTTGGTATAGTGACGGCCAAAGATCTGCAAGATGCGGTAATGGGAGCTTGGTCTCTGCCTGAGAGTGAGGAGCAGATTATTGCACGGGATGATAACTCTTGGTTGATGGATGGTGTCACCCCTATTACAGATGTGATGCGTGCGTTGGATATTGAGGATTTCCCTCAAGATCACAACTATGAAACTATCGCTGGTTTTATGATGTATATGCTGAGGAAAATACCTAAGTGCACTGACTCTGTTACCCATTCAGGCTTTAAGTTTGAAGTGGTGGATGTTGATGCTTACAAGGTGGATCAGCTATTGGTGACAAGGCTAGAATCGCTTAACGTTGCTGATATAAAACTAATTCCTGAGCCTCAGGCTTAAATCCTAGAGATAAAAAAGGTGAAGCAGTAGCTTCACCTTTTTTTATGCAATATGTAAAAACTGAAGTGACAGTTTTACATCAGTTTAATCGCCTTGCTCAACGCCTGCACGGTTGATCAGGAACTGAGTTAACAAAGGCACAGGACGACCTGTTGAGCCTTTATTCGCACCGCTATTCCAAGCTGTACCAGCAACATCTAAGTGTGCCCAGTTGTACTTCTTGGTAAAGCGTGAAAGGAAGCAAGCGGCTGTGATAGAACCAGCGGCGCGGCCACCTAAGTTAGTCATATCAGCAAACGGGCTTTCAAGGTGCTCTTGGTACTCATCCCACAATGGCATACGCCATGCGCGATCGCCACTCTGCTCACCAGCATTTAGCATCTCATGTGCAAGTGGGTTATGACCTGAGAACAGGCCTGATGCGTGCTTACCTAGAGCGATAACACAGGCGCCCGTTAAGGTTGCCGTATCGATAACTAACTCAGGGTCAAAGCGCTCAACATAGGTCAACACATCACACAAAACGAGTCGGCCTTCAGCATCAGTATTTAATACTTCAACGGTCTGACCTGACATAGTGGTGAGGATATCGCCTGGGCGGTATGCGTTGCTGGAAGGCATGTTTTCACAACCAGCAAGAATACCAATGACGTTGATAGGGAGTTTCATCTCACACAGGGCTTTCATTGCACCGATAACGCCGGCTGCGCCGCCCATGTCGTATTTCATCTCATCCATGGCTTCGCCAGGTTTTAGTGAGATACCACCTGAGTCAAATGTTAGGCCTTTACCAACGAGAACAATCGGCTTTTCAGTACTGTCTACTGCGCCTTTATATTCCATAACGGTCATAACAGATTCGTTATCACTGCCACGGCCTACAGCAAGGTAGGAGTTCATGCCTAGCTTAGCCATCTGCTCTTCACCCACCGTCGTGACGGTTAGCTCTTCGCAGGTTTCGCTAATTTGACGAGCTTGTGAAGCAAGGTAAGCAGGGTTACAGATGTTAGGCGGCATGTTTGCCACATCGCGACAAAGCTGCATACCGGCAGAAACAGCCATACCATGGTCAATAGCGCGCTCACCAACAGTTAGTTCACGACGAGTCGGTACATTGAAAACCAGTTTACGCAGTGGACGACGAGTCTCATCTTTGCTGGTTTTCAGTGCATCGAAACTGTAAAGACTGTTTTGCGTTGTCTCAACGGCTTCACGAACCTTCCAATAAGTATCACGACTTTTAACATGTAACTCGGTGAGGAAGCAGACCGCTTCCATAGAGCCAGTTTCATTAAGTGTCTTGATGGTTTTAGTGATGATCTGCTTGTATTGACGCTCATCCAACTCGCGCTCTTTACCACAGCCAACGAGTAGAACTCGCTCACTGAGCACGTTTGGTACATGATGCAAAAGTAGCATCTGGCCTGGCTTTCCTTCCAAATCACCGCGGCGAAGTAAGTTGCTGATGTAGCCTTCACTAATTTTATCAAGCTGCTCAGCAATACCTGATAGGCGTCTGGGTTCATATACGCCAACGACTATACAAGCCGAACGTTGTTTCTCCGGACTACCGCTCTTAACGCTAAACTCCATGAGCTCTCCTAGATTCTTAAAGACAAATTTTATTATTTATTAGATAATGTCTGCTTGTGCCCAAAAAGGGCCTAAAATTGGTGCACCAATAGTTTGTTTTTTTAGGTGTTTCCCTGCCATTTTTAGTTTATGGCTGGTCACAAAACTACCAAAAGTAGACAGTCTACATGAAAGTTTGACTGACACCAGCATAATTATAAGTTTAGAGACTGGATCCTGCCTGTGATTGTATTTAGATACCTGATTCGTGAAGTTTTAAAGGCACAAATTGCGGTACTTTTCGTGTTATTAGCTATTTTTATTAGCCAACACTTTGTTCGTGTACTTGCTAATGCGTCAGACGGTGAATTTCCCGCTTCATTAGTGATGACCTTACTTGGGCTCAACCTACCTTACCTTGCAGTTCTGGTACTTCCTCTTAGTCTTTTCCTTGGTATTTTAATGGCTCACGGGCGTATGTACGCTGAAAGTGAGATGGTTATTTTGCATAGTGTCGGGATCAGTGAGTGGTATATCACCCGAGTGACACTATTGCTTGCGGTGATCAATATGCTGATCACTGGAGTATTAGCCGTTTACGTGACGCCATGGGCGGAGGAGAGGCAAAATCAGGTCTTGGAGCACGCTCAATCTGAAGCGGGTTTAGCCGCGATAACTCAAGGGCGCTTCCAAACCAGTCCCAATGGCAGAGCCGTACTCTTTGTTGAGCGCATAGGTCGTGACAATGAGTTAGATAAAGTGTTTGTTGCCCAGTTGCCCGACCCTGAAGCTGAGCAGGGGCAGAGCAATATCGTACTGGCACAAGGCGGTAAGGTTATTGAAGATGAAACTGGTGGTCAACGCTTACAGCTCCGTGATGGCGTGCAGTATCAAGGAACGCCCAAACAGGTCGACTTCCAGGTGATTGAGTTTGGTGGCTATCAGATGCAGATTAAAGAGCAGGAGGTGAACGAGCGTCGCCGTAAACTTTCTGCCTTGCCAATTGAAGAGTTAATGAAGCAGGAGGGGCCTGAAAGCAACGCTGAGTTCCATTGGCGATTAGCAATCCCTCTCTCTATTCCCTTGCTGACGCTGATTGCCGTGCCTATGGCAAGAGTCAACGTACGTCAGGGTAAATTTGCTAAGATGTTCCCCGCTATTTTGCTCTATCTTGGTTACTTTGGCTTGATGATTGCGGGAAGAAAGGCACTGGAGGATGGTATCATTCCTGAGTATCTAGGCATGTGGTGGATCCACCTATCGGCACTTATCTTAGGGGGATTACTCTTAGGTAAAGAGCGGCCATCTGGCGTTAAGATCACCGGCTTATTTAAGCGTAAGCAGGTGGTATCATGAGAATATTAGATTTCTATATCGCCCGCACTTTGGTGAGCACTTCAGCGCTTTGTTTGCTAATTTTGACTGGGCTGTCGGGCATTATTAAGTGGGTTGACCAGCTAAGAGTTGTGGGCCGTGGTTCCTACACCATGTTAGATGCCGGTATCTATGTACTGTTTTTGATCCCTCGTGATATCGAGATGTTTTTCCCTATGGCCGTGCTATTAGGCGCCTTGATAGGGATGGGGATGTTGGCGTCAAACTCTGAATTAGTGGTGATGCAATCGGCAGGTCTGTCTAGACTGCAAATTACCCTGTCGGCAATGAAAACAGCTGTGCCCTTGATGATCATTATTATGGCGTTAGGGGAGTGGGGCGCGCCTGTGGCAGAGCGAAAAGCCTATGAGCTACAGGCGACTAAGATATCAGGTGGGAGCTTGATTAAGTCGAGTCGCGGGATCTGGGCTAAAGATGGAGACCTGTTCGTCAACATAGGCGAAGTGGAAGATATCAATAACCTTCGCAATATCACCCTGTACAAGTTTAATAGTGATCTTGCCCTGACCCGTACTATTCATGCTGAGCGTGGTGTCTTCTCCAAGGATCATTGGCGTCTTCTTGATGTTAGACAAACGGACTTGACCGATGAGAAAGTGACCTTAACCGATTTGACCCTCTATCGCTGGGAGTCGACCTTAACACCAGATAAGCTGAGTGTGGTGTCGGTCAAACCTGAGTCTCTATCAATACAAGGGCTGATGGGGTATTTAGACTATCTTGAGATAAATAACCAAGACTCCTCACGCTATGAGCTAGCCTTGTGGCGTAAGTTTATGCAGCCAGTCACGGTTGCGGTGATGATGTTGGTGGCACTCTCATTTGTTTTTGGGCCTTTGAGAACCGTGACCATGGGCGCACGGGTACTCTTAGGGGTGATTGCTGGATTTAGTTTCTATATCAGCAGTGAAATTTTCGGCCCATTGACCTTAGTTTATGGCCTACCTGCCTATATCGGTGCCATGATGCCGGCACTGATCTTCAGTGTCGGGGCGGTCTATTTTATTAGGAAATAAAGGTTTGGTATAGATACTCGCTCCTAGGTCCGAATACCTAGGAGCGAGTATCTATACCAAACCCCCACTGAACCCTGCATTCCCAAGTCGCTTAGGTATAGGTATTTTGCGTTACCTTAAAAAGGGATCGCTGAACTTCTCATCAACTAAAAAACTTTCATCGGTTAACGTATTCAAAAAGGCGAGCAAGTCGGCTTGCTCTTGGGGCGTAAAGTTATAACGCACTGGCTCACCATTATCATCTTTGAGTAACAGTTGCAGTGTTGGGTGTGGTTTTATACCGCTACTGTAGTGTTCAATAGTCTCCTCCAAACTAGCAAATCGACCATCATGCATATAGGGGGGCCGCACCGCTATGTTTCTTAGGGAAGGCACCTTAAATTTCCCTGTATGGCCGTTGATACCAGTGCTTTCGAATACGCCTAAATCCTCATCTGAGCTCTCATCTAAGCCATTATTACTGGCTAGAGTGGTGGCGTTTGAGTCCGGTGCGATAAGAGGGCCAACAAAGGCTTCTGAGCTATGACAACTAGTGCAGGGCGGGATCCCATCTCTAAAGGTCATAAACAGACGTTTTCCGTTATTTTCCTCTTGGGTGAAGTTAGGAAATGCTTGTAATGGGTTATCAACACTAGCCCTACCTAAATCATATTTTGCATCTGTACTAACCATGGCCCTGACAAATTGTGCTAATGCCATGGCGATGTGTTCGCTACTGATCTGGCTATCACCGAATGCCTGAGTAAATAATGCAGGGTAATAACTTTGAGCTGAAATCTTTTCGACTAGCTCGGTTAAGGCCAAGCCCATCTCTACCTCATCCTGAATAGGCATCAACACCTGCTGCTCTAGAGAACTGGCTCTCTCATCCCAAAAAAACTTACCGCTTTGATAAAAACGCGCATTGGCTAGGCCCATAGAGTGGCGTCGTGTTTCTTCGCCATTGAAACCAATACTGAGCTGTCTGCTGTCAGAGAAGCCGTGGGCTTGAATATGGCAGGAAGCACAGGAAGTACTGTTATTAGCGCTGAGTATAGTGTCGTAAAAGAGTACTCGACCTAAGGTTGCTCCAGCATCGGTAATAGGATTATCAATTGGCGTGTTATCACTCTCTATTGCCGCACTTTGAAACTGAAAGTTATCGGGAAAACGGTTTTGAATAAAATGATCGGGCAGAGGGGTATTAGCGTAGTTAAATGGCGTTTCAGGTAGATTGAGCAAAGCTGACTCTGGCTGTAAGACTATATTTACCGCTAAGCTGACCGTGGTGACATTCTGGCCATCATCTGCTGAGATCAAAAGTGTTTGTGAAGTGGAAGCGTCGAGCTCTCCTACTCGTAACTGCAACTCATTGCTGGTATGACTTACGGTAATAATAGGGCTATCTGAGATGGAGATGGTTATGTCGTCGCCGTCATCATCGCTGGCACTATAACTCACACTTCTGGTTGAGTTTTCTTCGATAGTTATGTCGTTCACAGATAAATTTATGTTCGGAGGCGTGTTGACTACAGGTTGTGGTGTGCCAAGCGTTGGCTGCTCACTATCTGGTGTTGAGCTATCTTCAGAACCACCACAAGCTGTCTGTGTCAGTATGAGGAATGCTGCGGATACCGATATTATCGCTATTTTGGAGGTAACCATCTCGCTTCTCTTTAGCTGTTATTGTTTGTTAGCAAATTGTAGCCAAGAGGAGGTAAATGGATGTCTTGCAAATGTAAAGATGTGCAAAAATTGAGGGGGAAGAAAAGCTAACTGTCGTTATGGATTATGGACTACGAGCTCCGAGCTCCGAGCTCCGAGTTACGAGCTACGAGTTACGAGATTGTGCATACTTGCAGGTTTCCCCTCTTTCTTGACTCGCAACTCGATACTTCGTAGCCCTATTTTGACCTCGTGGCTTCTTTAAACGCCATGCCAGTTACGCATTTGATTAGCTTCTTTCGAGAGTTGGACAACCTCTGAGCGTGTCATCATATCCTGTAGGGCTAACTTGTCACCATTGATTAATATCCACAAGTTACCTATCCCTAAAAGTGACCAAACCAGGCGAGCGGCTGCGGTGATCATACTCAGGCTCTGCCCATTAGGGTGCTGTACTTTAAGTCTCCAAGCTCGCATACCCAAAGTTTGGCCGCCATAGCTCCAAAAAGAGATGTAAAATAGACCTACACAGAGTGCTATCCAGAATTGGTATATTCCCTTATAAAGTGAATCGCCGTTGAGCAGATCTGATACATGCTCATAGTTTCCCATATCGATAAGGCCAGAGGCGGTGAGCCCTGTGAACACGCCGAAGCCGATGGCGCCTGCAATCATATAGACGGCAACAGCCAGTAATAGATCATAGACAATGGCACCACAGCGGCGAAAGAAACCAGCGCGGGGGAAGTTTGCATGCTCACTATTGGGCATCGAGCTCTCTTTCATGTTAACTCTCTCTAGGTTATTGCTATCTTGTTGCTTGATAATCAAATCGTATAAATTGAGCTTTAGCTCTCTTTAGGATCATCTTTGATGTAGTAGATGTCACTGAAGCCCATTTTGGCAAACTCTTTATCTCTAAAGTCACGGGCAGCTGATTTACCTTTAGATGTCATAACAACTTGCTGCTCCATCATATGGTAGCTAGTGAGATCTATTCCCTCAGCTGCCGCAACCGCCTCATGAATATTATTAAACTTGTCATAGGCAAAGTTAATCTCCTTTGCCTGCTTCTTAAATTTGTAGGTAATTCTACGGGCCATAATCTTCTCAACTAATTATTAAATATGAATCTAAATCTAAACTTAAAACGACCAAGCTAGCTTATATCCAGCACCATATAGCAGGCGTCAGGAGTATAGCTTTCTAGGCTTTTTTCAATCTTTTGACGGATAAAACCTTGCTTATGCCAATAACTGTCGGCGCCTTGTACCGCCACCAGTGAGATACTGCTCAGTGCGGCGTCTGCTGCACTTTGTATTAATTTTTCGAATGCTAACCGCCCTGCGCCTTTTCCCTGTGCCTTAGCAGACAGGGCAATGTCATGCAGGTAGAGGGTGTTTGGTTGTGTTTTAGCTTGAACCTTTTGCTCAAGCGCTGGTGGTGCGCCTAACTCCCAAGGATGCGCGAGGCAGTAACCTAAGGTCTGATGGTTATCTTCAATCACAAAGCATGTTTGTGGTGATAACTGCCATTTACTCTGCAGTACCTCCAGAGACTCGGGGACAATGTCTGGGTAACACTCCTCTTGGATATCAAGAATGATCTTCCAGTCATCAGATATGATACTTCGTAGTTGCATATTCTCTCCCGTAGAACTCCTGCACTGTCTTATTCTTCTATCCTACAGGGGCTCTGAAACGAGCACCTTGAGGTGGCTTGGGTATAATACTTTATTTAAGGTATCTTTGCTCTAGGTGACGTTTGAAATATTCGGGATTTAGAGGCTCGCCAGTGGCCTGTTTGACCAGTGCATCGGTCGACAGTAAACAGCCTTTTGACCAGATATTTTGCTCAAGCCAGTCAAATATAACCTGTATTTTGCCTTGGGCCACTAACGCATCGACTGAGCCTAAACTCTTTTCAATCGCGTAACGAAATTGCGCTGCGTACATGGCCCCTAAGGTGTAACTTGGGAAGTAACCTAGTTCTCCAACGGCCCAATGTATATCTTGCATGCAGCCATTTTGATAATTCCCGCGGGTATCGACACCTAAAAGATTTTGCATATTCTCAGCCCAGAAGTCGGGCAGGTCGGCTACCGCTAAACTGCCATCCACTAAGCCTTTTTCCGCTTCAAATCGCAGTAGAATATGGCAAGGGTAGGTGACTTCATCTGCATCGACTCGGATAAATCCAGACTCGACTCTGGTATAGAGTGCAGTTAAGGCTTGGCTATCGAGCTCCGCCCCTAAATGCTGGGAGATGAGTGGCTCAAGTTGGCTAAGGAATCCCGCACCGCGGCCGAGCTGCATCTCACAGAAGAGGCTTTGACTTTCATGGATCGCCATAGAGCGGTGACCGCCTACAGGCTGACCACGCCACTGTTTAGGTAGGCCTTGCTCATATCTGGCATGGCCAGTTTCATGAATGACCCCCATTAACCCTTGAGTAAAATCGGTTTCATCAAAACGCGTGGTTAAGCGAATATCTCCTGGGACGCCGCCACAAAATGGGTGACTGCTGGTATCTAAGCGACCTTGAGTAAAGTCAAAGCCGAGAAAGCTCATTACGTCTCGCCCTAGTGCTTCCTGTTTTTTAGCTGAGAACGAGGGGATTTCGACTTTTAAATCATTTCGCTGATTCGCCTGAACTTGGGTGATCATCTGTGGTAGCCAGCTCTTTAAACTGCCGAATACCTTCTCCAGGCGACGTGTTGTCATGTCTGGTTCAAATTTGCTTAGTAGGGCGTCATAGGGAGTGATGTTTTGGGCTTGTGCGCGGATGGCCGCTTCCTCTCTGACAAGCGTGATAAGGGCTTCTAGATTTGGTTTAAACCCCTGCCAATCATTATTTTTGCGCTGTACACGCCATGCATGCTCACATTGATAGGCGAGCTGAGTCTTACTTTGAACAAGTGAAGCTGGGACAATATTGGCCTGAAAATACTGATACTGCATCTCTCGCAGATTGGCTGCTTGCTCCTTATTTAGCACTTCGTCTGCCGCAAGGTTTAGTGTTTCTTCAATAAAGTCGGCGGTTTTTAACTCATGAATATGTCCTGCAAGTTCGGCCATTGCCGCGCCTCTGGCTTCACTGCCACCACTTGGCATCATGGTGGCTTGATCCCAGTCGCCAAGTGCGCTTAAGTGCTCAAAATGTGAGATTTTTTGAAAATGTTGACTGAGCTTGCTGTAGTGAGAATTGCTGTTTGAATTGGCCATGTGAGCTCTTTATTTGATTGCTTATTTGGCTATGGTACTGGCTTTTAATCCAAGAGCATAATGTAATAATACCCCTTGAAAGAAGGTTTCTATCTTGTCTCTGTTTTGCTATAGTTTCAAAGTTGAAATGTGAGGGGAAAGTTAATTTTTCCTTTTTATTTCAGTAAAATGGAATGTTGTATTGTACATGGAGGCTACTATGGTGGAATTTTTATTCGCCCAAGCTAATTTACCTTTTTCTATCTCACTCTCATTTGTCCTCCTGTTGGGGATATTCGAAGCACTCTCCTTAGTTCTTGGCTACAGCTTAGTAGGGGCGATGGATGATTGGGCTCCCATCGATCTGGACGTGGACGCCGATGGCTCAGCTTCTGGTTTTACCGGAGTATCTGGTTGGCTGTGTCTTAATCGACTGCCCCTGCTTATCTGGTTTGTGTTGGTGTTAGTGAGTTTCTCTATCACAGGGTACACAAGCAACTTTCTCTCTCTGTTATTAGCTGACCAACCACTTCCTCAAATTATCAGCTTGCCGATTGCGCTTATATTGACAGCTTTTTCGTGTCGATATGTAGGGGCGGCGGTTGCTAAGGTATTGCCTAAAAATGAGAGCACAGCAGTCTCTATCGATACGCTATTAGGCAGTATTGGAACTGTGACATTAGGTTGCGCGATTAAAGGCAACCCGAGTGAGGCTTTGGTTAAAGATCAGCACCAGCAGAAACACTATGTATTGGTCGAGCCTGAGGTGGCGGGAGTGGAGTTTCAAACCGGCACTCAAGTGGTACTGCTAAAGCGTGAGGGCACGGTTTGGTCAGCGGCTAAGTTCGATTCTTAATTCAAAACAGTAAAATTTTAAGGGAAATAAAATGGACCAAATTCAAGGTATTGGCTCAACGCTAGGTGGAGGCTTCGTATTTATTGTTGCCGGAGCAGTGTTGTTGGGCATGTTAGTTATTGGGCTTATCTTTGCCAAGCTGTATCGACGTGCTTCGAAAGAGATGGCATTTGTTAGAACCGGTTTTGGCGGTGAGAAAATAGTTAAAGATGGTGGTGCGATTGTACTGCCTGTATTGCATGAAACCATTGCGGTTAATATGAATACCCTGCGTATCGAAGTGGAGAAGATGCAGAAAGATGCATTGATCACTAAAGATAGAATGCGTGTGGATGTGAGAGCTGATTTTTATCTACGTGTCGCTCCGAGTGCCGAAGGGATCTCCATGGCGGCGCAAACTTTAGGTTCGCGTACCACTCGCGTTGAAGAGGTTAAAAAGTTGATGGAGTCTAAGTTTGTTGACGTGCTTCGCGCCGTTGCTGCTGAGATGACCATGACTGAGATGCATGAGCAAAGATCTGACTTTGTGCAGAGAGTTCAGAATAATGTGGCTAACGATCTTGAGAAAAACGGTTTGGAGTTAGAGTCTGTCTCACTGACGGGCTTTGATCAGACTGATCTGCAGTTCTTTAATGAAAATAATGCCTTTGATGCTGAAGGTCGTGCTCGCTTGGCAAAGATCATCGAGGAGAAACGCAAGGAGACCAATGATATCGAGCAGGAGAACCGCATCAAGATTGAGATGCGTAATCTAGAAGCTGAAAAAGAGTCATTGGGTATTGAGCAAGCTGAGCAGGAAGCGAAATTGATCCAGCAGCAGGCACTGGACTTTAAGCGTGCTGAGCAGAAAGCTGAGATTTTAAAGCAGCAGGAGCAGAAAACACGTGAAGAGCGCGAGGCTGAAATTGCCAAAGAGCGTGCGATTGAGAGTGCTGAGATTGAGAAAACCAAAGATATCGAAACTCGTGAAATTGAGAAACGTAAAGCGATTGAGCAGTCTCGTATTCAGCAGCAAAGGGATATCGAAGTCGCAGAACAAGATAAGCAGATCGCGATTGCACAGAAATCGGAAGAGGAGTCAGCTGCAAGGGCAAAGGCTGCTGAAGCTGAGAAGTTAAAGGTCGAGAAGCTTGAAGCGGTTATTACTACTCGCCAAGTTGCAGAAGCGAATCGTAGTAAAGAGATTGAGGTGATTGACGCTCGTAAAGAAGCTGAGCGTGAAGCGGTGGGGATCACGGTTCAGGCGGAAGCAGAGAAGCGTGCAGCCGAAGATAAATCAAGTGCGATATTGATTGAAGCTAAAGCCAGCGCCGATGCGAAAATGCTTAAAGCTGAAGCGGATGAGAAGGTTTATGCGGTTGAAGCAGCCGGTAAGCAGGCGCTTCACGAAGCTGAGAACGTGCTCAGTGATGAACAGATCGAGCTGCAAAAATCCTTAGCTGTGCTGGCAGCACTACCAGAAGTCGTTAAGCAGTCAGTGAAGCCTCTTGAAAATATTGAGGGGATTAAAATATTGCAAGGTTATGGCGCCACGGGAAGCAGCGCTTCACAATCAGGTGTGATGGCCCAAGCTGGACAAGGCGGTATTGCTGAGCAGGTGACCAGTGCCGCACTTAACTATCGTGCTAATGCGCCTGTGGTGGATGCCATGCTGCGCGAGCTAGGTCTAGTGGATGCTGAAAAGGGTGGGCTTAACGATCTGCTTAGCGGTAACAACTCGCTGGCATCTGACACCCTCTCTATTTTAGACCCTAATAAACTCAAGCTAAATGGTAATGGTCCATTAGTCGATAGTGTTGAGGGAGTTGATGGACTCGATAAGAAAGAGAACCCAAACCTGAACTAAATCCTAACTTAAGTGGTTGAGTTTGAATTTAGCATCACTGAATGGAAAGCGCCTTAGGGCGCTTTTTGGTGGTTTTATTAGGCAGTGTTAGTGTTTTATTTTAAGTTGTTGATATTTTTTCTTTTAATTGATGGTGTAGGGTTGTAATAGCTAGTCAAACACTAAAAGTTGGTGGAAGGATAGCACCGGACTTTAACTACTTTTTCAGTATTAATATAAATATGGACTTTAGTTTATTTCTGTTAGGTAACTTGATTACGTTGACTCACTTTAAAAAACAGATTCTTGAAGTGCAACAAAGTCAACTTCACATGAATTTGTGTTTGAGTGGAGTCTAAGGCGCTTATCAGACATATAGGCTGCCGTTGCTAAACTGAACATTCGATTCATAGTTGCTTCATCATGTTTAGAAGGTGTGATATGGCCGAAAACTATTCCATTATTAACACAGCTCTCGTTAACTGAAGTCGCGTTAGGGCTCAAGTAAATTGTTACAGTCTTATTTTCACCTAAATCGTATTGTTTTACCCCTACGACGGTACCAAACCCAATACTTCCACTATGGCAAGTTGTTGAAAAGATCAATAATATTGCAAGTGTTAATAATTTCATTTTTACCTCATTTTTAAATTTAATAGAAAGTTAAGTCAGTCATTATTAATCAATCAATAGAGTAAATAAGGAAAGACATCGTTAATTATGGATAAATATACTTTTTTGATAGCAAGTTTCAAGTATCTATTTTAGCTTGGTTGCTTCTATATTTGGCGTTTTGTTAGGAGTGATAGCTTTACGGCAGAACCTGAAAGTTTCTAGTTGATTTGTCTCGGTTATAACTTCGACCTTTTGTCGCTAAAATGAATTCCTTAGAGAAGTCTAAATCTAAATAGATGATTTTGCTCGAATCGAGCTTGAAATCTATATTAGGTTATCTTGAGAATTTTAGTGGCAAAGTGATGTCACTTTTTGACGACTAGTCACATCTCTTTTTAACTAAACTGATTTTTCATAGGCGGTAGATAGCCATTTGATCACTTCGTCATCGATATCTGACAACTTGTGTAACTGTATTCTATGGCTGCACATGGTGCCAAATGGGCCTGAATTTTCTAGTCGTCCTTGTACTTCAATGTCTTTGAGTTTTAAGCCCAGATCTATTCTTGATTTAGTGGCGGGTTTAATTAATGCGAACTGTTTTGCTCGTATGATACTCACACTGGCTTTTTTAGGGCTAAGGGTGACGTCATTACCAAACTTCAATACGACGGATATCAGTTTGTCATAGAGTGGCTTTAGTGTGGCTTTACCATCATATTGTGCCGAAACTAGATCTTCACTCGGTGCATCTTGCTCTTTTGATAAAGTGACTATGGTATTGGCAAAACCATGTGTTACGCCATGTTCCGTCTTCAGAAATTTTACCGCTATTGAGTGCTTTTCTAGTTTCTCTTTTTTGAGTATTTGAAACCATTCCTCCAGTGTTTTCCCTGTTTTCTCTGGAATGTTGTTAATCATTGTTTGCAGGGCTTTGTCCATTTTTCCTACCTTTTTATTAAAGATGAAAGGAACTCATTGGGAGAGTCTAAACCTAAATAGATGAGTTTGCCCGTATCGAGCTTGATCTCTACATTAGGCTGTCCTGACAAGTTAAATCTTTTAATGTGGTGAGCTCTACGGATGGTTTTAGTGTTTAGTTGTACTGAAATAATATCATCAAATGGGATAGTGAGTGGGTTCCAAACACCGTACCTCACAATAATACTTGTCGATGTAATGGAGATAGGTCTAATTGAAATTGCTCTATATTCGGCGATGAAGAACACTAAGCCAATTAGCGTCATTACCGAAATGACATTTGCAGAGGTTGGCGACCAGAGAAAATGCAATACTAAGTGCATTATGGGGAGCTCAAAAACAATGATAAGGATAAAACCTAATAAGTTGCTCTGAGTACCGTCCTTCATATGACAGCTAAAGTGCTTCTCTCCATGAAAGTCGTTTCGATTAACTCTTTTTGTAAATAAAGTATAGGTCCATACTCTTGCCTCAAAAGAGAGCAGGGCGCTGATGGCGCCTTTACCTAGAATAGACTCAATCGGTTGTGAAATGGCTAAGTCAGGATCTTTCCCTTGGTTTAATTGTGCTTTGATAGCAAAGATAACTGTACAAATAGTGATAATTTCTAAGGTGACAAATGCTGCAATGGCAAGGTCACGTCCAGACTCTAAATAATGCCACACTAGCTTTGAGCTTTCAGGGAGCACTAAGCTGCCAAGTAGGATAATTAAGCAGCTATAGGCCAAGGCTTTAACCGCCGCCTCCTTCCTATCTTTAATGCAGATAAAGCAGAGAATAGGTAGAAATATTAAGCCGTCTACCAATAAAAGCCACTCAGGTTTAGTGCTACCAAAATCATTTAACAGCGTTGAGCTTTGGTAATAAAACGCCCATGAACAAGCGATGACTAGTAGAGAGATGAAAGGAATGTTTCTCTTTGTCAAAATCTTCATCAGTCCTCCTTATTCCGTATTAGTTGATACTCACTTCTTCACATCTGCAGACAAATTAGGATCAGCGTGTATATTCGATAACTGTATCATAACTCTGGTGGTGTTTGTTGCCTGCGGTATTTACACATGGCTCAGGCTGCTAGATAAATACCTTTTTGGTTTGTGGGTTAGGTTGTAACTCACTTTGGAAATAAACGTGTTAGACATTAAGAGCTGGAAACAAAGGTTTCGACTTGGAAAAATATGACGATTGAATGCTGTCGCACGCTATGCAGTTTTTTAATCAATGCTTGCAAAGCTAACAAGTGTGCAGTTTGAGTTGTCCTGATATATTACAAATACTTTCGAGTTTGTAGCCTTAGCTGACAATATGAGGCTCCAAAATCTATTCTTATCATCAACAGTTGCGTTTGAAGGAAAAGACAGGCGTCCGTTGGTGCAACTGGATCCGCTAAAAAAGACAACTAGTGAGTCACCAAAGTAGTTCTCTAATTTCCAGCCAGATGGATCTACTGACATATTTTTGTTGGCGGCGAAAACAGATTGCATAAACACAGATAAAACAATTGCTATTATGATTTTTTTCACTCATATCTCCATTTTTATGTTTTAGTTATGGAATGTATTATTAAATTATAGTGATAATGCATATACGATAGGGCGGTTAGACACACAAGCGGGGTTACTTTTGTCATAGCCGACAGATACAGCTTTACCAGACACTTTAGCCGTCATCAACATAGAATAATACCGATCTCTTTGCTTTTCAGTTAAGTTTGGAGAAAGAATAAAATAATTACTTGAGCATTGATGATCTGTAGGCATAGATGATAGTTTGAAATATATTGTGTCACTATTATAAATTTTAAGCCAACTAACAGTAGAATTGTGGTTCCCTGTATATGCAGCTAGACAAGGCAAAGATATAAACGTTATCAATGCTAGTAATTTTATTCTCATATGTTCTCCTGATTGAAGTTAACAATGAATTCTAAGGGGAATTCTAAAATATAACGAGCCTATAGACTTACTCGTTCTTGATTGATTTTTAATACCATACAATGACTGTATCGAAGTTTCTGTGGCGATTCAATGCTTCACTTGGCATGATTCTTTGATGGAGTTTTGGCGGAGATTTTAGTTTATGTTAGCCTGAGTGGCTTTATTAGCCCTTATTTAAACTGCATAAACTCTATGCTGTATTCTCGTAGCGAAGAGTCTATATAAAGGTACCCTAGGGCTTGTTTAACACTTGCTATATAGTTAGTTTTAGTAGGACGCGGCTTCGCGTGGTCTATCCTTATCTGTTATAGGGCGTTTAATTTTTTGTGCATCTCTTTAGTTTTCTGCAGAGTTGATTCTATTAAAGCTCCTGATTTTTCATCAGTAGGTATATCTAAAAGTAACTTTTCTATTTTTTCTAAATGCCCCATGTCATGCTCAACTAAGGCTTCTGTTAATTTTTTCGTCCAATCGTAATCACCATTTTTTATAGTTGTCAATAATATAGCGTGCTGATTCATCTGCATTACAGCTTGGTTTGCAAAAATGAAAGTTGTTGCATTAGCACCAGCTTCTAGACCACGGGATGTCCCAAAATAATAAGAGCCAATAGAAGATATAATTATTATTGTTGCAAATAGAATGGTTTGTTTTTTCATATCGCCTTATAACGCGGTCCGTGTGATTGGGATTGTTAGGGCCTGCTTATTGCTCAGGGTTAGTTCCCCAGCCATCAAACTCGCAATCATGTGAGTAACCGAGGTGACACATTTTTGATGTCCACTTCATGACCGCTTCAGTTGACATGGATATGGGAGAAGTCCAGCCAGTAATCACCTTAATATTATCGTCGTTAGCAGACTCACCAAACTCACTAGAATAACCAAGTGAAGATAACTCTTCAGAAAGGCTCTTCGCCTTGACTGAAGCATTGGTATAGAAGAAATATTCCAGTTTAAGGAGCTTATTCTCAGTTACACCGTGTTCACGCAACTGAGCGACAGTTTGCGGTGACATTGATAATTGATAATCTAAGTTATCTTTATGCTGCTGTTCAGAGATAAACCTTTTCTTACTTTTAAAGATGCCGAACATGGAATTCCTTTTAGCCCTAACGCCCTGCTCAACTGCCAGTGGACGCTGGTGAGATTGCAAGCGCTGTTAGACCCTACTTATTGTTTGAATTCATCTTTGTTACGTACCGATTTTTGTAAATATCTTCTTTTAACTCGATCAAGCGAATTATGTAGGAACTACATACCAGCCAATTTGCGAGATATTCTTATTACTCATATGTCACATAACTGCTTATTCAATAGCTGCACGATAACGTTCCGGCCTGCTTTCCTTTTTTTGATTAACTTATCACTGCTAATTGACTGATGTAAATAGGTTACTTTTTATAGGGATCAATAAAAGCAGCACAAATTATCGAACAAAAGGTGGGGGGAGGGCTGCATAACACTTTTGCAGCTCTCTCAACATTTTGATATCAATGATGTTATAAAATCGCCTTTGAGTTATTGATGCATCAAGCTTTATCCGAAGTTATCAGACTCACCATGAAAGGCTTTTATAATGAGCCCAATAGCAGCAACTAAGCAGGGGACAGCGAAAGTGCTTATAGTCACTAAAACCATAACTGGCATACTGTTTATAAACTCCATGGGGGAACCTTAGTTATTTATACCAAGGAACACAATCGCACATGGATCTATTTTGATTTTTGATTTTGTTCACATAAACAGCTACTTAAAATAATGTTAATCTCTGCAATCTAAAAAGTTAATCTAAGCCTTCATTCGAAGGTAAGCTATTTTTAGGCGGAAAGTAGCTAAAATCCTCTATCAAGTAAAGCCAAATCGAAGAGATGAATTATCAGGTGTAAGTGAGCTCGAGGACTTTGATTTCAGGGAGGAAATCGTAGAGTGCCCAAGGATGGGTTTACAGCGTACCGAGAGATTAGTTACACATAAGCTCACCGCAGGTGATTGATACCAATGAAGGTACAATTTTCAAATACATTTATCAAATAACAAACTCAGCCAGAAGCTCAAATTAAGGAGATGTGATCGGCCTTCATTTGAAGGCCAATACAGTTCAGGAAGGAGTAATAATGTTAATCCAGTAACAGTGCCAAAGCGGGTTGACGATTACCTGGATAAACTTGATAGGCTTTGTGGTGTTTAATCAAACTGGCTTTTTTATCCCCTTGGCTAATAAGTAAGCCTTGTTTGGCGGCGGCTTGCGCTAGTAACTGCTCATCTGCGCGCACATAAAGGGTGATAGGTTTGACGATTTTCTGCTCTTTAATGCGCTGCTGGTACTGCTCGACAGAGATGATTAAACTGCTGCGACCGTCACTGTCGAGTTTTAGCTTAGTGTCCACCTCGGCATCGAGAATGACTAGCCAGTCACTCTCTTCAAGCTCAGTCAGCATAGCTTGTAGCGCATCACCTAATTGGGTCTTATTTAGCACTGCGCTGTATTGGCTATCAATGCGTTTAAATAGTGAAGGGAGCTGAGCACCCGCACCTTTACTTCTAGCTTCGCGGATCCAGTGAGTGAGATCTTGGGCGACCAGCTTGGCAAAACGGCGCTCTTTTAAGGCTTGAACCATCCAGCTACACAAAAAATGACTTTCAGCTGTGGCGGTATTGATGGCGTTACTACCTGCCGCCCGCTGTTCGAGTGCTGAAAGTCCTGCTTGTACTAGCTCTAAAAGGGCTTGGTTATAGGTTTGCTCTGTCATGGGATCTCTACCCTATGGGATAAAGCGGCGATTATAACCGATAATTTTAGGAATACTATAACCAGAACCGATAACCTTAATGTGGCTTACATAGGCACTAAACTTGCCGCCATCTCGATTAGTTGAGGTGCGGGCCGCACTCTAAAGTTAGGGTTTACATATTGAAAATGGATAAGCCCAGTACCATCACTGATGTAGATGGCGGGAACGGGTAACACCAAACGCTTGTCACCTTGTGGAGTGACTTTTAGTAGCTCATCGAGCTTTAGCTTTTTCATATAACGCTCTGTGGTTTTTTCGCTGGTGTAATAGGCGAGGCCAAAAGCTTGCATGGCGTTAAGATTAGTATCGGACAGCAAAGTATAGGAGAGCTTTTGATCTATCATAGAGGCGTTTAGCTTCTCTGGGCTGTCGGGGGAGATCCCGATAAGCTGGAAACCCATCTCAATAAGTTTAGGTTCAATCTCTTTTAGCTGTCCCATCTGAGAGTTACAAAATGGGCACCAGCCACCTCGATAGAAGAAGATAATGCTTGGTTTCCCTTGGGTTAAGATTAATAGGTCGAGGGTTTCGCCCTTGAGGTTTGCTACTTTGGCCGAAGGTAGCATCTGACCATTCATCAATGGCATCACATTGAGATCATCGCTGGCGATAGGTTTTGCTGTTGCGGTGAGGGAGAGGCTGGTTATGCAAAGTAGCAGGGCGGTGAGTGTTTTGGTGAACATCTTGATTTACTTCCTATTGAAATTGTTATGCAGAACAGACCGAGGAAGGGAAAATTTTGTTGCAGTTATTTAAGATATTTACCTAACGGAGCATACAAAAATGCCGCTTATTGGGAGCGGCATCGTTAGTAAAGCGATTGGGTTAGCTCAAGGGCTTATTTAGACTTCTTAATCTTAGCGTTCGATGAGTTCTTCACCTTAACGCGACGACCTTGCATATTTCGCTCACCGATCACCTGTTCAGAGACATTGTCCTGACGGTTTTGCTTCTTGGCGAAGCTGCGGCGGGTCTGTAGGTGCTTAATCAGTAGATCACGGCTGCCCACTTCATAACCTGCTATGGTGATACGAGGAAGCTTTTTACCGATAAGCTTTTCGATATCGGCTAAGGTGCGCTCCTCTTCGCGGCTCACCAGTGAGATAGCAACCCCTGACTTACCAGCGCGGCCAGTACGACCGATACGGTGTACGTAATCCTCGGCGAGGAAAGGAAGGTCGTAGTTGACTACATACTCTAAGTCTTGAATATCTAGACCACGAGCTGCAACCTCTGTGGCGACTAATACGCGCACTTTACCCTCTTTAAACTCACGTAGTGCACGGCGACGGTTACCTTGGGCTTTCTCACCATGGACGACAGATGAGGGGATACCATCAAGGTTTAGCTCTTTAACTAGCTTGTCGGCAGCATCACGGGTTGCGGTAAAGATAAGTACTTGTTTCCAGTTCTTTTTACCGATCAGCTCAGAAACCAGTTCACGCTTACGGCGCTGCTCTACCGGATAGACTACTTGGCTAACGGTATCGGCTGTGGTGTTCTGCTTATCGACGCTGATAAGCTTAGGCTTATCTAAGAAGTCGTTGGCAAGCTTTTTAACCGAAGATGAGAAGGTGGCTGAAAACAGCATTTTTTGGCTGTTTTTATTCACCGCTTGTAATACTTTTTGGATATCGCTGACAAAGCCCATATCTAACATACGGTCGGCTTCATCGAGCACCATAAAGTCGACGTTTGATAGGTTAAGGTTACAGGCTTGAATATGCTCAAGTAGACGCCCTGGAGTCGCGACTATGATGTCCACGCCTCGCTTAATCTTTTGCGCCTGAGTCTCCAGCTTTACACCGCCGTAGATGGTCAAAACAGAGACCTGCATATGCTTGCTGTAATCATTGATATTGTCGGCAATCTGACTCGCTAGTTCACGAGTTGGCGTTAATATCAGTGCGCGAGTGTTAGAGCGTTGTGTCTCACTCGGCTTGTCGATCATCTTCTGTAAGATAGGCAACGCGAAAGCGGCGGTTTTACCTGTGCCAGTTTGGGCACTTGCCAGTACATCTTGGCCACGGCGAATCGCCGGGATCGCTTGCTGCTGAACTGGTGTCATTTTCTGATAACCACATTCTGAGATGGCGCGCAAAATCTCGGGAGCAAAACTAAAAGATTCAAATCTCATCTTGGATTTCCTGTAATAAACCAATTCATATGCCAGCGAATTTTGTCTGGACTGAGTAAACAAGGCCATCAAAATGGCGGTGGCGGAGTATAGCAAGTTTGTACAGAGTTTAACAGCAAAGCCTATTGGAGGAGAAACAGATCATTTGTAGGAAAACAGAAGGGGGAAAAGGTTAAATTAATTTAAGAGGATATCAGCTGGAAAGCCTTACGCCAGCATGTTAAGTATGGATTTTATAATGCAGTAAAACTCCGGGAGACTGCGTCGTTTCAGCCCCCCGGATTAGCCTTGACTAGATTGCCTTAGTGGCATTCTCCAGCCAAACAAGATCATCACCTTGCATCAAAGGAGATAGCTTACTCCAAACCAACTTATGGTAATCATTAAACCAGCTTATCTCAGCATCGTTTAGTAGGCTCTTATCGATAAGGCGTGCATCCATTGGGATCATGGTCAGGGCGCTAAACTCAAACATCTCACGCTCAATACCCGCCAACGCTTCACAAGGGCGAACGTAAACCAGATTCTCCAGACGTATCCCAAACTCATCGGCGCGGTAGTAGCCAGGTTCATTAGAGAGGACCATGCCTGGGAGCAGAGCGACATCGTTGCTGTTTTTGCCGATACGTTGTGGGCCTTCATGGACATTGAGGAAATGGCCAACACCATGGCCTGTGCCGTGATCATAATCGAAGCCGTGTTGCCACAGATATTGACGGGCAAAAGCATCTAGCTGCTGACCTGAAGTGCCGCGGGGAAAGCGCGCTTGATCTAGCGCAATATGGCCCTTTAAGACTAAGGTGACCATCTTTCTCTGCTCATCGCTGACCTGACCGATGGCGATAGTGCGCGTCACATCAGTCGTGCCATCAAGGTATTGTGCCCCTGAATCCACCAGATAGATGCTGTTGTTGGTCATCAGTGCTGGGGTGCCATTATTGTGGTTGTAGTGACACATGGCTGCGTTGCCACCCACTGCAGAGATTGTATCGAAACTTGGCTCACGGTATTGTGGATCTGCTAAACGATAGGTTTCTAGTTTATCGGCTAGCTGGCCTTCATCATAAAAGTGTCCGGCTGCCACTTCGCTGTCCAGCCAAGCCAGAAAGCGAGAGACCGCGACGCCATCACGGATATGACAAGCTTTCATACCCGCAAGTTCGCTGCTGTTTTTCTGTGCCTTGCTTAATGCGACGGGATCTAATCCTGCCACTAAGGTGGCGCCAGCTTGTTCTGCTGTAAGCTGTGACCAGGCATTGGAAGCGTTAGGATCTGCCAACAGCTTGATGTTAGATAGTTCACTTAGGACTGCTTCAAGCTCATCTTCGGCTCTGAAAGTGACGCCTGTACCAACATGGGCCTCAATACCACTAGGCAGCTTATCGAGCTGAGTGAATAACACCAGATCGCCGTTTGCATGAAGCAGAGCGGAGCCAAGGATAACAGGGAGGCGAGGCACATCGCTGCCGCGAATATTCAATAGCCAACAGAAAGAGTCGAGTGAAGTGATAAGCGCCATATCGGCACCTGATTTTGCCACTATTTTGCCTATCTCAAGACGTTTCTCTTGGCTGGTTTTTCCGGCGCTTTTCGCATCAAATAAGATAGCGGGTGCGCTCGAAGGCGCAGGTCTGTTTTGCCAGTGAAGATCCACAGGGTTTTGCTTAACTGAGATAAGTTGCATATCAGACTTTGTCAGTTCAGCTACGGCTTTTTTCTGCCAGCTTAGAGGGTGTAAGCGTGGATCATATCCGATACGGGCATTGGCGGTTAAGGTGCCGGCTAGCCATTGAATTTGTGGTGTATCGGTTAGGCTTAAATATTGAAACAGCTCGCCGTCGACCTGAAGTTTAACTTGTACTGTATAGCGGCCATCGATAAATATCGCTGCGCTCTCTTTAAGTACGATAGCCATACCAGCGGAGCCTGTGAACTCGCTTACCCACTGTAGACGCTCATTACGCTCCGGCACATATTCACCTAAATATTCATCGGCGCGGGGAATGATAAAGGCGTCGAGATTATTTTTTGCCATTTCGCTGCGTATTGCATCTAGGCGCGAGGCGATTGTTTGTGTCATAGGAGCTCCGTTTTTGACGGTAAGATTGGAGATGCTTACCGATTTTTTGTTTTGGGATTATTTGCGGCGATTATCGCAGTTCAATTGGGACTAGGGAAGTTTCACCACCATGATTTTTTATAAGGTTAGATGGTGAGTTGTAAACTTTGAAACACTTTACTTGTTACATTTTTGTGTGAATCAATTAGATTAAAGCATTCCGCTGAACGAATATTGAATGTAATTGGTATCATAGGAGTGTTTAATGCCATTTAATGTGTGGGTACTGACCTTAGCCCAAGCTTTTGCCATGAGTGCAGCCCCTATGATGATGTTGCTTGGGGGGATCATCGGCATCGAGTTGGCACCCGAACCAGGCTTGGCGACACTGCCCATCACTGCGATGGTTATCGGAGTTGCTATCTCTGTCCTGCCAGTGACCCAATTGATGCGGCGTTTTGGTCGCAAACCTATCTTTATCTCAGGCTCCATTTTATCGGCTATTGCCGGACTTGTTGCAGCCTATGGAACCCATGAGAAAAATTTCGTTATCTTCTGCATCAGCGGTATTTTGCTGGGAGTGAGTGGCGCTATCGTGCAGCAATATCGCTTTGCAGCGATGGAAGCGGTTGAGCCCCATTTGGGGGCTAAAGCCGCATCCAGAGTGCTACTGGGTGGCTTAGTTGCCGCCTTTTTAGGGCCTGAACTGGCAGTATTTGGCAGTGAATTCGTTGATATCCCCTATGTGGGGGCTTTTATGTTTCTCACCTTTATCTGTTTACTGGCGGCTTTTACGCTCTCCTTTTATCGTGAGCCCAATCGATCTAATTTAGCTCATCAAGATCTTGCTCAAAGTGAGATACGTGCCTTTGGTACCATCTTGAATCAGCCTAAGATCTGGGTCGCTATCGCGGGTGCCATGATAGGCTTTGCCATGATGAGCTTTGTGATGACGGCAACGCCACTGCATATGCATCACAATGAACACTACTCTTTGGCCGACACTAAGTGGGTGATCCAGAGTCATATTATCGCCATGTACCTTCCCTCCCTGTTTACTGGGTACTTGGTGGCTAAGTGGGGAGTGACAAGAATGATGTTGATCGGATTAACCGCTTATCTAGTGACCATAGTTATTGCGCTGGCGGGAAGCGAACTACTTAATTACTGGGTGGCTCTGGTGTTACTCGGCTTAGGTTGGAATCTACTGTTTGTCGGTGGCACTGTACTTCTGCCCCAGTGTTACCGTGTAGGTGAGGGGTTTAAGGTTCAGGCTCTAAATGACACCTTGGTCTTTGGTGCTCAAGCTTTAGCATCATTAAGTGCTGGGTGGGTAATACATCAGTTAGGTTGGCAGTTGCTGCTCAATATCTGTATCCCTTTTATCGCACTGCAACTTCTTTTGATGGCTTGGTGGCGTTTTAGTGAAAGCAGCCGAGCCAGTGCTGTTGAGTGAGTATTCTTCTCTATTTGTTGTGCGGTCAAAACTCAACCAATGCAAATAGTTAGAGATAATGTTGAGTGAAAAGCTATCTCTCTCTTTTGTAAATCTATGGTAGAATTTTTGTTTCAAACTGGCGTGTTTCCTCTACCTGTTTCCAGGTAGAGTCGTGGAGAGAGTGATGCAAACAGTAACGGTCGATATCGGTGGCAGCAAAGCACTCTTTGAGATGCATTTTGATGGGCGAACCGAGCAGTATAAAATTCCAACCGGTGAACATTTCAATATAGATAGTCTCAACCAACAGCTTCAAGAGTTGGAGTCAGATTATGGTTTTAAAGATTACCGTCTAGCCATCGCACTGCCTGGTCTAGTTCAGGATAACCAGCTGCTTTCGAGTAAATCTCTTATTGGGTTAAATGGCCTGTCTAAGAGTGATATCAAAACTCAAGCTCAAACGGTATTGATCGTCAATGATATCGATGCGGGGATGCAGGCAGTTACTGATAGCAAACATGATTGTGAACTGCTAGTGATGTGCGGTACCGGGATTGGTATGGCTATCTCAATTAATGGCAAGCTGTTTACTGGCGCTCACGGGCTGGCGGGAGAGTTAGGTCACTGCCGAGTAATGACTGAGTCGGGAGAGTTTAGTCTGGAGCAGTTGGCAAGTGGCGGCTCCATTCAAACTCGTGAGATAAAGTCTCAGGCTGATCTATTTCGTGCAGGAAGTTATTTAGGTATGGGGATGGCTTGGGCCGTTAACCTGTTTAACCCTAACCGTATCTGGCTAGCTGGTGGCATGATGAATAATGCCGATTACTACCGAGGTTGCATCTCTTCCCTGAATGAGATGGCGTTAACAGCCCCACTTTCACAAGCTAAAGTGGCAAGGGTCGACGACATGGAGACCATAGTCTGTCGAGGGCTGAAAGTGATGTTAGATAGAAGCGGTAACTAATTCTTTCTAATATGGCGTGATGGTTTTTTCACGCCATATATCAGTTGCTATGACTGTGATATCTCCACAAATCCACGGGGCTTATCAATATCCAGCGTTGCCATCGCGTTAATTAAGCGTTTGCTGGAGACCCAAACCCAAGTTTGATAAGTATTCGATACATCCATGATAAGAAAAGAGTCAGAGCCTCTATCAAAAGCTGCTAACGGTGAGAAGTGACCGCTACCTGCTTGATTTAATGCGCTTCTCGAGTAGTTAATAATGACGTAACTTTCATCTCTCTTGAGTGCTTGTTTTAACGCCTGCTTCACCGATAACAGATAGTTAGCATCATCTAACTTTTCTGGCTGCACGTAGGTTGGTTTGGCTGTGAATGCCAGCCGCTTTGCTAGGCTCGTTATCTCAGATAGCTGCATGCCGTAATCACTCTCTCCCCCTTTGACTTTTGGCTCCCCTAAGATCTGCGCCCGGGTTTTATCGCTCCCCTCGAGAATCGACTCTTGGGTATATCGATGAAATAGCGGACTAACTCCTTTTGGAAAGTAACGGCTCTCATCTGGACCTAATCGACTGCTGTCTAGAGGGATACTGGTTCCATTTGGTGAGACGCGTAACGCGTTAGCCACGATGACCATAGAGGTCACGCCGCAAAAGGTTTTGTTTGATTGTCCCTCAAATTGAGGAGCTAGCTTAAAGAGATCTTGTTTGAGGCTTGCACTGCTCAGGCGCTTGCTCCCCTCTGTGGATGACCAGTCCAAGAGTTCACAGGCAAAAGCTGGTGGCTGGCATAACTGAAAGAGAAGGTAAATGAGGATGGAACCTGCCATCAAGAGGCGTTTATTCTGTGGCATTTTGACTCTCCGAATGAAGCTTAAAGGGAACTCGATTTTCTCGATTTCTTCCCGAAATATGCGCTAGGCACCAGATCGGGTTAGGAGGTGATTTTTATTTACTCCTCTTCACTAAACATCACAAGTTATCTTAATAAGGGTTAGTAATACGTGATATTGCATACTTCGCAGCTATTAGAGTTAGCTAGTTTCTACAAAGAATAAAAGGTGTGAAGTCAAGATGTTCGTGATTAGTAAAGGGTCGCTGCTACTTCCCTTAGCTTGTATGTCGAGCTCAGTTAGAGCCCATTCTGAGCTGAGCAGTATCGAAGCTACCTCTGTATTAGGTAATCGTACCGTCATTGGCAGTAATAGCTGACAGCATCGCTCTTGGTATGGTTAATCATTAAAGCAATAGTTAAAGGAAACATAATGTTATCTGTGTTTAAAGCAACAAATTTTCGCCTGTATTTAGCTTCATTGTTGCTTATTGGTGGATGTAGTGGGGTGAAGTCTGAGAGGAGTAGTATGGAAAATCCTGCATCAAGCTACTGCCTTGCATTAGGAGGGGAGTTGACTATTGAAACAGGACTCGATGGGCAAATTGGGATCTGCCATCTTCCAAGTGGTGAGAGTGTTGAAGAGTGGTCATTGTACAGGCGTGATCATAGGTAGCAATATGAAGTTAAAAGTAACTCAACATTGCGTCGCAGCAGTGTTAATTGGAGTGTTTAGCCACTCATCAATGGCCCAAAGCGTTTTGCTGGAAAGTCAAAGTGGTACCATTTCTGATGTCGGAGATTGGATGCAGTTGTTACTACCAGCAGCTGGATTTGCAGGAAGTCTTTGGATTGACGATACTGAAGGGGCTTGGCAGTTGGCAAAAGGCGCGACAACAACGGCAGTAGCAACGCATTCGTTGAAGTTTGCTTTTGGTAGATTAAGGCCTGATGGCACCTCCTATAACTCTTTTCCTTCGGGTCATACCTCTGCTGCATTTTCTGGGGCGGCTTATATCCATCATAGATATGGTAATACCTGGGGGATCCCAGCCTATGGGTTAGCCTCTTTTGTTGGTGCAAGTCGTGTATGGGCTAATCGTCACTACTTAGATGATGTGATGGCAGGAGGTTCGATTGCTGTTTTGAGTAGCTTGTATTGGACCAACTCTTACCATCATTCAGATCTTATGGTTGTACCGACTTTAGGCCGTGATAGTGTTGGGATAGCATTAACTTATACGCCATTGGTTGGAGGAATGAAAAAAGCTTATGTCCCAGAGCAAGCTAGTGGTTGGGGGAGAAGTCAGCCCTCTTTAAACCATAGTTATGAACTGTTTATTGGTGGTGCAAGTATCAACCACAATCGCGTTCAGGAGAGGGGAGGTACGCCTTTTGATCTTGCTAACTTTAATGAAGACAGCGAGTCAAAAACCTACTCGTCAGCAAGAGTTGTTTGGGGGCTTGACGATACTCAATATATGAGTTTCGGTTTTACGCCCTATGAGTCCAGAGATGTCACGAATTTAAACCGAGATATGCGCTTTGGTGGCAAATCATATCAGTTGGGTGATGAGGTCATATCTGCCTATCGTTTGTATGGTTTAAATGCTGATTATCTGTTTAAACTCCTACCTCGCAGTGATTGGAAGTTAGATCTTGGTGTTGGTGTAAACTTTAGTCACCTCTCAATTCAAATGGATAATACCACGGGTAAGAATCTAAGTGAGCAAAGTGATTGGTTTGTTAGTCCTGCTGCGACCATTGAACTTGGTTATCGTTTCAATGATACCTTGTCGGCAAATTTGGGGTATCGAATATCGGCATCAAGTCAGTACAAGACTCAAGAGAGCTGGGTGAGTTTGGATTATCAATTTGATCAGAGGTGGACGACATCTATCACACTCGGCCAATATGAGCAGAGTATCTCGACCCATGATTTCAATAACGAGCTTAGATTAGATTACGCTGGGCTAAGTGTGAAATATGCTTTTTAGCTGTGCTTTTCTCCTGTAAGTTCGCGAGCGCCACATCATAACCGCAAACTATTCGCTGACACTTTGTATATTTTATGCTAGAAAGAGTTCTATCTCATAACTGGACAGTTAATCGGTTTTGACTAACTTGTCGGTCAAGCATGGAAACCACAGGGTTTCCTAGTATAAAAATAGAAAGGGTAAGCAGATGACCTTAGGTGTAGGCGGTTCAACCGCAGAGCAAGAGTTAGCAAAATTAACCGACATGACAGAGGGCACAGGACCCATTAGCCATGATGAGTATCGCCGCCGTATTGAGAAGGCGCAGGCCTTGATGACAGCCGAGGGAATCGAGGCTATCTATGTTAATGCTGGGACTAATCTGTACTACTTTACTGGTACTCGCTGGTACGCGAGTGAGCGTATGGTGGGAGCAATAATTCCGGCAAAGGGCGAACTTGAGTATATCGCTCCAGCTTTTGAAGTGGATACCCTCGAGGGCTTTATGGTTGTCAAAGGTAAAGTGAACACTTGGCATGAAGATGAGAGCCCCTATTCACTGTTTGGTGATGCGCTAATACAGATGGGCGTCAACAGTGGCAAGATTGGTATCGATGAATCGGCGGCTTTCTTTATCTTTGATGGCGTTCGTCAAGCCCATAATCAGTTTGAATATGTGAACGCAAAACCTGTGACTGCTGGCTGTAGAATGATCAAGTCTGAGGTTGAACTTAGCTTATTACAGCGCGCTAAAGATATGACTTTAGAGGTGCATAAATCTGTTGCCCGTATTTTACATGAAGGGATCAGTGCCGGTGAGGTGGAGGCCTTTATTCATGAGGCTCACAAACGAGTTGGCGCTCCCGCAGGTTCCTATTTTTGTATCGTTTTATTTGGCGAAGACAGTGCATATCCACACGGAGTTAAGTCACCTAAAGTGCTTGAGCTCAATGATACTGTGCTTATCGATACAGGATGCCAGCTACAGGGCTATAACTCAGATATTACCCGTACCTTTGTTTTTGGCACGCCAAGCGCTCGTCAGCGTGAGTTATGGCAACATGAGCAGGATGCGCAGTTAGCTGCATTTGATGCCGCAAAAATTGGTGCGACCTGTGCCAGTGTCGACAGAGCGGCTCGTGATGTACTTGAAGCGGCAGGTTTTGGCCCTGGTTATGATGTGCCAGGTCTTCCACACCGTACTGGTCATGGTATCGGCTTAGATATTCATGAATGGCCCTATTTAGTACTTAACGATCAAACACCTCTGGCTGCAGGCATGTGTTTCAGTAATGAGCCTATGCTATGTGTTCCAGGAGAGTTCGGTGTTCGTCATGAAGATCATTTCTATATGACAGAGACTGGTCCTGTTTGGTTTACTCAGCCTGCTCACTCCATTGATGACCCATTTGGTTATGAAGCATAGACATTAGTTTTCTTTTACAAAGTAAACAAGAGCATCCAAATTTATAGATCATATTTGGGTGCTTTTTTGTTTCATATCTTAAAAAAGTTAGCGCCTTCTCTCTACTAAAAATCTACTTAATTAGTAATAAAAAACCATAGCGGGAAAATTAAATCGATTTAAAATCAATGTGTTGAATTGTTTTTAATTATTGTGTTGCATATTTAATCAAGTTTAGCCTATTCTAAACAATAGATGACAGCGTTGTCATCCAAAGCAATAACTTGTAAATGTACAAAGGCAAACCAATCGAAAGGTTGGGACGCAAAGCTTCCGGTCTAAGGGGATAGTTTTGAGAGGGTCGCATTCTCAAAGCCATTTTGGTACCTATGATAGCGGGGATGTTACAGGAAGTTTCTTCATGAAGAGCCTGATGATAAAAAGAACCGAAAAGGTCTATGTCTCAGATCTCCATGGTATTAAGAATAGGTTTCTCCTGTTCATGCTTTGTTTGCCTTATTGAATACTTATAAAAATATAAAGCAATAAGGATACCCTATGTTTAACACTAAACTCTCATCGGCTGCGCTTGTCGTAGCGAGTGTATTTGCCTCGTCGGCATATGCAGCAGTACCCGGTAAACCAACGATCGGCTGGGGCGAAACTAACTTTTCGATCATTGAGGTCAATCAAGCAGCTACCGCTTACAATCAACTTGTTACCGTTAAAGATGCCGCAGAAGTATCGGTTAGCTGGAACTTGTGGTCAGGGGAGCTGGGCGATACGGCTAAGGTATTATTTGATGGGGTAGAGGTCTGGTCGGGCAGCTCTACTGCATCAGGTTCTGCCGCATTCAATATCAGTCAAGGTGGTCGCTACCAGATGCAGATTGAGCTCTGTAATGCACAGGGTTGTACTCTCAGTGATGCTAAAGAGATCATTGTTGCCGATACCGATGGGAGTCATCTTTTACCCCTTGAGACTCAACTTGGGGAGAACAATAAACCTTATGTAAACAAGTCTGGCAAAGTGGTCGGTAGCTACTTTGTTGAGTGGGGCGTATATGGCCGTAAATTCCCTGTAGACAAGATGCCAGCGCAAAACCTAACGCATATTTTGTATGGCTTCACCCCTATCTGTGGCGGTGACGGCATCAATGACAGTTTGAAAGAGATTGAGGGAAGTTTCCAAGCGTTACAACGAGCCTGTAGTGGCCGTGAAGATTTTAAAGTGGCGATTCACGACCCATGGGCAGCAGTTCAGATGCCACAAGCGGGTGTTAATGAATATGCAGACCCATACAAGGGTAATTTTGGCCAGTTGATGGCGTTAAAACAAGCGCAACCGGATCTTAAAATCTTACCCTCTGTAGGCGGCTGGACCTTGTCAGATCCTTTCTATTTCCTGGGGGATAAAGTTAAACGTGATCGTTTTGTCGCTTCGGTGAAAGAGTTTTTACAGACCTGGAAGTTCTTCGATGGTGTCGATATTGATTGGGAATTTCCCGGTGGTAATGGTGCAAACCCAAATTTAGGCGACCCTGTCAATGACGGTGAAACCTATGTGCTCTTGATGAAAGAGTTAAGAGCCATGCTTGATGAGTTGAGCGCCGAAACGGGCAGAACCTATGAGCTTACCTCTGCGATCAGCGCTGGCGCAGAAAAGATCGCTATGGTCGATTATCAGGCCGCTCAGCAATATATGGATAATATCTTCCTGATGAGCTACGACTTCTACGGTGGCTGGTCCAATACCGATCTGAACCATCAGACTGCTCTGTACGCGGCTAGCTGGAAACCAGATACTAAGAATACCACTCATATCGGTGTTAATGCGCTGCTTGCTCAAGGTGTGACTCCTGAGAAAATTGTCGTTGGCGCGGCTATGTATGGTCGCGGCTGGACAGGCGTGAATGGTTACCAAGATGGCAACCCATTTACTGGCACTGCGACGGGTAAAGTGAAAGGGACTTGGGAAGATGGGGTGGTTGATTATCGTCAGATAGTCAACGAATACATGTCTGGTGAGTGGCAGTATGAGTATGATGAGGTCGCTGAAGCACCTTACGTATTTAAGGCCTCGACTGGCGATCTGATCACTTTTGATGATGCTCGCTCTGTCAAAGCCAAGGGGCAATATGTTACAGCCAATCAGTTAGGTGGGTTGTTCTCATGGGAGATCGATGCCGATAATGGCGATATCCTCAATGCCATGCATGAAGGTTTAGGTCATGGTGAGGGGACCACTCCACCTGCTAATAAGGCGCCGATTGCTAATGCGGGTAGCGCGCAGAGTGTAACTGGTCCAAGTGATGTCGTCTTAGATGGCTCTCTGTCACGAGACCCTGAAGCTAAGGCGTTGACCTATGCTTGGTCGCAAACCTCAGGCCCTGCAGTGAGCTTAGTTAATGCCGATATGGCCCAAGCTAGCATTAGCCTTAATGCGACAGATGTCGATGTTGTCTATGGGTTCTCGCTAACGGTAACAGACCCTGAAGGTTTATCGGCTACAGCGTCAACGAACGTTACCAATATGGCGCCGCAAGCTAACCGTGCCCCAGAGGTGTCACTCGATGCCAATGTTGCTGTTGATTCTGCTAAACAGGTAAGCATAGTTGCAACTGCCAGTGACGCTGATGGTGATGCGCTCACCTATAGCTGGACTGTACCTGCTGGCTTAACGGCTACAGGGCAATCTTCTGATACATTAGTTGTGACTGCGCCAGCAGTGACTGAAGATACCACTTATACATTAAGTGTACTGGTATCCGATGGTTCCCTTGACGCGTCAGCTCAAACGGTATTAACCGTCAAAGCGCCAACCAGTGGCGGCTGTGAAACAAGCGATCCTGATGCGGTTAACCATCCAGCTTGGGATAGCACACTTGTTTATAATGGTGGTGATACCGTGAGTCATAACTGTTTAGTCTGGAAGGCTAAATACTGGACTCAAGGTAATGAGCCGACAGTGACAGCTGATCAGTGGACACTTCAAAGTAGTGTTGAGATGGGCTGGAATGCGGGAGTCGCCTATAACGGCGGCGAACAGACAACCCATAATGGACATACTTGGCAAGCCAAGTGGTGGACAAAAGGTGAAGAGCCTGGTGTTGCCTCAGTGTGGGATGATTTAGGGGCGACAGCCAACTAAGTTATTACTCCCGTTAGGTAGGGGGAGCACTTCCCCCTATTTTCCTTACTAGATACCTAAGCACTTTTCTTTCATGGCTGAGTTGTGTTAATTCGCATCTTGTTAACAGCTTTCGTTGGCCGAGTGCTTTTAAGTGAGTCACCATGAAACATTGCCTACCCTTAGCTATCTTAGCCACTTTGAGCCCTATAACGCTTTTTGCCGCTGAGCCTGTGCATTTTACTCAGGCAGAAATTGACGCCAAAGAGTCTGCTTTGACCGACTTTCCCTTGATGAGAGCGGTGAAGTCATCCATCGCTACCAGAGATAATGCTATTGTCGACGCCATTATCCCCTTGAGTCCTAACAATCCTGATAATGTCAAACGCCTCGAGTCTGTGTTGAGTGAGACACAGTTTGAGTTTATTTTTCCTGTTCGCGCTGCTGAATATACCTATCAAGGTTTGTTGCAAGCCGCGGCTAAGTTTCCCGCTTTATGTGGTTCATATACAGATAATCGTGATGCCGATGCTATCTGTCGTAAATCCCTAGCCACCATGTTTGCCCATTTTGCACAGGAAACCGGTGCCCATGATAAGTGGATGACTGAGCCACAATGGCGACAGGGCCTTTACTGGGTACGTGAAGTGGGTTGGGATGAAACCAAGCGTGGCGGTTACAATATGGAGTGTAATCCTGACACTTGGCAGGGGCAGGTTTGGCCTTGCGGCACCTTTGCAGATGGTAGTTATAAAAGCTACTTTGGACGCGGCGCTAAACAGCTCTCGTACAACTATAATTACGGACCTTTCTCCGATGCTATGTTCGGTGATGTCAGTACCTTACTCAATAATCCTGAGATGGTGGCTGACACTTGGTTGAATCTGGCCAGTGCGGTGTTTTTCTTTACCTATCCCCAGCCACCTAAACCCTCGATGCTGCATGTTATCGACGGAACATGGCAGCCCAATGCTAAAGATACACAAAATGGACTCTCAGCAGGGTTTGGCGCAACCACCCATATTATTAACGGCGGCATAGAGTGTGGCGCAGGCAGTGAGAAGCCGCAATCGCTGAATCGGATAGAGTATTATCAAGCTCATGCGCAATATCTTGGCGTTCCAGTCGAAGCGAGCGAGGTATTAGGCTGCAAGGATATGAAGCCTTTTGATAATCAAGGGGCAGGCGCCATGTTGATCTATTGGGAGCAAGATTGGTCATACATTGCCGGAAACCCCAATGGGGGCAAGAGTTATGCCTGTAAGTTGGTGGGATATCAGACTCGCTATAGTGCCTTTAAGCCCGGTGATTATAAGGGCTGTTTGATGCACTTTTTCCCTGAGGTTGTCATCGATGATTCTGGCACGCCAACGGACCCCACCGATCCGGTCAATCAAGTGCCAACAGCTAATATTCAGGGAGTGAGTGAAGCTGAAAGTGGGGCGGTTATCACTCTGTCAGCGGCCCAGTCTAGCGATCCTGAAGGTGGACAGCTTAGTTACCGCTGGAGCTTACCTGTTGGTGCAAGTGCCCCCTCTGTTGAGCAAGCATCATTGCAGTTAATGCTTCCAAGCCCTAACAGCACAGAAACCATATCCATCTCTCTTGAGGTGACTGACGATGCTGGTTTAAGCGCGTCGACTAACCATAATGTACTGGTTATAGTCAGTGACAGTACGCCCCCTGATGGGGCTGTGCCATATCAAGCTGGTTATGCTTATGTGGCGGGAGAGCGAGTTTCTAATGCTGGTGGAGTTTATGAGTGTAAGCCGTTCCCCTATACAGCTTGGTGCGCGGGCGCTGCATGGGCATATGAACCCGGTGTAGGTGCTGCATGGCAAGATGCTTGGATAGCGAGATAATCTAAGTCTTTATTGCTAAAGCTAAAATGCGCCCTTGAGGCGCATTTTTACATCTTGGATAGCGTGGTGTTACGATTAATCGATACTGATCAGTTCAACATCAAAAATCAGCACTGAACCACCGACTATTTTACCTGTACTGCGATTCCCATAGGCTAAGGTACTTGGGATAAAGAAGCGGACCTTCTCACCTGTTACCATTAACTGTACGCCTTCGGTCCAACCTTTGATGACGCGGTTGAGCGGGAATGCGATAGGCTCGCCTCGCTCCACTGAACTGTCAAATACGGTTCCGTCAATTAATGTGCCGTGGTAGTGAACAGTCACTGTGTCGCTGGCTTTAGGATGAACGGTTCCATCCCCTTTCGCTAACACCTTGTATTGAAGTCCAGAAAGGGTTTCGATCACCCCTTCGTTGTCTTTGTTTTCAGCTAAGAAGCTAGCACCAATTTTGATATTTTCCTGAGCAGCTTTTTGGTTGTTCATCGAAGTGAAGAAGTAAAAGATAACGCAGGCGATAACGACAACAGCTAACAGCATTTTCATAATTTATATTCGTTTAAGGGAAATTCGTCAGCCATGATATCGAATCAGTTAACAAGGGTAAATATAAGCTGAAGTGACAAATTGATACATATCGAGTTATCTCTTTAGTTTGCAGCCCTTAAGGCTGGGTTGTTGACCAGATCTATCATAGAATTTTATAGGTTTGGTTGGTGAAAATATCACTAAAGTTGTAGGATGGCCGCAATTTACAGCTTCAAATGCCAACTACCTTAAAGTGGTTTCAAGGAAGACGTTATGCTACAAGTCCGTGCCGCCTCCAAACTCTCTTTTATCTCAATCTTATTACTTTTGGTTTCAAGTTTAGTGTCGGCGCAGCAAAGCGACGAAATTAACATTAAGGAGCTCAATTCAAACTTCTTTTACCTAGGAGCTAAAGCGGGTTGGATGCATTATCAAAATGCTTGCGAGGAGTGGAACATTGGTTGTGATGGCGATGATAAAGCCTATGGTCTTTTTGCCGGCTATCAATTTTCTGAACACTTTGCGTTAGAAACGGCTTACCTAGACTTAGGTGAAGCGTCGGCTATTTACTCTGAGAGTGGCCTAAACAACCGTTACATAGGTAGCATGAAAGGGGTCGAAATATCTTTACTAGGTCGGCTACCACTTAGTGAGGATTTTGATCTATTTGCTAAGGCGGGCACATTCAGGTGGGATGGTGAGAATAAGGGGCCAGTGAGCACTAAGAGTGACTCTGATTGGTCTCCTATGGCGGGTGTTGGTTTAGAGTACAATTTGACCCCCTCATGGACAGCACGTGTAGAGTATCAATATATAGATAAGCTAGGCAGTGAGTTTATCGGTGGGAGTAATGGGCACCTTACATCTATTGGTTTAACGTATCGCTTTGGTCAGAGTGGGGCGAGCAAACCAGTTGTTCAGGAAAAAGTGACGCTTCCTGCGAAGATAGAACCTGTGATAGCACCAGTGCAACTGCTTCCAGAAATATCGATTAAACTCCTGTTTGAGTTCGACAGTAGCAAATTAAACGATCCTGACGCTCTCCTTCCTGTTATTGCACGGTTAAAGACAGACCCTAATTCGATTGCTCTAATAAAAGGGTTTACAGATTCAAAGGGGGCGAGTGCATACAATCAATCTTTGTCTGAACGTCGAGTTCAAAGTGTTGTTGATTACTTAAGTGCAAATGGGGTTAAGGCTGAGCAGCTTGAGTTACATGCGTATGGTGAATCCTTCCCTGAAGTGGATAACAACACTGAGGGGCATAGGCATACCAACAGAAGGGTAAGCATCTATATCTCCTCCTCGACAATCGAAACTGAGTAAGGGAAGCAAGAGATGAGCATGTTTAAGTCAATCTACAGTTTCTCTTTCCTGTTACTACTCAGCTTCCTATCTGGTTGTGGTGGCGATAATGATGGTTTTCCTACTGGTGGCTGTGGCTGTGGCGGCGACGGAGACCCATGTCCTCCCTATGCCGTAGAGTTATCCGTTACTCCCCAATTGAGCACCTTAGCTGTCGCAACGGATGAGCAATATATCGCGCGGGCAACATACAGTGATGGTACGCAAAGGGAGGTAACCACAGAGGTCATCTGGTCAAGTAGCATACCTGATGTGGCTTTAATTGAAGCAGGCGGAGTGGCGAGCGCCGAGACGAAAGGCACGACGGAAATTATTGCAACTTTAGCGGCTAGCCAAGCGGGCCCTGAAGTGAGCGATAGTGGCACTCTACATGTCACAGATGCTGCTGTTACCTCCTTGACGATAGAGCCAGGTCAAGCCGAAACCTTAGTCGGTTTAACCCAAGATTTTAAAGCACTGGCACTCTTTGCAGACTCTCACATACAAGATGTGACCCGCTACACTAATTGGCGCACCTCTGAGCCTTCTGTTGCAACCATCTCTAATGCACCGTTGAGTATAGGTCTAGCGACAGGTGTTAAGTCTGGTACGACCCAAGTTATTGGCAGCTACGCCAATATGGATGCGCAGGCGCAATTAGTCGTACTGGACTCTGCTGTCGAAAAGCTTGTTATTAGCCCTGTCGATATCAGCTTTCCTGTCGGTACGGGTGTGCAGTATCGCGCCGATCTTATTTTTGTAGATGGGCTTAGTATGGATGTCACTGCTCAATCTAACTGGCTAAGTAGCGATGCGAGTGTCGCTAGCATGAATTCTGATGCTCGCTTAACTGGGCTGAAAACGGGTGAAACACAGGTATCTGCCAGTTTAAGTTTTGCCGATGTGAGTGTGTCAGACTCGACCTCTGCAACTGTAACCCAAAGTGTGGTTACTCAAATCCTTGTAAGCCCTGATAATCTTTTTAAACCTGTAGGGACCCAAGGTGACTATTTAGCAAGGGCTTATTATTCAGACGGTACCACAGCTGATATCACTCATGATGCCATTTGGTCGGTTGATGATAACAGCATTGCAGTGATTGTAGAGTCTGGTGAAAAGGGCGGACATGCCACCGCAATCTCCCCTGGTACTGTGGAGGTGACGGCATCATTTGAAAATCAGAGCGGCGCTGTGACGGCTGAAGTGACGCGGGCTGTGATAGAAAGTATCGATATCACCCCTCTTGATTATGTAACCCCAGCGGGCACGCAAGTTAATTATAGCGCCAGAGCAAGATTCTCTGACTCCAGTGTTCATGATATCACCCTGCTGGGTTACTGGCAGAGCACTGATGAGTCGGTTGCGAATATCGGTAGTAGCGGGGCTCTGGCGGGAGCTGCTGATGCCAAAACAGTAGGCGTAACTGAGATCAGCATAGATTATATGGGGCTGAAGCAGACAACGACTCTGACGGTGACGGATGCGACTATCTCAAGCTTACAGGTGACGCCTAAGAATTTGCAAAAACCTCAAGGCACTCGCGGCCAGTATCGGGCTATAGCCAATTATACCGACGGCCATACTCAAGATGTCACATCGACTGCGACATGGAGCTCCGCTAACCCAGGTATTGTGAGCATCATTACTTCAGGTAGTCGTGGCGGATATGCAACCGCAAACGCCGTTGGAGAGACAAGTATCCAAGCTGTTTATGCAGGTTTTAAAGCATCACCAACTAACACCTCAATAATGAAGGTCAGTTCACAAACATTGGCTACAAGCTCTGATTCTACCTCTGCCAGGGTCACAAATGCCGTGCTAGAAAAGCTAGTACTCTCACCATTGACGGCGAGTATACCAGCTGGGAATAACCAGCAGTATAACTTAACAGGGATCTTCTCCGATGGCAGTAGTAAAGAGGTAGCCGAGTTTGCCAACTGGCAAGTTGAAAGTTTGAATATTGCGTCAATAGATGACAAAGGCAACGCATTAGGGCTGAGCTCGGGTAAGACTGGGATATTGGCGACCTATTTAGGCGTACAAGCTAGAGCCGAATTAATTGTGACCGACGCAGTTATTGAAAGTCTGCAAGTGACGCCGGTACATAATCAACTACCTGAAGGAGAGAAGCAGCAACTTATTGCAACCGCTTTTTACTCCGATGGACACGCAAGTAACGTTACTCAATTGGCGACTTGGTCATCTGTTGATTCAGGTATTGTTGAGGTGGTCTCACTCGGTGTTGAGGCTGGTTTAAGTCATGCTTTGAGCGCAGGGGAAACTAGCATCACAGCTAATTTTGATGGACTGCAAGCCAGCGCGACCTTTGTGGTGACGGATGCCATTTTGGAGTCGGTGACCCTCTCTCCAATTTATTCATCTATTGCTGCGGGCAATAGCCAACAATATCAATTTATGGGTATATTTTCCGATGGCACAAAACGCAATCTGACTAAGCTTGCTAACTGGCAATCGAGTTCCAGCTCAGTGGCAAGTGTCGATCGTTTCGGCCTAGCGCTATCCTATGTTGAGGGGATGACAGAGGTAAGCGCAAACTACAGTGGTTTTAGCGCCACAGCGACACTTGAAGTTACCGATGCAAGTCTGACAGGGCTTCAGGTTACTCCAGCTAACAGTCAGGTTCCTGTAGGAACAAGTGGTCAGTTTGTTGCGACGGCATTTTATTCAGATGGTCATAGCAGTGATGTTAGCCATTTAGCCACTTGGCGTGCTGTAGACAGTTCAATGGTTAATATTATTGCAACTGGACTTACTGGGGGCTTAGCTGAGGCAGTTGCTGTTGGAGAGACCCAAGTTCAGGCTAGATTTGAAGCCTTAACTGATTCAGTCGATGTGACCGTAACTGATGCAGTACTAGAGCGTTACGTCGTCAGTCCAGTGTCGGCTACGATTGCTGCAGGTCTTACTCAGTCTTATCAAGCGACGGGGATCTTTTCTGATGGTAGCAACAAAGAGCTCACCCAGTTCTCTACTTGGCAAAGCTCAGATACCAGCGTCGCGACGTTAGATATGCAGGGCGTCGCCAAAAGCTACACTTCAGGCGCGATTACTGTGACCGCCAGTTACATTGGCTTTAGTGATTCTGCTTCCTTGATAGTGGGTGATAAAGCGCTTAGCTATATTAAGGTCACACCAAGCCTTGTTGAAGTGCCCTTAGGCACAGAAGGTCAATTTACCGCTCAGGCTTTCTATACTGACAAGAGCTCGGAAGATATTACCGAGGTCGCGACCTGGCGCAGTCAAGATGAGTCTATCGTTCACATTGGCACGGGAGCACTTGATGCTGGCTATGGTATAGGAGTCGGTGTCGGGCAGACATCAATCACAGCGCAATATAAAACCGAAACAGACACCGCAGTGGTTAGGGTGAACGATGCAGAGATTATCGAACTGACGATATCGCCTGAAAATAAAACTGTGCCTCTGGGTTTAAGCCAGCCCTATCAAGCGTTTGCTCGCTTTACAGATGGAAGCAGTAAAGAGGTGACTTTAGCGTCTAGCTGGCAGAGCTCAAATCTCAAAGCTGCCACAATTGATATGCAGGGGTTAGCGCAAACCACGATAGGCGGTGGTGAGTATCAAACGGTTATTCAGGCTACATATCAAGGCTTAACGGCAGAGACTAACCTATATGTTGGTGAAGCCCAGCTGGTGGAGATTCAAGTGACACCTGCAACTGCTGAGGTGAATATTAACGAGTTTCAACAGTATATTGCGACTGCATTTTTCTCGGACGGTTATTCTGCAGATATTAGCGGTGCTGCAACTTGGACTGTACTCGATACCAGCATTGCTCATGTCGTCTCTTCAGGCTTTACCGCAGGTCGTGTGACGGGGGATACACAAGGTTCGACTAGGGTCAATGCACACTATTATGGTATGGATGCTCAAGCTGAAATTGTAGTGACAGAACTTGAGTATTTAGGGGTTGATGTAGAGCCTGCCGATAGTCATGTGATTGTTAATGAGACGATTCAGATGCAAGCACTGGCGGTATATGAAGATAGCCGGGGCATGATTGTTCGCAAAGATGTCACCGATCAAAGTATATGGTCTATTGAGAAGCGGGAGAAGATATCCATTAACACCACAGGGCTTGTAACTGGGCTGGAGGTTGGAGAGTCTGCTGTTTACGCTGAGTTTCAGGGACATAGAGGTGAAGGTCGAGTCAATGTGCTTAACAGCAAAGTGATAAGCCTTGAGGTGACGCCTGATAATTTAGTGGTGCCAATCGGTACTAAGGGACGCTACACAGCTACCGCGATTATGTACAACGCTTCACGACTTGATGTGACAAACAAGGCGACCTGGTCTTCGAGTAACCCTGACGTGATCCATATGGTGACGACAGGTGCAGATGGCGGGACGGCAACGGCTACAGGTGTTGGTTCAAGCACAATTACTGCAGAATATGATGGCGCCATTGATTCAGTTGTCACTCAAGTGAATGCCGTTTCATTAGTGAAACTCAAGATCACGCCGAGGTTGGAGTGGATCACTGCACAAGTTGCCACGCCATTTTTTGCCACTGCCACATTTTCTGATGGGTCTGAGTTAGATGTGACAAGAGATGCTTCATGGATGAGCAATAAGCCTAGAGAAGTTGAGATCGACACTGGAGATGAGCACGCTGGGGTTGCTGTGGGTCAGTATGAAGGTGGCAGCGCCATCATTTCAGCTTCTTATAAAGGGCTAAGCGATCAATTAGCACTGGATGTTGTACCAAGAGAAGCGGTATCGATAGAGATCCTTCCTAACCAGATGACCATTGAGGTGGGCAGTTATCAAATTGTGGAGGTTTGGGTTCATTTCAATGATGGCAGCTCAGAAAACTATGCCGACTATGTTGATTGGAACAGTAGCGATAAAAATGTTGCCTCTCCATTTAGACATGAGATTGATGGTATAGGGGTTGGGACTGCGGTCGTCACAGCATCGTATGACGGACAAAGTGGCACTGCGCATGTTGAGGTCGTTCCCGCTAGCTAATCTGCTCTAATAGATGTTTGTAATAAAAGGCGCGAAAGCGCCTTTTTCAAATGGAAACAGTGCTTGACCATAAGGTGAAATCAACCAGACAAATACACAAATGTTGATAATGATCATACAGATTAATATCATTCGAAAGCTGAGTTTTTGTGATTTATGCCTTAAGTATTGCTGGGCTAACAAAGCTCCTGGCCAGCCTCCCAATAGCGCCATTAGCTGCAGTGTACTCTCTTTTGTTCTCCATCTGCCTTTGCGTGCTGCGGATTTATCTAGGCCGTAGGCGATAAAGGTGATGGTACTCATCAGAAGGTAGATAAGAGGAAAATAGCTGGGCAGCAGGTCGTGATATAGGGCCATCGCAAGGGATGCTATTAAGCAAAGGATCAGTAAAAAACTGAACTTACCTTGACTCGGCGTTTTTTTTGATAAGTGTGTTTTAGCCTTTGCGTTGATAATCTTGGCTTGATGAGCCGTTTCGCGCCCCTGATTATCTTTTGTGAGAGTAAAGGTGATTATGTCTTGGAGTTGTGGGCGTCTTGGTTGATGCTTGAAGGATTTGATATGAACAAAAACCTGAGTTTGCTGACCTAAGGGCTGGATGAAACCAAACCCTTTTACGTCATCCCACTGAACAAGCTTGCCTTTGAATTTCATAGAGAATATAACTTGGTACTTTAAGTATTAGCAGTTTATCAGACAGTCCCAGTTTGGAATATGGCGATGACTTTATTCTCATCGAAATTAATCTGCTTCAAGCTTTCTTGCTCTTTTGTTCGCCGTTAATCGTCTACCTGCTACCGCATTTTTACTGAGAAGAAAGAGGTTAGTGGCGCCTGCAATTAGCTCAATAGCCTGTAGAAGGTAGAAATAAACATCAAACTGACCCTCTTGAGCCCAATAATTCAATAGAAGTGCCGCTGGAAGCAGTATCAAGATGCCGTTTGCTGCTGCTATCTTCATCCTAAAAAGTTTCTGTTTAATGATTTTGCTCTTGGCACCCTTGGCCAACAGGTTACCTGTTATTCCTGTTAGAGCCATGGCTGGGATCAAGATAAAGAGCCCTGGAAATACTATGTTGCTTTTGACCTGAATAATAAAGGCGTGGGTACCAAAAATTTCACCCATTAAACTGAAGCTGAAGAAAGTGGCGATGCAGAGTGTCGCTGTCAGGGCCGCAAGAAGGTGAAGTTTGGTTTTCATGTTTATCCCGTTTATTGCTCGTAGAGTAGATCATTATTCTTATAGTGACAGCATGCTGTCGGTGTTGTTCATTATATAGACTGATATTGCCTTGTCAACTTTGACAGTTTGTTGTCGTTTTGCTAATCTGAAACCTCTTCTATGAGGCTGATATGTGGAGTTAGGATGACTGAACATGAAGGTTTTACTCAGTTGGTTTTGAGCATTTTCAGGTTAAATGGGTTACTAGTCACCGAAGGAGATAATTTGAGTCAGCCAGTAGGACTGACGAGTGCCAGATGGAAGATTTTAGGAGCGGTAGAAAAGTCTCCCCAAACCGTATCGCAAATTGCTAGAACCATGGGGCAGACAAGGCAAAGTGTGCAGCGTATTGCCAATGAATTGGTGAAATTAGAGATTGTCACCTTTGAAAGTAATCCAGAGCATAAGACGGCAAAGTTAATCGTTAGAACGGCAAAGGGCGCAGCGCTTTTTGCATTGTTATCTGAGTCACTTATCCCTTGGGGCCATGATGCCGTAGAGGGGATCTCTGAGGAGGAGCTGTTGATTACTTTAAAAGTGATAACCAAATTAATTGGACGTTTTGAGGGGCGATAATTTCTGTTTAATAAAGTGAGATATTCCGGCCCTATATGACCGGAATATTGCTCTGTTTAACTGTGATACCCATCGGTATTAATGTTTTACTGGCTTCTCTGATATCCACAGTTTTATCTCACCTTTTACCACCACTACCCCCTCCGAGTCATAAGCGGTGACTGGTACCATAAGATCTCCTGGTACCCACTGCTCAGGGTTTACCTGGGCTACGCAGCGAATATCACTTCCAGCTTTGGCGGTATAATCTAAGCTCATTCCTTTAGGGATCCATCTTAGGTGGTGGGGAATAGAGGCTTCTGCCATCACCCCCATTGCCATCTCTAGTCCATTACAGATGGCGATGACATGGACGGTTTTAATATGGTTGTGAACAGCATGGCGCTTCTTAATTAAACACTCACATCTATGGGGCCTTAGTTCGGTGATAAGAGGTTTAATCGTGCCAAAGTAGGGAGCCATGCGTGCCACCATGACAGAGAAGATCTTATTGCCGAAAGGAAAGCGCGTTACTCTGTTATACAGGGCCATCACCTTAGTAGGTTTCTGTGTTGTCATCTCGATATCGCCTGATTTTATTATTCTGGTCGGATGAGTTAGGTTATCTGAATAACATGGGATTAACAATATCTCTTTTTGATTGGATAAATATTGAATTTAGCGATCTATTTTTAAAATGAACCAAACTTCATTTTCACTTGTCTATCTTTGAAACGTATAATCCCCTTTTTCGTAATTGCTCATATTTAAGGATACAAATTGAATTACCTGCTTACCTATTTAAAAGGAATGGCGATGGGAGCTGCAGATGTGGTTCCCGGTGTGTCAGGCGGAACTATCGCTTTTATTACCGGGATTTTAGATACCTTGCTTGAGAGTATTCGAAGGATCAATCCTAAGCTAATCTCTGTGATTAGAGAGCAGGGAGTTAAGCAGGCGTTTGAGTATATCAATGGCCCTTTTCTTGTCTGTGTTTTTGGTGGCATTCTGACAAGTATTTTTTCTCTATCAAAGTTAATTACTTACCTCTTAGAAAATCACCCCATTCCCGTCTGGTCTTTCTTTTTTGGACTGATTCTCATCTCTGTAGTCCACATGTTAAAGCAGGTTAAAGGTTTCTCTTTCATCAGGCTTGTACTGTTTGCTCTAGGCACTGTGTTTGCTTGGGGGATCACCATGTTAAGCCCTATAACTCTTGAGATGACCTATCTGAATATCTTTATTGGCGGCAGTATCGCTATCTGCGCCATGTTGCTCCCAGGTATCTCAGGAAGCTTTATTCTATTACTTTTAGGGCTTTACCCTTCAGTACTCGCGGCTGCCAAGAACTTTGATATCACAATTTTAGCTATTTTTGCATCGGGCTGTATCTTCGGTCTGCTCACCTTCAGCCACCTCCTATCGGCTCTGCTTCGTAAGTTCCACGATGGAACCCTTATCTTTTTGACCGGCTTAATGCTTGGCACTTTAGGTAAGATATGGCCATGGAAAGAGGTACTCACTTGGCGCACAAACTCCTCGGGTCAGCAGGTTCCACTCTTAGAGCAGAATTTGTCTCCAATACAGTTTGAACAGATCACAGGTCAGCCAGCTCATATCGCTTGGGCCGTGGCTGCATTAATTTGTGGTGTTGCGCTTGTTTGGGGATTGGAGCTATTTGCTGCACGAAACGGTATGGCTAACGTTAATCAAGATAAAAAAGGGTAAGAAAATGAATCTGAAAAATGTACTGCTGCTCACTACGCTATTGGGTATCTCGGCCTGCGCCACATCTGTTTATGACACTGTAGATATCAATGTTGAACAGGAGCCACAGCAAGATGTATTGGATTCAAAGGCAGACCCTATGATTGAGCATAATGAGCGACTCATTAAAGAGGGAAGAGAGGATGAGTGGCGAAAAGACGTTAAAGGCTTATCTCACTGATAACAGCTGTTAAATAAACGGTAAAAGGTGGCTTAGGCCACCTTTTTTATTGATAGCGTTAACCCGCTTGACGACTATTATCTACTTTCTTTTTATCATAGTACTCGAAGGGGAAAACGTTACGAATTCGCTGAGTCACACCGTCGCTGACATTGGCTGATACATGCAATCGAACTGCACCAGATTTTTCACACCTGACTGAGCAGGTCAGCTTTTCAGACTTGGCGATGGCGCGGCACTCTTTTTGAAACTTTTCAGGGATCTTACCTTTATGGGAGGTGAGCCGTCCGTCCTTGAAATGCATTTCGAAAATAGTCAGGCCTTTCTTGCCGCTAAATATCAGTTTATAAATAAGAAACAATCCAACAAGAATAAAGATTACTTTTAGTACATCTGGCGTCATATAAGCCTCCTTTTATGTAAAGATACGCTTAGATTTAACATTTTCATAGTAGATTAGATCACGTTTATCTAACTCTCTTCTATACTCATACTCATACTCATACCAATCAGTATAAAGGTTTGATCGCTCAGCGAGAGTTTAGCGGTTCTGAGGCAAGGCAACGAGTGAAGAGCATAGTTACTCTACGGTTAAGCTCGTTAACACAGCATCAGCACCGCTAAAACTCGCCTGTAAGGAGTGTTTTTAGCTGCCTATTTCTGTGTTGAATGAACTCATAAGGGAATAACCATTATATCATCCATTCGCCTTGAATTAGTTTGCCAAAAGCACTCTGAGTAGATCAACTTCTTATATTGATTGGTATGTTATATGGAGCTTAACTGTTAAGGATAACGCTATGTTTGTATCGAATGCGGAGCGCTGGGCTAAATTGTGTCACCAACAGGCCGAGTTAATTGAGAGCTTATCTGAGAGCTTTCCTGAACGACGTGATAATCACATCAATTTAGGATTGAGTTGGCGTCAACTCGAGGAGCGGGTAAGTAAAGGGAGATCACCTAGACTCAATGATATTAAGTAGTGGCAATTGAATTCAATAAAAAAACCGCCTGATGGCGGTTTTTTTATCTAAAGTTCTGTTGTTGCAATTAATTTAGAAAGCGTAGCTGACAGAAGCAAGTACAGTACCTTCGGTATTATACAGATCATCTGTGACCTGATTATCATCACTAATGTCAGTGTCTAGCCAAGCAAGTGATAATCCAATACCTGCAACTTCGGTAGAAACACCGATAGAGTAATCAGCATAGCTATCGAATCCTTCACCATCATCAATGCCATCACCAAAGTTGTAGCCGTAATGGAGATCTAAGCTCCAGTTTTCATAGAACTCGTAGGAGTAGTTAGCTTCGGCATAATGCAGATCTAGATCGCTTCCACCGTAATCATTGGTGTACCAGTAAGCCAAGCGGAAACCGCTGAAATCAACACCTATGCTAGCTTCTAAGTAATTTAAATCACTGTCACCAGGATAGTTGTAACGATACAGTGTGACATCATAGCTTAAGTCATCATTGAGCTCACCGTAGTAACCTGCGTAGATATCAAGTTCAATATCTGGTCCATTATAATCTGGCTCATCGAAATCGACATTACTTGCCCAAGCGCCGACAAAGAAACCACTGTCGTGGCTCCAATCTATGCCTGCCTGAATTGCAAAGTCACTTGCTGTTTGTGATACACCGCGGAAACGATAGTCGTTAGTTAAGCTGACTTCGCCAGATACTTCGGCTGAGGCGATTGGTGAGATTAGCGCTGTGGCCAGAACAAGACCGGTAACTTGGGCAATCCGTTTTTTATTAAATTTTTTATACACGGTAGTTTCTCCATTTTACTTTATTGCATGAACGCCCTGTAACAGGGGTTTTGTGGTTACCAAACAACAGCATCAATGCTGAGACCTCATGGTGGTTATGAAACTTAAGTTTCAATTCGTTATGTTCGTTATCGATGCTCTAAATTGTTTAGGGGGTCGCTTCAAACATGACATAGATCTTCTTGCAACTATCTAACACCTCCCAGGTGCCAGAAAATCCCGCTGGGATAACGAAACGGCTTCCCTCTTTAACTGTCATGGTGTTGCCATTTTCGTCGGTTATTACGCTGATACCAGCTAAAATTTCGCAGTACTCGCTCTCGGTATAGTTGATCTTCCAGCTGCCTTTTTCACTTTCCCAGACGCCACAATGAAACTGTTCACAAGGGCTTGAGAAGTGATTATCTACTGTTTGAGCAGGGTTACCTGAGATGAGCTTTTTGTCATCTAAATGGTAATGTTCACTCTCTGTTTTGTTGTTTGATATGTCGACAATGCTATTAATATTCAAAACTCTGTTCCTAGATATCTTGGGTTGTAAATGAAATAACAATGCGCAGACTCGCTGCGCATTGGAGATATCTTCTATTTCATTGTCGGCATCACAAACTCAGCTTTTGCCTCACTAGATTTTGGCCAGCGGGCGGTGATCGCTTTGCGCTTAGTGTAGAAACGGACGCCGTCTGGTCCATGCATATGTAGTGGACCAAAGAGTGAACGCTTCCAGCCACCAAAGCTGTGAAATGCCATTGGTACAGGGATAGGAACATTGACCCCCACCATTCCAACTTGGACGTGATGGCAGAAGTGACGAGCGGCTTCGCCACTTTGGGTAAAGATAGCGGTGCCGTTACCGAACTCATGGGCATTGATAAGCTCAAGGGCCTCGGCGTAATCTTTAACCCGCACGATAGCGAGTACAGGGCCGAAGATCTCCTCTTTGTAGATGGTCATATCTGGGGTGACATTATCAAAGAGACAGCCACCTAAGAAGTAACCCTGCTCATGATCTTCGACACTAAGTGTGCGGCCATCGGCCAATAAGCTTGCCCCTTCGGCAACGCCTGTATCCACATAGCTGGTGACTTTGGCAAGGTGCTGAGTCGAGATAAGTGGCCCCATATCCATCTCTGGAGTCACGCCATTGCCCACTCTTAACGCTTGAATTTGAGGTAGCAGTTTCTCGACGAGCGCATCACCAGAATCACCTACAGCAAGCACTACTGAGATTGCCATGCAGCGCTCACCGGCAGAGCCAAATGCTGCGCCCATTAGCGCACCTACGGCTTGATCTATATCAGCATCAGGCATCAGTAACATATGATTTTTTGCACCACCTAGGGCTTGTACGCGCTTGCCATGCTTAGAGGCGGTCTCATAGATATATTCAGCAATCGGTGTTGAACCGACAAAGCTTACCGCTTGAATATCTGGATGGCTCAGTAAGGTATCAACCGCCTCTTTATCGCCATTAACCACGTTAAATACGCCATCGGGTAGACCCGCTTCGGTGAGCAGCTGCGCCATACGCATCACTGAGCTTGGATCTTTCTCTGAAGGCTTCATGATAAAGGTGTTACCGGCTGCAATGGCGATAGGGAACATCCACATGGGCACCATTACCGGAAAGTTAAACGGGGCGATACCTGCGACTACACCAAGAGATTGATTCACACACCAAGCATCAACACCGCCGCCAACCTGCTCTGTATGTTCACCTTTTAATAGGTGAGGGATACCACAAGCAAACTCGACCACTTCAAGGCCGCGGATGATCTCGCCTTTAGCATCATCGAGAACCTTGCCATGTTCGCGGGTAATAAGCTCTGCCAGCTCATCCATATTCTGCTCAACCAAGGCCTTAAACTTAAATAGAACTCGTGAACGATTAAGAGGAGACACTTGTGACCAACTGCTGTGTGCTTTTTTAGCCAGCTCGATAGCGCCAGCCACTTCAGCTGCACTGGCCAGTGATACTTTGGCTTTAGGCTCGCCTGTTGCAGGCTCAAAAACTGGGCTAGAACGTTCGCTCTTATCTGTGTGTGCGCCATTAATATAGTGGTTGATCTGTTGCATAACCTTCAATCCTATCGTCTTTAATAATCTCATCCCCAAGCAGGTTGGAGATGAGCTTAATTCATTGTGTTTGATTCATTATGTTTAGTTATTGCGTTAGTTAGCTGTTAACGGTTAGTCGACGGCTCTGATCGCATCACTTAGGGTATTGACTATCTGATCTATCTCCTGCTTATCCACGATAAGAGGAGGTGAGATTGCGATAATATCTGCTGTGGCTCGCACTAGCGTGCCTTTGGCAAAACACTCCTCGAAGATAGCGAAGCCGCGTTTACCCACTCCTTGTGCGCTGGGAGAGAACTGAATCCCACCCACTAAGCCTATATTGCGAATGTCGATGATATTGGGCAGACCTTTAAGGCTATGGATGGCATCTTCAAAGTAGCCTTCAAGCTCTTTTGTGCGCTCAAATAGCTTCTCATTTTCATAGATGTTTAAACTGGCGATGGCCGCCGCCGCAGCAACTGGATGACCTGAATAGGTATAGCCATGAAAAAGCTCAATACCCGCAGGCCCCTGCATACAAGCATCATAGATGTTGTCGTCAATCAGCACTGCGCCCATGGGAATAGCCCCGTTATTGAGGGCTTTTGCCGCTGTGATCATATCTGGCGTTACTCCCCAGCGTTGACTGGCAAACGCATCACCGACACGGCCAAAGCCTGTGATCACCTCATCAAAAATTAGTAAGATCCCATGTTTCTTAGTGATCTCTCTTAAGCGTTGCAGATAACCTTCAGGAGGCAATATCACCCCCGCTGAGCCAGACATAGGCTCTACGATGACAGCGGCAATATTCTCGGCGCCATGAAGTGCGACAAGTTGCTCAAGAACCTCAGCTTTCTCGGCGCCAGTTTTAGGCATACCACGGCTAAAGGCGTTATCTTGCATATCTAATGTGTGGGGAAGGTGGTCTACGCCTGGCAGTAGTTGTTGGCTAAAGGTTTTTCGATTGCCACCTATGCCACCGACTGAGATCCCGCCAAAGCCAACGCCATGATAACCAAGCTCGCGGCCGATAAAGCGAGTACGAGTCGACTCACCATTGGCTCTGTGGTAGTTGATGGCAATCTTAAGGGCACTGTCGACAGACTCTGAGCCTGAGTTAGTAAAGAAGACCTTGTTTAGCCCCTCTGGACTAATACTGGCTAAGCGTTCAGCAAGTTCAAATGCAAGGGGGTGGCCCATCTGAAAAGAGGGAGCGTAATCCATTTGATGGATCTGATGGCTTACGGCTTCTGAGATCTCTTTGCGACCATGGCCAGCATTGCAACACCAAAGCCCTGCAGTACCATCGAGAACGGGACGGCCAGACGTGTCCTTGTAATACATACCTTCAGCTTCTGCGAGCATTCTTGGGCTCGCTTTGAACTGTCTATTGGCAGTAAAGGGCATCCAATAGTTTTCAAGTGTTTGAGTTTCACTATGCTTACTTGTCTGAATATCTGTCATATCGTCTTACCCTATCCAGTTTATTTAGTTATTTGTTGTTATTCTGAGCGATTGATATTTGCTATGCTATGTTAGAAATAATGAACATGAAAGCTTTTTGTGCATTTATTTATAGCAAAATAAACATTTTTGTAAAATATATTGAAACTAATGTTGAAAACTAGCCTGCTTCCAGCGTAATCTTGAGGCCTGTCCACAGCCTGCTAAGCACTTACCTGTGTTTATGAGTGTTAGTGGGAAAAGTATTAATTACCCGTTAAGAGGTCATCATGAGTACACCGACAAATCATCAAGAGTGGCAAAGCTTAGCCGAAACTTTACTAGCAGAGGGGGTGAAGGCTGATGCCTATATTGAGGGGGAGTATCGCCCTGCTGTATCGGGTGAGAGGTTTGATTGTGTAAGTCCCATCGATGGTCGTGTACTTTGCCAAGTTGCGAGCTGTTCACTCGAAGATGCCAATATTGCGGTAAAAAGTGCGCGCGAGGCATTTGACTCTGGGGTATGGTCTGAGCTGCCTCCGGTGAAGCGTAAGCAGGTCATGATACGTTTTGCTGAGCTACTTGAAGCCAATAGAGATGAGCTGGCGCTCCTTGAAACCTTAGATATGGGTAAGCCTATTCGCTACTCAGGCGCAGTCGATGTGGCAGGGGCTGCCCGTGCGATTCGCTGGTCCGGCGAGGCTATCGATAAGATCTATGATGAGATAGCGCCGACAGCTCATAACGAGATAGGCATGATCACTCGCGAACCTGTGGGTGTGGTTGCGGCTATTGTGCCTTGGAATTTCCCTATTTTGATGGCCTGTTGGAAGCTAGGTCCTGCGCTAGCTACGGGCAACAGTGTTATTTTAAAACCCTCTGAGAAGTCGCCGTTAACCGCGATCCGCATGGCGCAAATTGCAGTAGAGGCGGGGATCCCAAAAGGTGTGCTCAACGTCCTACCAGGATTTGGACACACAGTAGGTAAAGCGCTGGCTCTGCATATGGATGTGGATACTCTAGTGTTTACCGGCTCGACTAAGATAGCAAAGCAGTTGATGATCTATGCGGGTGAATCAAATATGAAACGGGTGTGGTTAGAGGCAGGAGGTAAGAGCCCTAATATCGTCTTTAATGATGCGCCGGATCTTCAAAAAGTAGCGGAAGCGGCCGCATCGGCAATCGCCTTTAACCAAGGTGAAGTTTGCACCGCAGGATCTCGTTTGCTGGTGGAAGCGGGCGTTAAGGATGAACTGCTAAGATTAATCGCCAAAGAGATGCAAGCTTGGAGACCGGGGCATCCACTGGATCCAGATACCACTTGTGGCGCTGTGGTCGATAATCAGCAACTAGAGAATGTACTTAAATATATCCGCGCTGGTGTTGCCGAAGGTGCTGAGCTGGTCCATGGTGGCAGCCAAGTGATGGCTGAAACTGGTGGCGCTTATGTTGAACCGACCATCTTCTCAAATGTGAATAACGGGATGACGATTGCCAAAGAGGAGATCTTCGGTCCAGTGCTTTCGGTTATCACCTTTGACGGTATGGAGGAAGCGATCAGCATAGGCAATGACAGTATCTATGGACTTGCGGCTGGTGTCTGGACCTCAAATATCAGCAAAGCCCATAAGACGGCAAAAGCGCTGCGTAGCGGTATGGTGTGGATTAATCATTATGACGGCGGTGATATGACAGCGCCATTTGGCGGCTATAAGCAGTCGGGTAATGGTCGTGATAAATCACTGCATGCGTTTGATAAGTACACAGAGATAAAGGCAACTTGGATAGCATTGGATTAGAGATAGAGTTTCTGAGAACCTAGGATCTGCTAGGTGTACACATATGCAAAAAGCCCCGAAGTTATCTTCGGGGCTTTTGTGTATGGGAGACGCCTTACTTATGCTCTGGATTGAACTTGTCCATGACAACGGCGCAGACAGCATCACCTGTGATGTTAACTGAGGTGCGGATCATATCGAAAACCCTGTCTAGTGCGAAGAGTAGTGGCAAGCCATCAATAGGAATACCCGCTGCAAGCAGCACGGCAACTACGAGGAATGAGGGACCCGGTACGCCAGCTTGTCCTATGGCACCTAAGGTTGAGGTAAAGATAATAGCGGCATAAGCCGTCATCGTTAGATCCACCTGAAACATCTGAGCGAAGAACATGGCCACTAACCCGTAATAGATGGCATTACCTGTCATATTGATGGTGGCACCTAAGGGCAGAACAAAGGCCGATGTTGCTTTAGAGACATTGAGCTCCTTTTCGCAGGTATCCATAGTGATAGGAAGCGTTGCCATGGAGGAGGCGGTAGACATCGCCATCGCCTGAGGCTTTTTCATGGCGGAGATAAACTTAAGCACAGGGACGTCAGATAGAAACTTCACCACTAGTGGGAAGAAGATAAAGGCGTAGATAAGGATAGAGGCGACAAAGACCACAAATAGATTGATCACCACTTCAAGGGCTTGGAAGCCAAATGTACCAACAGAGTGGGCCATTAAGCCAAAGACACCGATAGGTGCAATCAACATCACCTTATTGATCATCCAAACGAACGCTTCAACGATGGCGTTAAGCGCTTTGACAATCGGCTCTGCACCGTCACCTTTTACCTTGGTCAGTGCGATCCCTAAGAAGATACAGAAAACTAAGATCTGCAGGATATTACCTGAGGTCAGTGACTCGAACACATTGGTTGGGATCATGCCAATGATGGTATCCATCGCACCAGGAAGTGCGCCTTGGTCGGCAGTCACTTGGGTGAGTGAATCGCCATGATTACTAAAGTCGACGCCTGAGCCAGGTTTAAAGATACTGCCCATAACAAGGGCTAAGGTTACCGCGATGGCAGAGGTGGCGATAAAGAAGCCAAAGGTGCCCATGCCTATTTTGCCTGCCGAAGGGCTATTACCTAAGCTTGCGGCACCTGCAATAATGGATACTGCAACAAGTGGGATCACCAACATCTTGATCAGATTAATAAATAGATCGCCTAAGGGGCCAAATATGGCGGCACTCTCTCCCATATACAGGCCAACTAAGCCACCTATGATCATGGCGATGATGACTTGTAGGCCTATGTTGCCCATTAATGATTTTGCTCGATTTCCCACGTTTACCTCGGTACTGCAATGTTTGCAATTTGATAGTGGCGGTAAATTAGCATAGCGCACCACTTCACTCTGTGAAATAGCACTTAGTTAGCGTAAAAACCGAGGTTTATATAGATTAAAGTGATGCTTAGGTGAGAAATGTATAATTAATACTTAAAATAATGATAAAGCGCTAATAAAAAGGCCGATACACTTATTGATATCGGCCAATCGTTAATTATGCTGAAAAATCCCACAAGGTTACTCACCAAGGGATTGAGGGACTTGGCCTACTCTTTAGCCAATAAACTGTTTTTTTGAGCAGAGAAATCCCTATTGGTAGGAGAGTAAGCTCTCGAGAACAAGCTCAGCCTGTTTAGGAGCTGAGGCTTCGAAGCCATAGTAGTGACCATATTTAGCTCTTAAGGTGTCGGTGATATCTTGACTTGCTGCTTCAAACCACTTGGCACCAAATACCGCATGATTGTTATTTTCCACTGTGGTGAACTTGGCCCAATCGACTCTGTTCATGGCTCTGTTTGCCGCAAGGTTGAGATCGTTGAGATAGTGCTGCATAAAGTCGAGATCGGCTCGACTACCTATATTGCCATGTCCACCAGAGAGGTACTGCCATTTTTGAGCCGAGACTTTAGCTAAGTTCTGTCTGTAATAGGTAAAGTTTTCCGAGCCGCCAAACCCTAGCCAAGGCAGTTGATCTGGATTGATAAGATCCGGTGTGTGTATCACTCCTTCATCGACAAGCAGCAGTGCGGCAGAGTCGTCAGTGTGTGCTGCATGTTCAAAGCCGATAAATTTAAGTCGTGTATCTTCAAATTGATAGACACCTTCATTGAAATCGACAGTTTTAGTTGGACGGGGAAGTTGGCTATTGAGTCGGTTCATTTTGTTGGCGGTAGCGTCACTGGCCAAGATGGTGAGCTCCACTTTTTGGCGCTTTGCCTCAGCAAGGAAAACCTCAGCATCACCAATGTGATCTGCATGATTGTGGGAGTAGACTAAGGTAGTGACAGGTTTATCTGTCACCTGTTTTATGGCTGAAAGCAGGGCTTTCCCTGCGCCATAGGCTAGGGGATCTAATACCATAACACCCTTGTCACCGACAAAGAAAAGACTGTTATAGAAGTGGTTTTGCACCCAGTAAACCCTATCTGTAATGCGCTGAACGAGTGTCTCCCCAGCCATGTTTCGTTCAAATAACTTATCTATTTTTACATCAGCAGAGATATTTATCTGACTGTTTGGCGCTTGATATTTCGCACCTACGGTTGAGGAGTAACCGCCATCAGGTTTGAACTTGATGTCGTGAATGTCATGGGCTGATGCTCCAGCAGCGAAGATCTGGGAGGTGATGATTGCAAGTGAGTTTAATGGGTGTTTCATATCTTTACCTTGATTACGTTTTCCTCAGTATGATAAAAACCTAATTAATCCATCAATCTGATAGGTTCGATAATATATATGGGTGAAACTGATTATTTGGTACTGGATGGTCGTTTACTAAGGCTGTTTTTAACTGTTTTCGATACAGGCTCAGTCTCTGGCGCTGCCGACAAATTAGATCTTAATCAGTCAACGGTAAGTAACGGCTTGGAAAGACTTAGGCGGATTATCGGTGAGCCCCTGTTTGTTCGCTCTGGGCGTGGGATCATTCCGACTCAGGAAGCGAGCAGACTCGCGCCTTTAGCCAGAGAGCTACTCGCTAAGTTTGAGCAGTTTGTTGAGGCTCAGGAGTATCGGGCTGCAGATGAGAGCAGGCCCTTTGTTATTGCCGCTAACGATTATGAACGAGATATATTGCTGCCTCAGCTACTGGTGAAATTAAGGAAGCTTGCGCCTAATGCGCCCCTTAAGGTATTGACGGCTGGAGCGAAAGAGACGGTATTGGAGCAGCTTAGACAGGGAGAGATAGATCTGGTGCTGTCGCCGGGTATTGAGGCGAATGTGGACGATTTAAAACAGCAGTGGCTATTTTCAGACTGTGATGCGGTTTTTTACGATCCAGAGGTGATAAAGGGGCCCATCGATTTAGCCCAGTATGTTGCGCTGCCCCATGCCAGAGTGGTATTCAATTATTCAGGTCGCTCAGAGATAGATGAGGTGCTAACAGGGCTTAAACTTGAGCGTGAGATAAAGCTTGAGGTGGCAAATTTCTCAGCCCTCTCCTCTATGATGAGAGGGAGTGAGCTTGTCACTACACTTCCCTCTAGAGTTGGTATTTCACTGCTGGATAAGATGGCTCAGCAAACTCCACCAATCCCACTGAACGACATCAATATCTACCAGTTTTGGCATCAAGCCTACACTCACTCGCCTAGACACAGATGGCTAAGGGAGTTAGTCAAAGTGCTTGCCGAAGAGTTGCCAATGCTAAACTAGCTCAGAGCGATAGGGGATGCTGCGCTGGGCGCCGGGTTTGGTGACGGCGTTGGCCGCTGCTCGGTTGGCAAATTTAACCGCCTCGACTATGGGCTCACCTTCGCTTAAGGCGATAGTAAGGGCGCCATTAAAAGTATCACCCGCTGCCACGGTATCTACGGCATCAACAGTTGGCGCGGTTACCTGGCCTTTAAACTCATCGCAGCTTAAATAAGCCCCCTGTTGTCCTAAGGTGATAATCACAATGCTAGGTCCCAGTTGATGCAGCATCTGGGCGGCAAGCTTTGCTGTGGCTATATCACTAACCTCTATGCCAGTAATTGCCTGCGCTTCGGTTTCGTTAGGGGTGATGATATCAACGGCTTTGAGTATGTCATGACTCAGTGTGGTGGCGGGAGCGGGGTTGAGTATGGTGCGAGTACCATGACTTTTCGCCAGATTAAGGGCGTGAGCTACACTTGCTGTCGGCGTCTCTAGCTGGATTAGCAGCCAGTTCGCATCGGTTATCAAAGACTTGTGTTTTTCCAATGATTGCGGGGTTAAGCTGGCATTTGCTCCCAGTGCAACACCGATAGCATTAGCCCCTTTTTCGCCGAGAAAGATCATGGCGCTGCCAGTTTTCTCTCCCGCAAGCTTACCGATTCCTTGGGGAGAGATGCCATCTTTTATCCAGCTGGCAGACATCTCATCTGCGATGGCATCACAGCCTAAATGGCAGATAAAATCTATCTGGCTTTGGGCTGTCGCTAATCGAGCACAGGCCAGTGCTTGATTGGCACCTTTGCCACCATGCTCAATACGATACTGCTGACTGAGTAAGGTTTGGCCGGGATTTGGCAGGTAGTCAAATGACATCACGTGATCCACATTAGCACTGCCGATGACGACGATTCTACTCATCTGTTTGCCTTCCTTATTAGTGAGAGTAGGTTTCGAGGCTTTGTGCCAAGAGATCAATAAAGCCTGCTCTATCGATATCGAAGAGTACGTTGGTATTGGGTTGGTTGCCCGTAAGTCCATATCGGTCAACAACAGTCATCCCTTGGGTGTGCTCGCCTTTGGTCTCAATGCCGACCCAAGCTTGCTGTGCAGTGAAAAGCTCAGGTTGGAGTAACCAGGCGATAGTGCAGGGATCATGAAGTGGCGCGCCTGTGAAGCCCCATTTAGGATCTCTGTGGTAGAGAATGAAAAAATCCAGTAGATCGGCGACGCACTGGGCTATTGGGTTTTCGATGGCTCGGATCCGAGCGATATCTTCATCCATCACCTGAGCTTGGTGGGTGACATCTAGGCCGCACATGGTAATAGGGATCCCCGCTTTAAACACCATATCCGCAGCTTCGGGATCAACAAAAATATTAAACTCAGCGGCTGGAGTCCAGTTTCCCACACCCGCAGCGCCGCCCATTAAAACTATCTGCTCTATATTTGAGTGTAGCTCTGGATGCGTTGCCAATAACAGCGCGATATTGGTCAGTGGCCCGGTAGGCACTAAAGTGACAGGTGCTGGGCTCTCCTTAATTTTTAACGCCATTAACTCAACAGCTGTCATCGCTTGTGGAGCAAAGCTAGGATCAGGTAGGACTGGGCCGTCTAGCCCGGTTTCTCCATGAACATTGTCGGCAATAATAAGCTCACGAGCCAAAGGTTTAACTGCGCCACCGGCAACAGGAATATCACTACGGCCTAAAAGGGTGAGAATTCTGAGAGCGTTATTGAGTGTTTTGTCTGGCGTTTGGTTTCCCGCGCTAGTTGTCACGGCAAGTGGCGAAAAAGCGTTGCTGCTTAGGGCAAGAATGATGGCGATAGCATCGTCATGGCCGGGGTCACAATCAAGAATAATCGGGCGTGTCATTGTTAGATTCCATTAACAGGTAGGCTGGCAGATTAGCATGAATGTTTCTCCCTGCGAGTATGCCTGATGGGATAAATGTGAGTTCGCGCGTTAATGAGTTCGTAGCTTAAGTTATCGGCCTGTGTACTGATTGCAGAAAGTGGGCACAGATGTTAATCTTTGCCTCCACAAAACTTAAGCTTCGTATAATCCCAATGATATGGTTTGGGAGTTTCTACCAAGAGCCTTAAATTCTTGATTATGAAGTCTGTAGCTTTATATACCCAAACGACCTGAAGATGTTCGTTTAAGAGGCCTTGCGCAGTTCGAAGCGCTTTGGCGAAGGAGTGTTGACTCCTTTGTATGATTGCGCCTCTTTGGCATTTTCAGACCGGTACTATCCAATAAAGGTAGAGACTTATGAATTATCAAGCATTACCCAAGATCGATCTACATTGCCACTTAGATGGCAGCGTTCGCCCTCAAACTATCATCGACCTTGCTAATCAGCAAAATGTGACCATCCCAAGTCAGGATATTAATGAGATAAGCTCATTGATGATCGCCCCTGAGACCTGTCAAAATCTTGAAGAGTATCTGATGCGTTTCGAGCTGCCTCTCTCTGTGATGCAGACTGAGGAGGGGATTGAGCGGATCTCTTTTGAGTTGTTTGAAGATGCGGCCAAAGAGAATGTGAAATATTTCGAGGTGCGTTTTGGGCCTCAACTTCACCAGTTACAGGGGCTGAGTTTCGATCAGATCATCAGTAGTGCCGTTAAAGGGATGCAGCGCGCCGAAGCCATCTACGACATTAAAGGCAACTATATCCTCTCTATTCTGAGAACCATGGATAAGGGCAATATCAATGACGTTATCGATGCTGGCGCCGCTTACCTCAATAAGGGCGTAGTGGCTTTCGATTTGGCGGGGGCCGAGCTTCCTGGTTTCTGCCATGAGTTTATCCCATATGTGAATTATGCGATTGAAAAAGGTTACCGCATCACGATCCACGCTGGCGAGCAAGGTGTGGGTCAGAACGTATTTGATGCTGTATCTTTGCTAGGCGCTGAGCGTGTAGGCCATGGCATCCATATAAAAGGGCATCAAGGCGCCTATGATTTAGTTAAAGAGAAATCTGTCGCACTGGAGACCTGTCCAAGCAGTAATATTCAAACTAAAGCGGTCGATGTGCTAAGTAATCATCCGATAAAAGCCTTCTACCAAGGTGGCGTGCTTATTACTATTAACACTGATAATCGTACGGTTTCAAATACGACGATGACCGATGAAGTGCGTAAGGTGATGGAGGAGTTTAACCTAAGTCGTGAAGATTACTTCGCTATCTACAGGGTGAGTGTTGAGCAATCATTTGCATCAGATGAGGTTAAGCAAGAACTGCTTAAGTTAGCTGAGTAATACTTTAAGTTGTCACTTCCCTACACCTAAGACAATTACCTTGATTGTCTTAGGTTGTATATTTATCTGCTGTTTGCTGTAAAAAATACTCAATAAATGTATTTACAACAGGCCTTTTGAACTTTTTGCTTGGGTATATTAACCAACCTGTTGCCTGCTTAAGTTGATAATCAGGCAATATTTGGACAAGCTCTCCAGACTTTATCTCATCTTCAATCAGAAACTCTGGCAGTAAAGCTATCCCCACATTATCTAGTACCAAATCTTTGATCAAGTTGCTGTTGTTTATCTCTGTTCGGGCAATAAATTTGTGGGTGTAGGCTTTGTTGTTTCTGCTGAGTTGCCACCGGTTCGCAGTAAATGCATTTGAGTTTGCTAAGCAGTTATGCTGTTTTAGATCTTCATGACTTTCAATTGGCCCATGAAGGGCGTAATAACTTTTACTGCAAACAATGTAGTGGTTAAAATTACGAAATGCTTTGGCTATCAGGGAGGAGCTTTTCATCTCCCTCTGTATGCGTATCGCTAGGTCATAATTATTCTCTATGAGATCTGTGACCGCATCATGCAGATTAATCGAAACCGATATTTGGGGGAATCGCTTTTGGAATCCCGCGATGATCTGCGGAAAATCTGTAAGACCATATGAGGTTGGTGCTGTAATTCTCAACTCGCCTTTTAGCTCTGTGGAGAGTTGGGAAAAATGCTCATGTAGATCATTTATCTGATTAATGATGCTATTACATGACTCATAATACTCAATGCCGCTCTGGGTCAGGATTAGCTTTCGGGTTGTCCTGTTGAGTAGTCGCGTTCCTAAACTCTCCTCAAGTTCCGATATTATCTTACTGACTGCGGCTGGCGTGATATTGAGTTCATCGGCCGCGTGAGCCATGACGCCCTTTTCCACAACCTTACAAAAGACACTCATTGTTTTTAATTTCATGGGATCCTAAGTGACATCAATTAAGTCGGTTGTTGTTTCGGTTGCACTCTCTTCTGCTGTTTTACCTTCGAGATTGTCCATAAACAGTAAGAAGATAAACCCAATCGCGGCGGTTAGGGCGATAATTAAAAAGAAGCTTGAGTAGTCAACAAATGATAGGAGAACGAGGTAGCAAACTGCTCCCACGTTACCGTATGCACCTGTCATCCCTGCTATCTGCCCCGTTAGTCGCTTTTTGATTAAAGGGACGGCGGCAAAAACAGCTCCTTCGCCTGATTGAACGAAAAAAGAGCAGGTCATGGCGACTATAATTGCTAGGCCAACTGACCATTGACTGTTCATCAGCCCCATCAATAAATAACCCATTGTGAGTCCGGCTGTCAGTATAAGTAAAACGGGCTTACGACCAAATTTATCCGATAGCCATCCACCTCCAGGGCGGGACATGAGGTTCATAAAGGCATAACTGGAAGCGACTAACCCTGCCGCGGCTGGGCTTAGCTCAAAAACTTCCAAAAAGAAGAGTGGCAGCATAGAGACTACCGCTAACTCAGAGCCGAAAGTGGCAAAATACAGTACATTTAATACAGCCACTTGCTTGAATTGATATCGGTGGCAATGAGGTACAGGCTTTTGAAAAATATGCCTATTGACGCGCCATGCCTGAAAACAATCCAAAGCATAGATAGCGATGAGGCTGAGATAAAGAGTGTAGCTGATTGACGGGTTGAACATATTCACTCCGGCAGGAGATAGTTTCCATACCAGTAGTGCAAGTGCCCCATAAAGAGGGATTTTCATCAGTAGTAATAGGAAAAAATCACTCTTACTGGTGACCTCTAATGCGCCTGATACCTTACTTTTTTCATACTCTTTGCCCTGCGGAGTGTCTCGGATACTTTGGTAGAAGATAACTGAGTAAGATAGGCATATTATGCCTGTTAACCCAATGGCATAACGCCAGCCATTTTCATCGAAAAGTAGGGTTAATGCCGGTAGGGAGAAAGCCGCCGCTGCTGAGCCGAAATTTCCCCAACCGCCATAAATGCCTTCAGCAATGCCAAGCTCATCTTCATCAAACCACTCACTCACAAGGCGTATGCCTATGACAAAACCAGCACCGATAAAACCCAGTAAAAATCTGGTAATGGCTGCTTGTTGAAAATTTTCGGCTAGAGCAAACATGAAGCAGGGAATGGCGCAGATAGCGAGGAGTCCGCTATACATCAATCTAGGGCCATATTTGTCGGTTAACATACCGATAAGGATCCTAGCTGGGATAGTCAAAGTAACGTTGAGTATTAATAAGGTTTTTACTTCATCTTTTGTTAAGTTGAGTGTGGCAGCGATAGATTGCAGCATGGGAGCAAAATTAAACCAAACCATAAATGTAATAAAAAATGCTATCCAGCTTAAGTGCAGAGTCTTCATCTTTCCTGAGAAGGAAAAAATATTAAATCGTTCGTTTTTCATAGCTTCTCCATTGCCATCATTAATGCTCAAAATAGCGGCACATTTAATTCCAACTCTTTAACAAGAGATATCCATATATGGTTCAAAACGGTGAGTCGAATTATACGTTGGCGAAAAAATCTTATGTTTGAAAAAATCTAATAGATACTGCTCAAAAAAATCATTTACCAAAAAATCAAAATTTTTATAGGTTTACAGTCAGAGATTTATCATGAAGAACAATTTGCATTGTTGTGTATTTACTTTCTTTTCAAATAAAACATTGAAATTTAATCGTTATAAAGAAGATATAGGAGATAAAAATTATGAGCATACTTAACTCTAATCAACTGGAGAAGTTATTAAGTGACGATAACTTCGCTTCAGGGAATTTTTTACGTAAGGTGATTTCGGTTTCAGACGACATAGATGACCCGTTAATCTATTTAGATGAGCCCTATGTCTCTATTGATGACACTAAATATATCTCTATCAGCTTGAGGGGCCTGCGTTCACTCAGTGAGGAGTATGCATCCTTTTATCATGAGCAGGGGATCGTGGCTAAAGATGTGGTTGGCATTTATGTCGAAGATGGTCTGGATTATATGATTCAGTTTCTGGCTTTAACCAGCCTAGGCGCAGTGGCAGCTTTTTTAAATGGTGGACTGAGTTCGGATATCGCTGCGCTTTATCTAGAGCAGTTAAACGTGAGTGGTATATTTACCACGGAAAAGAAACGAGGCGAAATTAAGGCGTGCTTTAAGAAAGAGGCGAGCAAGCAGATGCCGATCTGGATTAAAGGTAAAGTCACGCCATCTAAGGGGAATTTCCCGGTTGTTTATCCTTTTGAGCACAGTGAATTAGATCCTGTGTTACTGACTCACACCTCTGGCACTACAGGGATCCCTAAGGCTGTTCAATCTTCACATTTTCCCTATTTGCACGGAGTGAAGGATAGGCTTGCCACACCAGTACAGAATATTAGCCGCTTTCTAAACTCACTGCCTCATGCTCACAGTTCAAGTATTGGTTATATTATGGAGGCAACCATACGGGGATGTCCTATTAAAGTCCAAACACAAAAGTCTGCCGAAGCTTTGGCAAAGTCTATTGAAACCTTCCGCCCAGATTATGTTTTGTCTTTTCCTAATCTCTATGTCGATATGTTACGCCTTAACCTGAATGACTATGATTTTAGCTCTATTTTCTACTGGCGCAGTACCGGTGATGCTGCCCATGAGAGGCATGTTCGTATTATGACTCAATATGGTTCTCATCTTGCTGAGGATGGTTCTATTCAACCAGGTTCTATCTATATTGATGGTATGGGATCAACTGAAATGGGTTCTGCCCTATTTACGACGTTGCGGGCTAATGATTCAAAAGATTTCGATCGCTGTGTTGGTAAGCCTGCGGATTATGTCGATGCACAAATTCTCGATGAACATGGTCGTATCATAGGTGAAGATACCGTTGGTTTCTTGGCTGTAAAGTCTCCCTCTGTGATACAAGGCTACTGGAATAATACCAATAAAACTGAGCAGTCTAGAGTCTCTGGCTACTGGGTTACCGGTGATTTAGCCTATAAAGATAGTGATGGAAATTTCTATCATGTCGACCGTATAACTGACCGCATTGAAACCAGCGAAGGTATGCTTTACAGCTTGCAAACCGAAGAGCTGATCATGAAGAAGTTTGATATTATTTTTGACTGTAGCATTTTTAAAGTTGAATCTGAGCTTGGTGGTGAGACAGCCATATTGAAAGCTGAATTGATGGATGAGGACCTATCTGAGCAGCAGACGCAGTTTTTATTGAAGGAGATTAATGAGTGGCTATCTTTGCATAAGGTTCCCAAATTAGCTTCGCTATCGATCAGCAAAAAGAGCGTCATCCATGCACCATTAGGGGTTACAGGTAAGGTATTGAAACGAGTATTAAGAGATCAAAGCGAAACCCAAAAGCTATCAGCTTAATATATCTTGAACAATATCTTGATTGTTTCAGTCAGGTATTAATCTAGAACATGAATTAACTAATATGGTATCCCATGTAAATATACTCTTTACATGGGATATCTTGAAAGTTTCAACGATACCTCACCTACCATTCACTAATTCTACCTTTTATTGCCTTGTTAATATCTACTTACATTGATAAATGAGATGCTCCTTGTTTATATTTTGAGCTTAAATGTATTTTCATTAATGATTTTATCACCGAAAACTTATTAGAATATAAGCCATAGATCTGTTTTTAACTACCACTTAATATATACGAGTATGCTTGGCCCTACCTCTTAATATATATCTGATATAGATTTTTTTTGTAGGGAGTTAGTACTATGACAAGCTTCATTTTTATTTGCGAAGAAATAATACTGTAAAGATTGTGCGTGAATGTACAACCTTGGTAGTAAAAAATAAAATTTAACATAATTTAAATAAAAATAACATTGTAATAACTATGGTTTAAAAGTACATTTTAGTTCTGAAAAGTTGGCTTAATTAAATTATTAATACGGATGTTAGGATGTCGACTCGGATAACAATGGAACAATGGAAAGTATTTGTCGCAATTGTTGAACACGGAGGTAGTGTTCAAGCTGCAGATAAAATGTATAAGAGTCAATCGGCGATAAGCCATAGCCTCAAGAAGATGGAGTCCACACTTAAACACTCATTATTTACGGTTGAAGGTCGTAAATTGACCTTAACCCCTCTGGGGAAACTGTTATTACCTAAAGCAAAATCTCTACTTGGCCAAGCAACGCAGATGGAAGTCTTAAGTAATCAATACCGGGACGGAATGTTAAATGAGATAGCCATTGCAGTAGATGTTTTAGTGCCAATAGATCTATTACAAGATGCGCTCGACCGGCTTGCTCAATGTCACCCTGGATTAAATATTCGGGTATTTGAAACTGCATTATCGGGCACAAAACAGTATTTAGAGGAGGGGGAGGTTCAGTTTGGCATCGCTAGTACTCTGCCTACTGGGCATAATTTGGAGCCTTTTATTTCAGTTCCTTTAGTTTGTGTTTCACATATAGATCACCCGTTACAAAAGATGGACAAGATTAATTATGAAACATTGAAGCAGTACTTTCAGGTCGTTATTAGGGATTCTGGTAAGCAGGCTTTAGATACGGGATGGTTAGGGGCGCCAAAGCGTTGGACTGTCACCAACATATCGACCTCTTTACATTTAGTGTTAGAGGGCAAGTGTTTTGCTTGGCTCCCCGAACATAGTGTGAGTCAATATATTAAGGAGGGGAAGCTGGCACCTGTTCCCTTGGTTCATGGTAAAAAGCGTGGTGTCTTTCTGCAGATGGCGGTTTCAGGCAAGTACAGTTTATTTAAGGAGGTGCAGGACATGGTCTCAATCTTCAGAGATGTAGGGGCTAAGTACCAGCTTGAACAGGAGTTGAGTGAGGAGCTGGATTCGCCGGAGCAAGTTCTCACTAATGAGCCTATTGGTGTTACTGAGTAAATTTATCTGTTAAATTTTTTGCCCTTTAGCTAAGGCTCCGTTTTCGGAGCCTTATTCAGTTTTACAACATGTCGCCGTAGGGGGAACTTGTCGCAAAGCTGATCTTTTGCTGGTAGCCAGCGACTTTTATTGAAGAGGTCGATATTGCCATATCAGTGCCTTCAACAATATTTTTGCCGAACTTATAGACTGATTGATTACGTCCAGTGTGTATGGAGTGTTGATAAGCATCGGCTCTCTCAACTGTTTTCCTATTACTCTCTTTATGGCTAAGCATGCTCATAGCGCCATGGCGTTTCTCTAGCATCTTACGGGCAATTTTGGGGGATAACACCAGTGCGGTGGCATTATTTCCTCCGAACCCTTTTGAGTTAATAAATGCGGCCTCGATCCCCTCACTGCCAACATCTTTATGGTGTTGCAGTAGCTCTAAACGCTGATTGTGAACATCATCGGCGACTTGATCTAAGGTTGGGATCCCAGGGATAAACCCATATTCCCATACACCTAGAGTGGCTGCGAGTTGATCCCCTGAGGCGCTTGCAAGCGAGTGCCCAACATAAGATTTTACTGCGGTGACTGGCCAATTTGTGATATCAAATGCCTGAGCCACAGAATCTAAAACATGGGACTCTGTGATGCGATTTAACGGCGTGCTACTGCCATGAGCTTGTACAAATGTTCTGTGCTTCAGCGACTCTTCACCTATGAGAAGTTTCGCACTGGCTACCGCTTTAGCCAGGGTGATATAGTTGCCGGCTCCAGGTGCTGTGATAGATTTTTTATTGCCATCGGCATTAATGTAGACACTCGGGATCGCCCCTAAAATATTGGCCCCCAACTCCAGCACTAACTTATCGTCAAATAACACGATATATTGCGCTGACTCGCCTATGGTAAAGCCGCAGTTTTTCGCAAAGGGGCGACTGTTTCTGCTGTGATCAACACTCTCTTTATTGAGAAGTTTATCCAGCTCCACCATCTTATCGCTATTGGCTAAAGCGCCCATGGAATTAAAGCCTTCGATGATCTCAGGGGTAATTGGTGCTTCGGCGCTTCCGACAACGGCGACTCGACTCTTTCCCTGCTGAATATCTTGTACTGCATGTTCAAGGTTATATAGAAAACTTGCGCAGGCACCTTGGTGGGAACCGGTAGAGCCTAGATTGGATAATACATAAGAGCTGATAAAATCAGTGCACATGCTGGTTAATCCAAGTGAGAGCTGGGTGGACCTCACCTCTTTACCTGTTAGCCAGCTTGTGAGCAAACCACCTAAACCATCTTCATCCATCTGACCCATTAAGCTTCCGGCATACACAGATATCTCATCGGGGGCGACATGGTTTAACACATCTTCCCAAGGTATTCCCATCGATTGGATGGCATCTGATGCGGCATAAACTGACATCTGCACGCCACGAGGGTGATTTCTCTCTGGGTAGGTGTCACCTGGCAGGAAGCCTTGCGGCATCTGCGCCGCCGCTTGAACGTTTTGTTTTCTTGTTTGCGCTACACTGACATCGAGATTATCGGTGACCTTGATTGAAACCATCTCGTTATCATCAGCGGTGATCAACCAGCTACTTGGCAGTGGTTCAGGCAGTTGCTCCTTTTTCATGATAAAAGAAACGGCGTTATCAACTGCTGGCGCTATGGTTGAGGTGTGATTAAATTGAACTGACTCAAGATCAAATAGCTCTGGTGAGATCTCTCGTATCAGGGTGTTCTCTTTAATTGTTTTGCCAAACCGCTCTTTGATATCTTTTAAGGATAACCTCTGGCCGTCATAACTGAGATAGGTACCATCTTTATAAGTCACTAGCTTCATCATCAAGGCTAGTTCAACATAAGTTTGCTGCATCTGTTCTTCATCTAAACAGTCAATCACCAGACGTTTATACATTTGATGAAATGATGATCGTCCGGCTGCATTAATACCACCATAACCGACGATAATGGGTAAGTTAGACATAACACTCTCCTGAGAATTAGTAGGTTCTATCGCTAATAAGGGATAGATAATCTTTGCTTAACTGGGGTTATTACGCTTATCGATTGGGGTTATTCAAGCTGCTGTTTTAGTCGGAACTTTGTGAGTTGAGCGCAAGCAACCTTTTTACGCTCACCACTTGGCTCAATTTTAAATGCGTGACATTCAGTAAAAATAAGGTTGCGACCATTTCGGGTTATTTTAGCTTCGAACTCAACGGTTTGACCTAGTGTGCTCGCTGACATTAATGAGGTGTTAAAGCTACTAGTTAGCGCATATTCGCCATCTTCCAGTGCTGGGATTGTGGCGAGCATGCTGGTGACATCTAGCATAGAGTAGATCACTCCACCATGAAGGGTATGGCTGAGGTTATCTATCGCTTCGGTTACCACTAATTCGCATTTACAGTAGCCAGCCTCTTGGTGAACGATTTTTAAGCCACAATATTTTTGGTAGCTATGTAAGATTAAATTATCGCTTAGCTGTTTAGCGTAATCAGATATTACAGGTGTCATATTATTCATTCCTTTTTATAATAATCGACTGATCATTTCATTCATGACTTCGGTAGAGCCGCCACCTAAACCGAGTAGGCGTGCATCTCGATAGATCCGCTCAGCTTGTGAGCCTGATATGCAGCCACTGGCTCCATGGATCTGTACCGACTTAGCCGCCACCTCCTCCAGTATTTCAACAGCCTGATTTTTAGCGATAGCAATCGCTTTGGCGTCAGGTCCCGATACCGTGACAGCTGCGATATATTGGTTGATATAGGCTCTGCATAGCTCAATCTTGCCATGCATATCTGCTAATCGGTGTCGAATGATCTGCTGCTCAAATAGAGGGGAGCCCTGAACTTTGCGCTTTTTGCTGTACTCTAGTGCTGCTTCGAATGTGACCATGGCTGAGGTGTTTGCCATGACGGCTAGGTTTAAACGCTCCTGCAGGAGAATTTGCTGCAGTAATCTTCCAGCTTGACCTGGCTCTCCGACTCTGGTTGCTTTTACTCGATTGAACTTAATCGATGCAATAGGTAAACCTTGCCAGCCAAGGCAGGGGATTTCTGATGATGTAATACTGTTTTTATCTGCTTTAACTAAAAACAGTGTTAATTTTTTATCCAGACGAGCCGCAGTTAACATGTAGTCCGCTCTACCACCGTTACAGATAAAGGTTTTTTCACCCGATAACAGGTATTCTCCTTCTCCCTCTAAGCTTGCTTCACATTGAATACTCTTCAGATCTGATCCCGCTTGGGGCTCTGTTAACGCCAGTACTAATGTTTTCTTGCCGCTAAAGACCTGCTTACAGAGCCTTGTATATGTTTGGGGCAGCGTTGTTTTAAAAGCATTGAGACTGACAAAATGGGAGGCAAGCGCCATCACCATGGCTTGTGAGCCACTTCGAGATAGCTCCTCAATGAGCACTTTACGGCATGCCAGATCATCGTGAAATTCATCTTCAGGATTTTGCCCAAGAGAGAGGATGTTCTCTTTGGCTGCGAGGGCATGTAGCTCCAATGGGTATGAGCCACTCTCCTCCCAAGTGGCTAAATTTGGCCGTATGACGCTATCGACAAATTTAATGACCTTTTCTCTGTATATTTCAACGTCCATTTTGCTCTCCTAAGCTGAACTTTTTAAAGGTACTGCCTGATAACCAAGGGGGCGTTTAAGCTTAAATTCTTGATAGTTAGAGTATTCTGCACCTTGATAAAAGATATTGACCACCTCACTCATCTCAGCTTGTAAAATGTTGAGATTAGTATTGGCCCTCTCTTGATAGCGGGTTAATACCTGAGGCAAGGTTTGTTTGTCACAGTTAAGGAGTTGATGAGACAGGGTGAAGGCATTTTCAAGCGCCGTTGTGATGCCGAACCCAAACTGGCTTAGCTCACCTTTTAATTTCATACCTAAGGATAGATTTAACCCAGAGAACCAAGAGGTGCCTCTTGGCTGGCTTGTGAGCACTTTTCGCTTGGTATGTTTTATCTGGGTGTTTTTTATCATTGCGAGCACAGGCTCTGGCAGATCTTGCAGCCTCTCTTGCAGATCTGATTTTTGCCATAGCGCTTCATTGCCATGAAGGTAGAGCACAGACCAATAGCGTTGCTTACTGACTTTATTGATACAATGGGTGAGTAATCTTGCATTTTCACAGAGAAACATCTGGCTAGTATCATCGGATAAAAGCCCGTCATCAAAACAGGTGACGCCGCTGTACATCGCCATGCAGGTGTCACTTGGTGTTTCATTTGAAGTCAATCTATCTAAAGCGGAAGGTAAATTATCTGCGTTGATCACCAGATCGAAAGCTTGAGTGCTGCCGTTATCAAAGTGCACTATACTCTTGTTATTTATCTGAGTGATATTTGTGCAACTCATCCCACAGTGTATCTGCTTATCTCCTAACGTGTTCGCCATCAGTTGCAATAGACCTTGATGCTCAAAAGCAAAGGAGAGTGCGCTTTGTGCAGACTCAGTGTTTTCATTGGAAAGCTGAAGGATATGCTCGCCGCTAGCGTTGTGCACCTCCATACCATTTATCGGGTTACCCACATTAAGCAGCTGATCGTGGCTTAAGATTGTGCGTAATACATCGACTCCCTGAGGCCAGATGAGTGCCCCTAATGACACTTCATCTGTTTCTATTAGGGAGGGGCTAGACTCAAAAACTTCGATATTTAAGCCACACTGCCTTAGCATTAATGCGCAGGCTAAGCCATTGATGCTAGCTCCAAAAATCCCTATATTCATGCTGCAACCTTGCTATGCAGTTTAGCTTCGGTGCCGATAGAGAACTGCTTCTGTAATAAACATAAGCTGGTTAGTTCCATCAACATAGGATCGATTAACGCCTGCTGGTGACGAGTCATTTGAGGCAAGTTATCGAGTAAGCTGCGTACTTTTGTGGCTTCAAAGAAGGGAAGCTTCTCCAACTCCTGGCTAGATAAGGTATCCCTGACAAGTTGATACAGTCTTCCCTTTTGCATCAAGGTTGCTGGTGGTGCTCTAAAATAATGTTTCTTACGTTTGTACAGATCTTCTGGCAGGTAGGGCTTCATCGCTTCACGGAAGATATGTTTCTCTGTTGAGCCTTTGACCTTGACCGATACTGGCATGCGGGCAGCTAGCTCTACGAGCTTATGATCTAGCAGTGGCACACGGCCTTCAATGCTGTTCGCCATCTCCATTCGATCACCTAAGGTGGTGAGTACAAAATTAGGCAGATAAGATTTAGCCCATAGGTACATGGAGCGATGAACGGGATCGAGGCCCTCTATACGTCTATGATCTAATTGATTATAAAACTGTTGATAGGGAGCCACATTAGAGAATTTCTGCCGTGTACTGGCGTTATACATCTTCTCCAATGCTTTAAACCAACCCGCCTGATTGTCTAGCCAAGAAACTCCGTGTCCCAACTGTTTTAGCATCCAGTTGATATCTTCAGGCATATCCGGTCTTGAGTAACCAGACTCACTCTCTTCCAATTTTTTTGTTAATGAACTAATAAGCCCAGCATCTTGGTTTTGATTGTTAAACAAGATCATGTCACGGCGAAAATGTGGGTAGCCAGCAAACACCTCATCGGCTCCCTCTCCGGTCAATACCGTTTTAAATCCGGCATCTCGAACTGAGCCGCTAAGCATATATTTAGCCACTCCATGGGCATTAAAGAAGGGGGTTTCGTTATGCCATAAAGCCTGGGTGAAATTATCTGCTAGATCGTCTTGGGTGACGGGAATGGTATGAAATCTAGCGCCGCTATGCTCTGCTGCCAGACGTGCAAAACGATTCTCATCGTAGTCATTCATATCGGTAAAAGATAGGTTAAAGGCATCCATCTTAGTACCGGATAGTTGGCTTGCCATCCCTAACATTGCCGATGAATCGATACCACCTGAGAGGTACACGCCCATAGGTACATCAGAGCGCAGGCGCAGTGACACAGACTCTTCAATCGCGTCATGGACCTGAGCCACTAACTCCTCTTCGTTAAAGTGATTATTTTGCAGCTCTTCAGCACTGTTATATTCGATATCCCAGTAACAGTTTTGCTTGATACCACCTGGGGTAATAAATAGCTGATGTCCTGGTGGGACGCTATTGATGCCTTTAAATAGGGAGCGATCGCGTAGATAAAAGCCTCGGCTGGTGTAGGAGTCTTCATCCCATATCGCTGGTACACCGGCGGCTAAGATGGCTTTAATTTCAGAGCCAACATAAATGGCGCCATCATGCTGGGCGTAGTAGAGGGGTTTTATTCCCATGCGATCTCTCATCAATACCATAGTGTTGTGATGACCGTTATAGAGTACAAGAGAGAACTCTCCTCGAAGACGTTCCAGTCCAGGAATGCCATACTCTCTATATAAATGCAGTGCGATCTCACTGTCGGAGTTGGTGCTAAATTGGTAACCCTTTGCCTGTAGTTCACTACGAATTTTTTCAAACTCGTAAAACTCGCCATTCACCACTATTTGCAGTTGACCATTATCGGCACTAATTGGTTGTAAGCCATTGTCTAATCCGATAATACTTAGGCGAGCATGACCGAGCGCAGCTCGCCCTTTTTCGTCCATCCAGATATTATTTTCATCTGGACCTCTGTGGTTTATCTCAATTAAGCTTTGCGTTAATGCAGAGCGGTGGATCACCGAGTTGTCACCAGTTTTATAGATACCAATAAATCCGCACATACTTGCTTCCTTTCTAAATGCTGTCGTTAACGTTGAATGTCAGTAGTTATTAATTAAGAGACTTTTTTGAGTTCATTTGACTCAGGGGTATTCACACCATAGACACGTCTGAATCCATCCACCTTTTCAAGGCGAAATTCGCGGTTACTGAATTTAGGCATTACCTGATTTTCATGATCTGCCAATGATTGATAGAACCAGCTTGTGTATTTCTCATGGCTTAATGCTTGACGATTGCTAAGCATCTCCTGATGCTCCTTGACTCTTAGATGTTGACGATACCCAGGAACGACTTGAGCGCTAAAGAATTCACCCACCGAGCCTGAGCCATAACTGAATAGGCCAATGTTTTGCTCGGTTAAATCTTGTGGGTTATTTTCTAGCAAAGAGAGCAGGCCGATGTAGAGTGATGCCGTGTAAGTATTGCCAATTTGGCGACCGTAAAGCAGGCTATGTTCATAGCTGAGATCGGTTAATTCAGCCCCTTGCTGAGGTTCGCTCTCTTTCAAGGCTGTAAAGGCTTTCTTTGACATCTTTGTGAATGGCTGGTGGAAGCATAACCAAGGCAGCTCGCTCAGTTGATGGCCACCATTATCTTTATAATTGCTCCAAGCTTGGCGCATCGATTCTAAGTAGACTTCAATGGACAGATGGCCATCTACCTGAGCGGCTTTGTGACCATTAGGGCGCCAGAAATCCATCACATCGAAGCTGTGCGTGCCATGAGCATGGTGCAGGTTTAGCAATCGTGGGTTTGCACTTATTACCATGGCTAACGCACCAGCTCCTTGAGTGCACTCACCGAGCGAGTCCTGTTCATAGCGGGCGATATCGGAGGCGATAATGAGGATCTTCTCATCGGGGCGCTGGCGTACCATGTCAGTTGCCATTTGTAATGCTGCAGTGGCGCCATAGCAGGCCTGTTTAAACTCAATGACTCGGCAGTTTGACTTAATGCCAAGCAATCCATGGACAAAAAGCCCTGCTGATTTTGATTGGTCGATGCCACTTTCGGTGGCTAGAATCACGGTAGAGATAGATGCTCTTACATCATCGGTCAAAATGGGGTTTGCAGCTCCTGCTGCCAATGTCACTATATCTTCATCTGGTGATGGGACCGACATCTTCTCTTGGCCTAAACCGTATAGATATTTATTGGGGTCTATACCGTGTTTTTCCGCTAAATCGGTTAATGGGTAAAAACTTTCAGGAACACAGAGACTGATACTATCGATTCCAACATTCATTATTAATTCCTTTTTCATGAGTCAAATTAAAATCAACTAGCAATGAAATACCGGCTAGCGAGTTAGGAAAAGATTCTAAAAAGAATTTATTTAGAGAGATAATGAATTAATCTTGTTTTTTCAATTCAAATAATTCATACGTAATCTTTAAGGTTGATATACAGTCGCTTAACGCAAGGAACGGTAAATGAAAAATATATCGAAACAAAAAATCATAATGAATATTTTTGTAGCTTTATATTAGGTTTGTGATTCAGGTGGAATTTGATGCTGTGTAGTCTTCACTCTATAACATAAAGAGGGGATTTTATTATGACAGTATTAATATGGTTAAGTTATGAACTAGCAGCTTTATATCTAGCTGTTAGTTCATAATTTGATCATTTATCTTGTTTATTAAAGGGAACATGATTAAAAAGCTTCATCTTTTATTAAATAATCTTCAACGTTATTGATGCCCATATAATCCCTTAAGTGAGGAGAGGTCAGGTCAACGCTGGGACCAGATGGAATGATACCATTAGGGTTTAGTTGCTTGTGACTACGGTAGTAATGGCGCTTGATATGCTCCATATCAACGGTTTCGGCTATGGCTGGGGTTTGGTAAAGATCACGCAGATACTCCTTTAGATGCACATAGTCAGAGACTCGATGGCGACAGACTTTAAAGTGAACAAAATAGACCACATCGAATCGGATCAGAGTGGTAAAAAAGTTCAGATCCGCTTCTGTTAATGTATTACCCACTAAGTAACGATGCAGAGATAGGCGATGATTTAGCTCATCAAATGCCTTAAAAACCTTATTGATAGCATCATCATACTCGGCTTGTGCTGTCGCAAAACCAGCTTGGTAGATACTGTTAGTGATGTGTTTATGGATATATTGATTGATTCTGTTTATGTCTGGCTGACGACTCGGTGGACTGTAATCATAATCCCCCTTACTGTAACTAGCGAACACGTTATTAAACATGCGCATAATATCCGCAGAGTCATTACTGACAATGGTTTCACGCTCCTTATCCCATAACACGGGGACTGAAACTTTCCCTGTATATTGTGGATCCGCTTGCAGGTAGAGTTCATATAAAAAATGCTCACCAGAAACCTCTAACCATTCGGGTAGACTGTGATGTTCAAATCTCCAACCATTTTCCCCTTTAATGGCATCAAGTTGGGTGACAGAGATGATATCTTGTAACCCTTTAAGCTTTCTCATTAGCATGACGCGATGAGACCAAGGGCATGCGGGAGAGATAAATAGGTGGTAGCGCCCAGGCTGTGCTTTAAATAATCCTGTGTCATCCTTGACTATCCAATTACGGAATTCACTCTCAGAGCTATTAATTGCCTTTCTTTCACTTTGCTTTACTTGCTTAAGAACACCATTTATTAGCTCTTTATTCATGACTCGATCCTTGTCAGTGTCTTTAATTATTTAACAACTATATGGATAGTTTACATGTTAGATTTGAAATAATAATTAGTCATAAATGAAATTGATTATTAATCTGAAGTTAATAGTCGCTCCCCATTGGATTTTTAACAAAAGAAATATACTTTGGGAAACTCATGTTTTTAAATACCAAATTGGGTTATTGACTCTCGATCTTTATCTTATTATTAAGTTAGAAGGTAGGTTGAAAGTTACTGTGTAGTAGAGATCTGTGTTTTAGTTTATTATCCAATTTGGATCTCTTTGTGAGAAAAAGGCATTAAGACCCTCCTGCCCTTGAGAAGAAACCCTGATTGCAGCAATTGACTCGCTCGTTTGTGTCAGTAGCTGTGAATTTATCTCTCTTCCCATGACATCAAAAATTAACTGCTTTGATTGCCGAACAGCCTCTGGACCATTCTTAAGCAGATTTTGGATGACACTGCTGACCGTAAGCTCTAGCTCATCTTGCTCTATAACCTCGTCGACTAGGCCTAACTCTTTAGCTTTTTGAGCAGAAAAACGCTCTGCTGTTTGGAAATATCGACGACAGGCATTCATGCCTATAGCATTGATTACATAGGGGCTTATAGTTGCTGGTATCAAGCCTAACTTGACTTCACTCAGGCAAAAACTAGTTCGTTTTGTGGCAAAGACCATATCGCAGCAACTGGCAAGACCTACACCTCCGCCAAATGCTGGGCCCTGAATTTGGGCGATGGTGGGAAGAGGGAGAGTATTCAGGGTCTTAAGCATTTGGGCCATTGCGTTAGCATCCGTGACATTTTCCTGATAGGAGTAATCGGCCATGCTTTTCATCCAGTTAAGATCGGCGCCAGCACAGAAGCTTTTCCCTTTTGCCATGAGCACCATGGCCCGGAGTTCTTGATTAAGGGCTATCTCATTAAAAATGTTGGTGAGCGTGGTGATCATACTGTCATCAAAGGCGTTATGTTTATCTGGATTATTTAAGATCACATAAGCTATCTGCTTGCCTTTGATTTGAAGTAACACTTTCTCTTTGCTGTTTTCCATCTTTGCTTCCTACTGATACAGGTTTAGTAATTGGGCTTCTTAACGAGTCGCTCTGCTGCTGGTTCGATCTCTTTTTGTACCACTTTCTCTTGCCACTGCTCTGGAGAGATAGCTTGCATAGCGATGGAAACGGCACCCGCTTCGCAGTGCAATGTGTCACAGAGCAGTGCGGTTATCCCCTTTACTAAATTTACCTCTTGCTGTTGAGTGACTCCTGGAAAATGTTTGATATTAATGTGTGGCATCTGCTCTCCTTAATATATTGTTTATTTAGTGATTAATGGGTGTTGGCAACGACGCCGCATTGGGGCATATCCGTGAGTCCGATATCACGGGCGTGCTGTTCAAAACGTTTATTTTTCCAAAAAAACGCACCGGGCATAGTTGTGGGTATGACCAACACATAGAAGAGGGCTCTCCCTACGGTGGCATAGATGAACACAGTGCATATCAGCAGCCCTGCTAGCACTAAAGATTGCGTGGAGTTATTGGTCGTGAAGATAATAAGAATTGAGAGAAAACAGGCTAATACCATTAGCGCGTTACGCGCCAGATAGCTTTTACCAAATAGGGTCTTCTGGATATAGTGGGCGGCAGCGCCCTCACCACTGTCTTGGTTTAGGTAGCGAGCGTGGAAGATTAAACCTAGACCTTCGCCAATCACTCCCAGTAAAGTCAATGAGGCTGCGATTTTGATAATTTGTGAGATGTCATCTCCTGCGAGGAGTATTGCTGGTATGGCGAAGATTGCGAATAATCCTGCACCTAAACTCAATAGGCTAGCGAAAAATGAGCTCAATACCTGCCAATGATTCCAAAAAGGTCGCGCTTCAATGCGGTAGATACAGTGCATGAAGTAGACGCCTATCAGCCCACTTACAATGGCGATACCTGCACTAGCATTTATCAGATAACTCAGCCATTGATGGGAGAGCCAAAGCTCAATAAAAGAGAGCAAGGTAAAGCTTGATAGGCAGCCAAAAAAAATGGCGATGGCAAAGGCTTCTCGGCTCAGGGGAGAGTATCTTAAGTTATTAAAGCCACGGTAAAAACGCAGTGGTTTACCTAAGTGTAGTGTTGATAGAAATAACACTGTCATCTGAATAACGGATAAAGCCAGTAAACTTGGTAGATAGAGTGCACTGGATTTGATTGAGACAAAGCTGTCAATTTCAAGGTATGAGCCTAGAAGTAGTATTAAAAAAGCGCCAATAACAGCTTGAGTACTTAAGGTAAAAATAACCAGTGGATTCTCTCTGGAACTCAGTTTACTTAAACTCCAAAGACGTGTTTTATCGGTTTTTTCATCGACAGTGGAGGTAAATTCGCTGCCGTTTTGTTTCTCATATTTTATTGGGCTTGAATCGGTACGAACCATCTGATCCGGCAGTGATTTTGTTTGTTGGAACCTGATATTTGGCTGGGTTATCTCAGGTGATGGAAAGCCCGGGATCTGGGTTTTGGCTTGCTCTCTATTTTGAGGCGTGTTTTCGATAACGCCAAAATCTAATGCATTACCTAGGCAGGCGGAAACACAAGCTGGCTTAAGCCCCTCTTCAAGGCGATCTACACACATGTTGCACTTAGATACTTGGCCTTTTACTGGATCAAGTTGAGGTGCGTTATAGGGGCATACCCAAGTGCAGTAACCGCAGCCAAAACAGGTTTCTGGGTCTTGCAGAACGGCGCCATATTCGGCGTGTTTAGTGTAGGCTCCAGTGGGACAACCTTTTAAACATACAGGGTCGTCACAATGGTTGCAGGCCATGGAGATGTTCATGCGCTTGTAATCAGGGTAACTGCCACCCTCAACATAGCCCACGGAGCGAAAGGCGAGGTGAGCTGGATTGTTATTTTTTTCGCTGCAAGCCGATTCACAGGCATGGCAGCCGATACAGTTATCGGCATTGAAGAAAAAACCGTGCTGCTTATTGCGGTTAGGGTTGTCGCCCACCCTGTTTTTTCCATTGATATTCATGGAACGGTTGGGCGAGGTGTTTGCATGAGTGATATCGATGAGATCAATTCGTTTACCGTAGCGGTTTGTCTCTTTTGCTGGTGCATCTGATAGCTTGGCATAGTCCCGCTCGCCGGGTCGAACCTCCCACACCGAGACGCCTAACCCCTCTGTTTTCTGCTTATCTTTTTGTGGACTCGTTAAGCTTACTTCTGCTTTTGAACTCATAATGTCATCCCTGAATTTTGTCATCGTTCCCCTTGTGTAGGGTCAAAGTATTGAATTAGAAGTGTCGACGTTTAAGGCTTAACTGCTCGGCTTCTTGTTGATCGACAGGTACGATGCGCACCGCACACTGTTTAAAGGCGGGTTGTCGAGAGTGGGGATCGAGTAGGCCTAAGGTTAAACGGTTCACGCAATCAAAAAAATGAAAGGGGACGAATACCATATCCGGTGCAACCCTGTGTGTGAGTTGCACCATGGCTACAGCATCGCTGCGTCTCGATATCAAGCGCACATACTCTTGATGTTTCACTCCTAGTTTTTTGGCTGCATCTGGGTTCATCTCCATGTAGGGGATAGGACTAAATTTATTACAGTTGCCGATCTTTCCTGTGCGAGTGCGAGTATGAAAATGCTCTACCACTCGACCGCTATTGAGCCAGAAAGGGTAGCGTTTATCTGGTTTCTCATTATTGTCGAAAAAACTAACGCCAATGAGATTGGCTTTCCCATCAGCAGTTGGAAAATGACCATCTGTGTAAAGCCTAGCTTGACCTGTTTCTCCCTCTCTGCAGGGCCATTGAATCCCAGTTGCTTGTTCAATCTTGTCATAGCTCATGCCTGAGATATCCAATAAACGCTCACTCCCCTTAGATAGGGCTTTCATCTCATCAAACGCCAGCTCTGGGGATGGTGGAAAAGGGATCTTACTGCCGTGGTCAAAATATTTTGCCATCTGGGTAAAGATCCAAAAATCCGATTGAGAGTTAGCATAGTTGGGAACAGATTTTCGGGTGAGGTTGATTCGGCGCTCGGTATTGGTAAAGCAGCCCTCTTTCTCTGCCCAGATAGCGGCAGGGAGATACACATGGGCATATTGATTGGTTTCCACATCGCTGTAGCTATCCTGCACAACCAGAAAGTCCAGTTTCTCCAGCGCTTTGCGGATACGGGAGGTGTTCGGCATTGATGTCATTGGGTTAGTGGCGACGAGCCAAAGCCCTTTTATTTCGCCTGTTTCTATTGCTGGGAAGATATCCGTTTCGGTTAAGCCCCTTTTTTCTGGGAAAAAGTCTGGGGTGATGCCCCAAAAATCTGCAACTTGCTGGCGGTGTTCGGGGTTCTCTAATGCTCGATAGCCAGGGAGGCCTGAGCAGGAGGACCACTCCCGAGTGCCCATGGCGTTACACTGGCCTGTGATCGACAAGCTGGTCCCACCGGGTTTACCAATATTGCCGGTGATGAGGTTAAGGTTGTTAATATTTACGACCCCATCAGAGCCGTGGGTGCTTTGATTAATTCCCATGGTCCAAATACTCATGGCGGTTGCTGCTTTGGCATAAAGCCGCGCGACACTGCGTATGGTGTCCTCATCGATACCACAGACTTTTTGGGCTAATTTCGGGTTATAGTCCTCAATGATTTTGGTGAGCTCAGATAAGCCTTTGGTGTGTTGTTCGATAAATGCAGTATCTGCTAGGTTTTCATCAAAAATCACATACATCATGGCATTGATTAATACGCAATCTGTACCAGGGGTGACAGCTAAATGAATGTCGGCCATCTGGGCGAACATGGTGACCCGTGGATCGACCACAATCAATGGAAATGGACGTTTTTCGCGGGCCTCTTTTAGGCGCCAATAAATAACTGGGTGTTGCTCCGGTAAGTTAGAGCCAAACGCCATCAAGCAGTCGGTTTTATCAAAGTCATCATAACAACCGGGTGCTCCATCGGAGCCAAAAGAGCGTTTATAACCGGATACGGCAGAGGCCATGCACAGCGTGGTATTACCGTCGTAGTTATTGGTGCCGATACAGCCCCGAACTAGCTTGCCTAAAGTGTAAAACTCCTCTGTTAGCAGTTGACCTGTCGAGACCACGGCAAAAGCATCTCGTCCATGTTTCTCCTGAATTGTTTTGATTGCTGTGGCAGTTTTATCCATGGCTTGTTGCCAAGATGCTGGCGCGAAAGGCTCATGATGATGCTGGCGAATTAGCGGCTCACTACCGCGACCTTTGGAATCAAACAGCTCATGCTCAAGCAGCCCCTTGATGCAAAGCTTTCCTCGGTTTACATCGGCTTTGGCGTTGCCTCGGCTGGTGATGACTTTTCCTGAACTGTCCAGACCAAGTTCAATTGAGCACCCTGTTGAGCAGTAAGCGCAGGTAGCGTAAGACCAGTGTGCAACTCTCTTTTCCGGAATAACGATAGGCTTAATGTTTTTTCTGCCAAAGAGCATAGATCCGCCAACTAAATTAAAAATTGATATTAATAAGAGTGAGCAAGATAAAAGAGTCGTGAAAAACAGAAAAATGATTTTTTTGAGTTGTACCTATTAATTTTTTATGTAAGACGCAATGAGCTGTTAAAGATAATAATAATGTCAGTTTCACGATTATAAATTGAGAAATTTTGAGTTCGTTTTAAATTAATTAAGGAAGATAATAATGAAGTTAAATAAACTCTTGATGCCACTGACTTTAACTTTATCGAGTGTGTGCTCATTTAATGCTACAGCTGTGGTTGAAGACGTAGAGCAAGGTGAGCAATTCGGTATTATAGATAGCATAAGTGATAAACAGGGATATAAGTATCGAGCGCTTTGGAAAGAGCCCCAAGATACAAAGATGGCGATGAATAACCCAGATCTCTATGCATGGCGCCTGTTTATTGCCATGAACTGGCCTGGCAATAGGGATAACTGCCGAGCAGATCAAGATAAAGAGTTTGGTGCACAGGGATATTCGACTTGGCAGTTATGGCGTGAAGTTGAGCAAACTTTCCTGCCTAATGCACAAGAGCCTAAGTCATGGCGTGAAGCGTGCCGTACTGCAACTGATGCTGAGCTGTTCGATCGCCCAACAGATCCTCGTTATACCACTTTGGCAGATGAAGATACCCGCTTAAACAGAGCTGCGTACAATCATGTGCGTAAAAACAAGCTTTACAGCCGAGATGAGCAGGAGCGTTTAGTTGCACAGGGGGTCAAGTCACTGGTTTTTCCTTTGAAGGCAAAAGAGGCTAAAGCAAACTGGGTACGGATCGATGAAGCCGATAAACCTAGATACCACTGGGTCGAGACAGAGAGTGAAGGTGTCACTGAGATCTGGGGCTTGGCAGGTTTGCATATCATGACCCGTGACATGCCTAAATGGCACTGGTCTACATTTGAGCATGTGGATAATGAAACTCGCTGGCCTTCGGTATACCCAGAGGCATTTAGAGGTTGGGATGAGATCCCTTCATCTGATAGCGCCGCTTGCCCAGCTGATAACCTTGCCTGTAATCAAGTACCAGAAGGTCTTGGGATTGAGGGAACCCGCTGGGAAAACTACCGTTTACGTGGCAGTCAGATTGATTGGGTCGACAATCGAGGCAAGCCTACAATTTTGCCTAACTCGAAAATTGAGGGCGACTTTGATCAAGGCTCTATGTCATGTATGACCTGCCATGCATTGGCAGTGAAAGGGGAGTCTAATGATGGCCATTTCCCTATCGGTCTAAACCCTGGAGTCAATGAGGAGGGGTTACCTATGGGTTATGTCGGTGTGCCTTCACCTGAGTTATTCCTCGATGAAAATGGGGAAGAGGTCACCTACATGGAGTTGGACTTTATGTGGTCTCTGCGCCATGCGCAGCGTGAAGAGTAAATTGTTCACTCTTAATCAATGGCTACCTTAGTGGGTAGCCATTTTTGCTTTTAAGCAAAAGCTTCTAATCATAAAGTGAGGGCTTATGTCATCAATTAATAGCAATATGAAGTTGTGGTTAATGGGGCTATTTTTAGCCCTTGTTGTATTGATTGCTAAATCGGTGATTGATGCGGGAGTACACCCGATATACGTGTCATTTTTTCAGGCGTCGGGCAGTGCTCTCTATCTTATATCTACTGGCGCCTTTAAAGGGGTCAAGTTAACGTTAGTGAAAAGGCATTTCTCTTTTTTTGTGATCGCCTCCTTGTTGGGGTTTACCATACCGCAACTCATTGTGTTTTCTTCAGTTAATCATGTTGGGGTCGGAATAGCATCACTCTCCTATGCGCTACCATTAATCGTGACTTATCTGATCTCATTAAAGATGGGGCTAGAGCCTTTTAACATTAAAGGCCTGCTATTTTTGTTGATCTTGGTTGTTGGAACGTTTGCTTATCTGTTTCGCTCTGAGTATATCCTTGATTTTTCAGGTTCTTGGAGCTGGATAATTTTGTTGTCCCTATCACCTATCTCCATCGGGATTGCCAATGTTTACCGTTCGGTAAAGTGGCCGACAGGTTTACCTGTGCTCCATGTTGCGCTCTTAACTAATCTGTTTTCAGCTATCACTTACCTATTTTTGATATTTATCTTAGCGCCAAGGTTTGATATCGCATCAAGTGAGAAACTCAATGTGACGCTCTTGCTGATTATATTGATGTTGCTTTCTGGCTCAGGACAGTTTCTATTATTCTCTTTGCAAAAGAGTGTAGGACCGGTATTTATTGGGCAAACAGGAAGTATTGTGACTTTATTTGGTGGGGTTTTAGGTTACGTTTTTTATGGAGACAGTTACTCTATCTACACCTTTATCGGCTCGCTATTTATCTTTATTGGTGTATTTTATTACAGTAAATATAAGCTCTTATATACCCAGAACTAGTCCTTGGTACGTCATGTTTATAGTTTAGATTTGAGTGCGTTGCAGCTTTTAGATGATAAAAAAGCCGGTTGTGAAACCGGCGATAAACTAATACCAATCAGTATAAAGATTTGATCGCTCAGCGAGAGTTTAGCGGTCCTGAGGCAAGGTCTTTAATTGCTCCTGCATTAATGACATTCACCACATCCATGTGGTTTGCAACGAGTGAAGAGCATAGTGAAACTAGGGTTAAGCTCACTCTTTGTTTATAAAAAGTCACAGCATCAGAACCGCTAAAACTCGCCTGTAAGGAGTGTTTTTGGCTGCCTACTTCTGCGTTGAATGAACTCATAAGGGAATAACCATTCTATCATCCATTCGCCTTGAATTAGTTTGCCAAAAGACACTCTGAGTAGATCAACTTCTTATACTGATTGGTATAATACCTCTTTAAAAATAGTTTTCAGCGAGTACTTCGCTTAGTGGTAATTGCCCGCCGCGAGGGTGAGCCGACTTCTCTGCCGTTCCTATGGCGATCATCATGGCAATCACATAGCCTTGTGGCAGACGAATGAGTCGAGCCAACTCCTCTCTGTCAAACCCCACCATAGGACAGGTATCATAGCCTAGCTCTTTAGCTGCTAACATCATGGTCTGCGCAGCGATTCCGCAAGAGCGCATCGCTTCATCTCGCTGGATCTGCTCTTTGCCGTTGTAAAAGGCATCCATCATGGGCAGTAGCATATCTTGGGTTTCTTGAGGACTGTTGATGACATAGCGCTCTGGCCTATCATTCCACGCGTTAATGTCAGCACATAAAACGACTAATTCGGACGCATCGGCTACTTGAGCTTGTCCCCATGCGGCACTTTTTACTTTATCGCGTTGGTTCTTGTCTGTAACGCGAACAAAACGCCAGTGCTGGATATTGTAGGATGTTGGTGACAAGATCACCGCTGACATAATTTTATCAAAATCCTCTGCAGGCATTTCGGCATCGGCATGATAGTGTTTAACGGCTCTGCGCTGTTTAATTGCTTGAAAAACTTCCATGGTTTTCTCCTTAATAAGTGAACACTTAACTCACTGCTTTTGGCTTGGATTCAATCTAATAAATCAAGTGGTTATTCATGCTTTACTTTATAAGGTTTTAGGTTGACTGATTAGCGGGTATGTCGGAAACTCATCGTTGACTTTAAGTTGACAATGGTAAAAGTATGGACACTTTTTCGGCAATACCTGTGTTTGTGGCTGTAATAGAGAGCGGCAGTTTTTCTCAAGCCGCTTCACGCTTAGGGATAAGTAAGTCGGCGGTCAGTAAACGGATCAGGCAGCTAGAGGATAAGCTTGGAGTTCAGCTACTGCACCGAACAACTCGCCAACTTAGTTTGACAGAGGCGGGAGAGCGCTATTTCGAGTATGCGCTGAAATCCTATATCGCCGCGGCAGAAGGGGTCGATTCGGTCACTCAACTGCAAGGAAATCCTAAAGGTGAGCTTAAAGTAAACTCCCCCATGTCATTTGGCCGCTTGCATATTGCGCCACTTGTGGCCGACTTTTTAGCCAAGTACCCAGATATCACCTTGAATATGGTGATGGATGATAGAGTCGTTGACTTGGTGGAGGGGGGATTCGATCTGGCGATTCGTGCTGGAAACTTACAGGACTCCACCCTGATAGCTCGCCGTTTAGCGCCATGTCGCAGTGTGATATGTGCGGCGCCTGAGTACCTTGAAAAACTTGGTACACCATTGATTCCGACAGACTTGAGCAGGCACAACTGTATCAACTATGCCTATTTTAGTGGCGGCAGTGAGTGGACCTTTCATATGGATACGGGTCCGCTCAAAGTGAAGGTCAGTGGTAACTATCGGGTGAATAACAGTGAAGCGCTGCAAAAGGCTATCCTATCTGGCTTAGGTATCGCTAAGATCCCCACATTTATCGTCGGCCAAGATATCGCAGAGGGCAAGCTAATTCCCCTGTTAACCGACTACCAACTCCCTATGCAGACATTTTATGCTGTGTTTCCTGAGCGGCAGCACCTACCCGCCAAAGTTAGGGTTTTTCTTGACTTTATTTTGGAAAGATTAGGTGGTGAGCAGCCCTATTGGGATAGAGGTATTTAATATCAATCGGTATTTGAATCATATTGTGATCTCAATATAGGAATACCATACGGTAAGTGGGTTATTGTATCGACCGTTAAGGATGATGATTGTCAACCAGCCTCAGAGCCTAAACTGTTCACCTGTTTACTTCATTTTGTGTATCTCTATTGCCTCAAATAGAGAAGGGGAGCTGCTGAGAGCTGAGTGTAATAAAACCAATAATTAATCAATATTGTTATCAGCTAAGGTCATATTCCATGAAAAAACTTCTACTTTGTACGCTATGTGCAATCTCCCCTTTTGCCTATTCATCGACAGAAGCGGTTTACCTTCACTATGATGAGGTGCTTGATGGTGCAACTGACTACCAAAAACAGATCAAGTTGAATATTGATCTATCGGGGAATACGGTGATCGGGAAAACGGAAACGGGCGCGCTGATCTCTGGTCGAGTTGAAAATACCAATAGCCAATATATCGGCTCAGGTGACAAACCTAGGTTTCAATTTGAGATCCATCAAGGTGAGACTCGAAACTGGTATTTTGGCCAAGTTAATGGCAAATATTGGGAAGGTGTCTGGTTTGGAGCTAACGGTGAGAAAGGTGACTTCTCACTCTACACAGATCTGTTGACCAAAGAGGTGCCTCAGTTTGAGAATATTATCGCCTATTACGCTGATGATGTGTTTCAAGTCGGCGGCAATAATACTCACAACGGTCTGAACTCAAGCTTCCTTATCGATTCAGATAATTTAGAGCCGCATTTCACTAATCAGGAGTATTTCGATACCAGTAAAGGCTTGTTCTTGCAGGCGGATGTACGTCACGGCAATCTGCCCATGTCATTTTACATGGACTTTGAAAAGCCAATGGGGATGAAGACTTTCCGTCTAGGTTCATATAATAACGGTGAAGGCACTCGATTACGCACATTCACTTTTGATATATGGAAACATGGTGAGTGGGAAACCGTAGGCAGTTTTGAGTTTGCACCTATATACGCACCATCGTATCAAAGACAGGAGTTTAACCTACCACGTATGGTATATGCCGATCGCATTCGTATCTCAGCCAACGCAACTGATGATTACACCAATGGTAGCAAGGTGCTGATGTGGGGCCTCTCTTTTAAACGTTAGTCTTGCATTATTGGATTAGCTACTAGGTAGAAGTAAATCAATGACTTCTACCTTACTCTGTTACTTACCTACGTCTAGATACTTCTCCCTTCCTTAAGAACATTAGCTACAGCTTAATTTTAAAACTTGTTTGGTTATCATTATGAGTGTAGTGTAATGCATTAGTGCTATTTGTATTATAAATAACACTAGTGGTGGTTGCTAAAGGATGAGCTAGTTGTTTAACAAGGGAGATTAATAATAAGAAGAGGATAACAATGAGACTAAAGCGATTATTGAGTTTAAGTTTTTTGGGGGGAACCCTTTTAACGGGATCATTTTTGAGTATTCCTATGGTGTCAGCGGCGAGTGAGGTGAAAACACCTCCTTCCGGTGCTGTCATGCGAGGGAAAGGACCTGGTGGTAACAGTTATTGTGACCTTGCTAGAGGAACAAATGTAGACGGCGGATATTGTCAGATAAAATGGAGCGATCTCCAAACAGGTCGATTTAGCCAACAACAGTACGATTCAAAAGAAAGTGAGGAAGAGAAAGCGGAATACCTGAATAGTAAATTTAACTTTTCTCTTATTGATAACGCACTTGCTCAAGCTAAAACTTTTAATGATGACAAATTAGTAAGAGTCAACCAAGATCTAGGTGACGACGAAAAACTAACTGAGTTAGCGACAGAGGATAAGTTTAAAGTACTCTTGAGAGTCCGCGCTGGTGTCGATTCCCCTCAGTGGGTAAAAGACTCTACTAAAGTGATTGATTGGTATTTTAAGAGCTTTGAGGCTACTCAGAAACATGAGCTGCCGGCATTTTGGACCGATAAATATCAGGGCGCATACCTGTCCTTAATGAGAGGATTAGCGGCTAAATATGATGACAATGAGCTGTTTGGAGCGGTTGCCGCGTCCATGTGTATGACAGTTCATGCAGAGATCATGTGGAATCGAACCGGACGTAAGAAAGATGCTGACGGCAATGAGATCCGCAATGCTGATGGTAAAAATCCCCGCCAGGTAAATATTGCTGCAATGACAGATGACTCGGTGTTAGGGAGTGATGTGTACACTAATACTAAGGATTATGCGTGTCTAGAAAAGCAGGTGAATATCCACAATAACACCTGGAAGCGCACGCCGAGTATTTTCGGTAGCCACCTTTATCAAAAGTATTATCTGACAGAAAAAGATGCGAATAATGCTGCCGATGAACTCGGTAAAAGCCGCGGTAAAATTGATGCTGGCGATGCTACGACTTTGCTCGGTAAAACCCGTGATATCTTCAACCACTGTCGTGACAAATTGGGTGATCGTTGTGTGTTAGGTAACAATAGCCTAAGAGATGATGAAGTCGCGCAGAACAACAACATTTACGATGTACTGCTTGAGTTTGGAGCGCCGCTTTATTTCCAAACCAATGTTTTTGGCTCGGTAGATGATGGCAAAGATCCGAAAGATGCCTTTAGCTATGAAGATATGTTGGCTGCCATGACTCTGGCAGGGAGCACTTTTGAGGCCTTTATGGTCGAGATGGCCATGGGCTGGGATTGTGATAATGAATATGACAAAACAGGTTGTACCAAAGCTGACGAGCACTCCGAGGCCTCTAATTTCACCACTCCTCGTGATGTGTTGAAGAGTAACGGTAGTAACCAGTAGCTCAAGAGAGCTTAAGAGAGTTAATTCAATATATGCAAGGCGGCTGCATAGGCCGCTTTTTTTTGTCCCAAATTGGCTCACCTATGCTGGACTGTTTCTTCTACTTTATGATTAGCAGTTAGTGCAGTTACTCTTTTTAGACTGAAAGTCGATGATATTTCCCTGCTTATCGATGGAGAATTCACAACATTCATTGAACAGTGAATGAAGCTGTTTACGACTCTTTTGTACTCTTGATTTCAGCGTAGAGTATTTAATACCAAGTTTTTCTGCGTATGCTTTTTGAGAGGTTCCCTCGATCTCTACAGCAGTTAATATCGCAGCGTCCTCTTTTGGCAGTCGGCTAATAAATGGCGCTATGCACTGCGATAACTGTTCTAACATCTCTTTTTCTGGCTTGTTGTACCAGAGATCGTTTGGGGCAATATCTCTCTCTTTTCCACGCTGTCGATAGAAATCGATAATGGTGTGATGGGCTATCTGAAATAACCAAGATTTGATCTTCTTGCTGTCATGGACTGTGGCTAAGTTTTTGTAGGTTTTAATTAATATCTCCTGCAGTAGATCGTCAACATCGTCAATATTAGACACATTCTTATGTAAGAAGGCCTTAAGGCTAGTTTGATACTCTGACCATACTTTTTCTACATTCATGACAAGCGGTTCTTAAATTCTGTTTAAATTATTAGATTAAGTGAGTGAAGAGGCACTCCATAAGTACCTCTATCTGTAACCGTTTTTAATGGTTAGCCACAACAGCTAGTTGAACGACAAGCCGTACTTTGTATATCTTTTCCTTCAGTGAGATACGTGTTGCTTAGGTAAAAGTCGCTAAATTTCTCATTAAAATCTGCTGCAACGGATTTATCCGCTAAGCCTGTAGCTAACACAGCTTGTTGCCATGCCTGTGCTTTAGGCAACCCACATAGGAAATCAAACCCAGAGTGCGCCTTAACGATGGCAGCACGGTGGAGTATAGGTAGCCAGGCGATATCAATGTTACTTAAGGTATCAGATTTAAAGAATTTACTCTGACCCGACAACTGCTTCTCAACCTTGTGAAAAGCGGTTTGGAACTTATCTGTACGTTGCTCAAACGTCGCTTTATCTTTACTGCTCATGGTTCCACATTGAGTTAGATAATTCTTTGAGCCTAAATAGCTCCAAGCCCTGTCTAATGCGCGCTGTTCATTAGTTACACCTTGCTCTAATGGACCATGCTCGTCATCAATGTACTCAATAATGGCATCTGACTCAAACAGAGTCACACCATTAGTTGTGATCATAATAGGCACTTGCCCATTAGGTGAAACGTCAAGAAACCATTGGGGTTTATTATTTAAGTCGATGTACTCAATCTCGTAAGGGATCTTCTTTGCTTCAAGTGCTGCGGTTACGCGCTGGACAAACGGACAGATTTTAAAACTAACTATTTTGATCATTCTACGCTTCCTCAATAAAGGTAAATTTTATTCACACCCATAAGACGAAGAGGAGCAGAAAAAGACGAAACTTTTTTGAAAATAATTTCGATATAGTGCTTGTGGGAACGAGTTAGAGTTAAGCTGTCGGGCTCACCTCTTACTTTTAGAGGCTAACTTATAAGCGCTAGCATAATAGGTATGCAGCTTATAGTTATGCTGTAGCGCCATAATGGCGAGTGATAGAGGGGCTTTTTCGTTATTAACCTTATGCCGAACATAGGTTGCAGTAACGGGGATTGCTTTAGAAGCACAATGGCTAAATAACAGGTGAGGCATGTCAGTATTGTGACTAAGATGCCCTCTATCATAAGAGGAAGTTGATATTGAGTTAAGTAGTACGCAACGACTATGATGATGCTCTGGTGCAAGATATAGATTGGAAATACCCAAAGGTTGAGTTTGCGAATAATGGATGATTCTTGTTGGAGGAAACGGCTGGCTAGAGCAGCGACAGCAAATACTGGCAGAGTCTTGGCTAGTGCATAGATTGTTAACCCAACTGTAACCGCGTATCTGTTCTCTTGCAGAGGGCCAGTTTGCCAAATAAACTCAAATACAAATTGCAGTAAAATTAGAGCGCTGAGCGCCAAGAGTGTTATCGGCAGCCAAGATGCTTTGAGTTTTTGCCAGAATAGATGATGACTGCCGAGTAGAAATCCAAATAACAGCAAGTAGAAGCCATATATCTCTCTTATCTGTTCACCTTCTAGCAAGGTTTCAATTAATAAGATAGAAACAATACAGATCCCGAGTTGGAGCTTGAGGTGTCCACTTAATAGATGGGTTACTCTCAGGCCCCATCTGCTGGTTAATAACGGTGCTAGAAGCAATAGAATCACGCTGTATTGCCAAAGTGAGCGTAAAAACCATAAGTGATTGACATCGAAGTGAGGCCAAATACCACTCTGATAATCGTCGAAATAGTGCTTGGGGTCGACATAGAGTGCAAACAGAAAATCCCCAAAGTCTAACGGCATCTTGCCAGCCTGTGTCATCTCTATGTATAGCTGTGGCGGGACTATAACTAATACCCCAATCAAGAGTGGTAATAGGAGCTGAGTGCTGCGAGTTAATATGAGTTGCCAATCGCTGCGTTTATTCCACATATGCCTAAGGGCTACGCCAGAGATCAACCAAAGTAATCCCATTCTCCAAGGTGACAGTGTTAGTAACAGGTTTTTTAATCCATCTGATGATGCTTCATGTTTGAAATGAAAGCCCCAATCAGGCACATAAACCATGCCGATGTGGAACAAGATCAGTAACCCAATAGCAATTACTCTCAGCCAGTCAAGTTGATGAAGTCGGTTAGACTGCATATCGCATTCCTTTTCGTTAGTTGAATCCATAGGTTATGACTTGTTTACCGGGATAGTATTCTGCAAACTATATCGATAAAGAGGGACTGCCTTGTCACTATTTAACTGAAATGAAAGAGATTAGTGATAAGTGGTGGAATACAGGGATAAAAGGAATGATCAGAAGATGCCATTAACGCCGCTTCATTTTCAAAATAATAAAACGCGCTATGAAACTCTAGCCTTGCTAGTGTATTTCTTTATCAATGCCAGCATAAATGCCACTTCTGAGACCATGGAAGCGGGCCGAGAACAGAGCGTAAATTTCGTTATATGGGAGCCGTTTGTATGGGAGTTCTCAAGTGCCATTTCAACCTTAATACTATTCCCCTTTATTGCGCTGTTTATGACGAAGAAGCCATGGCAATGGCAGCATTCAAGCTCTTCATTTTTGACCTACTTGGTCGCGGCATTTGTGTTCTCTTTTTGCCATATCGGACTCATGGTCAGCATAAGAGAGTTCAGTTATCTGTTCTCATCACTTGATTATGACTTTGCAAAGTCGACGGCTGAATTAGGCTATGAATTGATTTATGAGTTAAGAAAAGATCTATGGAGTTTCTGCTTTTTTGTCATTGTCATCGCCGCTTATCGCCAGGTAGTAGCTCAATATTTAGGGGATGTTCGGTGTATAGATACGGAGCAAAAAGAAGCTAAATCATTGACCAAACTCCTGCTTGTCAAAAAGTTAGGTAAAGAGTTCTTAATTAAGACAGAGCAGATAGAGTGGGTACAATCGGCTGGAAACTATGTCAATTTGCACATAGAAGACCAAGTTTACCCAACACGCAGTACCTTAGCCGAATTCATTGAACGGGACGCTTCACACGCTTTATGCCGAATTCACCGCTCCTTTGCCGTTAACTTAAATTACGTTAACTACATTGAGCCAATGCCCAGTGGCGATGCCGAGCTCACTCTACATTCAGGTAAAAAACTACGAATTTCACGCCGTTATAAAGAGGAGTTTCATCGAATTAAAACAGAGTCAGTGGGATCAACATAGTCGCTATATTCATTTTAAGGGCATTGAAGTTGCTTTCGAAGTAGTCTAGGTTGCTGATTATTAAGGTCGGGGCATTGCCATAGATTAATGAACAATGCCTGAATGGATTGATTGCCCATCTTTAATCGAATTATCACCAACAGGGAGTTTATGTGAATAGATATATATTGGTTTTTACTTTAGTTATTTCATCATTTGGAGCCCAAGCATCCAACTTAATCAATGATGAACGTATCAAAAAACAAACTGACTGCTTTAGTCAAAATTTTTCTGACTATGATTCATGGCGTGGCTTTATAGAGAAAAAATACAGAAAAAGGGCAAAACCTGATGCTAAGGTAGAACAAAAATTAGCTCAGTTTGATGCTATTTTTGGTAAAGAAAAATTTAACTATTTCAAAGACAAGTTATCTTGTAGAACCTTTGAATACTTTGTTGATGGACAAGCTGTTTATGGTTATATCATTAAGCCCAAACTAGTTAAAAATGACCTACCAGTGTTAATTTATAACCGTGGTGGCAACGGAGGGTTTGGCGGAGTTGTTCTTGGCTCAATGATGCATAATATATTTCCTATTGCTGATGAAGGATTTATTATTATTGGTAGCCAATACCGAGGTACATTTACAAAAGATGACTCCCTTGACGAGTTCGGTGGCAAAGACGTCGATGATGTTATTGCGCTATTAGACTATATTCCAAGTATTGAAGGTGCAGACAATAACCGTATTGGAATGTATGGGGCTAGCAGAGGTGGAATGCAGACACACTTAGCGACTAAGCGAATCAAGAATATTAAGGCTATTGCAACCCTTGCAGGCCCATCTGATCTGTTAAAGGGGCTCACTTATAGACCCAAAATGGAGTTAGTGTTTAAGAAGCGCATTCCCGATTATGAGAAGAATAAAGTGTCTGAACTAGAGAAACGTTCAGTACTGAGCTGGGTAGGTGAGTTATCTGCAGATGTCCCTATCTTGCTTCTTCATGGCACTAATGACAAAAGAGTGTCAGTAAATCATTCTATTGATCTTGCTGATGCCTTATCAAAGCACAAGATCCCCCATAAACTTGTGTTATACCCAGACGATAATCACGGCTTGATGCAAAATAAAGAGAAAGCCAATACAGAACTCGTTAACTGGTTTAGAGAGTATCTATAATTCGCCCACTCGGCCCGCCCAAGGCATCCCCTTGGGCGTCCAAGATCTTCATTCCAAGATAAAGCAATTCACCACAGAGGTCACAGAGACCACGGAGAAGAGCAACAGCGAGAAAGGCATTACAAGAGTTCACTTATAGGTTAATAGCTATTTACAGGCTACCGACACAAATCTTAAATCGAAGAGATAGACACTCAGGTGTGAACGCGGCTGTGACCTTTGGAAGCATGGCGAAGTTACACGAAGTGGAACTCTTTGAGCGAGAGATAGGGATATCGAACTGGCTGTTTAACAGGGAAGTTGTTTGAAGTCGTAGAGCCCATAGGGCAGAAAATGTTCCAGACATTTTTTCTGCATTTCCTCCATCCCTGGAGGTCAGATATATTTACGCCGTGTCACAGAAGTGTTTGCACATCGGCCTGCTGCAAGCAATAAACACCAATAAAAATTTGGTACCCAGTAAAATATCAAGCACCAATTATCAACTTGCAAAAGGTTTTGAAGTAAGTCTGAATTCAGTAGGTTTTAGACTAATCAATCAGCCACAAACCCGTTACTAAAGTTAACTTCGAACAAGTAGCGGCTGACAATAATCGAGTTTCTCACCAACCTCTTTAGAGACTAAAAGAGGTCCTTCATCCGATGGTACAACATCCCTGCTGCCAACATGGGTGAGCGAAAAACCGGCCCGCCGGGGAAGGTCATATGTTGCACCTTGTCAAAAATATCGAAGCGCTCAGCTTGTGCGGTAAGCGCCTCGGCGATTAGCTTTGCTGCCATATGGGTGGCGTTGACGCCATGGCCTGCATAGGCTTGGGCGTAGAGAATATTGGGACAATCCGGTAGTCGGCCAATTTGTGGCAGGCGGTTGGCGCCTATGCCTATCATGCCTCCCCATTCAAAATCGATTCTTACTCCCTTTAACTGAGGGAATACCTTCTCAAGATTTGGGCGCAGAGCCGCTTCAATATCTTTAGGATCTTTACCTGAGTATGTACAAAGCCCGCCAAAGAGCAGGCGGTTATCTTCTGAGAGGTGAAAGTAATCTAAGTCGATACGCAAGTCAGCAAAAGCCATATTTTGCGGAATAATCTCTTTGCACTGCTCATCGGTTAACGGCTCTGTGGCCAGCAAGTAACTGCCGGCTGGGAGCACTTTCCCACCTACGTAACTGTCGAGTTTATGGCCAATATAAGCATTACCAGCCAGCACCAGATATTGGCAGTTTACCTGACCTTTAGCGGTAATGACTTGGGGCTTGTCTCCCTTGATGATCTTCTCTGCTGCGCTGTACTCAAACATCTTAACGCCCAAAGCTTTAGCCACTTTGGCTTCACCTAGTGCGAGGTTGAGCGGGTGAAGGTGGCCGCTGTTCATGTCCACAAGGGCGCCTTCATAGCAGTCTGAACCGATAACCTGTTTGATATCCTGTTTCTGTAACAGGGTAAAACCTTCGCCTCGACCTTGAGAAAGAAGGTCATCATAATCCTCTTGAAGCTCTGTCATATGGCGGGCTTTTATGGCCAAGTCGCAGTAACCCATCTGCAGGTTACAGTCGATATTGTGCTCTGCAACACGCTGCCTGACGATGTTAACCGCTTCATAGCCCATCTGATTGATGGCTTCGACACCTTCGCTACCTATGATGTTTTCAAATTGAGCAACGTTGTGACCAATACCACGAATAAGCTCACCACCATTTCTGCCCGATGCACCCCAGCCAATACGTTTAGCTTCCAGAAGGACCACTGAGAAACCTTTCTGGGCCAGTTCGATGGCGGTATTTATTCCACTAAAACCACCGCCAACAATACATACATCGGCGCTTATCTGCTCCTGCAACTGAGGATGCTCATGGAGCTCCTTAGCGGTGCTGAAATAGTAGGAGGCGGGGTATTGGTCGCTGTGAACTGGGCTGCTGACGGACATTATCTCTCCAAACTTTATTATTGTTATTAGATATACGTTTTCAGTTATTAGGTTTTACTTATCGATTATCGCAATTTAGTTATAAAATACGACTTTTTAAGAATCTTTGGGACTTAGAGCGCTATACATCTGCTGATAGTCCTATATAATTCACGGGTGTTGATTATATTTAACATGCTTTTTGGTCAGATACAAATTAGTATGGGGAATAGATTGAGTGATTTTGATACAAAGGTTGACGAGTTTCGCCTTGGTAGCGTGTTTTGATAGGAGAGATAGATTTGGATATTGGAGCTAGTCTCAAGGCTGTCCGCAAAATTAAGGGGTTATCCCAGCGTGAGCTTGCGAAAAGAGCTGGCGTCACCAATAGCACTATATCAATGATTGAGAAAAACAGTGTCAGTCCATCGGTAAGTTCGTTAAAGAAAGTACTATCTGGATTACCTATGTCATTAGTCGACTTCTTCTCCATGGAAGATACTGCGGCGAGTGAAGCCAAGGTTGTTTACCGCAGTGACGAGCTGCTCGATATTGGCGATGGTAATTTAGATTACAAGCTGGTGGGTCGGGATTATCCCAACCGAGCTATGTCAGTGATGAGTGAAACCTACCCACCTGGCTCTGATACTGGTGAAGAGATGCTGAAACATGAGGGGGAGGAAGCGGCCATCGTGATAGAGGGCAAGTTTGAGCTCACGGTGGGTGACGAGGTGTTTATTCTTGAAACTGGAGATAGCTATTACTTTAATAGTGAGACGCCCCATAGGTTCAGAAATCCTTTCGATGAGGATTGCCGAATAGTGAGCGCAACCACGCCAGCTAACTTCTAACTTTGTTTGTATTATTAGAAGATTAAAAGGGCTTAGGCCCTTTTTTTGTGCCTAAATCTTGCTGTCAGTCACTGACCCTTCCGCTCAGTGCATCTACCCAACTGAGCGTATTAGCTTTTAACATCTTATTTACTGTTAGCGTTTGTTGGGCTGAATTCTAAACTTCTCTCACCTTTCAAAACCCTGCTCTATATAATTCTACTGGTTAGAAATGCTGCTCTTTAGAAATACCTTAGTGCTTACAGCCTGTTGGCGCTATTTGGCAGTGTGTTTACTGTACAGCTTATGTAAATAATATTGGTCATGGTGAGTCTGTTTCTGTGAACTGCGTCAAGGTTGAATTACAGCGTTATTTTGATTGAATATCTTGCCAAATGGCTCGATAACTGCAAGGTGTTAACAATATTTAATTATCTATTGCCATGTTATTACTAATGTTTTTGTTGTTTTTGTTTCGGGGTTAAAATTGTATTCATTTATGCGCTTGCCTGTGTGCTTTTTTCAGTGTAGTGTTTGATAAAGTGAACATCTGGTCAGGTCGTGTTCACAACTAAGTGCTCTTATAAACATAATAAAAACGAAAATATAACGAGAAAGGTGATTTATGTCGGATGCAGGGCTTGCTGTCATTGGGGTGACAGCGTGCAATCAAGAGTTAGGCTTACATCCTTTTAATATCGTGGGCGAAAAATATCTGTTATCCATTGCCGATGCGACTAATGCATGGCCTTTGGTGATCCCTTCGCTTGGGCATTGTCCAGCTGAATCAATTCTACCTAGGCTAGATGGCATTTTATTTACCGGTTCACCATCGAATATTGAGCCGCATCACTTTCAAGGACAACCCAGTGAAGCGGATACCCATCACGATCCTAAGCGAGACGCGACCACACTTCCTCTATTAAAAGCGGCTATTGATGCGGGAGTTCCTGTGCTCGCTATCTGTCGTGGTTTTCAGGAGATGAATGTGGTTTATGGCGGCACACTTCATCAAAAACTCCATGAAGTGGGCGGTTTTCTTGAACATAGAGAAGATAAGAGTAAGCCAGTAGATGTGCAGTATGGGATCTCCCATGAGGTACAGATAGAACCTGGAGGGTTGCTTCACGAGGCGTGGGGCCGTAACTCTGCAGAGGTTAACTCTGTGCATACCCAAGGCGTCGATCGTCTGGGTGTCGGGTTACGGCCGGAGGCGTTTGCCTCAGATGGATTAGTCGAAGCCTTCTCTGTGAGAGAGGCTAAAAATTTCGCACTGGGCGTCCAGTGGCATCCGGAATGGAAGGTGCTTGAACATCCTTTTTACACCGCCATTTTCAAACAGTTTAGTGATGCTTGCCAACGCCGTGCAATGAACCGAGTGAGATAAAATGAAGAAGTTAACCGCTTATTTAAAAGAGCATAAAATTACCGAAGTTGAGTGTGTGATCAGTGACATGACGGGTATTGCCCGTGGCAAGATTGCACCGGTTGATAAGTTTATCGATGAGAAAGGGATGAGAATGCCTGAGAGTGTGCTGCTGCAGACTGTCACAGGTGATTATGTGGAAGATGAGCCCTACGATGAGTTATTGGATAAAGCGGATATCGACTTTATCTGTGTTCCCGATGAAGATGCAGTGTTCAAGCTGCCTTGGACAATAGAAGCAACGGCTCAGGTTATCCATGATACCTATGACAAGATGGGTAACCCGATTGAGCTCTCACCACGCAATGTTTTGAAAAAAGTGCTTAAACTTTATGAAGATAAGGGCTGGAAACCTGTGGTAGCTCCCGAGATGGAGTTCTATCTGACCCGCAGAAATGAAGATCCAGATCAAGCGCTTATCCCACCTGTTGGCCGTAGTGGCCGCCAAGAATCAGGCCGCCAATCCTTCTCTATTGATGCTGCCAATGAGTACGACCCCCTGTTTGAAGATATGTATGACTGGTGTGAAGAGCAGGGGCTAGATATTGATACCCTGATCCATGAAGAGGGTACCGCTCAGATGGAGATCAACTTCAGCCACGGTGATGCACTATCTCTAGCCGATCAGGTGTTTGTGTTTAAACGTACCCTACGTGAGGCAGCATTAAAGCATAATGTATGTGCCACCTTTATGGCCAAGCCTGTCGCCGATGAGCCAGGTAGTGCGATGCATTTACATCAAAGTGTGATAAATCTTAAGTCTGGGAAAAATATCTTCTCTTTAGATGACGGCACTAAGGGGCCACTCTTCTTTAGCTATATCGGCGGTTTACAAAAATATGTCCCTGAATTCCTTCCACTGTTAGCCCCCAATGTGAACTCTTTTAGACGTTTCCTACCAGGCACCTCTGCGCCAATTAATCTCGAGTGGGGCGAAGAGAATCGAACCTGTGGGCTGAGGATCCCTGAGTCCTCTCCACAAAATCTGCGTATTGAGAACCGTATTGCTGGCGCTGATTCCAACAGCTATTTAGCTATCGCAGCGAGTCTTCTCGCGGGTTATATCGGCATGGTCGATGACGTGAAACCTTCGACTCCAGTACAGGGCAGGGCGAACGAGTCTCGCCAGAGTATCAGCCTACCGCTAACCCTTGAGGAAGCCTTGGCTGTGATGTCTGAAAGTACGGCATGTCGTGAATACCTTGGTGAGGCGTTTACCACAGGTTATATCGCGGTGAAGCAGGCGGATCTGGCCAGTTATAAGCGGGTGATCAGTTCATGGGAGCGTGAATATCTGCTGCTGACCGTTTAGTCCAATAGTTATCTCTGGGCCATGTTGGGATGGCTCTGAGCGTAAGTGACGCGTTAATTAAGTAAGAAAGTGATCGGGAATACGTTTGAATAGATCTCTATTCAGGTGTTGGCTGTGCAAACTGCCGGTGCGGTTTTAAAGGTGTAGCATTGGTTAAAATAAGAACTAAAACCGGCTTGACCGGTAAACAATGACAGACAACAGTCATGGACTGTTGCTACGCTAAATCAAGGAGATAGCATGAAGTTTTTTAAGAAAATAACCACGTTAGCCTTAATCGGTGCAGGTGTGTTAGCAAACACTAACGTGATGGCTGAAGAGGTAGTTAGGGTCTATAACTGGTCCGATTATATTGCCGAAGATACTTTAGCTAACTTTGAAAAAGAGACAGGTATTCGTGTTATCTATGATGTATTTGATAGCAACGAAGTGGTTGAAGCTAAGCTGCTATCGGGCCGTTCTGGTTATGATCTTGTGGTGCCATCGAATAACTTCCTCGCTAAGCAGATAAAGGCTGGGGCTTTTCAAAAGCTAGATGTCGCTCAACTCTCTAACCATAAGAATCTTAAAGCCGACTTAATGAAGCAGTTGGAAGCGGCGGATCCGGGTAATGAGTACTCTGTGCCGTATCTATGGGGAACGACTGGCATAGGCTATAACGAAGGTAAAGTGAAAGAGATTTTAGGTGAAGATGCACCGACTGACTCTCTTGAGCTGCTGTTTAATCCTAAATATGCTGAAAAGCTATCAAAGTGTGGCCTCTCAATGCTCGATTCTGCCGATGAGATGTTACCTATGGCTTTAGTTTACTTAGGGTTAGATCCCAACAGTAATAGCAAGGCTGATTACAAAAAAGCGGGTGAAGTGTTAGATAAGGTGCGCCCTTTTGTCACCTACTTCCACTCATCACGCTACATTACTGACCTCGCTAATGGTGATATCTGTGTTGCCTTTGGTTACTCAGGCGATGTGTTCCAAGCAGCGGCTCGCGCCGAAGAAGCGGAAAATGGTCAGGTGATTGGTTACTCAATTCCTAAAGAGGGCGCGAACCTTTGGTTCGATATGTTGGCGATTCCTGCCGATGCTGCCAATGTGAAAAACGCTCACACCTTTATTAACTACATACTTCGCCCTGAGGTGATCGCGCCTATTACCGATTACGTTGCTTACGCGAATCCAAATGCGGCGGCGGAAGCCTTAGTCGATAAAGAGATCTTAAGCGACCCGGCTATCTATCCAACGCCTGAAGTACTAAAGCGCCTCTATGTGGCCGATGTACGTCCGATGAAGGCTCAACGTGCGATGACACGTGTTTGGACCAAAGTGAAGTCAGGTTACTAATAGACCTAAATTGGGCCAGCGCTACTGGTCCAAGTTCCACCTCTCGTTAAAAATTGCCGAAGGTGCCACTGATATGTGGCGCCTTTAGTGGAGAAGTATTATGACTACCACCTCAAGCGTCACCAATAAACCAACTACAAAGACGCCAGGAAAAGTCCTGCTTAAAATTGAGCGGGTCAGTAAGTTATTTGATGATGTTCGCGCTGTCGATGATGTGTCGTTAGAGATCAATCAAGGGGAGATTTTTGCACTGCTGGGAGGCTCTGGCTCTGGTAAGTCCACCTTGCTGCGTATGTTGGCAGGCTTTGAGAAACCCTCAGAGGGGCGTATCTATCTCGATGGGGTCGATATCACTGATATGCCGCCACATGAACGACCGATAAACATGATGTTTCAATCCTATGCTCTGTTTCCTCATATGTCGGTTGAGCAGAATATCGCCTTCGGTTTGAAGCAAGATAAGTTACCTAAAGATGAGATCGCCGCTCGAGTGGGAGAGATGCTCAAACTGGTACATATGGAGGAGTACGCTAAGCGTAAACCTGCTCAGTTATCTGGTGGTCAGCGTCAACGTGTTGCATTGGCGCGCTCTTTAGCAAAACGACCTAAGTTGCTGCTGCTCGATGAGCCTATGGGGGCTCTGGATAAGAAGCTGAGAACTCAGATGCAGCTCGAGGTCGTCGATATTCTTGAGGCCGTTGGCGTGACTTGCGTCATGGTGACCCATGATCAGGAGGAGGCGATGACCATGGCTGAGCGGATCTCCATTATGAATCAGGGCTGGATAGCGCAAACTGGCTCACCAATGGATATCTACGAGAGTCCCTCCTCACGAATGGTGGCTGAATTTATTGGCTCTGTGAACCTCTTTGAGGGGGAGATAGTGGTCGATGTGGCGGATCACGCCATCATACAGTCGCCCAATCTTGAAACGAAATTCTATATTGGTCACGGGGTATCGACCAATGTGGAAGATAAGACAGTTTGGTTAGCGGTGAGACCAGAGAAAGCACGTATTAGTCGTGAACAGCCTGAAAATGAATACAACTGGTGCCAAGGCGTGGTTGAAGATATTGCCTACCTTGGTGGGATCTCAGTCTATTACATTCGTTTGACCAACAATCAGGTGATCCAATCTGTGATGACTAACCGTGATAGACGCTCAGACCCTCCTACATGGGAAGATAAGGTCTTCATCAGTTGGGAGGCCACCAGCGGAGTGGTCCTCAGATCATAGGAGGGCATAGCATGAAAAAGCCACTCACGTTTAAACTGCCCAAGGGGCAATGCTGGACCATAGGGGTTCCCTATTTCTGGCTACTGTTATTCTTCGCTCTTCCCTTTGCTATCGTCCTTAAGATCAGTCTGTCGACAGCAGCCATCTCTATTCCACCTTATGAATCGTTGTTTAGCTATGCCGATGAGTCGCTGCAGATCTTGCTGAATTTAGGCAATTACCTGCTGATCTTCGATGACTCGCTCTATCTGTATGCTTACTTAGGCTCATTGAAGATGGCCTTTATCACCACCTTAGGCTGTCTCTTGATTGGCTATCCGATGGCCTACGCCATTGCCAGAGCGCCTAAGGAGAAGCAGACCTTGTTGATTCTGTTGGTGATGCTACCTTCGTGGACCTCCTTCCTTATTCGTGTGTACGCCTGGATGGGGATCTTGAGTAACAATGGGGTGATTAATAATATTCTGCTCTGGTCTGGTGTTATCTCAGAGCCAATCCAGATGCTGAATACCAATTTTGCTGTTTATATCGGGATTATCTACAGTTATTTGCCGTTTATGATCTTACCTCTCTATGCGACCTTGTCTCAACTCGATGGCAGCTTACTTGAGGCTGCATCAGATTTAGGCTCACGATCCCTCAATACCTTCTGGAAAATCACCTTGCCTCTCTCTAAAGGTGGGGTGATAGCCGGCTCTATGTTGGTGTTTATCCCTGTGGTGGGTGAGTTTGTGATCCCTGAGTTACTGGGTGGTCCAGATTCTCTAATGATAGGTAAAGTATTGTGGCAGGAGTTCTTCAATAACCGAGATTGGCCTGTGGCCTCTGCACTGGCGATTGTGATGTTAGGTTTGCTGATTATTCCTATCACTCTATTCCATCGTTACCAATCTAGAAGCATGGAGAAAGAGGTATGAGTAACAGATTAAAGAAGATGAGTTTCTCGACCATCATGCTCTGGGCTGGAATGTTTTTCCTCTATGCGCCGATGTTTATCTTAGTTATCTACTCATTTAACGAGTCGAAACTGGTCACCGTTTGGGGCGGTTTTTCACCTAAGTGGTATGGTGAGCTGTTTCGGGATCAACAGATATTAGATGCAGTATGGACTAGCTTGCGAGTTGCCTTTTTTGCCTCCACCATGGCGGTGATATTGGGCACCATGGCGGCCTTTGTGATGACGCGATTTAAGCGCTCATGGGGCAAGATGACCCTGTCTAATATGATCACCGCGCCGCTGGTGATGCCGGAAGTGATCACGGGCCTGTCGTTGCTGCTGCTCTTTGTGCATATGGCCGATCTATTTGGCTGGCCGGCTGAGCGAGGCATGTTAACGGTGTGGATAGCCCACTCCACCTTCTGCGCAGCGTATGTGGCTGTGGTGGTGTCGGCAAGGTTACGTGAGCTTGACCAGTCGATAGAGGAGGCGGCTCAGGATTTAGGGGCAACCCCTCTTAAGACATTTTTCTACATCACAGTACCTATGATAACGCCCTCACTGATGGCGGGTTGGTTACTCTCATTTAGTCTATCACTGGATGATTTAGTGATTGCCAGCTTTGCCTCGGGCCCTGGCGCGACGACGCTGCCTATGGTGGTGTTCTCGTCTGTGCGTATGGGGGTATCACCTAAGATTAATGCCCTGGCGACCTTGATCATTTTGACCGTCTCCTTAATCGCATTTATCTCCTGGTATTTTGCAAGGCGCAGCGAAAAGAGGAGTTTGCCGCCAGCCATGTAGTGAACATATAAAGCTGTATTTCCATATGGGATATGGCGAGTAAAAATAAGCGTCATAACAAGATGTTTAACTCCTTGTTATGGCGTCAGACTGAACAATCAACAGTAGGTGAAGGTTATGACAAGCGTACCTCATGCAGCTTCCTATTACGCAGCATCGGCGAATGACAAAGTAGAGCGGGCTCAACTCGCCGACAATATTGAGTCTGATGTCTGTATTATTGGTGCCGGATACACGGGCCTATCGACAGCAATCCACCTGTTAGAGCTGGGTTTTAGCGTAACAATACTTGAAGCCGCCAGAATTGGTTGGGGGGCATCTGGTCGCAATGGCGGACAGATAGTTAACAGTTTTAGCCGTGATATCGACTCCATCGAAAAAACCGTGGGCGTTGAAAATGGCAAACTGTTTGGTGAGATGGCCTTCGAAGGTTCTAAGATCATTAAAGGGTTAATTAATAAATACCATATTCAGTGTGACCTAAAAGATGGTGGTGTGTTTGCTGCCATTAACCCAAAACAGATGGGGCACCTTGAGGCGCAAAAGTCTCTATGGGAGAAACATGGGCATATGGGGCACCTTGAGCTGCTTGATGGCCAAGGGATCCGCAATGTGGTGGACTCTGAGCGTTACGTTGGCGGACTACTTGATAAAAGTGGTGGCCATATTCATCCACTCAACCTTGCGTTAGGGGAGGCGGCTGCGGTTGAATCTTTGGGGGGCAAGATATTTGAAGACTCTGCCGTGATCCGCGTCGACCAAGGTGATAATCCTCTGGTTCATACGGCTAAAGGGTCGGTGAAAGCGAAATTTGTGGTGGTGGCTGGTAACGCCTACCTCAATGGTTTGATGCCTGAGCTGCAAGCGAAATCTATGCCTTGTGGTACCCAAGTGTTAACCACTGAGCCATTAAGCGATGAACTGGCCAATAGCTTGTTGCCACAGGACTACTGCGTTGAAGATTGTAACTACTTGTTAGATTACTTTAGGTTATCTGGTGATAAGCGTCTTATCTATGGCGGCGGTGTGGTCTATGGGGCGCGCGACCCTGCTGATATCGAGGCGATTATTCGTCCTAAGATGTTAGAAACCTTCCCACAACTTAAAGATGTGAAGATAGATTATACTTGGACGGGTAACTTTCTGCTGACTCTGTCGCGTTTGCCGCAAGTTGGGCGCATTGGCGATAATATCTATTACTCCCAAGGTTGTAGCGGTCACGGCGTGACCTACACGCATCTTGCTGGCAAGATTTTAGCCGAGGCGATAAAGGGCCAAGCGACGCGCTTCGATGCATTTGCGAGTCTTCCTCACTATCCTTTCCCCGGTGGCCATATGTTTAAGGTGCCATTTAGTGCGATTGGCGCTTGGTATTACACCATGAGAGACAAGTTCGGGAGATGATATTTGTTTTACCTGTGAGATTAAGCTGCCATGGGGCAGCTTTTCTTTTTTAGGGGATAAAGGGATATGAGTAAGCCAAGTGATGGCGCTTGCTCCCATGCCTGCTATTTTTAAGTTAGTCCTTAACTTACCGTTAGGGAGAGCTTCGGAGACCGCGATGAAACATCTTCCTATCAGCACTAAATTACTCTGGATCACCTCCGGCCTTTTTCTCTCTATTGTTACCATCTTATCTGTCACCTTATGGTGGGCTTTAGACAGAAATAATGCTGAGATAACCGCTCAGGTGCAGGAAACCATACATCAGGAAACTCAAGCAAAACTAGAGGCTAAGGCGGGTGAGTATGGTCAAAAGGTGGCGGGATTTATTAATGAAGCCTACCGTATTCCCTATGCTTTTTCCGGCATGATAGAGGAGAGCTCTGGTACTGAGTTTTTAACTCGTGAAGGCGCTGAGGCTAATATTGGCTCAATACTGAGAAAGAACAGTCAACTCTCCTCCATGTATGCTCAGTTTGAGCCCGATGGGTTCGATGGTAATGATGCGCACTATATGTCGGGGACTAGCCATAGCGTCGAAGGCGCGGGCAGTTTAGAGCTCTACTTTGTGCGTAATGATGATGGCAGTGTGACACAGGAGTCTGTTGATGATGCCAATGAGAAGTATGCAGATAAGCTCAATGAGTTTGGGTTAAGAGAAGCTGAATGGTACCTGTGTGCCCGAGATAGTATGCGTCCCTGCTTAATGGAGCCCTACCTTTATGAGATCTCTCCAGGGAATAATGCCCTAATGACCTCATTAACTGTGCCTGTGATAAAAGGGGGCAAGTTTAGTGGCTTAGTTGGCGTGGATCTGAACTTGCCGATATTTCAGCAGATGATTGAGGAGCTCTCAGGAGAGCTTTTTCAGGGTAAAGCTAAGGTTACTCTGCTCAGTAGTAAAGGGTTAATAGTGGCTGCCAGCCATTATGATAAGAAAGCTCGCCCCCTAAAAGAGGCATTGCCAGAGGCGTTAGCTTCCAGCTTAGTCAATTTAGCCAAAGGTGAAGGTCACTTTGAGAATAGCGATGAGATAGCCGTGGCTTACCCTATCGAGATCCCGCTAGCTGCAAGCACCTGGTCTTTAGTGATAGAGGTACCTAAGGAGGAGGCATTTAAGCCTGCAATTTTACTCAATAACAATATGCAGGAGATGGCTAACGCTTTAGGCCGTTTGCAACTCAGCCTAGGGGTAATTGTCTCCCTAGTCGCAGTGTTTAGTATCTGGGTGGTGATCCGTAGCATTATCTCTCCCCTCAAGATGATTCAATCTCGTGTGGAGTGCTTAGCTAGTGCAGAGGGGGATTTAACCCAATCAATAGAAGTTGAATCCCACGCCGAGCTTATCGCCTTAGGAAGTGGTTTTAATGCCTTTATCACTAAGTTGAGACTCCTGATTGTTGAGCTAAAACAGTTAGCGGGACAATCCCAAGAGGAGAGTTTATCCGCGGCCAGTATTGCCAAGCAGATGCGTGATAGTGTTGATGGTCAGAACAGTGAGATTGAGAGCGTGGTAACGGCAGTGAATCAGATGAGTGCAGCGGCACTTGAGGTGGCTAAGGCCTCTGAGCAGACGGCCACGGAAACCGATACTATGTCTGGAAATGTTAAGTTGAGTGAGGAGGGGCTGACAAAAGCGATGGCCCATGTCACGACCATGTCTACTGAGTCAAATCGGGCCAAGGAGGCGGTCGGTAAGGTGTCTGAAAGTAGTGATAATATTAGTACTATAGTTGAAGTCATTCGCTCTATTGCGGAGCAAACTAACTTGCTCGCATTAAATGCGGCTATTGAAGCGGCGCGAGCGGGAGAGCAGGGCCGAGGGTTTGCAGTGGTTGCTGATGAGGTGAGGGCGCTGGCATCGAAGACACAAGCTTCCACTGATGATATTACGCAGTTAATTAACTCGCTTCAATCTGAGGTGAGCAGTGCAACTAACGTAATAGAGAGTGGCGCAGAGATGGCGAAACTTGCGGTGGCTCAAACAGAGTCTGCACTGGTTTCTATTAATGCCATTGTTGGGCAGATTGATGAGATCTCGAGTCAAGTTACCCATATTGCCGCTGCCGCAGAGGAGCAAAGCACGGTCACAGAAGAGGTCAATAAAAATATCACTGGGATCTCTGATTCCGCCACTGAACTTTCAAGGCTTGCTGGTGAGGCGTTAAACAGCAGTGATAACCTTGCCGATTTAGTGAAAGCTCAACATGAACAACTGGGCCGTTTAAACACCTAACTTTATGCTGAGTACAATCTTAAGCTTCAAGTATTAAAGGCCCAATTCTTGCCAATGCCGCTCATTAAAAAGGGCGGCAATATCCTCTGTCCCACTGTTTATCACCTTTGACTCATTTAATCTTGGATCGTATTGAAAGTTACCAATAATCTTACCTATAGATGCGTACAAAAAATCACCCCTTTTGTTTGAAATTAATGTACATTAAATAGACAAGGTAAAACTATACCCATCAGTATTAAGGTTGTTATGTTGAAAAAAACAGATACCTCTAATTTCCGATACTTCCTCAACGTGGTTGATTGTCAACAAGCCTGTCCCGCCCACACTCCAGTTCCAGAATATATTCGCCTTATCTCAGATAGAAAATACACTGAATCCTATATGCTCAACTGGGAGTCGAATGTTTTTCCCAGCATCTTAGGGCGTGTTTGTGATAGGCCCTGTGAACCAGCGTGTCGTCGAGGACGAGTGGAGGAGGAGCCTGTTGCTATCTGCCGTTTAAAACGAGTGGCGGCGGACAATAAGGAGGATATTAACTCCTACCTTCCCATCATCCCTAGTGATAAAAATGGTAAACATATTGCCCTGATAGGCGCAGGCCCCGCGTCGTTAACCGTGGCCAGAGATCTGCTGCCTATGGGGTATAAAATCACTCTGTTTGATAGGGAGCAAAAAGCGGGCGGCATGATGCGCACTCAGATCCCAGCGTTTCGTTTACCGGAAACGGTGCTTGAAGAGGAGCTGGATTTGATCCTCGATATGGGGCTGAAGACCTGTTTCGGAGAGGGCATTAGTAGCATGAAAAGCCTGCTAGATGAGAAGTACGATGCCATCTTTGTGGGAACAGGCGCCCCCCTTGGTCGAGAGCTAAAGATACCGGGCCGAGATGAAGCCGGTGATCATCTAAGCATAGGGATAGATTGGCTTTCGAGTGTGGCCTTTGGTCATACCAAAAAGATTGATAAGCGGGTCATTGTCCTTGGCGGAGGTAATACCGCCATGGATTGTTGTCGCACAGCGAGGCGTTTAGGGGGCAAAGAGGTCAAGGTGGTGGTTCGATCGAGTTTAGAGGCGATGAAAGCCTCTCCTTGGGAGAAAACCGATGCCATGGCTGAGGATGTCGAACTTATCGGTAACCATAAGCCCCTTGAGTTTGTGATGCGAGAGGGCAAGTTTGTTGGCGTCTTATTTGAGGAGGTGCAATCTCACTATGATGAAAACGGCAAGCGCACCTTGATTGATACTGGTAACACTGTGCTGATGGAGTGTGACAAGGTACTGATCGCCATCGGCCAAGACACGGCTTTTCCTTGGATTGAGCGTGATATCGGCATCGACTTTAATCAATGGGATCAGCCTGTTTTAGAGGAGGCCTCCCTGCAAGCCAGTATCCCTAAGATCTTCTTTGGTGGAGATGCGGCTTTTGGTCCTAAAAATATTATTACCGCGGTCGCCCATGGCCATAAAGCTGCTATCTCAATTGACCTCTTTTGTCAGGGCAAAGATCCTGTTGTAGAGCGCCCAGTCAGTGACTTTAATCTTGTTAGTCAGAAGATGGGGATCCATGAGTGGAGCTATCATAACAAGATAAAGCAAGATGTTCGTTATGCTGTGCCCCACATGGACAGAAAGCAGGCCATTAAACAGTTAGCCAGCGAAGTGGAGCTAGGGTATGACGAGAAGATGGGGTTAGCAGAGGCCAGTCGCTGTCTTAATTGCGATATCCATACCGTGTTTAGCGAATCTATCTGCATTGAGTGCTCCGCTTGTGAGGATATCTGCCCAGTCGATTGCATCAACTTTCTTCAGGTCGATGATGAGGTGGAGCAGGTGAGCGATGAGCGCGTGTTAAGTCAGCTCAGAGTGAGCGATATCAATCCCCTGCAGGAGATACTGATCTCCGCACCGTTAAAGACAGGTCAGTTAATGATTAAAGATGAGGATATGTGTCTTCATTGCGGTCTTTGCGCCGAGCGTTGCCCGACCGGGGCTTGGGATATGAAAAAACTCACCTTAAAAGATCTGAAGGCGACCATCCTATGACTCTATTCCAATCGATTAATGAATTTGTGGTGCGTTTTGCGAATACAAACGGGACTGGTTCGGCGAGTGCGAATAATATGTTTGCCAAAGCCATTATGCGTATGGGCCTACCTGTGAGTGCAAAGAATATCTTTCCCTCTAACATACAGGGGATGCCAACTTGGTTTGAGGTGAGGATCAGCGAGAAAGGCTTTTTGGGGCGTCGTGATGGGGCGCCTGAGCTGGTGGTCGCGATGAATGCTCAATCTATTGAGGAGGATATTCAATCAGTCCAGCCAGGTGGTTTTCTTCTCTATGACTCCAGCCGCATCTTGCCCCAGAGGTTGATGCGAAAAGAGATAAACTTTTTAGGCATGCCTATTTCAGATATCTGCCGCACTGAGTACAGCGATCCCCGTCAACGTCAGCTGTTTAAAAATGTTATCTATGTGGGCGCGCTCGCTGCGCTACTTGATATCGACTTTCAGGTGCTTAAAGATCTTGTTTCAGATCAGTTTAAGGGCAAAGATAAGCTAATTCGGCCCAATATCTATGCCTTAGAGCTAGGTTTTGAGTTCGCCAATAAGCAGTTTTCCTGTCCTCTTCCTATCTGCGTGGAGAGGCGAGACTTGATAGGTGACAGGATCTTAGTTGATGGTAATACCGCCTCTGGTCTAGGTGCCGTTTATGGTGGTGCTACTGTGGTTGGCTGGTATCCCATCACCCCATCTACCTCTGTGATTGAGAAGTTTGCCTCCTACTGCCAGCGTTTACGAATAGACCCAGCGAACGGGCAAAAAAACTATGCCATCGTGCAGGCTGAAGATGAGTTATCTGCTATCGGTATTGCCATGGGAGGCGGCTGGAATGGTGCTAGGGCATTTACTGCCACCAGTGGCCCGGGGATCTCCTTGATGACGGAGTTTCTTGGTTTGGCTTATTTTGCCGAGATCCCTTTAGTGCTGATGAATGTGCAGCGGGCAGGGCCTTCAACTGGGATGCCCACTCGAACTCAGCAATCGGATATGTTGACCTGCGCTTATGCCTCTCATGGTGACAGCAAGCAGATACTTTTGATCCCATCAACGCCTAAAGAGTGTTTTGATTTTAGTGCTCAGGCATTCGATCTGGCCGATAGGCTACAGACACCGATCATTGTGATGACAGATCTCGATATGGGGATGAATTTTCACTTAAGTGAACCCTTTGGCTGGGATGATAAGCATGAGTACGATCTGGGTAAAGTGTTGGATGCTGACGACTTAGAGAAGGCGAGTGATTTTGGACGCTACCTCGATGTGGATGGCGATGGCGTATGTTATCGAACACTGCCGGGAACCCATCCGAATAAAGGTGCTTTCTTTACCCGAGGGACCTCCCATAACGAGTATGCGGCTTACACAGAGAAGGGGGAGGATTACATCAAAAATATGGAGCGCTTAGAGCATAAGTTTGCCACTGGCGTTAAGCGATTACCCGCCCCTGAAATTACCATCAACAGTAAGGCGAAACGTGTTGGGCTTGTTTACTACGGCTCGACTGATGAGGCGATTCCTGAGGCGGTGAGTTTGCTCAGTGAGCAGGGAGTGAAAGTCAATACCTTAAGGATTAGAGCTTTTCCCTTCAACCCTCAAGTGGCTAGCTTTATCCGTGAACATGACAGTGTGTTTGTGGTGGAGCAGAATCGAGATGGGCAGGTTAAGAAGCTTTTGTGTAACGAGCTGACCATAGACCCTGCCTCCATGTGCGCAGTATTACACTATGATGGCTTGGCTATCACAGGGCAATTTATTGCTGAGTCAGTTCAAACTGAACTTTCGGTTCAAACGGATAAGGCTGCAGGATAAGGAGGCGCTATGAGTTACATCAAACCACAATTTAAGCACCCAAGGCTGCAGGTCAATGATCTTGGCTTAACCCATAGAGATTATGAAGGCGCATTGTCGACGTTATGTGCAGGCTGTGGGCATGACTCTATCACCTCTGCGGTTGCACAGGCCTGTGCAGAACTCTCTCTTCCACCACATAAAATTGCTAAGTTATCAGGTATAGGTTGCTCCTCGAAAGCGCCCACCTATTTTCTTAACAATGCCCATGGTTTTAATACTGTGCATGGACGTATGCCTTCGGTTGCAACGGGGGCGAATATGGCAAATCGCGATCTTATCTATCTTGGGATGTCCGGTGATGGCGATAGTGCCTCCATTGGATTTGGTCAGTTTGCCCATGTGGTCAGGCGCCGTTTAAATATGCTCTATATGGTGGCCAATAACGGTGTATATGGTTTAACTAAGGGCCAGTTGGCAGCCACTGCTGAGCAGGGGATGAAGAGTAAATCTGGTGAGGCGAGTCTGTTTACCGATATTGACCTGTGCGTGAGCGCGCTGCAGTTTGGCGCGACCTTTGTGGCGCGCAGTTTCTCCGGTGATAAGTCGCAGTTGGTGCCCTTAATTAAGGCGGCGATTAGCCATAAGGGGTTTGCGTTTATCGATATCATCTCCCCCTGCGTGACCTTTAACAATAACCCAGATTCAAATCGCTCCTATGATTATGTTCATGATCATATTACCACCGCTGCGGTGGCGGATTTTGTGCCTGTTAAGCAGGAGATACGCTGCGAGAATGGCCAATCAGATAGCGAAGATATCTGTCTTCATGATGGCTCCATTCTGCGTCTGTCGAGAATAGATGCCGATTATGATGCCCATGATCGTATCAAGGCGATGACGAAGATTGAGCAACATAAGGCCGAGGGGAAGATCCTCACAGGTCTGATGTATATCGACCCAGAAGCCGATGATTACCATGAGATAAATGGCACATCTGATGCCCCTCTGAACTCTTTAAAGCAGGAAACACTCTGCCCCGGTAGCCATGTATTGAAAACCATTAATGAGAGCTTTAGGTAGAGTAAGTTTTGAGTTGAAAAGATAAAAGCCTGCAAGATGCAGGCTTTTTGTTTTTTGAATTAGATGTGTTTATTGGTGCTACAACCCGTAAGGTGTGCACTATAAGCCTCCCTGTTGGAGTAGATGACAAGATTTCATTTACATACGACAAGTCTTGGATCTCAGATGGGTTTCCGGTATCTCCAAACTAGTAAGCCTCAAACCCCTAGACAGAAAAGTGATTTACCACGGAGTACACCAAGCTCTCGGAGAGAGGCAAAAGAGGAGCCAAATCGGAGAGATAACTTTCTCGTAAATCAGCAGGTGTGGATGCGACTACGAGCTTCGATTCTAGAGATAACTAGGCTCTTACCACATCGTAAATTTGTTACCGTATGTTCAAGTAAAATTTTTAGCTAATGAGTCAACTATAATTCACCTTCTATATGATAGAGTACACTCTAAACATTAAAATTATCATATAGATAAAGAGGTTGTAGTTGTCAGACTTTGATTACGATGTCAATTTAGGGAAGCTCGGTGAAGAAGAGTTATCACGATGGTGTACTTCTTCTGGGCTTGTAGCAAATCGTTCTCTAGAAGAGGACACTATGGGATGGGATCATTTAATTGAATTTCCATACATAAAGTCAGATGGACCACAAGACAAACAAGAAAAACCGATTGAGTGCAAAATACAAGTCAAATCAACTCAACGCACTGACAAAGGTGTGAATATCAAGCTTTCAGCTTTGAAGAGATTAGTAGACTATACCTCTCCTGCCTTTATTCTTTTCTACGAATATGACGGCTTAGCCTCCCCTGTACTTGAACACTCATATCTAATTCACGTAGATAAGAAACTTATAACTAGAATACTAAAGAAAATTCGACAAAACTATTTACTGAAGACTCCCAAGAAGCTGAACAAAATTGAGCTAAAAGTAAGTTACAGCCAAAAACACAAACTACCAGAAAATACTGGTGAAGAGCTGAGAGGAAAAATAGTAAGCTTTGTTCCTGATGGAATTGCGAAATATCAGCAAGACAAACATGAATTAACTGAAACCGTTGGCTACGAAGATGGAGGCTATCAGTTCCATTTTAAAACAAGTGGGAATGAGCTAGAAGACTACTTTATGAACAAAGCGTTGGGCATAGTTACTTCTCTGGATGTTAAAGATGCAATAATGCAAGACACACGGTTTAGTCTAGACGGTATCAATATAAGCGAATCTGACGTAGCAAAGATTGAAGTGTTCCCAGAAACACATGACAAGTGCAAGCTACGCTTTAAAACCAACCATTATTCAACATCTATATCATTTGACGCTGAACTAGTGAAGGTTCCAAGTGTACTTAATGGCTATAATAGATTGTTATTTAAGGCAAACTTATTTTCAATAGAGCTAGGGAAAATGACTAATAACTCGTTTGAGGGCATTAAGCTTCATGAGACACTCGACAAAAAAGTGTCTATAGAAGAATGCATTCGTTTTTTTAAAGTGTTTAATTCAAAAAACTCTGGTAAGTGCCTTTTCCTAGAGATCGACTTAGAGAAAAAAGATAGGCCACTCATTTTTCAATTTACTATGAAGCATGACTACTTTGATTATTCAGATCTAGTACTAGACCTTCGGTTTTTACAAAGTAGCTTCGATATAGATAGTTCCTTACAAGTTCACATAGGACAACTAGTTCAAGAGAAAGTAAGAATCGAAGCTTTGTGTCGTCTTCTCCAAAATGATGCCAATGGTCTTGATTTCAGGGTTCCAGACACACCAGAAAATGTGATGTACAAGGAGCTCGAAGAAGTGAAACACCGATTTACTTCCATCGTTGTATTAGGTGATTCTGCATTTGGTGCTATTACCCTATTACACGCTCGAAAAGCCGAAGATTTTGTATACAAAGCGTATAACTCTGAAATTTTAGAAACGCTAACTTTTAACGATCAGATACCGACTAAAGAGCTAGTCGCTGATCTTGAGCAACAAGCAATAAGTCGTTTAAGTGATGACAGTTAAGTATAAGAAAATACAATAAAGAAAGTTCGCAGTTGAGGCTGTCACAATAGTATCGAGTGAGTGGAGCGTGCCTAGGAACTTACACTAATCTGATTTTGTGCAGGCGAGTATGCTCTCCGTCGCAAAAAATGTTGGTTGAATGTTCCCCATTTCAACGTGAGTGTAGTTACTAATGAAAACAAGCCAACAATTTAGAGCTTGTACAGCTTGTTTCTGGACAGAAGTCACCTAGAGTATTGAGTCTAGTTAACCTGTTTGGGATTAGAAAAAGTATCTTAGTTAATTCAGATCCTCAAACTTGATACAGCACCTTTGTCTTGCAAAATACAAGACCAGTCCCCGTTACAGCTAGTATTAAGTGGTGACAAAAAATAACTTAAGCCACTCCTGATAAATCATTATGAGGCCACTAAGCGCGGACGGCGATAAACCTCAAGGTTGTTACTCAATTTATCCGCGTAGTAGCAAAGGAATGGGAAAATTTCACTAGCTTTAAAATTAGCTATCGATTCAGGTTGATTTTTGGTACCACGGAATTCAAGGCGATCGATAAGTTCACCTGACACATCAGAATGAACAACGATATCAAAGTGTGCAATTGAATGACGTAAATTTTGAATTAATTCTCCCAGTGTGCGGATACTTTCGTCAATGCTAGTTTCAACTAACCCCATATTCGCCCTATTCTCAGGTGTTAATTCTTCATTCGGAATGTAAGTATCAACCTTTTCTTTAGGCATTACGATTAACCCCAACATACAGTTAATCGCCAGCGTGTAGTTAAACTGTTCTTCAAACTTGAATTGGTGAATTATTTCGTTATATTGTCTCAACAAAGAAATTGTTCTTGATACAAAATCTTCTTGTAACTCTTTGTAATATCCCATTACTATCCCTTAAAAATTAAAAATTAAAAATTAAAAATTAAAAATTAAAAATTAAAAATTAAAAATTAAAAATTAAAAATAAAAAATAAATAATCCAGCCAGCCATTAATAACGATTAAAAACTTTAACTCAAAGCCAACTTAGCACCTTCAGATAGAAAAACTTTAATCGAACTTAGAACTGTCTCTTTACTCGCTGTTTTCGCACTTTTTATAAACGAAGAACCTAGAGTATCTTTTGTATTTAGCGAATCAGGAATTAGATTTAAAAGTTCTAAACCTTTACTCGACAACGTAACCCGATAAAAATCTTTATGATCTCTTCCACCAACCCATATGTAACCAGCTTGTTCTAGCCATTCAATGGTTGATGATGATATATCAAACAACTGTTCTACAAAAACAATAACATCATCGGATACACTATCGTCGTAGTATTCCAATACTTTGTAAGCAATATCACTTTCTTTGATACTGATACGTTTGGGAAAGCTTTCATAGCACTCGCCTAAAATCTCTGCAACGCTCAAATTGAATAGTTCTATATTTCTCATTTCTAAATCTATATCAGGATATTAAGTCGTCATTTTATACCCACCACCAAACAAGCACAGGGGGAAATATCGGATGAAGGTACATGTTATAACTACCTCGGCTAAGGCTGCATAAATTTTTTGAGCATACCATTTGTTACCTTGTCACCCCACGAACTTAAATCCCCCCACCTTAACTCATGGATTTCTTGTGCTATAGAATGCTCACCTAATATTGCGAAAACACAAGCTATTTGAATTCGAACTGAAGGTGTTTTTTGCTTATCGAATTCTTCTTTATTCAGTGAATACTGATCTTCTGAGTGCTTTATGTACTTAAGTAAATGGCTGCTATCAATCTCCTCCAAATATGATTGAAGGTCATCGAGTGCGCACCACGGTGTTCCATCTATTCCAGACATAAAAACTCCTTTCTAAACTAAATTATTGGCGCCATATTTGGACTCTAGCTCTTCTCATCAACGTGATGTTTCTTTTGTTGCCAATTTCATACTCGATATTGAGCCTTTCGGCATAAACACGGGTTAATGAGTAAAATAACATGGTGCACTAAATAAAAATCAAGGGGAGATCAATATTTAGGAACTACAATGTATCCAAATTATTGGTGCCAATTCCTAAACGCTTAGCAGTTACGTGTCCATGTTTATTTTCTTACTAGGTTTCAATCACCTTAATTTTTCTAAAGTTTCTTTTGATTCACAAGCGACTTCATCAATTTCCGCAATGATTTTTTCGACTTCATCTTTTGGCCACTTCATATCAGGAAGAGGTTTTGTAGGACTAGCTTGATAACTTAAAATTTGTGACCCATCATCATCTGTACAAGGATGCGCATGTATCAAAGCATTCCTTTTTACAATTAATCTAGCAAAATTATCGGTGCATCGGTCTAGCTCACTTTGAGTGACATTGTTAGGTAATGAACTTAAGCTTTTGATTACTTGCTTAAGTTTACTTAAGACAGCTCCAGAAGTCATAGGTTTACCACGGCTATAATCACTAACAAAGCCATTTTCTAAATATTCAATTATGTAAATGATAGTCCATTCATAATATGCAAAAACATAGACAGCTTTACCTACTAAAGCTGCATATTCATCATTAACTGGAACTCTGGTTGTAGTATGCTGATCCATTAACTCTCCTTGAAACCTAACATTTATATAGTGCGCATGCGAGTATATTAGGCAAAACGCAAAAGCACATTTAATAAACCTATTATTTAAGCCTTACTAAAGTAAAGCTATTGATTTATAAGCACTCTATCAGAGTAGCACTGAATAAACGAGCACGGAAAATTGAAAAGTGAACATAGATATTGATGTTATATCCAAAGTAGTCAGTAACTGTCACTTATCGATTGGTAAAAGTAGGTCAACAGGTTTGTTACTGATCTGTACAACCTATCATTTGAAACTGATAATCGGGCATTTTCTTGCTAGAGATAATCTCAAATCGAAGAGATAAATAATCGTGTGTAGATACGGCTGTGGACGTTGATGTCACTGGTATCATCATACGAGCTTGCATCGGGGGGCTTGTATCGTTATCCCTATCTAAAGGCTGTCTCCATACCTCACATAATTAGCCCATGAGCGCATCATATTCACCGTATCGCAGAAGTATCTGCACATACGTTGTTCTTTGGGAGCCTGCCATCATGACATTGATGCATCTGATTTCAAGGGAGCTACGGGAGTTACGGGAGGTTATAGGTAGTAATGTAACTGAGGCCTTTAAACATATTCCCATAACACTAACTCAGCCAAGAAACTCAAATCGGAGAGACTGATGAACTGGTGCAGAAGCGGCTGTGGCCGTTGACAGCAAGGCCAAAAATGTTCCCTACATTTTTCGGCATTTCCCATGTCCATATAGGTCAGATGCTGTCCTCGAACTTACATGTATGACTCTTTTGAAATCAAGAGCCAGCGTCTCGCTGAACCCTTTCAAAGAAATAGTGCACATACGCCCACCGCAGGTGATAGCAATGAAGGAATGACCTTCAGCCATTCACCAAATAGCAACTCAGCCAAAATCTTTAAGCTGGATCCTGAAACTAGTTCAGGATGACGGCTCTAAGTAGTCATTTGCTAGTACTAAGAAAATGTAATCAAGTCTTCATTTGAAGGCTAACAAGCTTTCACCACGGAGGACACGAAGCTCTCGGAGAGAGGGCAAAGAACAATAACTTAGGAGCCAAATCGAAGAGATAACCTTCTCGTAAATCAGCAGGTGTAGATGCGGCTGCGAGCTTCGATTTCAGGGATGAAATCGTAGAGCGTATAGGGATATATTTACAGCGTCTCGCAGAAGTGTCTGCACACACCACGCTGGGAGGCGATAGGTCGGAATGAAGGTTCGATCTGGAATCATATACCAAATATCAAATCTGTTAGAAGCTAAACCAGAAAATGTAACCAGTCTTCATTCGAAGAACATAAAGCCTACATAAAGTAGGCTTTATGTTTAAAGGGATGAGTTTTAGTTTCTTCCCCAAAAGAGTATTGGGTTATAGCCAGACTAATTAAGGGAGCTGCTAGTATTGATGTTGTAGTTCACTGGTGTATGCGTTTCTGCGAAATTAATAACCACGCCGTCACGAACCAAAATATCGAGCATATGTGTAGTAAAGTTGGATGTAGTTTTCATGGTAAATGCTTGAGCTGATGCTGAACCTTCTGTGTATGTGTAAATCCATTTCACATCAGTTTCACTTATGACTGTTTTTACTTGAGGCTGACCCAATAAATTTACCAAGCTTACTTCGTCAGTAATTCCTTTTTTTATCAGTGACACTTGTTTAGGTGTAAAAGATGTACCTGAGTTAATGCTGGATGTGTAGGTACAAGCACTAACTAATAGTAGAAAAGGCAATATTATTAAATATGATTTTCTCATTATATTCCTTGGAAATAAGTATGTAGTAAATGAGGGGTAATATAGTGCTTTAAGGGAGTTTTATATGTGAACAAGTTTAGATAATGGAAAATACTTCCAGTATGAGATTTACTAAATTGAAGACACAAAAAAGCCTACACAAGGTAGGCTTTTTTGTTTTAAATTGGTGGCCCCTCCCAGACTCGAACTGGGGACCTGACGATTATGAGTCGTATGCTCTAACCAACTGAGCTAAGGGGCCTACTTAAGGAAGTCGTCACTACCGAAAGCGAACAGAAGTATACGAGGTTTAAATCTGCTTGTCACCTGTGATTTGATAAGAAATTGCAACTTTGAACTCAACTGCTTATCTGTTAAACGATATGTCCATTTTCTACGTTAAGTTAAGTTATAAAATAGAGGGTTAAATATAAAAAAACCTGCCGAGTGGGCAGGTTTTTAGTCTTTATCTATCTGAGACTGAGGACTACTCGTCTAGGAAAGATTTTAAGATCTCTGAGCGAGAAGGGTGACGTAGCTTACGCAGCGCCTTAGCTTCAATCTGACGAATACGCTCACGTGTTACGTCAAACTGCTTACCAACCTCTTCAAGCGTGTGGTCAGTGTTCATGTCGATACCAAAACGCATACGCAGTACTTTAGCTTCACGAGCCGTTAGGCCTGCAAGCACTTCGTGAGTGGCGTTCTTCAAGCTTTCGCCTGTTGCTGAGTCTAAAGGTAGCTCAAGCGTAGTATCTTCGATGAAATCACCTAAGTGCGAATCTTCATCATCACCGATAGGGGTTTCCATTGAGATTGGCTCTTTAGCAATCTTAAGGACCTTACGGATCTTATCTTCAGGCATCAACATGCGCTCTGCCAACTCTTCAGGAGAGGGCTCACGACCCATCTCTTGTAGCATTTGACGAGAGATACGGTTTAGCTTGTTGATTGTCTCAATCATGTGCACTGGAATACGGATCGTTCTTGCTTGGTCAGCAATTGAGCGAGTGATCGCCTGACGGATCCACCAGGTTGCGTAGGTCGAGAACTTGTAACCACGACGGTATTCAAACTTATCAACCGCTTTCATTAGACCAATATTACCTTCCTGGATCAGATCCAAGAACTGTAGGCCACGGTTGGTGTACTTTTTAGCGATTGAGATAACTAGACGTAAGTTAGCTTCAACCATCTCTTTCTTTGCACGGCGAGCTTTAGCTTCACCGATTGACATACGACGGTTGATATCTTTGATAGCCGCAATCGCAAGTCCAGTCTCTTTTTCTATCGCATCAAGCTTTGCACGACAACGTCGAACATCTGGCTCAACCATCTCTAAGCCTTCAACATAAGGCTTTTTCGATGCAAGTTCTTCATCAAACCATGCGATGCTACTTTCGTCAGAGGTATAACCTTTAACGAAGTTTTTCTTCGGCATCTTAGCTTGTTCAACACATAGCTTCATGATGAGGCGTTCTTGAACACGCACTCTGTCCATCATGGCGCGCATGCTTTTCACTAAGCGGTCAAACTGCTTAGGCATTAAGCGGAACTCTTTGAAAATCTCACCGATCTCAAAAAGAGCTAAGGTAGACTCTGGGTGTCCACGGCCTTTTAGATTGATAACTCTAAGGGTGTTCTCATGAGCTTCACGAAGCTGAGTAAAGCGCTCTTTTGCTTCTTCAGGATCTGGACCTTTCGGGCCTTCCTCTTCATCTTCATCATCTTCGTTATCTTCATCATCTTCATCGTCCAGATCTTCATCTGAAAGCTCTGAACCGACGTGGGTAGCCGTTGGCGCAACATCTTCCGCATTTGGGTCGACAAAACCTGAGATAATATCTGATAGACGGATCTCTTCGGCTTCGTAGCGGTCATACTGCTCAAGGATCATCGCGATCGCTTGTGGGTATTCAGCAACCGATGCCTGAACTGTGTTGATCCCCTCTTCAATACGCTTAGCGATAACAATCTCGCCTTCACGGGTAAGAAGTTCAACAGTACCCATCTCACGCATATACATACGAACTGGGTCAGTTGTACGGCCTAGCTCGGCCTCTACTGTTGCAAGTGCAGCAGCAGCTTCTTCAGCAGCATCATCATCGGTGCTGTCTTCAGACATCATCATCTCATCAGCATCCGGCGCCTGTTCATAGACGCGAATACCCATGTCGTTGATCATCTGGACAATATCTTCGATCTGATCGGCATCGACCATATCTGCAGGCAAGTGATCGTTCACTTCTGCATAGGTTAAGTAACCTTGCTCTTTACCTTTGGCAAGCAACAATTTAAGTTGCGACTGAGGAGTTTGCTCCATAGATATCATCCAAGTTGGGTAACAGTTAAAACGATGCGCATTGATTGCCGCGCAAATCGTCAATTATAGCCTTGTGTGTTTCAGTGTGCTAGTCCAAAATGCTTACTTTTTGAGGCAGGGTATGCCTTATTTCAGCCCTTTTATGACAGCGATAAGCTTAGTCAGCTGTATCCTTTCTTCTTTAGTATGGTTCTGTTTTAGACTCAATTCCTGATATCGTTGTTCAATATATTGATTGTTCAACCAGATCAGGGTTTTTCTAAACTCGAGTTGCAGGTTTTCATCCGCCACTTGATGGTCCCATTGGGTCAGTTTTTTTAGGGTGCTGAGTTGCTCATCTCCCCTAAACTGCTCAAGTAGTTGTGCGCTGTTTTTTACCTGTACACGGGTTATATCTAATAACAGGGTCAGCAACTCTATGCCGGCCATCTTTATGTGTTTCAGTGCAGGCTGCTCTGGCAAGCCTTCACCTAAAAGAGGATTTTGTACTAGCAAGGCGATGGCTAATCGCAATGGGGTTCCTCGTCCTTTTAATGCTTTTGTTTGAAGCGGTTTTGCTTGCTCTTTACTAGAGAAGCCCAGCTTCCTTTTTAGCTCTTCAGCACTGTTCATACCCAGTTTATAAGCTAGGTTCTCTAGCAGTAAACTTTGTAAAACTGTGTCTTGAATCTTTTCAATCAGCTTGATTGCCTGTTTAGCTAACGTGCCTTTATCTGAGCCATATTGTGTGGCTAAAGTTTCAAATAGAAACTCGGGCAGTAGTTGGGCCTCTTCAATCTGACTTTCAAATACCTCTTTTCCCACCTGACGGACCATAGTATCAGGGTCTTCACCTTCAGGTAGAAACATAAATTTCACCTGATTACCTGGTTTTAACAGGGGGAGTGCCGTTTCCAAAGCTCGCCAAGCGGCTTCTGTTCCAGCTCTGTCGCCGTCATAACAGCAGACAACCTCTTTGGCACTACGTAGCAATAGCTGAAATTGATCAGCGGTTGTTGATGTGCCTAATGATGCCACTGCGTAGTCGACACCAAATTGGGCCAGTGCGACCACATCCATATAGCCTTCGACAATGAGTACTTTCTGTGGATCTCTGTGCTTTTGTTTCAGCTCATAGAGACCATAGAGTTCATTGCCCTTATGAAATATGGGCGTTTCTGGAGAATTCAAGTACTTTGGCGTACCATCGCCTAAAACTCGACCACCAAAACCGATAACTCGGCCTCTTCTGTCACGAATTGGGAACATTAATCTGTCCCTAAATCTATCGTAACGTTTGCCGTTATCGTTCTCTATCACCATACCAGCGGTGAGGAGTTTATCTTGTGCATCCTGACTCTGGCGGTAGCGGCTTAGTAAGCCGTCCCAGCCATCGGGTGCGAACCCAATATTGAAGTGTTCAACCACTTCATTGGAGAGTCCTCGATGTGCTAAATAATCAAGAACCTTTTGTTTATCATCATTTTGTCTAAGCTGATTCTGAAAGTACAGACTCGCTTCTTCCATTAATTGATACAGATCACGACTTAATCCTTCGTCGCGTCTTGGCCCTGTTCCTTTCTCTCTTGGGACTTCTACACCAAGTTGTCCAGCGAGATCTTCAATGGCATCGATAAAGTCGAGCCTGTCATATTCCATGACAAAATCAATGACGTTGCCATGTGCACCACAACCGAAGCAATGGTAAAACTGTTTATCCCGGCTTACGGTAAAAGAGGGGGATTTTTCGCTGTGAAAAGGGCAACAGGCAGAGTGGTTCTTACCCGCCTTTTTTAGGGGTACTTTTGCGTCGATTAGATCGACTATGTCAATTCGAGCTACTAGCTCATTGATAAAATCACGAGGTATCGCCATTAGTCAGTAAATAACGCCTTTCGCGAAGAAAAAACATAAACAATATAAACAAACAAGCCGCGCAAGAGCACGGCTTATTCACGCATTAAACATAAGTTACTTAAGTTTTGCTCTGATCATAGCGCCAATTGCCGCCATGTCCGCTCTGCCTAAGACCTTAGGTTTTAACGCTCCCATTACTTTACCCATATCCGCCATGGAGGATGCGCCCATCTCAGTGATGCTTGCATCAACTAGCTGAGCAATTTCCTCTTCTGAAAGAGGTTGAGGCAGAAAGTCTTCAAGAACCTTGATTTCATCTGCTTCAATTGCTGCTAGCTCATCACGTCCGGCTGCACTATATTGTGCAATCGAATCGCGACGCTGTTTAACCATTTTGGTTAAGACCGCTATAGCCTGATCATCAGTTAGAGTTTCGCGGGTATCCACTTCAATCTGCTTGATGGCGGCCAGTGCCATACGAATCGTCCCCAAGCGCACCTTTTCTTTGGCACGCATGGCTTGTTTCATTTGGTCTTTTAGCTGATCAACTAGGCTCATAAGAGATTAGTATAAACGTACGCGACGAGCGTTTTCGCGTGAAAGTTTCTTAGCAAGACGCTTAACAGCAGCGGCTTTAGCACGCTTACGTGCAGTTGTTGGCTTTTCGTAAAACTCACGAGCACGAACATCAGCTAAGATACCAGCTTTCTCACAAGAGCGCTTAAAACGACGTAGAGCTACGTCAAATGGTTCGTTATCGCGTACTTTAATTATTGGCATACGCCATCACCCCTTAGGTGTAGTTGTTGGAGTCAATTGCTTGACTCTAGTTAATTTAAAAATGGTGCGGAATTCTATACCGAGTTCGACCACTTTGTAAAGCCTATATTGCGATCCAAATAGAGATCTTTCGGCCAACTTTTGATCTTATTTAAGCCTAGTCCAAATAGCAAGCGCAATAAACCTAGATTTGAGGGTTAGCTCACTACTTTGAAATCACACTATTTTTAGTGGGTTAAGGGTCAATATCTTGTGTTGAATTAATGGTTTCTTGTGCCGTTAAACGCTCTTTTGTCGCTCTCGTGTGTGTTGCAGGCGGGAATATATTGGAATAAGGGGCAACTGCGGGTAGAATTAGCGCCCTATTTTGACTGCTTGACGGGATATGATGCGGGTTTTAGGTATTGAAACATCTTGCGATGAAACTGGGGTGGCTGTTTATGATGATGAGCAGGGCCTGTTGTCACATACATTGTACAGTCAGGTAAAGCTGCACGCGGATTACGGTGGTGTAGTCCCTGAGCTGGCTTCGAGAGATCACGTTAGAAAAATCGTTCCGCTCGTTAAGCAGGCGCTTGCTGATGCCAACTGTACATTAGATGATATCTATGGCGTGGCTTATACCAAGGGGCCAGGTTTAGTGGGAGCACTGCTTGTCGGTGCATGTATGGGAAGAGCGCTGGCTTACTCCTGGGATAAACCTGCTATTGGCGTACATCACATGGAGGGGCATTTGCTTGCTCCTATGCTTGAAGATGATGTGCCTGCATTTCCATTTCTTGCACTACTGGTTTCTGGTGGTCACTCCATGCTGGTCGCTGTCGAAGGCATAGGTAAATATGAAGTCCTTGGCGAGTCGGTTGATGATGCGGCAGGTGAAGCGTTTGATAAAACCGCAAAGTTGATGGGACTAGATTACCCAGGCGGACCACGTTTGGCTAAGTTAGCTGCAAAAGGCGAAAGCGGCCATTACCGCTTCCCACGTCCTATGACAGATAAACCTGGGTTGAACTTTAGCTTCTCTGGGTTAAAAACCTTTGCGGCCAATACCATTGCTGCAGAGTCAGACGATGAGCAGACCCGTGCCAATATCGCTTTAGCCTTTGAAGAAGCTGTGGTCGATACCTTGTCGATTAAGTGCCGCCGCGCATTAAAGCAAACTGGTTATAAAAACTTAGTGATTGCTGGCGGCGTGAGTGCTAATACTCGTTTGCGTAGCTCATTGGCTGAGATGATGACCTCTCTTGGCGGTAAGGTTTATTACCCTAGAGGTGAGTTCTGTACTGATAATGGTGCGATGATCGCTTATGCAGGTTTACAAAGGTTAAAGGCGGGTCAAACTGATGATCTCGGCGTGAAGGGGATACCGCGCTGGCCACTGGATACACTGCCACCAGTATAAAGCTGGCTACGAGCTATAGCAGTAAGATATAAAAACACCCCGTCTTTTATAAGGCGGGGTGTTTTTATATCCGAAGAATCTAGGGCTTAGGGGTTTTCTTTCTTGAGAATTTAGACTCTTCGCCCTTGAGTAACCTTTGAATGTTCTCCTTGTGCCTGATAATGATCAAGGCCGATAACATGGCAACAGGGAGTACAAATCTATCGTCCAGATACCAGGTATAGAAAGGCGCTAACAGCGCGGTGACGATGGCGGCTAGCGAGGAGTATCTGCAGATAAGCACCATTAAGACCCAAGTTCCCATTAATAGTAGGGCTAGTTCAGGGCCGATGGGAGCCATTGCGCCGAACGCAGTCGCAACACCTTTACCGCCTTTAAAGTGGAAGAAGATGGGAAAGATGTGGCCAAGGCAAGCGGCGATGGCAATGATACCTAAGGAGACTGAGTCTAATCCCAACCGGAAAGCGATATAAGCGGGCAGGGCACCTTTGAGCATATCGAAAAACAGCACTAGCGCAGCGGAGCTGACACCGCCAATACGCAGTACATTGGTGGCTCCTGGATTGCCAGAACCTTGAGTTCTTGGATCGGGTAAACCTCTTAAGCGACACACAAGCACGGCACTGGAGATTGACCCGGCAAGATAAGCGGACAAAATCATTCCTAAAGTAAGTGCGGTTATGGTCAAATTGGTTTCCTTATCCTTCTTAAGGTATCATCGCGCCACAATATTTTTAGCCTACATTTATCTTGCACTACCCGAGGGAGTAGAGTGAGCGAGTTAGGCGCTAAAAATATTGGGACTAACATGAAATTAATTGTATTTGCGGGATATTTTCTCCCTTTTCTGTTGAAATTTCCTGATTGAGGTCTTTCAGCAGAGGCTAGACAATATCACTGATTAGATTGGGATTATATCTTCTTTATCCGATTTAGCTTATCTGACCTCAGTGAATGACACTTAAGTATCGAGATTTCATTAGAGATAATGCCGATGAGATCACATTGGACATACTATGAACTGTTGTTATTTTTTAGAAATTAACCATGGAGGTTGTCATGGATAGGGTATTAATCAGGCAGTTAAAAATTGAAACCATTATCGGGATCTATGAGTGGGAAAAGCAGATCCACCAGACTCTATTGGTCGATCTTGATATGGCTTGGGATAACAAAATGGCAGCGGCCACCGATGACTATCAACATGCGCTCTGTTATGAAACCGTCTCTAACCGCTTAACCGCGCTGATAACGCAGAAGCCAATTGAGCTCATTGAAACCGTGGCTGAGATGATAGCAAACTGCCTGATGACTGAGTTTAATGTGCCTTGGGTTAAAGTGACCATTATGAAGCCTGGCGCGGTTCCAACTGCTGCGGCTGTAGGTGTAGAGATAGAGAGAGGCCACGCTTAATGAGCGCAAGAATATTTATCAGCCTAGGCAGTAATATTGAGCCTGAGCACTACATTAAGGCCGCGTTAAGTGAGCTGAGTTATCATTTTAACAACTTGCTATGCTCATCGGTTTTTGAGAGCGAAGCTGTGGGTTTTGAAGGGTGTAACTTTTTAAACATGGTGGTCGCAGCGGATACCGAATTAAGTATCTCTGAGGTGGTGGCTCTCTTTAAGAAGATAGAGCAGGAAAATGGCCGTATTCCCGGTGCGAAGAAGTTTTCGGCAAGAAGCTTAGATCTTGATCTGCTGCTTTATGATTCTCTTGTTTGCCAAGAGCCTGTTGAGTTACCTAGAGCTGAGATCTTAACCAATGCCTTTGTGTTGTGGCCACTGGCTGAGATAGCGCCTCGATTGATTCACCCTGTGACTGGTCAAAGTTATCAGTCACTGTGGAATGAGTATGATAAAACGCGTCAAAAGTTGTGGACCATTCCATTTACCTGTCCGCAGATGGCATCAAGCTAACACCAAAATGTTTAATTTTCCCGAGCATAAGTTTTAATTTAAAGGATATTCATGGATACGTTTCAGGTCATCATTTTAGCGCTTATTCAAGGCTTGACCGAGTTTTTACCCATTTCGAGTTCGGCGCACCTTATTCTACCTTCGCAGATTTTAGGCTGGGAAGATCAAGGGTTAGCCTTCGATGTTGCTGTACATATTGGCTCTTTGTTGGCGGTGGTGCTCTATTTTCGTAAAGAGGTGGTCTCACTACTGACCTCTTGGCTTGCTAGTATTTTTAAAGGGCAGAAGAGCGATGATAGTAAGCTTGCTTGGTGGATTATTTTAGCCACTCTCCCTGCCGTTATCTTAGGTTTTGCCCTCAAAGATATGATAGAGGTCTACCTGCGTGGCCCTGGGGTTATCGCGATCACGACGGTTTTGTTTGGTCTGCTGCTTTGGTGGGCTGATAGAATGTCCCGTTGTGAGTTGACTGAATATCAGACAGGCTGGAAGAAAGCCCTTTTGATCGGTTTTGCTCAAGCCTTGGCGCTCATCCCAGGTACTTCACGCTCTGGCGCAACCATTACTGCCGCGCTTATGTTAGGGCTAAATCGTGAAGCGGCGGCTCGTTTTTCCTTTCTGATGTCGATACCGGTTATCTTAGGTGCGGCTATTTTGATGAGTAAAGATCTATTCGAGAGCAGCCATGTTATCGATTACTCCTCATTGGCATTGGGTGTGGGCGTGTCATTTGTGGCAGCATATACCTGTATTCATCTATTTTTGAAAATTATTAGCCGTATGGGAATGACACCATTTGTTATCTACCGTCTGGCGCTTGGGGCACTCCTGTGTGCCTTTATATTTATGTAATACCAATTGGTATATAAAAGAGAAATCATGAAAAGTCTTTACCTTTGTCCTGTGTGCGATCAGCCTCTGTTAATTCATGAGGCCTCTGGGGGCTTGCACTGCACTAAGAAACACCATCTTGATAAGCATGAAAATGGTTACTGGATCTTCAGTCAGGCTAAGAAGCCTCAGATAGACTCTAGACAGGTGATGAGAGCTAAGCGCTTCCTGTTAGAGTCGGGGATTTTTCAACCTGTGGTTGATAATGTCGAAGCTATGATCCGCAAGGCTGATTTGGCGACAGACGAGATAAGCTACTTAGATTATGATTGTGGTGAAGGCTACTACTTAAGAGCGATTAAAGCACTGCTTGCTCAGAACCCCGAAGGGAAAGGTATCGTTTCGGGGATGAGTGCTTATGGGATCACAGAGGCTGAAAACGCGCTGTTTTCGGCTGCGAAGATCCAAGCTGAAGCTAAGTGTTTGCTTGAAGAGGGGGAGGAGCAAAACGATAGCACGTTTATCGTAAGCACGTTAAAGCGGTTACCCTTTGCCGATGAGAGCTTTGAGCTGATAACCTTAATTGATAAACAGCTTAAGGGGAAAGAGTTGATTCGGGTGTTAAAGCCGGGTGGATACCTGATTCAGGTCTCACCAGCTCCACGTCATCTTTGGCAGATAAAATCTCATGTGTATCCAGATCTTACCGAAAAAGCGGTTAACTTGCCTAAGTCTGCAGAGCTTGAGCTGTTGCACACTGAGCAGGTGAGTTTTACGCTGTCAGTTGACGGTGCTCAGGCTCTAGCTCTGCTGGAGATGACACCTTATGCCTGGAGAGCGAATGAGAAGGTACGCAAGCAGCTAGCTTCAAGTTCATTTGATAAACTTGAAATAGATTTCATGATTACTCTGTCTAAGAAGAGATAGTCATCAATGCATGGATGTGTTTCCGGTTGGTTCATCGCCTTATTAAGCGTTAAACCAGTTTTATGGTACTAAATTAGGAAGTAGAGTTAACTATGATGCGAGTGTTATTGTGGGTCATTATAAGCTTAATCCCCTCTGTTGCGTTGGCAAATGTCTACACATTGCCGGAAAATGGTAGTCGCCTTATTGGCGAGATCCAGATGCACACTGTTGTTAAGGGGGACTTCTTTCAAACGATAGCTAAACAGTACAACATAGGCATTTTGGAGTTAATGGAAACCAACCCAGGTGTGGATCCATTTCTACCTGATGTGGGTACTAAGCTTGTTATCCCTACTCAAATGCTGTTGCCTGATGTTCCACGTACTGGGATTGTGATTAATCTGCCTGAGCTTCGTCTCTACTACTTTCCTAAAAATGGCAAAGAGGTCCATGTTTTCCCTGTTGGGATAGGACGTATTGGTCGAGAAACTCCTGAGATGGTCACTAAGATTAAATCTAGGATCCCCAATCCAAGTTGGACGCCACCTGCCAGTATTCGAAAAGATCATCTAGAGGAGCGTGGTGAGGTGCTTCCGAGAATTGTACCGGCAGGGCCAGATAATCCGCTGGGGAAATACGCAATGCAGCTCTCCTACGGCGATGGCAGCTACCTTATTCACGGTACCAATAAAGATTTTGGGATCGGCATGCGTGTTAGTTCTGGTTGTATCCGTCTAAATCCGGATGATATTGAGTGGTTATTTCATCAGGCTAAATATGGCGACCCAGTTAGAATTATCAACCAGACTGTTAAAACCTCTTCTGAGCCAGATGGGGAGCAGATCATTGAGGTGCACTCTGCGCTATCAAAGTCAGAGCTAGACGCCAGCAGAGAGAAGGTGGTGAGTTTGACTGCTGGGATTGTTAAGTTTATCAGTCAAGAGAGTGTGGATAGCTTTAAAGCCAATGATGCATTACTTGCTCAAGATGGGTTACCGATTAATATTAGCTTGTAAAACCAGCCGATATAGCATAACGATCTCATTAAGCGCTCTTAGGAGTGCTTTTTTGTTCCTGGGATAGCTAATTTGCTGAGGTTTTTGGTACGTTGGCAATGGCTATGTTGTATAAGCTTTCAACTATCCAATACTATGGCCACAATTTAGCGCTAGGCTTTCAACAGGCGGCATCGTTTTGTGTTTGAGTCGACAAGATTTACGTCTAGGGAGTTATACAGGGAAGAAGATGAGGAGCGGAGTTTAAAAAAGGGTGTATCGGCAACACAAGATGCGTTGCCGATACCGACAAATTACTTCTTGTAAGAAGAAGCAACGTTGTCGATGCGAGCGTTAGCACGCTGAGCTTCTGCTTGAGCATCCATAGCAGCTGCTTTTGCATCTTTAACGTCTGCAGAAAGAGCGCCTTGCTCTGACTTAAGCGCGCTTACTTCAGAAGATAGCTGGTCAACTTTGTTGCCAAGGTTAGCTACACTTTCTTCAAGAGCAGTAGTGTTTGCACAGCCACCTAGAAGGGCAGTCATTGCTACGCCAGCAATCATAAGTACTTTTTTGTTCATTGGGAAATCCCTTTATATAGGTTGGTAAATTTGTACAGCTGTACATTACAACTGAACAGGTTAATTATGTCATAGCTACTGTATTTTGCTACGAATTTTCACCCTAAGGTCTGAATACCTTAATGAATATAGGCAAAAAAGCAAGTTGAACCCCTATTTTTTGACCGTTTCGCGTTTTAGATCAACTCTTGTCGTCTTTTTAGTTAATAACTCTATAGCGCTTTCATTAAAATTTCTTTTAAACTCTGTGACAATTTCAATACGCTTTAATTTAAGTTGCTCTTTAATCTCTGCACCTTTAAAGCCCGCTTCTATGATAGGTTTTACTGCGACTGAGCTTGCGACTTTAAAACTCTCCCTTAGATAATCAGCTTGAGGATAAGGACTATTCTCCAACCCTAATCGACCTTTTGAGTCAGCTTCACAAGCTGTAGCAAGTTGCTTCAGTCTGTCCGGCTTACGCCAAAGATCCGCTTTATCAAATATCTTAATTAAGGTCTCAGGGCGCAGTTCACGGATATTATGGACATTCTGATGCTGATCGCTAACAAGTAGAGCTAAATCTCGGTACTCATTGGGCACTTTGACTCGGGCGCAGAGTGTCTTAATGAGGGCTAAGCCGGATTGGCCATGACCATGGTGTTTCGGTAGCGTCGCTTTTGGGCTTAAGGCTTTACCTAAGTCGTGAACAAGTGCTGCAAAGCGCACACTGTTTTCATCGGAAAGTTTAGCCGCCTGAGCTAGTACCATGAGTGTGTGTATGCCAGTATCTATCTCAGGGTGCCACTTTTCAGGTTGAGGAATGCCAAAGAGGGCATGGATCTCGGGGAAGAGGATCTCAAGTGCTTGGCACTGGTTAAGAACCTCAATAAAAACTTGCGGACTTTGAGTTGATAGTGCCTTATCGAGCTCGAGAAACACCCGCTCAGGCGTTAACGCCTCAAGCTCACCGCTTTGGCTGATCTTGGTCATCAGTGCCAATGTTTCATCGGCAACGGTAAAGCCAAGGTGGTAAAAACGAGCGGCAAAGCGGGCTACTCTTAGTACCCTTAAGGGATCTTCTACGAATGCGCCTGAGACATGGCGAAGTCGTTTTCTCTCTATATCTTTGATACCGCCATAGGGGTCGAATAGCTCACCTTTGTCGTCTTGTGCGATAGCATTGATGGTCAGATCGCGGCGAAGCAGATCCTCTTCCAGAGTCACATCTGGACTGGCATTACAGCTAAAGCCGCCATAGCCACTACCTGTTTTTCGCTCTGTGCGCGCTAATGCATACTCTTGCTGGGTTTTAGGGTGCAGAAAAACGGGGAAATCTTTACCCACCTGTTTATAGCCCAGCTCAAACATCTGCTCTGGCGTCGCGCCGACCACCATGTAGTCACGATCTTTAATGGGAAGTTTGAGTAGATTGTCGCGAACCGCGCCGCCGACCAGATAAAATTTCACTTTTGGATCCACTGCCTCTTTTACTGTGATGTAGGAAGCTTATCATGCCTTGAATCGGCATACAGACGCATTTTTTCATCCATTTTTTGACATGCTAGGCTGTTAGCTTTAATTTGAACTGTTTTTTTACTATTTTGTCGTTATAAGGATAGATAACTGCATGTACAAGGCGTTTTTTGGATTAAGCGATAACCCTTTCTCTATCGCACCCAACCCCCATTATCTGTTCCTCAGCGATCGCCATCGTGAAGCATTAGCACATCTAACTTATGGTTTAGGCGACACAGGGGGCTTTGTCCTGCTAACTGGAGAGGTTGGCACGGGTAAAACCACCGTCTCTCGCTGCCTGCTCAATCAGCTGCCGGAGAATACGGATACCGCTTTTATTCTCAATCCTTCTCTTACCGAGCTCGAGTTGCTTGCCACCTTATGTGATGAGCTTTCAATCGAATATGAGAAAGAGCCGACACTGAAGCAGTTAACGGATCTGTTGAGTAAGTATCTGCTGGCTAACCATGAGAAGGGACGCAATACCGTTCTCATTATTGATGAGGCCCAGCATCTAAGAGCGGAAGTACTTGAGCAGTTACGTCTGCTAACCAACCTTGAAACCGATACCAAAAAGCTACTGCAGGTTATTTTAATTGGTCAGCCTGAGCTTCAGCAACTCCTTAAACGTCAAGAGTTACGCCAGTTGGCGCAGAGGATCACCGCAAGATACCACCTGCTGCCACTAACGCCTGAAGAGGTGGGGTTATATGTTCACCACAGGTTGCAAGTGGCTGGGCGTCATGAGCCACTGTTTAATACGGGGGCTATCAAAGCGTTACACAGATACAGTGGTGGTATTCCTCGTTTAATTAATCTTTTATGTGAGCGCGCATTAATGGCGAGCTACGCTAAGTCAAAAGTTCCCGTAGATAAAAAGATGGTGATCTCAGCTTCAGCCGAAGTGCTAGGAGAGGAGATTAAGCAGACTAACTACCTACTGCCTGCGGGTATCGCAGCAGCGGTGGGATTGAGCTGTGTGTTAGGTTATCTGTTACTCACCAAGCAGCAGAGTGCAGTGGCGACGCCATCGGCCCAAGTCAGCCCTGTTGTTAAGCCTGAAGTTAGCGCTGAGCCAGTTAAAGCCAGTCGCGAAAATAAGTTAGATGCGAGTCAGCGGGTGTTAAATGATGCGATTGCGAATAGCCGCAACATAGATACAGCCTATGCCAGTATTTTAGGTCTTTGGGGGAAAGTACCCTATTTAGGTTTGAGTGCCTGTCAGTCTGCCGAGCAACAAGGGCTTTCATGTTTTCAGCAACAGGGGAACTGGAACTCATTAACCCGTCTTAACTTCCCTGCGGTGGTCTATCTGGTCGATGGCCAAGATGAAGCATTCTATGGGACGGTAGTATCAAGAAGTGGCGATCAGTTACTTCTCCAGCTTAATGAGCAGCAACTTTGGGTCGACAGAGAGTGGTTTAACCGTCACTTTAGCGGCACATTTGAGCTACTCTGGCAGGCGCCAGATGAGCTGCCCCATGAGATAGGCAAAGGCTCAAATCCGGCGCAGATCCAGTGGCTGGAAAATAGCTTAGCTAAAATAGATAACACAGCTCCTCGTCTGGTGAGTCGATTTGATACTCAGCTGGAGGAGCAGTTAAAACGCTTCCAGCGTAAGCATGGATTGAGAGCGGATGCCATTGCCGGCAGTCAGACATTAGTTCAGCTTAATCTCTACTTGAGTGCCCAAGGGCCAAGGTTGATGCAAGCTAAGGGTCACTACTAATGTCTATTTTACTCGACGCTGTTACTCGGGCTAAACAGCAAGATGCCGATATAAACCTAGATCCGGTACTGACCCCAAGAGCGCAATATGAGCAGCTAAGTAGAGGGAGAAATAGAGGGGTGTTGCTTCTACTTAGCTTAGTGATTTTGAGCTTGTTAGTGGTGATCACTTGGCTGGTTCGCGATCAAAGCACTGAGGTGACAAAGACTGAAAATCAGTCTCAACAAGTAGAGCCTATTTTATTTGAAAAAGTGCAAGAGATAGCGGTGGCTGATGAGAGTTCTGCTTCGGTTAAAAACGGTATTCAGCTTGCGGGTAAGGTGGCACTTCCTATCGCAGAGTCAATGCCAGTAAGGTATCAGGCTCAATCTCAGCCTCAAACTCAGCCAAGGCAAGCGGTCAGGGAGCATTCTCAGCGAAATTTAGCAACATCTTCTGTCGATGATACAGCAAGTGAGCCTATTATTTTGGGCGCGAATGCAAACCATAAAGGTCAGGAGTTACTCAATTCACTTAAGTATCAGGTGGATTCAGCAGCTCATGATTTGGGGATGACTAAGAGTCAAGTTCTGCAACAACCTGAGCAGACGCAAAATCAAGCTCAACCTCAAGTTGAGGAGGAAACCCGTAACTATCAGAGTGAGGGTAACCTGTTAGCTGCATTCGAGGCTGCACTGAAAGAGGTTGAAGTGAATAGATCGGTGGCAACACCTGTGACGCAAAAGAGCCTTGACCCCATTCCCACACCAAAGCAGGACACTCTACCCAGTTACGGTCAACTGCCCGCAGGTCTGCAACTGCAGGTACCAGAGTTTAATATCAATGCCCATGTATACTCTAGCGATCCCAATAATCGATGGCTTAATGTCGATGGTGCTGAGCTGCAGCAGGGGGACTCTATTGGAGGCAAACTTGAGATTGTGGAGATAAGACCGCGAGATGTAGTACTAGCCATCCAAGGGACTGAATTTAAGGTGCCAGCAATTTAAGTGCTATGGTTTTTAAATATTATGGCTAACTGACAAAAGCCTGTGAATGCGTCATTAAAGGGAGTATTCACAGGCTTTTTTGTCTCTATCAATTACCGTCTTAACCATGAAGATGATTGGCGATAAAGAGAGTTAAACCATAACCTAAGCTGTAACAAAGCAGTAGTGCAGGAACATATTTAAGGTAGCTGACAAAGGTCAGTTCTTTAACCTTGCTCATGGCGATAATGCCCGATGCTGAGCCTATGACCAGTAGGGAGCCGCCGACGCCAACTGAGTAGGTTAAGCCTAACCATTCTGCCGTGGTTAATACCGGTTCCGCTTTCAATAGAGCAGCGGTAAGTGGCACGTTATCTAAGATGGCTGAGCCAATACCGGTAACAAAGTTTGAGATATTTGGGTCATACATGGCGTAGACCTCAGTTAATAGATCTAATGTACCTATCTCTTTTAGCATCCCAACCAGTAGCAGTATTCCTAGGAAGAACAGCAGGGTGTCATACTCCACCTGTCTAATGTACTCCAGAATCTCCATCTCCTCCTTTTTACTTCGAAAGTTATGTCCCACCAGAAATAGGATCGAGAGACCGGTTAAGAAAGTGAGCACGGGTGGGATCCCAAACAGGATATTCAATGCCATGGTCGCGATAATCGTACAGAAAAAGATGAAGGCGATAACAACATCGACCTTATGGTAATCACGTGTTATTGGAGTGGTACTGACATGACCTTCGGCCTTAAGAGAGAACAATACCGCAAGTAACATGACACTGACCGCAGCAGGTACAAAGAGGATAAGCAGCTCTGACATCTGTACATGACCTCCAAGGAAGATCATCAAGGTGGTCACATCTCCAGTGATTAATGAAACGCCCCCTGAGTTGACCGCGAAAATGATCAGCACTGCCATCCTGCGTCTCATCTGATTATCAAGCTTGAAGGTGGTTAGCAATCCCAGTGACACTAACGTCGCGGTGACATTGTCGCAGATAGCCGAAAGAATAAGAGAGAAAAGCGCGACCTGCAGCATTAAGACTCGTACTGACACCTTCTGGGGAAATAGCTTTTGCACCAAGATCTGGATCATCCCCTTAGCATTCAGGTAGGCGACAAAGGTCATGGTCGACATTAAGAACAACCAAAGCGTGGCTATCTCAAGTAGGTTTTCATTTAACTCAGCTGCGATCAACTTTTCATGGCCAGGATCTCCTGCTGACATAAAGAGTGCGATCCAAGAGATACAGCCAAAAAATAGGGTGGTTTTGGCTTTGTTGAGGTGGGTTACCTCCTCGAAGATGATACTTAACAGCGCCAGAACGGCGAGAGAGATAAGGAATATGTAGAGCATACGACAGTTCCTACAGCTGATTATGGGTCTACTAGGTAGCAGTAAACGGTTTAATTTTAAGGTTTGGTTAATCTTGGTGTGCTTTGCGGTGCGAATTAGGCCACAGAGAGGGGGATAACACAAGTGTTAACTGGCTCATGTTTTCTGGAAAACTGAGGCAAGAGTCACCTTGGTGGTTATGGTTAATACATTGTCAATGAAACAGGAGCTGAAAGTTATCGGGCTGGATGTAATTTTTAGTGATAACTGCGAACAGTTTACTTAGAGATAACGCTTTTTTAAGTGGAATATGGTGATTGCTAGTCAGTATTTTCTAAAAATCCATAAGAAATGCTAATTTATTTTTTTATTTATTAGGGAAATCTGTTGGTGTAAATATTTAAAATAAATAATGACTTGCAATTGCGTATCTTATATACAGCTTTCGTAACTTAATAATCCTCATTTTTTCTCCTATTTCTACCAGTGTCAAAATATTGACTGCTCAAAAAGTATCCAGTAAAGTGTTTCACAATGTGTCTAGTAGAGGACATGGGTTTTACGGGTAAATGATTGTTGGCACATTGTCTAAATTTACGCGGATTGATGGGAGGTTGTCGTATGAAGTTTTTGCTAAGAGCTATTTTGTTACTGGGGTCATTGGCTTGGTTGGTTGTATGCGCTAAGCAGTTTGTAGGCTTTGGAATACTAGATAATCTTGGGGTGGCGATGGATCATCCGACACTGCTAATTCAAACATTTATCGCATTAATCATTCTTCGCTCAGCTTGGATGTTTGGTCATGAGAAAAGACGGCCTTTTTAACATTAAGAGCATAAAAAAGGACGCTTGATGCGTCCTTTTTTTGTGCCTGAAACTTAATGGCTAGTGGAATAGCAATTAGTTATTTAGCCATTTTAGCGAATACGCGTTCAGCAGCTGCTAATGTCTCTTCTAGCTCTTTCTCACCATGAGCCATAGAGAGGAAGCCTGCTTCGTAGGCGCTAGGGGCTAAGTAAACACCCTCATCTAGCATGCCGTGATAGAATTCAGGGAATTTCTCTGCATCACACTGGGTTACTTGATCGAAACGTGTCACCTTCTCCTCTTCGGTGAAGAAGAAGCCAAACATGCCGCCTACATAGTTGATAGACATAGGGATGCCATGCTTGTTTGCAGCAGCTTTAAAGCCTTCGGCAATGCGCTTAGTCTTAGCGGCTAACTCTTCATACAAACCCTCAGCACATAACTCTTCCATCTGGGCAAGACCCGCAGACATGGCGATTGGGTTACCAGAAAGAGTACCTGCTTGATAAACAGGGCCGGTAGGTGCGATAAACTGCATCACATCTTTACGTCCGCCAAATGCGCCAACTGGCATGCCGCCGCCAATGACTTTACCTAGTGTAGTTAGGTCAGGGGTAATACCGTAGTGACCTTGAGCGCCGCTCTTAGATACACGGAAACCTGTCATCACCTCATCGATAATAAGCAGTGCGCCATACTGATCACAAATTGCACGTAGACCTTCAAGGAAGCCCTCTACAGGTGGAATGCAGTTCATGTTGCCAGCAACAGGCTCAAGAATGATACAAGAGATCTCTTCTGGGTACTGTTCAAACAGGGTCTTTACCGACTTCAGTTCGTTATAGGTTGCCGTTAACGTGTGCTTAGCGAAATCTTCAGGGATCCCTGGAGAGCTAGGTTGGCCTAAAGTCAGTGCACCAGAACCTGCTTTGACCAATAGACAGTCAGCGTGACCGTGGTAGCAACCTTCAAATTTTAGGATCTTGTCACGGTTAGTGAAGCCACGTGCAAGACGAATAGCGCTCATGGTTGCTTCAGTACCTGAACTCACCATACGAACCTGCTCCATTGAAGGAACCATCTCGATAACTTTCTCAGCCATCTTGACTTCAAGTTCAGTTGGCGCGCCGAAAGAGAGACCATTTTCAACGGCTTCTAATACTGCTTGACGAATTTTTGGGTGGTTGTGACCTAAGATCATCGGGCCCCAAGAACCCACATAATCGATGTAAGCTTTGCCGTCAGCATCATAGATATAGGCACCATCAGCTTTATCGATAAAGCGAGGTGAACCACCTACGCCATTAAAAGCACGTACTGGTGAGTTAACACCGCCTGGGATGGTTTTTTTAGCCTGTTCAAATAGTTCGTCGGAACGGGTCATTATCAATCCTTTAAAAGTCTGTTGCCGGGTTATAGTTCGGCTTTACGTGAATACCAGTTAACCGGACACTCATGTTTCTCTAGTTGTGTGTCAACACCGAGTGTCAGTGCAAATAGTGCCATACGGATCAGCAGGCCGTTATCTGCTTGTCTAAAGATAGCCAGATTAGGGTGACTGTTAAGGTCATTATCCAGTTCATTGGCTTGCTCACGAGAGTCTCTAGGTAGCGGGTGCATGATCACTGTATTTGATTTGCAGTGTTTCGTATAAATAGTGTGGTTCAGTCGGAACTTACCACGATATTTATTGGCCTCTTCCTGTGAAGGAAAACGCTCCTCTTGAATGCGTGTGAGGTAGAGTATATCAGCCTGATCCAGATTACCCTCAAGTTGATCGGTAATTGTGATCTTATGCCCAGCATTTTCTATGTCATTTAATACATAGTCAGGCATCGCCAACTCTTTTGGTGAAACCAATGTGAAGGTCACATCTTTATACATACACAGCAGACGAGAGAGCGAGTGCACAGTACGGCCAAATTTAAGGTCGCCCACCATCGCGATATTCATACCGCTGATATCTTGCCCTTGGGTTGCGAGCTCTTTCTGTATGGTAAACAGATCCAGTAGGGCCTGAGTTGGATGCTCGTTGGAGCCATCGCCGCCATTAATCACTGGTACACGGCTACCTTGAGCAAACTCTTTTACTGAGAAAGCTTCAGGGTGGCGCATCGCAATCACATCTGAGTAGCTTGAGAGCACTCGGGCTGTATCGTAGAGGGATTCACCTTTTGACAGTGACGATGATGCCATACCAACGGTTTCGTTGACTTTACCGCCGAGCAGGTTAAATGCGCAACCGAAGCTGATACGAGTACGTGTACTTGGTTCGAAAAACAGATTGCCTAAGATGGCACCATCTAAGACTGTGGTACGTTTCTGTCTAAGGGCATAGGGTGTCATGCGGGAAGCAACATTGAATATCTGTTGAACGGCGTCCAGGTTGAGCTGGTTTACCGATAGGATATGAGAACCTTGAAACTGAGTCATCAGCCTTTATTTCCAATTTCTGGGGGCGCGAATAGCAGGTATAGACCCGATTATCATGCCAAAAGTTATGTAGGGTGGCTGAGGCGGCACTATACCAGAGTCACAGCGTTTGTGGAATATCTGCGCGATCTATTTTGTGGGATTTAGGGGAAGTTTTGACTCAAAAAGTTGGCTTATCTTATCCAGTATTTAGTCAATAAAAAAATCCGGCAGTATCTGCCGGATTTTTAAGAGGGCTTTGATTATTTAGTCAATGATAGCGGGGCTTGCTGTGAGTAGTAGTAAGCGACGTTTTTCATCTCAGCTTGGGATAACATGCCTGCTTGTGCTTGCATGATAGGGTCTGTTCTATCCCCCTGCTTAAAGTCGATAAGTTGCTTAAACAGGTAGGCCGTTTTTTGCCCCATCAGGCTCGGATAAGTTGGCATCATGCCTAACATCGCACTGCCATGACAAGCGATGCAGCGCGTGTTGGCCAACATCTCACCTTGGGTAAGATCAAATTTCTGAGCCAATAGCGCTTTATCGAGTTTAAGCTCTGTGACGGCTAAAGCCTTGCTAAACTCAATTTCTGGGCTCTCTGTCGCTGCAATAGCGCTGCTCGAGAGTAGAAGTCCCGCCGTCAATAGTGACGCTTTTAAGACTAACGTCATTATTCGATCTCCATCTTTTGAGGAAGGGGGGGCATCTGAGCGGCTTCTAATGGCTTACGTCTGAAGATCTTCATATCGATACCCGATTCATTGTAATAGGTCTCAAGGTAATCGAGTACAGGATCCCAAGTTTCATTGAGATCCCATAGGCCTTGGGTGTCTATCATCCACTGAATGGTGTCACGCCATACTTCCCGGCTACCCACGTTCTGGGGAATTATCAAGCTGGTATGACAGGCGTTGCACTGATTTTTAACCATCTCCCAACCCGGTGCCATGATAAGACCTGTGGCCTTATCAACCGGATATTGCTCGGTGGCGGCAGCGCCAAAAGCGCTGGTGGCGAGCAGTAGTGCGACCGTACAAAGGTGTTTTTTCATTATACGACCCTTACAGCGACTCTGTGGCAACCGTTAAATAGGTAACCTTTAGGGTTCCATTGAGGTTGAACCATAGGTTGAGTATCGCCCTTGGTATCGGTAGCTCTGGCCCAGATCTCATAATAACCGGTCTGAGGTAGCTTCAGATTTACCTTCCACTGTTGCCACGCCATCGGGTTAACAGGTTTCGTTAACGAGGCTGTCTGCCACGTTGTTCCGTAGTCATAACTGACTTCGACTTTAGCCACATCTCGCGTACCTGCCCAAGCATGGCCACTGACCTCTAAAGATTTGCCTAGCGCTAGCTCGCCACCAGTTTGCGGCGCGGTAATAAGCGATTTAACAATCATCTCTTCGATAATCTTAAAATCTTTGTTAGCGACTTTTTCGCCAGGTGCGACCGGATGTTTAGGAACCTGATAGGCTGGGGCTTCCATCTTTTTGCCATCGTGGACGCGATCACGCACGCCCATGCCTGTTGCACATTTTTGTGATACTGAGCCTGGGCGACCACCGAAGACGATACGCAGCGGGTAACCGTGCATATATGGAATATCTTCGCCATTCATGCCCCAAGCTATCATGGCATTTTCATTCATCGCAGCTTCAATCGGTACACCACGAGAGATCGCAGCGCCTTTGCCACTGATATGCTTATCTGCGCCATAATGCGCCGTGTAGACGGCATCACTCTTAACACCACAATCTGCCAACAGATCTTTGACCAGCACACCAGTCCACTCTGCACAAAAAACCGCAGTATTACTCCATTGATTTCCCTTAGCGTTAGGGTAGAAGTTTTCGCGACTGTTACCGCCACACTCAAGTACCAGCTGCTGAGTATGGGTTTTAAATTTATTTTTAAGCTCAGCAATGGTGTAGGTCTTTGGGGTTTCGATTGACTCACCGTCGACGGTGAACTCCCAGGTATCGGGATCGATATTTTCAAAGTCCGGCATCTGGCCGTTCCAGCGGATAAAGGCCACATCAGCTGGGGTCTTTACTGGGGCAAGTAGATGCTCAGGTGGGAAGGCGTTTAACGGACTGGAGTTTAGCACTTTAAAGTGTTCAGGAAGATCATCTACATTGGACCATTTAACGGCTGAGAGATCGAGCGGTGCCATACCTGCAGGGCGGTTTTGTGCAAAGGCCCAGTTGATTGGCAGCATTGCGGTGACTGAAGTGGCTACGGCGCCCTTTAAAAATTTACGTCTGTCGATACTCATTGTTACTCTTCCTTACCTTTATTAAAGTAGCTTGCCAGTGCTTCCATCTGTTTTTTATTTAGTATTTTGGCGACTTTAGTCATGGTTTTATCTTGGCGCTGACCACTTTTAAACTGCTCTAGTTGTTTCACCATATAGGCTGTGTTTTGCCATTTTAGATTTGGAATTGAGGCAAACTCACTGCTTCCATCATTGCCATGGCAGGCTTTACACATATTCAGTAACGCTTGATCATCTGCCGCTGAAGCTGCGCTAATACTTCCCATAACGAATAAACTAATGGAGAGTGATATGGCTTTTATTGCCTGACTCTTCTTGTTTTTATTTACACCCATAACCTTCCTTACACTATCGATGGCTGCCTAGTATTTTTTACTTGTGATTGAATTAATAAAATCGTGATTGAATTGATCAGGATCAAAGTATTTAACTAGACTGTGCTATAGCTCATGACGTTACCTTTAAAAGGTTAAAAAACGTGTGTGAAAAAATATAAAAAGTTCTAAAAAATACTTTAAGTATTAGTATTTAAAGGAAAATCATTAACTAATGGTTATGTTTGTTATTTGAGCATTGGCGCGGTATGAGTAATAACAGCTTGAGGTTTGTCTTGCTTTTTCAAGGAAAAGAGGCGTAAGCCATGTTGCTTTTGATACAAAACTGCTAGCTTTGCTTAGTCAGGTTTGACATGTTTTTCAACGGTGGGAGAAGTACTTTGCTTAAGTTTGATGTGTTTGGAAAAGCCATGTTAGTACAACGAAAAGAGGGGGCTTGGTTGCTCTTTATCGATTCAGGCCTAGGTTTACGTTCCCGTGTGTTTGATGTAGTGATCCCAGCGGAGCTGACAGAGAAAGATCTAGCTGGGTATCTGGATGATATTTTTCATGAGCACTCTAGTGAGAAACACCCCCATGTCATCGCGCTAAAATAGATATATTTTTAAGTAATGATATTAATCTGCATAAAAGTATTTGAGCCATTTAGTGCCAATGTTACCCTAAGTTAGGAGAGCAATTTCCGATGACGTTAAAGGGGCAAATCTCATTGCTATAGATAGCTTAAGACCTCAAGCTATCTCCTGCCCTTTCGTTATCTCAGACCTTTATTAATCACAATCATAAGTGAATTCAGTCATGACGGTAATGTACGCAAACCTTAGCGAAGAAACACGTTTAGAAACGGATCTGCTAGGGGATAAATCGATCCCGAAAGAGGCGTTTTACGGTATTCATACCCTAAGAGCGATGGAAAACTTTAATATCAGCAGTGAAAAAATTGGTGATTGTCCTGAGTTTGTTCGCGGCATGGTGAAAACCAAGAAAGCCGCAGCCTTAGCAAATGGAGAGCTAGGCACCATATCTCAAGATATCGCAGCAGCGATTGTTAGGGCTTGTGACACCCTGTTAGCCGGTGAGCGATTTTATGATCAGTTTCCCGTCGATGCATTTCAAGGGGGCGCTGGCACCTCAGTCAATATGAACACCAATGAGGTGATCGCCAATATCGCCTTGACTCAGATGGGACATGAGAAGGGGAGCTATCAACATATTAACCCTAACGATCATGTCAATAAGTCCCAGAGCACTAATGATGCCTATCCAACAGGCTTTCGTGTTGCGCTGTTTGAGCGAACCGAATCTGTTTTAGCTGCTCTGACTCTACTTATCGATACCTTTATGGCTAAGTCGGCAGAGTTTGATGATGTGCTAAAGATGGGGCGAACTCAGCTACAAGATGCGGTACCTATGACCCTTGGGCAGGAGTTTCGCGCTTTCGGTGTTACCTTGAAGGAGGAGCTGAAAAGCATACAACGCTGTCAGGAGCTACTGCTTGAAGTCAATTTAGGGGCCACTGCGATCGGTACCGGACTTAATACGCCGCAAGGCTATTCTCAATTAGCCATCGAAAAACTGGCTGAGATCACGGGCCACGCCTTTGTACCTGCAGAAGACTTAGTTGAAGCGACATCCGATTGTGGCGCCTATGTGATGCTATCGAGCGCCTTAAAGCGCTTTGCCATCAAGCTGTCTAAGATATGTAACGACCTTCGTCTGTTGTCTTCGGGTCCTCGCTGTGGATTTAATGAGATAAACCTACCTCAAATGCAGGCGGGTTCATCAATTATGCCAGCTAAAGTTAATCCGGTTATCCCTGAGGTGGTTAATCAGGTGGCATTTAAAGTATGTGGTAACGATTTGACCATTACGATGGCGGCTGAAGCGGGGCAGTTACAACTTAATGTGATGGAGCCTGTTATTGGACAGAGTCTGTTTGAGTCATTGTCGCTGCTGGAAAATGCCTGCTTTACGCTTAAAGATAAGTGCATTAAGGGGATCACGGCAAATCGTCAGATCTGTCAGGACTTTGTACTTAACTCTATCGGTATCATCACTTATTTGAACCCATTTATTGGTCATCATGAAGGGGATATCGTCGGTAAAATTTGTGCTGAAACAGGTCAAAGCGTGCGAGAGGTGGTGTTAGCGCGAGGACTACTATCAGAGGAGCAGCTCGATGAGATCTTCTCCATTGAGAACCTGATGAATCCTCAATATAAAGCCCAAAGATTTGCGACAGCCGTTAAAGGCTAAAATCATAATAGTTAATAACTGAAAACCGGAGCTAGATGCTCCGGTTTTTTATTAGACCTGTGATTGATCATCAAGTTGGGTCAGTGGCTTAAGAGTCTTAACTGCACGTCTCTTTTTAAGCAGATAACCGGTTAAGAAGCTGACGATGGCGATGGCTAAGGTAAGCACTGGCGCTATCATCAGTCCCATGGTGACCACTTTTGCGATCTTCTCTGGCAAGTAGGAGAGGGAGTAGCCAAAACCGATGAGTAAGGCGCACCAGATCCCTGCACTTAACCAAGCAAAGTAGTGGAAGTGGGTCACTTTCTTTATGTGTAACCCCATCATTAACGGCAGTAGAGGACGGACGACAGGAATAAAACGGGCGGTAAAAAGTGCCAGTAATCCATGTTGATTAAGCAGCTTATCGACGGTGTTCATGCGGTGCTCAGGCACGGCGTCTATCCACTTTTGAATTTTGGGAAGCTTGTGTAACCAGCGGCCCTGTAGAAAAGCAACCCAACTGCCTGTGGCGGCCGCAACTAGTAGAAGGGTAAAGGTCAAAGGCAAACTGATGATGCCTGCTGCGGCTAAGCTGCCGGAGAGAATAACGACACTGTCACAGGGCATAGGTGCTGCGGGCAAAAGCGCGCTTTCAAGCCAGATAAGTGAAAAGATACATAAGTAGATCATTGCTGCGCTGCCGGGACTTTGCAGTAGGGCAAAATCTTGTTGCCACAGGGCGGTAAGCACTGAGATAAATGAATCTAGCATAGTTAATGTTCCTAAATCGAGCTAACACAAGGTTGAAACTGTGCTCAGGACAGAGGGCTGTCGATGAGAGAGGGGCGTCGGCTGATAGCTCGCAAAGGATAACCCCCGTGCTGCACTATACATCAGGTATTATCAGCCTTAGTTAACTATTTCTGAAGATTAAGAAACTTACATCTTCTGTTAATTCTTAATTCATTTAGTCTGACTTAAAGTAAAGTGATCCATCCTCCTTTATTTTACATTATTCAACTTAGCTCACTGAGTTGAGCACTGATTGATTTAATCTTAAGCTTATTCACTGTCTGTTTTTTTCTATGGAGTTCTCTATGGAACTACTACTCGATCCCAATGCTTGGCTAGCACTACTGACATTAACTGTGTTGGAGATTGTCCTTGGTATTGACAACATTATCTTTATCTCCATTTTGGTGGGACGACTGCCAGAGCATCAACGAGAGCGTGCCCGAGTTTTAGGCTTAGGTCTGGCGATGCTGACCCGTATTCTCCTGCTTATCTCTATCGCCTGGGTGATGAAACTAACTGAGCCCTTTATTACTGTGATGGAACATGGTGTATCTGGGCGTGATCTGATCCTACTCTTTGGTGGACTCTTCCTTATCTATAAGAGTACCTCCGAGATACATGGCTGTTTAGAGGGAGAGAGTGAAACGGCTCCTAAGGCAAGGGGCAGTGGCTTTTTCTTTGTCTTAATACAGATTGCGATCCTCGATATTGTCTTTTCATTGGATTCAGTGATCACCGCTGTCGGTATGGCCGATGATGTTGAGGTGATGATACTTGCGATTGTGATCGCTGTTGGTGTGATGATGTTTGCGGCCAAGTCTGTAGGTGACTTTGTTGAGCGGCATCCAACGGTGAAGATGTTAGCGCTGACTTTCCTCACCTTAATTGGCTTTACATTGTTGGCTGAAGGGTTTGGCGTGCATATACCTAAGGGCTATATCTACTTTGCTATGGGCTTCTCTATCGCTGTGGAGATGTTGAACCTTAGGGTCAAATCTAAGCGAAAGGAGGAGACTCCTGCCGATTAGCCGACAGGGTGTCCTTTATAACTATCAACCAATCAAGCAATCAAGCAATCAGTATAGGAAGTTGAGATACTCAGGTTTTTTTTGGCAAACGAATTCAAGGCGAATAGCTGATAGAAGGGTATTTCCTTGTGAATTTATACTGACTGGTATTAGCCTGCTCCCGTGGCAGGCTTTATTTCCCCCCAAAAAAATTACCCGCTTGCACCTCTATGCATCAAAGGTGCGAAGCTATGCACCTATTGTGTGCGTTGATAATTTTTTATGCACCATGGTGATGCACCTTGCTGGTTCACTTTAGCTAACAATATTTTTAATTTATTGAAAATAAACACTTTAACTCAATGGCCTGATTCCTGCTTTAACGTTAACTAATATTTGTAGTTAATAAAACGGGAGAGGGCGTTGAAACTGATCACCGCAATTATAAAGCCTTTTAAATTAGATGATGTCCGTGAAGCCTTGTCTTCATTGGGAGTACAGGGCTTAACTGTCACAGAAGTCAAAGGGTTCGGACGCCAGAAAGGTCACGCTGAGCTCTATCGTGGTGCTGAGTATTCTGTGGATTTCCTACCAAAAATTAAACTAGAGATCGCCATATCCAGCGGTCATGAAGATGAGGTGATTGAAGCGATTATCAGCGCCGCTAATACGGGCAAAATAGGTGATGGCAAAATTTTTGTGTCCCCACTAGAGCAGGTGGTTCGTATTAGAACATCAGAAGAAGGCGATGAGGCTATTTAGATGAAGTGGATAATATTGAGTTTCCTGATTGGCTTTAGTTGTTTCTCTCTTCCTGCTTTGGCTGAAGAGAGTGCATTTAATGGCGCTAACACTGCGTGGGTATTAAGCTCATCGGCACTGGTTCTATTGATGACCTTGCCAGGACTTGCTCTGTTCTATGGCGGGTTAGTACGCAGCAAAAATGTGCTTTCTGTACTGATGCAGTGTTTCTCTATTGCGGGGCTAGCTTCGGTACTCTGGTTTGTGATCGGGTACTCGCTTGCATTTGATAGTGGTAATGGTTTTATTGGTGGACTGGACAAGGTGATGTTGGCGGGAATGGGCCGAGATGATCTCTCTGGCGATATTCCTGAGCCTCTGTTTATGTTGTTCCAGATGACTTTTGCCATTATTACGCCCGCCTTGATTATCGGTGGCTTTGCCGAGCGAATGAAGTTTTCGGCTGTGATGCTGTTTTCTGGTGCTTGGTTGCTTCTGGTTTACGCTCCGATTACCCACTGGGTGTGGGGTGGTGGCTGGTTAGCAGAGTTAGGCTTATATGATTTTGCTGGGGGAACGGTTGTTCATATCACAGCGGGTGTTGCCGCTCTGGTGGCTGCAAAAGTGCTTGGGCCCCGTAAAGGTTTTCTTAACTCAGCGATTATGCCTCACAACTTGACGATGACAGTTACCGGTGCGGGCATGTTATGGGTCGGCTGGTTTGGCTTTAATGGCGGCAGTGCACTCGGTGCGAATGGTAGTGCGGCTATGGCTATTTTGGTTACACACCTTGCAGCGTCGATGGGCGCCATGACTTGGGCGGCCATTGAGTGGATAAAGTTTGGTAAGCCCAGCGCGTTAGGGGTCGTAACCGGTATGGTGGCGGGATTAGGCACTATCACACCTGCTTCGGGTTATGTTGGGCCAGGTGGCGCACTGATCATTGGCCTTTTAGGCGGCATGGTATGTTTCTACGCGACGGTTTATATCAAACAAAAGTTAAGGATCGATGATTCATTGGATGTTTTTCCAGTGCACGGTGTTGGCGGTATTTTAGGTACCTTGCTAGCAGGCATTTTTAGCTCAACTCAATTAGGTGTATTTAGTGGTTATGGGTTTGCTGAAGGTAATGAGACCATGTTAGATCAACTTGGCGTTCAGCTTATCGGTGTTGTCGCGACCTTTGCTTATACAGCGGTTGTCTCTTGGGTACTCTTTATGATTATCGGTAAGTTAGTTAATGGCTTAAGGGTTAGTAGCGAGCAAGAGATCACAGGTTTAGATCAGTCTGAACATGAAGAGAGTGGTTATATTTTGTAAAATCTAGCTATTCACTTTGGTGCTGCTCAGGATTAATTTTTCAGAGCAGCACTAAAAATACCTGAGTAGAGTATTTAGGTCGCACCCTCTTTATCTTGATGTTTATTTCCTATTATTTTGACATCTTCAGAAATTTTGTACACTTGGCTATCTTCTAAATCAAATGCTCTTTGAAATGTAGGGTGTATCTCCCAATGTATATTTTTGTCTTGTTGCCAGGAGCTGAGTAGATCGGGTCGATCATTATAGTAGTAGAAGCGATGATAACCCCCCGCTCCGTCGACTCGCACTTTCCCTCTTACAAATTCAGTGATGTATAAGTTTTTTGCAATATCTAATGCAACTCTATGATACTCATGCTCTTCAGCTTGCACTATTCCTGTTTTAATAATCTGATTGACAATGACAGATCTAAATTTCTTTGAGGTTCCAAAGCCTGACACATCCAGTGCTATTAAGGCATTCATCGCGGCATGGATATAGTGGATTGTTTTAGAAAACTCCCCAGATATAAACTGTATTCTTCTATTTCCAAATGGAAGAAAAGCCCTTTTATAGTGATACAGATTACTTCTTTTGCTTTCAGTTGTTATTTTTCTTACCTCTTTACAGTATTCAATAAGCCACCTAGGACGGTAAAAACACAGTGTACCGAAAGCTCGATAATTAGAGGTTGAACCAACTGAAAATCCCATGTCAAAATCTTCAAAGTAGGTTGAAATGAGCTTTGAGGTTTCTATGGATTTATCACTTAAGGCATTAGGCTCTGAAAGTGTTAGTTCAAGTTGGTCTTCGTTAGAGTTATTTCTTTGATAGAAATCTAACCTTCTTGCCAGCACCTCCTTTATCTGCTCTTTACTCCAAGATAGGTTAAGTTCATATTCGTTTAATTTTTGAATTGTGCCATTGGTCGTTCTTAATAATGTCAGAATATGGGGGCGAATCGTGACTCGAACCCATATGTTGGGAATTCGTACTCCTAAATAGGCGACAACTTGAAGTAGGCCGATGAGTAGATTGATCTCATCTCCATTATCATAAATATCATCCATCTCATCTAACATGATCCAATATTTTATTGAGGATGCGGATATTATTCTTGAGAGCTGTTTAATCGTGATATTTGAGTCAAATTGGCAGCGTTCGATAGGGCTTGATTTAAATTTAAGCCTAGATAGGACTGATGTTAGTAGGTTCTTGCTCTTAACTCCGTAGTTTTCTGATAGCTCTACGGCACAGATATCATCATCAATAAAAGCCCAGCCTTTACTTGTACCTATTTCCGCAACAACCTTAGAAAGAATGGTATTTTTCCAATAGTTAATAGATTCATTAACAGATATTTTCCCAACGGGAAAAACCATATCTCTGTAATCAAGTGAAATTATTTTGGTATTGGAAGTACCTTTTAGGCGCTCGGATAATGAGATCAGTAATCCGCTTTTTCCAGAACCTCGAGCGGCATTAAGAATTATGGCTTTATTATCTTCATCAGATAAAGGGAGTAGGTAATCATTTCTGGGCATGGCGTAGGAGAGAAAGTCAGGATCTTCCTGAGCCATTTCACTTCCAAATATCTTCCTTAGTGTAACCCTGCTCATTATTAATTCCTTTACTGTGATATTGTCGGTGTAATGCTCTAGCTTCTCTATATGATGATTTTGTTATCTTACGACTTTAGGGATGGCTGATAACTCCCGCTAAACTAATGACTAAATATGCTCCGATATAATATAAAAAAGTTATAGGGGGGGTGGTTGCTATAAATATCTAAAATATAGACTCTATAATAAGTAATCAAGCTGTAAAATAATCGATCTCCCTTCTCCCTCATCAGAGTCATGGTGTTTTTAAGTTAGGCGAAAGATAAGGCTAAGTGTTGGCAGGGTAAGGCACTTTTGTTCGTTTTTTACTAAAACTAATTATTATAGTAATGTTAATTACTGTCTCTTTCGGGCGTGTTTACTAATGTAAAAGTCCAGATAAAAGAGTTTCAGTTCTGATTGAACATGGAAAAGTATCCAACATACCTCCCATAGAGTGGCAGGGCAGCATTAATTAGAAAAGTTAATCTCCCACTTAATCGACAGGAAAGAAGATGACTGATGTAACTTTTAACAATACCCGTTTCGATCCAGATTTAACTCCTTTTCATGAGAATGCTAAACAGATGGCAAAAGCCTTTGGTTATACTGCTGCTTTAGATTTTGATAAAAACCTAGCTCAGCTTGTGCGCTTGCGAGTGGCGCAAGTTAATCAGTGCTCCTATTGCCTGATTTTACATAGCAAAACGGCGCGAGAGGTAGGGATTGAGCCCGCTAAAATAGACAATCTGGCCAGTTACTGGGAGTCTGAACTTTATAACGAGCAGGAGAAAGTGGCCTTGAGTTATTGTGATAGGCTCACTCAGGGGACAGATCCTCACTTTCATGAGATACATGAGCAGGCTAAACGCTTTTTTTCGGAAAAAGAGATAGCTGAGTTGGCGGCAATTGTTATCAACATGAACTTATGGACGCGTTTAAAGCTGGCCCAAGGCGCAACTCCTAGCTACGCAGAGTAAACCCGTTTAGCAGTGTTGAGTCATTAATTGCTTATCAAAGCTTAATTAAACTGGTTAATCCCTTGATGCCGAGCTTTGTTATTGACCCTACGAACTTCGGCTAACATGGCATCTAGCTGGGTACGGTCAAACATTCTGCCCTCTCTGAATACGGCGTTAATGCTGCGGGTGTTGTTGATATCAAGTAGCGGGTTACTATCGAGCAAAATAAGATCTGCCTGGTAACCAAGTTTTATCTTTCCTGTGTTACTCCTCATCCACTCTCCGGGAGCCGCGGTCGCCGAATAGAGACTCTGAGCGTTGCTAAGTCCCACTTGAGTTAATGAGTTTAGTTCATCATGGAGTGAGAACCCCGGAACCACGGCGGCGGTATTGGCGTCGGTGCCCGCCATAAAGAGTACGTCATTGTTATTAAGTGCTTGAGTCATAATGTGGATTGCGCTTACGTAGGTCTGCCAAAATCGCTTTGAACGCTCAATGGCTTGAGGATCGCCGAGAGTCTCTTGGCTTAGCTGGTAGCTGTTATGTCCCGGTAGCCAACCTTTGGCTAGCACTGTCCCTTCCACAATTCCTGGGTTGGCATAGGGAAGGGCTATCTCTTTTAATAAAGGTGTGAGTGCAAATTTTTGTCTCGTCAGGCTCTCCATAAGCCAGATTGATGAGGTAACCGTTATCTGCTTCTCCTTTAGTTTTCTCGCCACTCTATTGCTACGCATCTCAACGTAACTTAAGTATTGCTCTGCACGATCATGGTGATAGCCGCCAAAGTCTTCACTGAGTGCTTTGGTTATCTCCTCTACATGGGCAAGCTCTGTTTGCCCCGAATGCCATAAGCCGTTAAGTCCGATGGAGTAGGGGAGGTGGCCAACTGTTGGCAGTCCAGCTGCTTTGCCCGAATCGAGCAGCTGATGGTAGATCTCCTCATTGATAAAGCTGCTTATCTTTATGGCGTCAAAGCCGTCGTCTACCAAGGATTTAACGAGCTTGTTTACCTGCTCATGGGTTGAGACATTGATGCGGGTTCGTGTCCAGCTATTAAAGAGTGCTTCGATGCCGCTTAGGCTGTTGACCTTCTCTGAGGCGATAAAGATATCGGGACCGATAAAATCCTCTCTGATCTGTTTTCGCCACGCTATGTATTCAGGGACACCGCCCATATCACGAATATAGGTGATGCCATTTGCTAGGTAGAGTAATAGATCGTTAGGGCTCCTCTCTAGGTGGACATGGGAATCGACGAGTCCCGGAATAAGGTATTTGTTACTACCATCGACTATTAAGGGGTTATTTAAGAGGCTATCTACGCGCTCCTGAGGTGGATTAATATGGGTTATTTTTCCATTCTCAAGCAGGATTGATTGGTCTGGGAGCATAGTTAAACCATCAGTAGAAAGCAGGTTCACATTTTCGATTAATATGGGGCCGTTTGTGGGAGAGAACTGCCCACGCTCTATGACTTGCGTATGGCCTCCCGCTCTTTGCGTCATCTGATACTCGACCCAAGTGTAAGTTATTAAGCTGACACACAATACAAAAAGGAGAGCTCCAGCTACCCACCTTGTCAGTCGTGATATATTCATCATCTCATCCCTTATCTTATTTACAACCGCTTCCCTTGGTGCTTGAGCTTATGCTCAGCTTATTTTTGCTTGATACGCTTTGCTAAATATCATCTTAATTAGCCAATAGAACATAAAAATGAACAGTAAAAGTACTGGCATCCATAACAGAGAAGATCCATGTAACACCTCTGGAATAGCAGCTTTTTGAGCTAGAAATGACATAGTGGCCATGATCATGGCGATACACATACGCCATAGATGACGTGCGACTCTGTGTTTTCCATAGACCCCACCCTTGAGCAGCATGATAAGATCTAAGGTTGCGGCAAACGCGGCGACAGAACCGAAAATATAGAAGAAGGCGGAGGGGATGTTAGTTCCCGGTGAGACCCCAAGTGAGCCTAAGATAAATAGAGTGGCGGCTAGGGCTGTGATCGTCGCGAAGGCGAGTTTATCGAACAGGCCTAGGCTACCTTCAGGTCTCCTGATCGCCATCCAAGAGGTGGAGGCCATATAGCCAGTCAAAATCCCCATTACAGGTAACTCCATCTTCACCGCATCAAGATAGATAGCAGTTGCGGCGACGGTCATCATGGCGAAGAAAAAACCATTACCAGCAGTTCTGTGCACTTTAGCGCCTTTACGGCTGATTAAGGCAGTTATTCCGCAGAGAAGCGCAATGGCTCCTGCAGTAATATGAAATATCAACATAAGCATCCCTTCTAGCTTTTTATTCTGAATTTTTATTATTAGCTGGGGTAATAAGCAAGAAGTAAGCCAGAGAATAAGCCTTTGATTAACAAGAAAGGTTTTGATTTACCGTAGTAGACATTGGGAGGTTTAGATTAAAAAGTGGGGAAAATGACCAAAACTAACCATTTACTTTAAACGTTAGAGGTTTAAACGTTAATATGAATATTTTCAAGTTTATAATCATTAAGGATAAAGCTTTGTTATCAAAAAATGGTAGCCTAGCATTTGAATAGGTTGTATTTAACAAGTGGCTGTAATCATTTCCGAGCATTGGATGGTGTTACGTTTTAAAGGAGTATCCAAATGGTGCGAATATTGACTTGCATATTGATGTTGTTTTTATCTGGTTGTGCCACCCCCAGAATTATAGGCAATGATTCAAGTGCAACAGTAACTGTTAATACAACGACTTTGGGAGAAAAGTCTATTCACCCAGATGAAGCTATCTATGTTTCTGCTTTTACTTCTGATCAAACCTCTGGATTTGATCGTGCTAAAAACATAAGTATCTTAAAACCAGATAAGACACATGATACTTTCTTTTTGGATGGTAATACTTCTTATAGGTTAGATATCGCATTTAATAGTTTTGGGTTTCTTAACCAAGTATTTTGTTTAGCTTCACTACAGGTGACACCTGAACCAAAAGCGTCATACCATATTCAATTTAATGTAAATGAAAATCTTAATTCTTGTTCATTGATATTTAAAGACAAAAATCAGGTCTTAGTAAATGAAACCTTTTCTAAGAAAGTGACTTATTTTGTACCAATAATAATCCCTTTGTAGTATTAAAAATAACGAATAGGTAAACAAGGGCATGTCACTTAAGGTAGAGTTATACCGCTAAGTAAAACCTCCGATAAGGTGTGCTATGAAACAGAATATTGTCCATATCGCTCTGGTTGTAAAAGACTATGATGAAGCGATTGATTTTTATGTGAATAAACTTAAATTTGAACTTATCGAAGACACCTATCAACCAGAGCAAGATAAACGTTGGGTTGTTGTCGCTCCACCAAACTCCCATGGCGTGACCTTGTTACTAGCTAAAGCTTCAAAGCCAGAACAATTCGACTTTGTTGGTAACCAAGCTGGTGGACGTGTATTTCTCTTCCTCAATACCGATGATTTCTGGCGTGACTTTGAGCGCATGAAATCTATAGGTATTAACTTCATCCGAGAGCCAAAAGAGCAAGACTATGGAACAGTTGCGGTGTTTGAAGATCTATACGGAAACTTATGGGATCTTTTGCAACTAAACCCAGAGCACCCAATGGCGAAAAGATAGATTAACTAATAGGGTAGATTAAATGCAGTCGCATCCTTATCTTTTTGTGGGTCTCGCCAGACTCTGAAGCAATTTATATGAGAGGCTCCTTCAAGGCTGCATATGACTTAGGAAAATAAATAATTCATGAATTATCAAACTTTTCAGCCTCATCCAGATTTAGAATCGCTAATTAGCTGTTATTGGACTTTGGAAGTTCCTTCAACAGGGGATACTCAAAGACAGACTATAGTTCCTGACGGTACAATCGAAATGGCGTTTATATTGGGGGACGATATAAAGCGATATACCTCGGAGAGTCATTTCATTATACAACCTAGGGCTATGGTATTAGGGCAAAACACGACCTCTTTTAACATTGAGCCGACAGGGTATGTCGATACATTTGCAGTCCGTTTTTATCCTTATGGCTTTGCCAATTTTGTAAATGTACCTATTAAAACATTGGCAAACAAAGAAACACCAATAGAGATGTTGTTTAAAAAAACAGTAGCCCAAGATTTAGAACAAGAGATTATTCAAGCATCTGACACAAAACAAAGAATAGAGATAATCGAATTATTTCTTTTGAAGAAACTAACTGAACAGACGATGGCTGACAGGATTGTTAGAACAACAATAGATACTTTGCTCACAACAAAAGGAGGGACATCGATTAGTGAGATTTTTAAAGACGATCCATCTAAAAGAAGACAACTTGAGAGAATGTTTGTAAACAAAGTGGGTGTTAGTCCGAAACAGTTAGGTAAATTGATTCGATTACAAAGCGCTTTAAAAATGTTACTTAACGAAGAAGGAGGAACTCTTACCAATATTGCATATGAAAATGATTACTACGACCAATCTCATTTTACTAAAGATTTCAAAGATTTTACTGGAGTCAGTCCAAAAGAGTTTTTAGGGAATGAAAATATGGCCCTTTCTTCCATTTTCTACAAATGAACTGAATCTGTCGCATTTTTACAATTTTCTTCCCCGCTATCTGTCTAATCTTGCCTCTGCATTCCAACTAGTCAACATGATGTTACATGAGGAAAGTAGTATCTAGATTCTGTCTTACGCTTGCTATGTTAACTTTTTAGCACATTGCTTGTCTTAGCACTGGTAGAGTTGAATTAGAAAAACAGAAGAGTGACTTAACCATAATTTAAAGTGGAGAGGGTATGAAAAATTATATTTCAATTTTTGAAATTCCAGCAGCAGATATTTCACGTGCAATCGAATTTTATCAAGCAATCTTGAATATTAGTATTGAAAAAATCGACATGCCAGATATGGAAATGGGCCTATTCCCTTATGAAGAACAAGTGGTTACTGGTGTCATCGTGAAAGTAGAAAGTTTTCAACCTTCTACAGAAGGTGTGACTATTTACCTAAATGGTGGAGACAATCTTCAAGTCATCCTGGATAAAGTTATGAAACATGGCGGAAAACCCATTGTTCCCAAAACAGCCCATGCTGATGAAAGTGGATATTTTGCAATTTTCCATGATTCGGAAGGAAATAGAATAGGACTACACTCGCCAAATTGATTGAAAAATGGACGTATAACAAAGGTCTTTGTTGAGAGAATCAGACTGAAGACAAATAGACCAGCACCAACACATGAGTAGGGGAAACCTGCTAAGAAGGTTTTGTCTAAAAATGAGTCTATCGTATCTTGGAAAGCTAACTCGAAGAGACGCTCACCTATAAGCCAGAGTCAGCTGTGAACCCAACGCTGACCTACTGTGACATTGCTCTTTATGCAATGAAAGAGGTTCTTTGTTTCACTCAGGCAGAGAAGCAGGGATTGAATACCTTCTATGCTATAACTCATTGTTGATACATCGGTTTACTGTTAGTCTTGAGTGATTAAAGTACTGACAACCAGTTCTTATTAAGATCGTTCTTATTCGAAATTCAGGCTAATATACTGTTATGTTTTAGGAGAGTACAGTGAGTGTAGATAATAGTTTTATGATTGTGGAATGGAATCAATTTTCTTCAGAATATACTGAGAATAGCGATAGTGACTTTTTGATAGAATTGAGAGATGAGTTAGATGACTACCCGAACTCTAGCATTATCAAAAATGAATGGTTCGAATATTTACAATTGAACTTAGATATCGAAAGCGCCGATTATACTGGATCTTTATATGAACCTGTTGAGGAAGCTAAGTCTACGTTAACGGAAGATGATTACCTTCTACTTAAAGACGTAATTGGTATTTTAAATGTTGACTTAACTGATCCACATAATGATTTAAAGCTAGCAGATCCTGAGTACTGGATTTATTCAAGTTACTCACCTGATTCCTCGTCCGCTATGCTCAAAAAAATTGAAAAGCTAAGTACTCGGATAGATGAATGGGCATTTAATTTAACGATAAAAGAGCAGTTTTCAAGTTTCTGTAATGAAATTAAAGCCATTTTCTCTAAAGCTGTATCTGAGAAGTATGGGGTGTTAATCGCTGTAGGCTAGAAAAATAAATGGAAACAAAGGGGTCGTAGCCCATTAGCTAAAAATCGAAGAGATAATCATGTAGAAGCCAGAGTCTGGTGTGAACGCGGCAGTGACCTTACGTGACAGGGATGTCACGGTAGAGCCCACAGGGACTGTGCTTGCGGCGTGTCACTGAAGTGTTTATACATCAGCATGCTGCAAGCAATTAACTGGATTGAAGTAACGGCTTAAAGTTAGCAAACCAAATAGCAATCTCACCCAATGAACCCAGCAAAAAGATACTTAAAAACTTGTTATTCGACAAGTTCAATCAGCTTGTATTTGACCCACCAACAACACTGGTGCAGCATCTAGCTCATTGGCATCCATCATGGCAGCGATACGTTCGACCGATGAGAGAAGCTGGCTTTGCTCCCACTCTTCAAGATTCTGGTAGCGGGTAATAAAGTGCTCTTGCAGAGGTTTAGGCGAGTGGCTAAGTAGTGCTTTACCAGTTTCACTTAAGGAGAGGTGAACCTTACGCTTGTCGGTTTCACTGCGGGTTCTTATCACCAGTTCACGGCTCTCTAACCTGTCGATAATGGTGGTGACGGTGGCAGGGCTTAATGCGACCTCTTTGGCTATCTCTTTCGCCAATGGGGCTTCAAGGTGTTCAATGCACTGCATCACCATAAGCTGGGGGCCAGTTAACCCGGATTGCTTATTGAGTTGGCGGGAGTGTATATCGATGGCTCGGATCACTCGGCGCAGTGAAATCAATAGTTGCTCATACTTTTCCATAACCTTTCCTTTGCCGTGAGATTGAACTCTGCTCTATGTCGAGCGAATAAAAATGCGGTATAACGCGTGATGCCTGAGCGTTATACCGCATTTTTTAGTGGTTGAGCAAGGTTTGCTTAAAAATCAAAGGTTCTGGCAATAGAGAGCACAACACGGGTATCGGCCGTATCCATCTCCATGCTGGTGTCTTCAACGGCAAGGTTGAAGTCAAAACCTTTTAGGTTAGTCATATATTCTGCGCGGAAGTGGTTGTAAGACTCATCACCTTCCCACGCAAATTTATTGATATCTTTTGATGTTGAGCGGTCAATACTGACACGGATATCATGACCTTCGGTAAGGGTAAAGGTGTGTGCTGCCATCATGATATAGTGGCCTGCATCGGTGCCAAAGTAATCCCAGGTGTACCAGAAGTTAAGCTCACTATGACCGATTGATGAGCTGTAACCCCATTTAGCGTAAGCCTCTGGGTACTGGTACTCATCTGAAGCGTCATCACCATGGTAGGTGTAATAGGCGATACCGGTATCGAGTGAAAGACTGTCGTTTAGTTGGAAGTATTTTCCAACATAAAAATCTAGCTCTAACCAAGTATCATCAGCTGAGCCAAAATCAACATTTGAAGCCCATGACCCCACATACCAACCTGAATCTGCTGCGTAATCGAGACTTGCCTGCAGAGCAGGCTTATTATCTGTTTGGCTTACACCGTTAAAGGTGTAGTCAGATGTTGCTGTAACGGTTGAGCTAACGCCTGCTATCGCTGTAGTTGGTAGTGCTATTAGGCCGACTAGTGCGAGTTTTTTTATTGTGTTTTTCATCATTTCCCTTTCTTTTAGTTAGCTAATTCTATTTTGCTGAAATCGATTTTGTTCTCTTTAGGCGAACGCTCAATGGCTGCTACCTTCTTGTACTTAGTGGCCAGGATATAACCGAAGCAAGCTAAGATAAGGGCTATGGCTAATGCGCCAACCCATTGGATCTGTAGGAAGTCTAGTTTAAATAGCAGAGTTAGCCCGCTCATCAGTGCGATATTACCTAAGATATATTTGGTCTTACCGAAACGCTCAACCGTTAGGTTAAGGTTATCTGTGTATAGGCGTATTAATGAATCGAGTGAGTTCACCACAAAGGTGGTGCCCACAACCACCATAGCCAAGTTATAGAAACCTGTGGTGGCTATCTCGTTGGCGCTGTAGTAGTAAAGCACGGTGAACCATACGGCGATTGGCAGTGATGGGAATACCATCATGGCGATAAGCACTTGGTATGTTTTTAAGCCGCCAACAAAGCGTGAGGTGAACTGGCCGATCATGATGCTCCAAGCAAACCACCAGAATAGATAGAACTCATGGTAATCATTCATTGGCAGAACAAAGTGATGAATATTGCCGAAGTAGTCGCCAATCATAGCAAAGGTAGTGAAGAACTCACCGACACCTGAACCTTCAGAGAGGAAAGCGCCTACCCACATGATGAGGATCAACGCCATAAATAACCAAGTACTGGCTAAGCTGAGTATGCGTACATAACGTATGCTGGTACTTGAGTAGACCGCTGCAGCAATAATCACAAATACGATAAGGTAGAAGCTGCTGACGATGGTCTCACCGTCGCCCATCTCTGGTAAATACCAAGGCAAGTTGGTTAATAGCAGATAAGCGGTAAAGGCACAGGTGCCGATAATCACTAAGTTATTAATAAACTTGATAAGTGGGATCTCAAAGAATTTAACTCTTGGCTCTATGACGCAGAAGTAGAAACAAGTTAAAAAGTAAAATGCCCAGATTAAGAAGGCCCAGAAGCCAAACTCTATGGCTAAGGGGTTAGTGAAACCATATTCAGGGCTCGCGCTTAAGTCGGCATAACCTGCAAACTCGGTAAGCGGGAACATGATGAGCCCGACATCTAATCCAGATGTGAATAAGATGGCGATAAAGGTAAAGGTGCGCACAGGTGTGACACCGATACATTCAACATTGCCCCAGCGATAGAGCACAAAGGCGATGGCCGCGAAAGTAAATAGTATTCCTATAGTAAGCCAAGTCGTCATTATCGAACTCCTAGCTTAATTGTTTTGCAAAACATAAAGTTATTTCCTAGTTTTTATTTTTGTTAGGCCAGAGCGCAGCAAATTTTGGCTGCAGGAATCCCTCAAGCCTTAATTATCGTTTTCACGAAAGTTAAGGCTTGATAGATTTTATCTGGCGATTAGGGCCATTTAGCCTTTCAGCTTAGGCTGGCCTTATGCCTGTACTGGTGAGTTTTCCAATTAGGAAAATTGGGTAAATTCACCAGTTAAAGAACTATCTTGCTGCTGAGCTATGCCTTTGTTGGGTCTGCCAGTTATTGCTGATGGTGACTGAGGCAGAACTTGGCGTTAATGGTGTGTTACCCAAAATCAGATCGGCGGCTCGCTCGGCTAACATTATGGTCGGCGAATTAAGGTTGCCATTGGGGATGGTCGGGAAAATAGAGGAGTCCACTACTCTAAGACCCTCTAGACCATGGACTCGCGTTTGTGAGTCGACCACTGCCATCGCATCTTCGCCCATCTTGCATGAGCAGGAGGGGTGATAGGCACTCTCAACGCTTCGTCTGACAAAACTGTCTATCTCTTCATCGGTTTGCACACTTATGCCCGGTTGGATCTCTTCACCACGGTACTGATCCAGTGCTGGCTGATTGATAATCTCTCGTGTTAGGCGAACGCAGGCGCGAAACCCTTCGATATCATCACTATGTGATAGGTAGTTAAAGAGAATATTGGGCGGGGTGTGGGGATCATTTGATACCACTTTTACACTGCCGCGACTCTTAGGTTTGTTATGGCCGATATGCACCTGAAAACCATGGCCTGCAAAGGCTTCTTTGCCATCGTAACGCATCGCCGCTGGTAGGAAGTGGTACTGAAGATCTGGCCACTCAAGTCCCGCTTTAGAGCGGATAAAGCCACAGGATTCAAAATGGTTGGTGGCCCCAAGGCCTGATTTATTGAGTATCCAGCGGGTACCGATAAACAGCTTGTTTAACGGATCAAGCTTGCCGTTGAGCGATATGGGCTTAAGGCACTTAAACTGAAAATAGAACTCGAGATGATCTTGTAAGTTCTCACCTACTCCCGGCAGCTCGTGTATCTGCTCGATGCCTGCATCAGCGAGTGTTTGAGCTGCACCGATACCTGAGAGTTGCAATATGTGTGGTGAGCCGATGGAGCCTGCTGATAGCACAACCTCTTTATTGGCGCTCACTTCAATATGCTGACCTTTGCGCTCAAAACGAACACCAACCGCTTTTTTACTCTCACCTTCGTTGGTACTAAATAGCACCTTATGCACTAAGGTGTGGGTGATAACCGTGAGATTGTCACGCTTCATGGCGGGTCTTAGGTAGGCGTTTGAGCTTGACCAGCGCACGCCGTTTTTAACAGTCATGTGCATCGGGCCAAAGCCCTCTTGCTGGGCGCCGTTATAGTCGTTTGTTGCAAGGTATCCAGCATCAACACCCGCATCAACAAACGCCTGATAGAGCGGGTTTTTCATATTGTTGCCGTTATTGACGCCTAATGGACCATCAACGCCGCGATATTCATCTGCGCCAAAGGCCCAGCTTTCTGCTTTTTTGAAGTAGGGCAGGCAGTGGGCATAATCCCAATCTTTGGCTCCCTCTTGTTGCCACTCATCGAAATCACGGGCATGGCCACGGACATAGACCATGCCGTTGATCGATGATGAGCCACCGAGTACCTTGCCACGTGGGCAGTGCATACGGCGGTTATCAAGATAGGGCTCAGCTTGGGTTTCAAACTGCCAAGCGTATTTCTTTGTGTTCATCGGAATTGAGAGCGCCGTTGGCATCTGAATAAAGATGCTCTTATCACTACCGCCAGTTTCGAGTAGCAATACCTTGTTATTCGAGTCCTTTGATAATCGGTTGGCTAACACGCAACCTGCGCTGCCAGCGCCAACAATAATGTAATCATAATCAGTTGTGGATTGGGTCATATTAGCTCCTTAAAATGGACTTTCAAGGGGCTGCATACCCACATAAACCGCTTTGGTCTGGGTGTAAGCTTTTAGGGTTTCACTGCCGTTTTCACGGCCAATTCCCGACATTTTGTAACCGCCAACGGGCATCTCTGCAGGAGAGGCACCATAGGCATTGATCCAGCAAATACCCGCTTGCATCTGATGAATAACGCGATGAGCACGGGTGATATCTTGAGTGAACACGCCAGCTGCCAGCCCTAAGCGGGTATCGTTAGCACGGCGGATCACTTCATCTTCATCGTTAAATGGCAGCACAGACATCACAGGACCGAATATCTCCTCTCTGCTCAAGGTCATCTCGTCACTGCATTGACCAAAAATGGTTGGGGCAACAAAGTAACCATTAGGGCAGTTGTTAGGAGTTAGCGCATGGCCACCTGTTAGCAGCTCAGCGCCCTCTGATTTACCAATCTCTATGTAGTTTAAGACCTTGTCTTGATGATCTTTAGAGATAAGCGCACCAAAATTCGTCTCAGGATCCATAGGGTCGCCACAAACGATATTCTCTTGAGTACGTTTAAGAAGCTTCTCGATAAACTCAGGGTAGATATCTTGCTGCACAAAGACGCGAGTCCCGTTAGTACAGATCTCACCTTGGGTGTAGAAGTTACCAAGCATGGCGGCTGATACTGCATTATCGATATCGGCATCATTGAAGATGATTAGCGGTGACTTGCCGCCCAGCTCCATAGTGACCTCTTTGAGCGAGCTTGCTGCTGCGGCCATCACTTTTTTACCTGTACCAACTTCACCGGTGAAGGAGACTTTGGCAATCTCATCATTATTGGTTAGCCAAGCACCGACATGGCCATCGCCTTGAACAACATTAAATACCCCATCAGGAACGCCAGCTTGAGTGAAGATCTCTGCAAGCTTAAGTGCGCCCAGCGGTGTCTCCTCAGATGGCTTAAAGATCATGACGTTACCGCATGCCAGTGCAGGTGCTGATTTCCAGCAAGCTATCTGTAGTGGGTAGTTCCAAGCGCCAATACCTGCACAGATCCCCAGTGGTTCGCGGCGGGTATAGTAAAAGTCATCGCCGACGCTCTGTTGATTGCCTTCGATACTTGGGGCGAGTCCTGCAAAGAATTCGATTGAATCGGCTCCGGTAACCACATCGACAACGGATGCTTCCTGCCAAGGCTTTCCTGTGTCTTGTACTTCAATGGCTGCAAGCTCGTCATTTCGCTCCCGAAGCAGCGCTACGGCGTTAAGTAGAATGCGACTGCGCTCCATGGCAGTCATCTTTGACCAAGTGTTGAATCCCGCTCTAGCGCTTTCAATGGCCGCTTGCTGAATTTTCTCATCGGCAACTTCAACTAAATAGTTCACTTTTCCATTGGCTGGATTGATGACCTCAAAGGTTTCTCCGCTCTCATTATGGAGCGCTTTTCCGTGGATATAATTTGGATAAACAACTAGTGACATCGGGTTTCTCCGTACGACATGATCACTGCCTCGATAAAGGCTTTACATAGAATCTGGGCCTGTTCGAACTCTTTTTCAGGTGCTGCGTCGAGTGCGCTACGCAGCCAAAAACCATCAATCATGGCGGCAGTCTGTTTGGCTGCTGTGATGGCCTCAGCTTGTGGAAGAAGTTTTTTAAAAGAGAACAATAGGTTGCTGTATAAGCGTTGGTTGTTGATATGTTGCAGTCTGGCCAGTCCCTGTTCATGCATGGCTTGTGACCAGAAGCTGAGCCAGGTTTTTGTGGCTGGTCTTGAACGTTGCAGCTCGGTAAAGTTAGCCTCAACAATGGCATGTAAGCGCTCAAGTGGTGTTAAGGTTTTACCGGATGTGCGACTTAACAGAGCTTGTTTTAGCTGCTCTAAAAGGTATTTTTGTGTTGCTTCTATCAACCCCTGCTTGCCACCGAAATAATGGCTAATCAAACCAGATGATAACCCTGCCAACCCACTTATTGTATTGATGGTTGTGTTGTGCAGACCGTGGCGTTCAACAGAGACTAAGGTGGCGTCGATGAGCTGTTGCTGTCGGACGGTTTTCATTGGCGGGCGCGGCATAGAGAGCGAATTCCTCTGTTTGATTATTGTTATTTTTTATGTGGAATTGGGTACTACACATTGTTAATTGAACGTTCAATTAATAACAACTCTAATGGTTAGAGCTGTAACTATCAAGCTTTATCCGAAATTGAGGGGTGCGTCACGGAACTGTTTTTGGGTTTCATGGTGGTGGGTTGTATTTTTTAAGTTGTTGTTTAATAATTAGTTAAACGTCTGTTTGAATGTGTCTTACTAAGAGACAACTAGAGATAAATTAATTTTGAGTACAAATTAGTTTTAACCGTAATCTTTAACCCACTAGCGTGACTGATGGGACTTTCTATTTAAATCTTTGGTGTTATAACAGATGGTACTCAGATGGGGTTGTTGAATCCAAGAGGTGTTAAAGCTCGCTGAGGAGTTTAGAGTACAGGTGCTCAACAGTGATGATAGCCCTAACTATTTCAGCTAGCAGGTTTCAGTTAATAGCAGCTAAAAGAGATGAAAAAAGCATTGTTGCAGGCTAGCCCTAAACTTGCCCTGAACGTATCTCTTTTTGTAATGCCCCCCAACCGATAACGCCGACTATCTTCTCTTTGTGCTCTTGGTAGATGTAGACCTCGCCACGCCGCTCTTTTGAGAGAATGGCGTAAACCTCATTTAGGGTGGCTGTATCGGGCAAGCCTTCGATGGGATGGCGGGTGAGAGCGCTCTCCTCATCGGCGAGTTGCATCTCAAGTTGTAGCATCTCCATCTGTCCTTGAGCGTTGCGTACCAGCACTGAACGGCCTTCGGCGCGTTTAAGCACCTCAAGCAGGAGTTCATCATTATCGGTGACAATCACCATACGCTTGTCCATTAGGGCGCGTACACCTATTTTCTGTAGCGCTTGTTCAACCGCAGAGACACGATAGTCTAATCCCATAATGTCTAACTGTTTGAGAAAGAGCGATTTCGTGTTGAAGGCCTGGTGCGCGACTAGAAAGGCCGGAATACTGACGAACATGGCTGGCAGTATAATCGAGGGATCATTGGTCATCTCGAGTAGGGCGACCAGCGCCGCCAATGGTGCACTGAGACACACCCCCATGATAGCTGTCATGCCTATGATGGTGTAAAGGCCGATATAGGGGGCAATCGAGGGGAAGAGCAGAGCACTGAACAGGGCTAAGATGGCACCAATCAGAGCGCCTATTCCAAACAGTGGGCCGATGATCCCACCAGGAATACCGAGCCCGATAGCAGCGATAGTGGCGATAATTTTACCAATTAAGAGTGCGCTTAAAAAAAGAATACTAGGGTGCTCACTGATGGCTTGATCGATCGCAAGGTCGCCACTGCCAAGCGCTTCAGGCAGGAAGATACCTACGATAGTTGTGACGATACCCGCGAGCAAAACCCGATAGATAAGTGGCCAGTTCTGACCTGTTTGAGTCACCTTTAAAAGTGATGAGTTAAATAGAGCTGCGATACAACCTAAGATTAGTCCACAGATTGCTAATATTGGGTATTGGGTGAAGGGGATATGGGTGATGCCTATCTGATCATATTCATGTATGTTGCCGAACACCAGCTGGTTTGTCACAGTGCCACAGATAGCGGCAATGATAATGGGGAAAAAGTAGTGCACTTTATATTCGCGCAGGACAACTTCAAATACAAAAATCACAGCCGCTAGTGGGGTATTAAAGGTGGCAGCGATACCTGCGGCGATGCCACTGGCGCACATAATACGTACGCTGTTGTCCGGCAGTTTAAATTTTTCGGCCAATACACTGGCTGTGACTGCGCCCAGATGGATGACGGGCCCCTCTCGACCGACTGAGAAGTTAGTGGCTAAAGCGAATAGCGCCTGAAAAAACTGGCTGGGTGCAGATTGCAGAGGGAGTTTACCGTAGTGGAGCTTTACCCTGTGTAAAACATAAGCGATTCCCATGCGTTTGTAACGTTTAGAGCTTATTCGTGCGACAAACCAGATCAAAACTGAGCCGATAAGCGGTAATAAGACTCGCCAGTCGTCAACTATCTCAGTAAAATCCAGCTCACTGGTTTCGGTAAAGGTGTTGATCCACAGCAGCAATAGGCGAAATAGGATGATCACAGCCGATGCCATCAGGGCGAACAATAAGGCGAGTATGGAGAGCTGCAGGCTTATCTTAGCCTGAGATAGCGTATCTTTAAGATCAGACTTTAGGTATATCTGCCATTTGGCTCGGGTTTTCTTCAGTCTATAGAGCACAAGCGCCTTCCAGTACATCCTTTGTCGCAATCATGATTGAATGAGACAAGAGTTAATATAAGATATTAAAACTATTAAGAGAAGAGGTTGTTAGTTCATGTCAAATTATCATCGTTGGGTCGATCGTATGCAAATGATTGAGCGCAAGATCAGACCATCGAGTGTGTACCTCTTATTTCTCGTCTTGGTCGCGTTTGCCCTTGGTGGCTTGAGCATGAGTCTCTGGTTCGATCACAATCAACCTAAAACCCAGAGTAACACAGATGAGATTCAAAAATGGACTCGAGAGCTCAATGCTCAGGCTCAGGTGCTTGCGTCTAGGAATTTAGAACTGGTGCTGGAGCGGGAAACCAGCGATAAGATGCAGCAGATGTTTGCCGAGCAGCACCATAAACAGCGTGAGTTGGAGCGAGAGCTTAATTTCTATCGTAGCATTATGGCGCCCGAGAGCAGTGCCGATGGCGTGACGATTGAAGCCATTGAGCTAACTCCCAGTATATTGCCGAGGCAGTACCGCATTCAGCTTATTCTTACTCAGTTACAGAAACGTAAGCAGTCACTAAAGGGTAAGTCATCGATCATCTTGGTTGGTCAACAGGCGGGGAAAGTTGTCGAGTTAGATGTCGCAGAACTGCTGGGCGATAAAAAGGTGTTTGATTTTAAGTTTCGCTACTTTCAGATCTTAGAGGCTGAAGTCACTCTACCTGAAGGGTTTGAACTCTCTCGGGTAAAAGCCAAGGTTAAGGTTCCTTCGAGCCGTTGGACCAAGGGCTCAGAGTCAGAGGTTGAATACAGTGCGCAGCAACTTCTGCCGCAACTGGTGACTGCCGACAAGAGCTCTGACGATGCCGACATTAAGGAAGCGTTGAAAAATACACTAGAATTTAAAGAGCCGGAGGCGGATAATAAACCTGAGTCAGTTGATGTGATAAAGGTTCCCGCTGTTGATACATTAACTCTTGAGGTGAAAGCTGGTGATGCTGTCAGTGGATCGGTGAATGAGTCACAGAAATAGAAAGAGATAAGCAAATACCCAAGCCGTTAGGGTATAATACTTGAACAAAATGGTCAGGTATCGGATAATCCCGCGCAGTTAATCGATGTAAGAGGTACTAATGTCTGAAGAGATAGCTGAACAAGCGACAGAACAAGATGAGTTGCCAATCCAGTTTACGGATGCAGCAGCATCAAAGGTGAAAACCCTGCTCGAAGAAGAGGAAAATGATGCGCTGAAACTGCGAGTATATGTTACCGGTGGTGGCTGTTCTGGTTTTCAGTATGGTTTTACTTTCGATGAGAAAGTGAATGAAGGTGACTTTACTGTTGAAAAGCAGGGCGTACAGCTTGTTGTCGATCCTATGAGCCTGCAGTATTTAGTGGGTGGCGAGGTTGATTATACTTCAGGCCTAGAAGGTTCTCGTTTCTTCGTGAAAAACCCTAATGCAACGACGACCTGTGGTTGTGGTGCGAGCTTCTCTGTGTAATTGGTATTACCATCAATTGGTAGGTATCACAGAGATTAAAAAGCCAGCTTTCGCTGGCTTTTTTTATGCCCAGAGATCAGGGATGAGCACTATGGGCTTTGTGTCTGGCATCTCTATCTGCTTCTGTATGTTTATACTCGCAACTTTCTGTGCTTCGAAAGCTGGCGCTAACTCATGATATTCATGTTTATCTTACTGTTAAAATAAGCTTTTACCTTGGGAGTAAAGGCTATCCATACTTGGAGCATGGAGAGTAAGATCAAGATGGCGAAGATGATGTAATCTGGCACTTTCGCTTCAAGTTCGCCTAGTCTGAATATCGAAGGGTTGCCGACAACTAGGTTATCTGGATCGTAGAGGATAACAGGTAACATACTGACCAGTCCTAGCTGTATCACAGTATAGCCCTGAAGCATATACATGGCGGTTCTCTGACGACCAAGAATGGCAACGACCATCATCAAGGTTAAGACGCAAAAGAGAACCCCCTGTTTTGCGACTATGCCACTGATGGAAGCAATAGCGAAGAAGAGGCACAGGGCCCCAAGCCTCTTAGGTAGTTTAGCCTTACTTTTAGCAAGCTCAGCAGCGCTCGCCTTAGGCTGTTCTTGATTGCCTGTATCGCTGACAGTCTCAGTAACTGCCTCTTCAACCGGTTTTGAGGTGTGACTCTCCACGTGGTGCTCCTGCGTTTATTTAGTGCTTCTGCTGCTTTTTAGGTGCTAAACGCTGCTCAACATCGTAAGGTTCGATAACCACACCAAGATCATCTTGAACTGGGTAAACCGCAACAAAAAGATCATCATCTTGCATACCAGGAACCCAACGCTCTAACCACTCGTCCAGTGGGATTGAGAGTGCTGTACAATCTTTCCAGTCATCAACGGCCCATGAGTTTGCCGCTTCTTCACTTGGCCACATAGGGATGCAGTCTTCATCATCTGTGGTTAGCATGACGCAACCATCATTGTCCTGTAGCGTCCAAAGTGTTTTATGCACCTTTGCCTGCTCGACAAAGTAGTCATAACGGGCTTCGGGTGTCATTTGACTTGCATCTTTTGCGCTTTTACTCATGGTGATATCTCATCTATTTGCTGGGCTCTTGGCCAATTGCTGCTGATAATAACATCTCACCGGAAGGAAGCTAAAAGATTTCGTGTTTGGATCTGCTTTTTTACAGAAGCGAAATAAAAACGACGCTTTGCGCGCCGTTTAAGTATCACTTGGTATTACTTTTTAGTGACTAGTTCTCTTTAGTGTTGAAGAACTTGTAGATGAAGCCGGCAATAATGGCGCCAGCGATGGGGGCAACCCAAAACAGCCAGAGTTGAGAGATTGCCCAGTCACCGACAAAGAGTGCTGGACCCGTACTACGAGCCGGGTTCACAGATGTGTTAGTGACAGGAATACTGATAAGGTGGATTAAGGTGAGCCCCAGACCGATAGCGATAGGAGCAAAGCCTTGTGGAGCGCGAGCATCGGTAGCACCTAAAATGATAAGCAGGAAGAATAGCGTCATGACTATCTCAGTCACTAAGGCTGAGGTCATGGTGTAACCGCCCGGTGAATGTGCGCCGTAACCATTTGAGGCAAAACCGTCGGCTAGGCTGAAATCGGCATTACCCGATGCGATTAGATATAAGATACCAGCGCCGGCAATACCACCTGCTACCTGAGCGATAATATAGGGAACAAGTTCATTGGCGGGAAAGCGTCCGCCAGCCCATAGGCCAAAAGAGACGGCAGGGTTAAGGTGACACCCAGAGATATGGCCAACAGCGTAGGCCATAGTGAGCACCGTTAGGCCGAAAGCAAATGCCACACCTAACAGACCGATTCCAACTTCGGGAAAAGCGGCGGCGATGACGGCACTGCCACATCCACCTAAAACAAGCCAAAGGGTACCAATAAATTCAGCAGCCATTTTTTGAGTCATATTCATTTAAACATTCCTTTTGTTTTGTCGCCCTCCCCATATCATATGTGTTATCGGGGAGTAACGTGCAAAAAGTAGACTCTATTACTGTACGCATTACTACACAAATGGAAAGTAAAATTTATATTTTATGCTTTTGGCTGTGCTGCTTTCAGAGTTAATCACTGCGGTTTTATTCTATTTCCCATTAACATCCTGCGGGTCCATTATCTCGATTAATTTAGCTGCTATCTCGGTATTATCCATATGTCCGTTGAAATATTGCTGGCCTCTGCCATAGGCAAAAATGGGCACATCAATAGCGGTATGGCCACCGGTTGTCCAGCCTGTGTAGGTGGCTTTATCAATAAAGATTTTCAACTCTTTCTCTATCGCTTTTAGTGCTTTAGCTTGTTTTGTACCATCTTTAAGGATAAGTCGCAGTGAGTTCATTTCTCTGGCATCGATCTCAAACTGAATATGCTGAGCTAAAAATGTGGAGAAGGACTCGCTCTTCTCAAGAACACTTGTATCGGCCATTAACAGGTGTGCGATACCCTTGGGTAGAGTGGTGACTTGCTGAAGTAGTCTCCCTTTCCACTGATATTTACCGCTACGTCCTAGTGTCAGCCCGCCTGTCGAGTGATCTGCTGTTGCAATAAGTAAAGTATCAGGGTTGGCGTCAATATAGGCCTTTACCAGTTCGAGGGTATTGGCAAAGTCATGCATCTCACCCATGGCGCAGACGATATCATTTTTATGACCGCACCAATCTATTTGGCTGGCTTCAACCATGAGCACAAAAGGTGATTTTTTAGCGCTAAGCAGATCAAGGGATTTGCGGGTCATGGATGTTAATCGTAAAGGATCATCACTACCGAGTGCATAAGCTAGCCCTTTAGGGGCAAAAAGGCCTAAAGCCGGAAGTGACTTTATCGTGTTTAACTCATCAAGTTTATCGATATATTGATAACCAAGCTGGGTAAACTCTTGAGTTAAGTCTCTATCTTCTCTGACAAAATACTTTGTGCCTCCCCCTAGCATCAAATCGGCTATCGGCTGGTCATTGATTAAGTTATCTAGGTAGCTATCGGCTATCTCATCGTAGTTTCGTCGGCTTTCGTTATGGGCTAAAAAGCTAGCTGGGGTTGCATGGTTTATCTGTGAGGTGACAACCACTGCGGTTGTTTTACCTTGAGCTTTGGCTATCTCAAAAAGGGTTGTGATTGGTGTGTGCTGATGATCGACAGAGATAGCCCCGTTGTAGGTTTTACTGCTGGTGGCCAAGGCTGTGGCTGAGGCTGCGGAGTCGGTCACATAGGTGTCATCATCTGGGTAGGTGCTGGAGCTGCCCACAAGGAGGCGATCAAAGATGGTTTTTTCGACCGTTTTAGTCTCTGGGTTATCTGCATAGTAACGGTATGCCGATGTATAAGCTGGCCCCATGCCATCGCCAATGAGGTAGATGATATTTTTCGGTAGCTGATCTGTTGCCATTGCAAGACTGGATTGGGGATTTTGTGCTAACACTTGCATTGAAAGAATAGAGCAACAAATAGCTGATAAAGTAAGGCGTTTGTTGAGATGAAACATAAATTACTTCCCGAAAAATAGACTATCTAGAGTGTGAGAAAACCATAGCGTTAAGAGGCGTTTGTTGCCGCCGAAACCTTAAATTAATTTCAGCGGCGAATCGACTCAGTGAAGTGACACTTGAGGTGTTAAAGCTTTACTATTTGAGCGCCCACTTCCGCCTGTTAGCTTTGGTTGCTGTAGGTGCTGTTCAAGCCAGCTTTCCTGCTCCCAAAGCATATGGAGAATGGACTCTTTTGCTTTATAACTGTGACTTTCATAGGGGAAGGTGGTCAATCTTGCTTGTCCACCAAGTCCACGGATAGCTTTGAATAAACGAGCGGATTGCATCGGGTAGGTGCCTGAGTTTGAATCCATCTCTCCATGCATCAGTAGCAGGGGCTCATCAATTTTATCGGCATGGGTAAAGGGAGAGATCTGTTGATATAGGCTAGGTGCTTCCCAGTAGTTACGCTTTTCATGTTGAAAGCCGAAGGGAGTTAAGCTTCGATTATAGGCGCCACTTCTGGCGATGCCTGCGGCAAATAGATCTGAGTGAGCCAAGAGGTTTGCGACCATAAATGCGCCGTAGGAGTGGCCACCGATGGCTACTCTATCTCTGTCAGCAACGCCCATGGTGACGAGTGTGTCGATAGCGGCTTGGGCATTGTTGACCAGTTGAGTTCTGAAACTGTCATTGGGCTTATCTTTCCCTTCGCCTATGATGGGCATGGCTACGCGATCGAACACAGCAAATCCGTTAGCAACAAATGGGACTGGTCCTTTGGCACTTATCTGTGTGTACTGATTCTCAGAGTAATTAACCTGACTCGCCACTTCGGTATTCTTATACTCTCGAGGGTAGGCCCACATTAATACTGGCAGTGGACCATCCTCTTGCTTGTAGTTTGAGGGCAGATAAAGCACGCCAGAGAGCGGTACGCCATCTTCACGTTTGTATTTTACAAGCTGTCTGCTCATCCCTTTAAATGCATTGAGTGACTGAGGGTTGCGGTATAAAACTTTCTCTTTTCCAGATTCGACGTCGAGCAGAACTAGGTGTGAAGGCGTGTCATTGGATTGCCGGTTTAGTACTAAGGTGAGAGGCTGAAGATCTATCACATACCTCACGGTTTCAAGCTGCTTATCTGATGAACGCCATAGTGTATTAGAGAGGTAGTCAGTGGGCTGCTCATCTATGTTTTTTAAGGTGAGGGACTTTAAGAATGGTTGATAGCCCTGGGGAGATGCACCGAGTCCATAGTGAAGTAAGGTGTTATTTTCCATATGAAATACACGGCCTAAAGGCTTACCATCATTATAGGCTTGGGTACGGTAAAGTTTTCCGGGATCTTTATAGGTGTCGCGTATGGCTTTTTGATACCAAAGAGCTAGCTGAGGTTCACTGCTCGCTTCTGTATTGAGAAAGCTCACTCTCATCTGTTTTTTGTCTGAATGACGCTCAGTGATCAGCGCCCTGTTTTGCTCTCCCCATGTTATCTGGCTGATCCTCCAGGGAGTGTTAACTAAAGGTTTAGGGGGGAGATTGAAAGGAGCATCGAGTTGCAGTAGTTGATCTCTGTGAGACGCTTTGACTCTGCTGTCTCCTCTGTCCAAAGCTTTGACAAAGGCTAAGGTACTGGGTTTGTCGCTGCGCCAATGTATCATGCGAGGACCTTTCCTAACCGAGTCACTTCCTGGCGGCCGGTATTCACTGCTCTCTAGTGAGGCCAAAGTTGACAGCTTTTTACCTGATGTATAAAAAATCTCTACCGATTGTGCGAAATCATAATACTTAACCATATGGGAAAATGGTGGTGCGATGCGTTTTACCAGTAAGTAGTTGTCATCAGGAGATAGTTGATAACTGAGATTTATCCCCGGCTCGCCTATGTTGGTGGTCTTGCCATCAAGTGAGATTAGGGTCAGTTGGCTAGTCGTTAATGCGCTGAATCTTACTTCATCACTAGGGTTTTTAAGCAGATCTTGATAGGTCCTTCTGGGGGCTTTTTTTCCTAATGTCTCGCTGATGTTAGGGGTGATACTTATAGAGTTAGTTTTAATGTTCGGTGTTTTAGTCGCAAGGTTAGTGATCACTCCCTTACTGCTGTTTAGCCAGTAGTAGTTAAGCCCAAGTGTAGCGTTAAGTCGTTTTGGGTTTATGACTTTGGTGAGCTTAGTTTCTATCTCATAGAGGTAGAGATCGGCGCCTGTATCTGAAAGCCCGATAAAGCTTAGATAGCGACTGTCGGGTGAAAATTGAACATTGGTTAATTCAACGCTTGGTGGGATCTCAATGCTAATAGGTGCTTGGCTTAACTCTGTGTTATCAGCCCCCGATTTACTTAGGTTTACTTGCTTTAAATTAACGAGTTCTATGTTGAGATAGCTGAACTTTACTCGGCTAGGAATAAGCTGTTTTGGGGATAATCTGAGTCCAGCAAGCTTGAGTTCTTCCCGTGCTAAATGCTCAATCGATGGGTGGGTTTTAGGGGTAAGAATTGCCAGCCATTGTCCGTTGTCAGATAAACGTGTACTGACTTTTTTTGTCTGTTTAACCACATCTTGCAGAGGCTTTGAGGGAAGTTGGTATTCACTACTGAATAGGGGAGGAGTGAAGATAAGTAGTGTTGAACATGCGATTAAAGCATACCTTGCAAAGGTGGGATGGAACATTCTTATCTCCTGAAGATGAGAAAGTAGTAAGTCGGAGTTAACTACTATTGAGACGCCTGCTTTGTTTTACTTCTTAGTGAGTAGCGTCTGCATTTAGTTAAAATTTGAGCCGATTATAAGCTGGTTATACTTGTAGTGAATTTGGTTGATTACAGCAATCTTCCTTGGGTCGTTTATTTGTTGTTTATACATCTATTTAACATCTATGTCATTGTTTATCAATTGCTTATCTATTACTTTGGAGGTTAATGCTTGCTTGTATCTGTGTTGAATAGATGTAAAATCTAAGATTAGGACTTGAGAAAAATAAAAACGAATTCAAGACAAGTTGGGGAGCTCAATGATAGAGATTAAAAAAGAGGCGGTGTTCAGGCTTGGGGAGTGTGAAGTCAATCCAAATGATAACAGTCTTAATTTCTCAGCTTGTGGAGATGGCGAAGATAATTCAAGTAAAATCTCTGTCCAACCCAAGTTTATCGAGCTGCTTAGTTACCTGGCTCGCCAGCATCCCAGAGTCGTTCCCCGCGAGGAGCTGATCGATAAGATCTGGGAGGGAAATGCTTATGTGGGAACAAAAGCACTGACCAATGCTATCTGGCACCTTAGAAAGCATCTTAATCCTCTTCTGGAAGGGGAGCAGGCAATTGAGACTGTACGTAAAATGGGTTATCGCCTTCTGATTGAACCTGTGTTTGATGAAGCCGATCTTGTGGATGAGCCAGATCTCTACCAGCAGGAGCAAGCAAAAGTTGAATATCTCACTCTGTTTAATCGCAGGTTAGTCACGGTCAGTTTGATAACCTTTATTCTTTTTTGCTTATTCAGTGTATTTCACTTTTATCAGGACAGTATTCGTTACTCGCCAACAGAGCGGCAACAGCTGACATCGGCAGCAGGCGCCGAGCTATACCCTGCTGTGTCCCCTGATGGGCGCTGGTTGGTCTATAGCAGTCGTAGTAATAATCGGCGAACCAGCCTATATCTTAAAGATCTGCTTAAACCGACGGAAACCCCTAAACGGCTAACCTCAACAAAAACATCAGAGTATAGAGCGGTTTGGCGCCCAGATGGCGGTGCACTCTATTACCCCTCTGAGCATATAAAAGAGGGAAAATGCTACCTCACAACACTGAATCTAGATAGTAACGAGGCCACTAAACTTGGTAGCTGTTATGACGATAGTGCAGCTATCGATATCTCACCGGATGGCAAGAGTTTGGTGTATATATGGAATGAGGGAAATGGACATCATTCTGGGATATATCAACTTAATTTGAAAGATAAAGGGGCTGTGCCTGTACGGCTCTCCTGTGCTGAGAATTGCGGCTCCAAGGATCGGGATATGACCTTTAGTCCTGATGGCCGCTGGCTGGCTATCGCAAGGCGCTTTGGTAATATCTCTGAAGATATCTTTATTCGTGATATCGATACGGGTGAAGAGACACGTTTAACCTTCGGTTTAGAGGATATAAGGGGGCTTAGCTGGCACCAAGATAATGAGCGAGTTATCTTCAGTACCGAAAACTCTGGGGTAAGAAATGGCTATATTGTGGGTATCGATGATAAGGAGATCCACTCTCTAGAGGTTGAAGGGATGAGTTATCCTCGCTCAATTCCCAATAGTAATGAGCTTGTTTACTCTAATTATATGCGAGATTACCAGATAGCATCATTTGCACTGGAGCAGTCGATTCCGACAGCCACTTTTCCGTTACTTCAGGTGGAATACAGCTACCGTAACCCTGATTATTCAGCTGCAGCTAAGCGCATTGTATATGTGTCGAATGAGACAGGCTTTAATGAGATCTGGTCGAGTGAGTTAGATGGCGGAGCAAGGCGACAACATACCGATCTCAAGCGCCGCGTCGCCTACCCAAGTTGGTCCCATGACGGCACTAAGGTTGCTTTTTTAGCTCCCGATGATAAAAACGAGGGCAATAAAATTCATGTACTCGATATTAATACATCTAACATCAGTATATTAGCCACGCCATATCTTGACCATAACCGCCCAAGCTGGGGCTGGAGTGATGAGATGGTATTGGCAAGAACGGAAGATGGGATCACTGAGTTTTACTTAGATAATCGTCTGCCTAAAGTAATAAGCTCTATCAATATGCGACTTGGTAAGATGATCGATGCAGATAAGTTGGTATTTACTCAATATAGTCGTGATGGGCTATGGATGTTGTCACTGTCAGAGCCTAAAGTGGCTAGTCAGATCATTGAGAGTAAATATTTTGATGAAGGGTATAACTGGGTGGCGACAGATAAGGGGGTTTATTTTAGAGAAAGCGGTAGCCGCTATCAGTTGATCAACTTTTGGCGCTTCAATACTGAACTCGTGACGCCTATTCTTAAGCTGCCACCTAACAGTATCCCGCGCTCAGGAGCCATGGCCTATATTCCAAACAACAATAGCCTGTTGATCACTCTCTCTGAAAACTATAAAAGGGATGTTATTAAGCTAAAACATAAGCTGTTGCACTAAGCCTAAGGCTTCGCCTTAAGCTTTAATCTACGGGGAAGAGCGCCCCGTAGATTAAAATAGGATAAAAGGTAAGGGATTAAGCGGCTGGAAAGAGTGAGCCGAGAACCGCTTTCCGTGAGGCGCCAGTCACCGCGGGTAGGTTACCTGAGAGTCCTTGGTGATGCCTCATGGCAAGCCAAGCAAAAGCGATCCCTTCAACCCATTGTGGGTTCATGCCTAAACTGGCGGTAGAGTCTATCTGGTAACTTGGTAGTAAGTTATGTAGTCGAGACATCAATTCGCTATTAAATGCTCCTCCACCACAGACAAACAGTTCCCCATCGGCAGAGAGGGTTAGTACATCCTTGGCAATACTATGGCAGGTGACATCGAGCAGTGTTGATTGAATATCGGCTTCACTTAGGTGACCAAAAGCCGCAGTTTGCTGTTCAAGCCAGGCCTGATTAAATAACTCTCTGCCGGTACTCTTGGGAAAAGCCATGGAGAAGTATGAGTGAGAGAGCAGATGCATTAACAGCTTCTCATCGGTTTCACCACTGGCCGCCCAAGCCCCATCTTTGTCATAAGCTTCATGTTTTACCTGTTGTATCCAAGCATCAACGAGCGTGTTTCCTGGCCCCGTATCGAAACCAATGACTGCTTGGGCGTCACCGGGTAGGTAAGTCACGTTGGAGATCCCACCAACATTAAGGATAATGCGGTTGGTACCAGATTTAGAGAACATCTGCTGGTGAAAAGCTGGAACTAGGGGGGCTCCCTGTCCCCCTAAGGCGATATCTTTACGTCTAAAATCGGCAATCACGTCGATGCCGGTCTCAACAGCTATGGTATTGGGATCGCCAATCTGCAGTGTGAATCCCATGTCCAGATTGGGCATATGTCTGACAGTCTGCCCGTGACTGCCGATAGCAACCACTTGATCTTTGGAGACACCAGCTTTTTCAAGTAGCGCATTAACCGCTGAGGCGAAGAGTAGGCCAACACTGCGATCTAGCTGACCCAAACGAGTTATCTCATCACTTCCAGGTAAGCAGAGGCGCTGCAGACCACTTAAGGTATGTTTTGGGATAGCTTGGCTATGCCGCTCAACAAGTGTTGCTTCTCCTTGGTTGAACTGCACTAATACTGCATCGACGCCATCCATGCTGGTGCCGGACATTAAGCCGATAAAATAACTTTTACTCATTAAATATTAATCACTCTTGTCTGGATGATGGTGCTAATAAACTTATCACCATCTATTGCGATGCAAGTTGTACCTGTTTGTTCTGTTGAAGTTTAGTCATTATCTGCTTACTGAGAGCTAGAAATGCCGACTTTTCTTTATTTGCGATGGGTAGAGACTTTGGCAGTTTTACGGTTCTCGGATTTCTATGGGTGCCATTAACGATAAATTCGTAGTGTAGGTGCGCACCTGTCACTCGGCCTGTTGCTCCTAAAGTACCAATTATTTGACCCTGTTTAACACTTTGGCCCTGCTTCACTTTACGTTTTTTAAGGTGCAGATACTTAGTGGTATAGGTGTCGTTATGCTTAATAAAGACGTAGTTACCATTGTATTTGTTGTAAGCAGACTTGATCACTCTGCCTTTACCCGCAGCCTTGATTGGCGTACCGACAGCAGCCACATAGTCGACCCCTCTATGGGCTCTTACTTGGCCTGTGACAGGGTGAAGACGTTTGGGGTTAAAACTAGAGCTGACATATTTAAAATCAACTGGAGAGCGAAGGAAGGCTTTGCGCATGCTGCGTCCCTCCTCTGAGTAGTAGTTACCGTCTGTGTAACGCACCGCCGTATAGCGATCGCCTTGATTGACAAATTCTGCAGCAAGAATGTTGCCATTGCGCAGGAACTTGCCATCGGCAAACTCCTCTTCAAAGATAATGGAGAAGTTATCATCTTTTCTGAGATCTAAGGCAAAATCGATATCCCAGCCGAAGATAGTTGCAAGCTGCATGATCTGGTTCGGGGTTAATCCTGCGCCGACACCAGCATTCCAAAAGTTACTGCTGATGGTGGCACTAGCAAATTTAGTGCGGCTCTCAATCTGTTTATTAACGACCTTCTCTTTGTATCCCTTGTCGTCTTTGTTGATGACTAACGTAGAAACTGGATCTAAGTGGAATTTAAGTTGAGTAAACTCCCCCTCGCTGCTCTTGGCTATCATGATCTCCTGTCCCGGCATTATCTTAAGCAGATGCTTTTTGGCTTTGGGAAGCAGGGTTATCTCATACACATCTCGTGCGCTAAGATCGGCACGTTTAAACAGGGCTGCTAAAGTGTCACCACTTTTTACTTTAAAGGTTTCAGTATGATCTTGTTCAACTTTTTCCGCTCTCAGAGCGGCAATTGAAACTTCAGGTTTGACTAGGTTAGCTTCATCATTCATTTTGGGAATGGCGCTGGCAGAACTTGGCGGTGTTGGGGTACGAAAAGCTAACGGGACTTTCAACTTATCTTGATTATTGAATTCAGAGCTTGTTGTAGACGACTCATCAAGATGGTTAAGCTCGATAGTGCCAGAGAGTTGGCTGTTAGCATTTTTAGATGCTTGGGCATCATCAGCTGGTAAAACTAAAATAATTAAGGTTACGGAAACTAAAACAGTCAGCAATATTTGATGCATTTTTGGAAGCAATTTTAATAATGTTATAACCTTTCCCATCGAACCTTTCCCATTGAGCTAAGTAGCAATTTTTTATTTATCTCTATCCCTTAAGTGTACACGCTTTCAATTGTGCTGGCTAACAAGTAACATGACCCTCTTTATTTGATTAATAGGCTCTTTGGAGTAGCTGGCGAGATGGCTGATTTAGACCAAGCATTAGCAGAAATTAAACGTGGTACCGATGAGATTTTGCTCGAAGCGGATCTGCTGGAAAAGTTGAAAGAGGGACGTCCTTTACGTATTAAGCTTGGAGCCGATCCTACCGCTCCCGATATTCACCTTGGTCATACGGTTATCTTAAACAAGATGCGTACTTTCCAAGAGTTAGGTCATGAAGTTATATTTTTGATTGGTGACTTCACCGGCATGGTTGGCGACCCAAGTGGTAAAAACAGCACTCGTCCTCCGTTAACGCGTGAGCAGGTGCTTGCTAATGCTGAGACCTATAAGCAGCAGGTTTATAAGATTCTTGATCCAGCTAAAACTCGTATCGAGTTTAACTCAAGCTGGTTAGAGCCATTGGGTGCGGCAGGCATGATACGTCTTGCCTCTAAGCAAACCGTAGCACGTATGATGGAGCGTGATGACTTTAAGAAGCGTTACGCTTCTGGTCAGTCAATTGCTATCCATGAGTTTATGTACCCACTACTGCAGGGTTACGATTCCGTTGCGTTAGAAGCTGATGTTGAGCTTGGTGGAACAGATCAGAAGTTCAACCTGCTGATGGGCCGTGAGCTACAGAAATCTGAAGGTCAGAAACCTCAAACCGTGATCATGATGCCTCTATTAGAGGGGTTGGATGGCGTGAAGAAGATGTCGAAGTCTGCTCACAACTATATCGGCGTGAGTGAGCCTGCCGGTGAGATGTTTGGCAAGATTATGTCTATCTCTGATGACTTGATGTGGCGCTATCTTGAGCTTCTCTCGTTCCGTCCATTAAGTGAAATTGAGCAGTTTAAGCGTGATGTTGAGCAGGGCACTAACCCTCGTGATATCAAGATAGCGCTTGCGAAAGAGATCATTGCTCGCTTCCATGATGAAGCCGCTGCTGAAGGTGCTCATCAAGAGTTCATTAACCGTTTTCAGAAGGGAGCGATTCCTGATGATATCGAAGAGCTTGAGATAGCTGCTGGCGAGGGGATCGCGATTGCTAACTTGCTTAAAGAAGCTGGCCTTGTGAACTCAACCTCAGATGGTATGCGTATGATTAAGCAGGGCGCAGCTAAAATTGATGGTGCTAAGATTGAAGATACGCGTCTGCAGTTAACTGCGGGAACGAGTGGAGTATTCCAGGTTGGTAAACGTAAGTTTGCTAAGATTACTCTAATATAATCAAGCTGTTTGATTCTATTTGATGCTAAAAAAGCCAGCAGTTGCTGGCTTTTTTGTGTTTTAGCACTATTGAATCGCTAACTGATCTGCCATGGTCTGATAATCCATCAGATCTTCATGCTCTTTCACTCTGTGAGTGTTCATGTCCAGCTTTACTGTGGTGACACCAGGAATAGCCAAGTCGATAATCTTACCAGGCTTGCCAAACTGCTCACCGGGCCCCTTGTAGTGATAGTTACCTATCATGACCACTAAAGAGCCTGAATTGAACATATGCTCGATATTGAAACCGTACTCCAATACCCCTTGGTGAGCACGCTTGAGGAAGCTTAGAATATGACGTTTTCCTGTGTACTTCTTCCCTGCTGTTCTGTCATTAAAGACACTTTCACGGTTATAGAAGGAGATTAAGGTCTTGTAATCATGATCGGTTAGCGCCTTGATATACCTAACAGCCAACTGCTGCTCAAGGGGCATTTCACCATTGTTGGCTATGGAGGGTAAGCTGATAAATACCAATATGAGACAAAGATATCGCAACATGATCACTTCTTATTCTGTTTATTTGTTTTTAGATCGAATGCCGGCAGAGACAGATGCCATTTAATTGCCGCGAGCCGTATTCCTAAGGCAACTACCATGGCAAATATTAGGGCTTGTTTATCCTGCGCACCTAAATGCAGACTCAGACTATAGCTTATTCCACCTAAAATAGAAGCGGTAGCGTAGATCTCAGTTCTTAGGATCATGGGAACCTGACGGCACAACAAGTCTCGAATCATGCCCCCTCCCACGCCAGTTATCAAGCCCATCACCACGGCTATCATGCCACCCAGTTCAAGGCTCAATGCTTTTTCCGCGCCAATGACAGTAAACAGGGCCAAACCTAATGCATCAGCAACGGGTAAAGTGTGTTGTGGGACTCGTTTAGGCTTACGAACGATAAGCATAGTGAGCAATACGGTCAGCAGGATAACGATGATGTAGTTAGGGTCGCGGATCCAAAATACCGGCGTAGTACCTAGGAGAGCATCACGGATGCTGCCTCCTCCCACAGCAGTGACAGAGGCAAGCACAATGACACCAAAAGGGTCCATACGGTGCCTTCCCGCAGCAAGAGCTCCAGAGAGTGCAAAAACCGCAGTACCACAGAGATCAAAAAAGTAAAACCAAGAGGTCATTGATCCATCTCTTCTAGATGGTAGTTTAGGGCGACGACTGAGATACGGATCTCGATAACAGAAAGCAGCAGTGAATAGAGCAGCAGCAACAAGCTACAGCCAAAGATAAATGAACCGACTTTATTAAAGCCGATATAGATAAAGATCATACACAGAACACACAGGGCAAAGCTCATCACCCCAGACTCCTGCATACGTCGAATGATGCTTATCCTCTGGCGCAGGTTTTTGAGCTGTTTACTCTCAATAGGCTTACCTGAACTACTGAGGTTTCTGATCAGAGCCGCCAGTGAAAAAAAACGGTTGGTGTAAGCCAGTAATAAAAGGGAGATAGCCGGAAATAGCAGAGCCGGAGTAGTTAAGGATACATGAATGTTTTCTAGCAATTGCTTAGCCTGCGATATAAGTGATTACCTGAACCTTGGATGATACCAAGGGGGATAATAATGTCCATAGAGATGGGGAACTATCAGCTAACTTGGAGGTAACGTAGCCCTGCCCAGATCATTGGGATCACGACGACGAAGCCTACCCAGATAGCGTGGCTTACTCTAGCAAGCTTTATCGCCTCGCGTATTGACCCTTTTTCAGGGAGAGGACCGTGACTTAATTTAGCGGTATTAACCCTTACACCATTGAATTTCATGGGACCGCCGAGTTCAATATTCAGTACGCTGGCAGCAATGGAGCAAGTTTGTAACTCATGGTAGATACGTCCATTGAGGCTTACAGGCTTAAAGAGCCTAGCTAGGCTTTTAGGTCCACCTTGTATGGCTAAACTCAAGTTCCACAGCCAGGTTGGCAGAGCAAACAGTAAGGTGTTTAACAAGAACACAGGTCGTGAGAAGTAGCGAAATTGTGGGTTTATGGGTAACCAACAAAGCTCTAACTGTTTAAGCATACGAGCAGCAAGGACTAATGGAGCACCACCTAAGATAAAGAAAAGGACACTGGCGACCGTGCCATAAACTGGTGTTGTCACCAACTTCTCTATGGTTGCCTTACTTAAACCAACATCACTGAGCTCCTGAGTATCTCGAGTAAGCCAAGGGGCTAACATTTTGCGTGCTCGGGTTTTATCTTCATGGTTTAGGGCGCGGTTAACCTCCTCTGCGACGATATTAAAATTTTCATCATTGAGGCAGATATAGAGAACGAGAAACTCAAAAAACCATGGGAAAGCTGCCAGTTGCAAAAGAAAGGTGATAATGGCCCAAAATGGCACTACCAGTAATATGGCTGATAATGCGCCTGCGATAACCTGCTGAGAGTGACTTCTATTGCTGTGATTGACCTTACTCGCCATCTCTTTGGCAAGATAGTTAAAGGCAACGAGAGGTTGAACTGCGCGGGGAAGTGGAGCAATTTTTGAAAGAAGAAGGCTAATAAATAAGATCAAGGTTCCTTGATACAGAGGTGCATCATTGAGCAACTGCTGCGTAAACTCAGGAACCATGATATTAGCCTTATTTTTATCTGTTTTGGTAACTTATACCACTTGGTATTATATCAGTATTATAGATGCTTAAGGAGCGACATCACCATCAATGCAGAGTGATGACCCGCTTTGACTATGTATGAATCAAAATCCACTGGAGAGTCATTGTTTGCGTTATCAGAGAGTGAGCGGATCACCACAAACGGAACCTCAAACTGATGACAAACTTGGGCGATAGCGGCGCCCTCCATTTCACAAGCGGCCATTGTTGGGAAATGTTCCAACATTGTCTTAGTGCGAACAGGATCGCAGATAAAACTGTCACCGGTACAGATAAGCCCCTCAATGGCCTTTACTTCACCTAAGCTTGCAACGGCTTTATTGGCGGCAGCTTTTAATTTGTCATCAGGCATAAATGCAGCAGGTTGTTGGGCCATCTGACCAATTTCATAGCCAAAAGCGGTCACATCCACATCGTGGTGGCGAACCTCTGATGAGATAACAATGTCACCAATTGCGAGTGAATCCACAAAACCGCCAGCAGAACCTGTGTTGATCACAGCGTCCGGGGCGTACTTTTCAATGAGTAGTGTAGTGGCAATACTGGCGGCAACTTTCCCTATGCCGGAGCGGGTGACTATCACCTCTTTTCCGTCTAATGTGCCCGCAACAAATTCAATACCGGCAAAGGTTTGCGACTCTGCATTGTCCATCGAAGCGATTAGGTGAGCGACTTCTGGCTCCATTGCACCTATGATACCTACTTTCATTGTTTTAGCCTTAAATTGTCATACTGGATCGAATGGGCGCTAATATAACATGCCGTATCTGAATTTAGTGAAAAATCCCCTAGTCGCTAATAGATAGTTGGCATTTGATTTTCATTTTTCTCAACTTCTTACCGAACATCTCTTTCGCTTTTGTTCTCTCTTAGGTTGAAATGAGTTTACTCTTCAACTTCGAAGACAATTTTACCTTGAAGTATTGTCATTAGTAGAGCCGTATCTGCAATTTTATCGATAGGTAAGCGGGTAATATCTTGTTCTAAAATGGCAAAGTCGGCAGATTTTCCGACCGTTATAGAGCCTGTTATGTCACTAATGCCTAAGCTTTTTGCTGCATTGATCGTGTATGCATCTATTGCCGTGTGGATATCAGGTAACCCCCTTGAACCCATCTTTAAGCTGTTTGTAATGCTAATTAATGGATTAAGTTCATGTACATTCCAGTCACTACTTAATGTCACATTAGCACCAGTATCAAATATAGCCCTTGGGTTCATTAGGGCGTGGGTTCGCTTAGTACCTAAGAAGGCTTCAGCCCACTGATGGTCGTGTAATGCAATGTAATCAGAGGCGACTTGAAAATCAGCTGTTATATCCAACTTAGCAAAGCGTGGAGTATCTTTTGCATCGACTAATTCGACATGGGTGAGGGTATAAGGTTTTTTTGAACCTTGATTACGTACAAGTTCAATGGCATTAAGTGACTCTCGTACTGCTCCATCGCCAATTGCATGAATATGAGCGCTATAACCCATCTTATCAAGAGTATCTAGCCAAGTTTTCATCTGTTTTTCTGGGATATAGTTAATGCCGTAGGGTTTATCTTGCAGATAAGTATTTAAATAGGGAGCTAATATTTTTGCCGTGCCGTTAACAATAATGCCATCGCTATAGAGCTTCACCTGATTAACTAATAGTAGGCGTGATTTATCATCAGATTGCATCTTCTTTAAATAACTAAGCTGAGACGCCATTGAGTTCGCAGGGTAAATCCATGGACGAAGTGAAACACGGGCAGTTAAGTCATTATTTTTCTCTGCTTGTTGCCATACTTGGTACCAACCCCGCTTCCAATATAGTCGCCCATCACCAATGGTTGTGATGCCACGCGCTGCAGCCTCTTCAAGGCCATTGATGAGTCCTTGATAACTTTGAGAGAACTGGTTATCAAGATTATTCCATGCCATCTCCATAATGATGTCTCCGGCATTATCAAGCAGAATGCCGTTGAGTTCACCAGTAACCTCGTCTTTAAGGATCTTTCCGCCCTGAGGGGCTGGGGAGCTTTTCGTGATATTTGCTAATTTAAGTGCTGCAGAGTTGACCCACATAGAGTGTGATGTTTGCTCCATAAGAACCACGGGCTGCTTGGGAAAGATACTATCGATCACTTCAAGTGGTGTGTAGCTATTATCTTCATTTAAGATGGCATCTAATGAGAAACCGTAGCCCATCAGCCAAGTATCAGAGTGAGTATTTTCACTGCATGCGACTAAAAGGGGGATCTGCTCTTCAAGTGACTTATAAGCGTCGAGCTCACAGTTCCCTCCTGCTTCTGATGCCGCCTCAAAAATATGGTTATGGTTATCAATAAAGCCAGGCATAACATAGGCCTGCTCAAGATTGATAACTTGAGTATCTTGATTGCGATAACGCTCAGCTTTTTGAGTTTTGCCTACAAATAGAGTATCCCCATTGCGTATTGCAATTGAGTTAGCATACTTATGCCCGTAAATATTGGCGTTTGTTAGTATCGTATCTGCATAATCGACCGCCAGTAAATTATTGCTTATTAATAAGCTTGCCATAATAGCGAGCGGATAGATTCGGCTCATGGTTACTCCTTTTACTCTACCAAAGTGGACGGTATCTCTATGAGGAGTCTTACTGTAACAGAAGGGGGAGAGGATAGTATTGCCTTGGTCTGTAGCTATTAGGTGTTGTCTTTGTATCGAGGTCTGGCCTATCCACTATTTGATAATTAATCGCCCTAACCAGCGCAGATCTATCTCAATCTCATCAAGCTCGGCTTCAGTGATAGGAGCTAAAGTTAAGTCATCGGGGGCTGAGGCAAGCAGGTTGAGATCCACCGCTTGCGCTGTGCCCTCTATGGCGCCGTTATTAAGGCTGAGTTGATAATAGATGCCGTTATAAAAGTTGGCACCAAACTCAGATTTTTTCTTATACATAAATAACAGATCATGGGAGAGCCATGATAAGTCATTCAGGCTTATCGTTCGCGGGTTTGAGTAGGGGTAGGCAAGATGACACCAAAGCTCTGGACCCTCTAAACATTTCATCTCCTTCATGGAGAGGAAGTAGTCTTTAAAAAGTCTGTGATCCAGATGAAGCTGATAGTGGGTCTTGCCAGCTAAGGTTGAAAACTTGATATCACCTATCATCAGCTCCTTACCTTTTATATCAATAAGGTAGATATGTTTGTTGCCTGATAATGGGCTATCAGCAAAAGATGAGTAACTTAAACAGATAAGAGTGAGTAATAATCCTATTCTTTTAAACATCTCGGCTTTCCTACATAGGAGGTTGGTTAATACCAATCAGTATAAGTAGTTGATCAAATCTTTATACTGATTGGTATAACATCTAATAAAGATGAGTCTATGTCTATTCTCCTTTGGAAGGAGTTTTGAATGATGCTAGTGGGATGTCGCAGATGTAAGCTTAATAGGGGCTAATTAACCCCATCATTTGGAGATGGGGGAGTTATCTAGTAAAAATAGGCATTAATAGAGGGTTGGATGAACTCTCACCTGATCAAAATCATCGCAGTTATTATGGTCATGATCCCACAAGGTGACCTCTCTGTTGAATGAGAAGGCCATTCTAAGTGCGGCGATTATTGACTTTCCTCCATCATCATTGGCGTTGTATTTATAGTTCAGTGGTATCTCTACACCGTTTGCAAGATGAACATTTACGGCGTTGGCCCAATCTGGACCGCCTTTAATGTTTGTGACATATCCAAAGTCGATAGCTGTGATAAATTGTTTTTCTGCGCAGATGACTCCAGGGTTACGATCCGTTGCTAAAGTAGGGAGTGCTGTTGTGGCTAAGAGAGCTAAGCCTAAGAGTAGGGAACTATTTCTATTGATATTCAAATTGATACCTCACAATTGTTATTATTGCTGTACGTTAATTGCACATCTTTACGGTATATTGTTTTGTTAATATTGTAAAATGCAGAGGTAATCACTGTTCTGGTTAGTTATTTTGAATAGTAAAAAGCACACCTTTCGGTGTGCTTTTTTGGAACACTTTCCCATTGCTGGGAGGAGTTTAGAGCTAGTCTTCGAAGGTATTGAGGATACCTAGTGCTGCATCTCGTCCCTCGGCGATAGCGGTAACCACCAGATCTGAGCCGCGCACCATATCACCGCCAGCAAATATCTTAGGGTTCGTGGTTTGGAATGGATTATCGGCCGCTTTTGGCGCGATAACACGTCCCCACTCATCTAAGTCGACATTATGCTCCTTGAGCCAAGATGCAGGACTCGGTTGGAAGCCGAAGGCGATGATGATGGCATCTGCGTCAAGTAAGGCTTCACTACCTTCAATGGCTTCTGCACGTCGACGTCCACTGCTGTCAGCTGTTCCCATCTGAGTTTCTACACAGGTGATACCTGTGACGATACCATCTTGAGTTTCGATGGCGACAGGTTGTCGGTTGAAGAGGAAGTTCACTCCCTCCTCTTTGGCGTTTTGCACCTCACGTCGTGAGCCTGGCATATTCTCTTCATCTCGGCGATAGGCACATGTGACCTCAGTTGCCCCTTGGCGAACTGCGGTGCGAACACAATCCATCGCAGTATCACCGCCACCGAGAACCACGACTTTTTTACCCTCTAAACTCAGGTAAGGAGAGTCTGGATCTGTGGTGCCCATAATATGGTGTGTGTTGCCAATGAGGTAGGGCAGAGCTTGATGTACACCTTGAGCATCCTCTCCGGGCAAACCCGCCTTCATGGCGGTATAAGTCCCCATGCCGAGGAAGACGGCATCATACTGTTCGACCAACTCTTCGAATGGGATATCTGCGCCTACAGTCACGCCAAGTTTAAATTCGATCCCCATACCTTCAAGGACTTCTCTGCGTGTGGCCATCACCGACTTATCCAGCTTAAAGGCGGGAATACCATAGGTGAGTAGGCCGCCTATCTGTGGATTTTTATCAAAAACTACCGACTGAACTCCATTGCGGGCAAGGATGTCAGCACAGCCAAGACCGGCTGGCCCCGCCCCGATAATGGCGACACGCTCTTTTCTTGGGGTGACTTTGGTCAAATCTGGTCGCCAGCCCTGTGCAATGGCGGTATCGGTAATGTATTTCTCTACATTGCCGATAGTCACAGCGCCAAACTCATCATTAAGGGTACAGGCACCCTCACACAGTCTGTCTTGAGGGCAAACCCGGCCACATATTTCAGGCAAGGTGTTGGTCTCATGAACCAGATCGGCAGCCTCTAAAATACGCCCCTGCTGGGCAAGCTTGAGCCAGTTAGGGATATAGTTATGCAGTGGACATTTCCACTCACAATATGGGTTACCACAATCGAGACAGCGGTCGGCCTGCTCGTTGACTTGAGTTTGAGCAAAGGGCTGATAGATCTCAATAAACTGAGTAGCACGCTTCTTTGCTGGGTGCTTAACCGGATCTTTGCGGTCAACTTCTATAAATTGGAAATCATTACTCATCAGTTGTTACCCCGCTACTACAGCTAATTCTGGTTGTGATTGCTCAAGTTTTAATAGATCTGAAACCGGTACATTTTTAGGTTTCACTAAGACAAAGCATTCGATCCAGTTTTCAAAGTCAGCCAGTAGCATCTTGGCATGCTCGCTACCTGTTTCCGCTAAATGCTCCTCTATTAAGCCTCTTAAGTGGTGCTGATGTAACGGTGAGCTGACTTTTTGTGTGTCGACTAGCTCAGTGTTCACTCGGCGATGGAAGCGGCCAAGCCTGTCGAACACATAGGCAAATCCGCCTGTCATACCCGCAGCGAAGTTCACGCCAGTTCTTCCTAGAACAAGTACGATGCCGCCAGTCATATATTCACAACCGTTGTCACCTAAGCCTTCAACCACTGCAGTGGCGCCCGAGTTACGCACGGCAAATCGCTCTCCTGCGGTTCCTGCAGCAAACAACTTACCACCGGAGGCGCCATAGAGGCAGGTGTTACCGATAATGGCCGAGCGTTCGCTCTGGAAGGTACTTCCTAGCGGTGGATGTATGGTGATCTTGCCACCTGACATCCCTTTGCCTACATAGTCGTTACCGTCGCCACACAAGGTGAGCTCTAACCCTGGTGAGTTCCAGACACCAAAGCTCTGGCCTGCGCTACCATTAAACCTTAACTGTATCGGCTGTTTAGCTCCCTCTTTACCCACTGTTTTGGCGATAAAGCCTGAGAGTGAAGCACCAACGGAGCGATCGGTATTATTGATATCAAATCGCGCTTGAATCGACTCGCCCGCGACAACGGCATCTCTAACCTTGTCTAAAACGACTTGATTCAACAGACCTTTATCTTCAGTGTGATTGAGTTCACGCCATGTTTTTGCACTGCCTTCAGGTATTTTGGGTGTATAGAGGATAGGGTTAAGATCTAGCCCTTGCTGCTTAGATGTCTTGCCCTCTAGTGTGGTTAACCACTCGCTGCGACCGATAAGATCTTCAAACTGAGTGACCCCTAGCGCAGCCATCCCTTCGCGGATCTCTCTTGCGACAAACTCAAAGTAGGTCATGACACGCTCAGGTAGACCGTGGTAGTGCTCATTTCTCAACTTAGTGTTCTGAGTAGCAACGCCCGTTGCACAGTTATTCAGGTGGCAGATACGCAGGTATTTACACCCTAATGCAATCATAGGTACGGTACCAAAACCGAAGCTTTCCGCGCCGAGCAGGGCCGCTTTTAGTACATCTTGGCCGGTTTTCAGTCCGCCATCTACCTGCAGTCGTATCTTATGTCTAAGACCATTCTCAACCAAAGATTGATGCACTTCAGCAAGGCCTAGCTCCCATGGGCTACCGGCATATTTGACTGAGGTTATTGGGCTGGCACCTGTGCCACCATCATAACCAGAGATGGTGATCATATCGGCGTAGGCTTTAGCCACACCGGTTGCGATAGTCCCTACACCAGGCTCAGAGACGAGTTTGACCGAAACCATGGCGCTTGGGTTGATCTGTTTAAGGTCAAAAATGAGCTGAGCAAGATCTTCAATCGAGTAGATATCATGATGGGGTGGAGGCGAGATCAGGGTAACACCAGGTCTTGCATTACGCAGGCCTGCTATCTCAACACTCACCTTGTGACCAGGAAGTTGACCACCTTCGCCGGGTTTAGCCCCCTGTGCGACCTTGATCTGCAGTACTTCCGCATTCATCAGGTAGTGAGCGGTGACACCGAATCGTCCCGAGGCTATCTGTTTGATTTTCGAGTTGCGCTCTGAGTTGAAACGGCTTGGATCTTCCCCACCTTCACCAGAGTTTGAACGGCCACCGAGTCGGTTCATCGCTACCGCTAATGCCTCATGGGCTTCTGGGCTAAGGGCTCCAATACTCATGGCGGCGCTGTCAAACCTAGGATAGAGACTGTCGGCGGACTCTACCTTATCGAGTTCAACAGCCTCTAGCTCACCTTTAATGGCGATAAGATCGCGCAGTGTCGCGATCGGACGGTTATCAACCAGCTCAGTAAACTTCTTATAACTTGGGTAGTCACGGTTTTTTAAGCTAGCTTGCAGTGTATTAACCACATCTGGGTTAAAACAGTGGTACTCGCCGCCTTCAACATACTTGAGTAATCCACCTTGTGATAGGGGCTGGTGAGCACGGAAGGCAAGCTTATGTAACTCAACCTGATCTTGCTCAAGCTCGTTAAAGTTAGCACCTTCGATGCGGCTCACAACACCATTAAAACAGAGCTCGACGACCTTGCTAGCAAGGCCAACTGCTTCAAACTGCTGACTACAACGGTATGAGGAGACTGTACTGATCCCCATCTTCGACATGATCTTCCTCAGGCCTTTATCTATGCCTTGGCGGAAGTTCAGCATCAGCTGGTAGTTTTTAGGGGCATTATTGAGCTTAGCCAGTGCCGAGATGCTCTCGTATGCCAGGTATGGGTATATGGCGGTTGCGCCAAAACCTAGTAACACGGCGAAGTGGTGTGGATCACGAGCCGAACCTGTCTCTACTATGATGTTAGTATCACAGCGTAGGCTCTTATCAACCAATATCTTCTGCACCGCTCCTACTGCCATGGCAGCTGGGATAATCTGCTTAGATTTGTCCGTTGCACGATCCGACAAGATAAGCAGGGTAGTGCCTGTGCGCGCTAGACGCTCAGACTCATCACAGATCCGGATAATCGCCTGTTCGAGTCCCTCTGTGATGTCGTAATTCAGGTCGACTCTGTTAGCGCGGTAGTAGGTCGAATCCAATGCCATTAACTGGTTAAAGTCGCTGTACAGAAGCACAGGAGAGTTAAACATCACTCGGTAGGCGTGGCCTGTGGTCTCATTAAACAGATTCTGCTCCCTACCCACACAGGTAGAGAGTGACATAACATGCTTCTCTCTTAATGGATCAATAGGAGGATTGGTCACCTGCGCAAATTTCTGTCTGAAGTAGTCATAGACAGTGCGTGACTTTTTAGAGAGTACAGCCATAGGGGTATCATCACCCATAGAGCCGGTGGCCTCTTCGCCCTTTTGGGCAAGTACCCAAATAACCTGTTCTAGCTCTTCACGTGAGTAACCAAAATGCTTTTGGTATTGCAGCAGTTGCTCTGATGAAAATTCACAGATCCCTTGCTCAGCAATTGGGATCTCTTCGGCTGGGGTTAAGTTTTGACTGTTTTTCGCCATCCAAGCCTTATAGGGATGACGACGTTTAAGATCGTTATCTATCTCAAATGAAGAGTAGAGCTGACCGTTAAGGGTGTCGAGCACTAATAGCTCTCCGGGTCCAACACGTCCCTTCTCGACCACTTCATCGGGAGCGTAATCCCAAATTCCCACCTCTGATGCTAAGGTGAGGATTCTGTCTTTGGTGATCACATAGCGTGACGGGCGCAGACCATTACGGTCTACGGCGCATGCCGCGTGGCGACCATTGGTCATAACGATGCCCGCAGGTCCATCCCATGGCTCCATATGCATAGAGTTGAAGTCGTAGAAAGCTTTTAACTCCTCATCCATCTCTGGGTTACTTTGCCAGGCTGGTGGGATCAACAAGCGCATGGCACGGTAGAGATCCATACCGCCAGCAAGAAGCATCTCAAGCATGTTATCCAGTGAGGAGGAGTCTGAGCCAGTTTCGTTTACGAAGGGGGCTGCTTGTTGCAGATCTGGCAATAGTGGAGCATTAAATTTATAAGCACGTGCACGTGCCCACTGCCTATTACAGGTAATGGTATTAATTTCACCGTTATGGGCAAGGTACCTAAAGGGCTGCGCGAGGGGCCATTTAGGTGAGGTATTAGTTGAGAATCTTTGATGAAATAGACAGATTGAGCTTTGCAATCTGATATCGGCCAGATCAAGATAAAACTCAGGGAGATCGGCTGGCATCATCAGGCCTTTATAGACAATGACTTGGCCTGATAAGCTGGCTACATAGAAATCTTTATCATGGTGAAGCTGCTGCTCTAAACGGCGTCTTGCCATATAGAGGCGACGCTCAAGATCTTTCTCTCGCCATCCAATAGGGGAGTTTATCAGTACTTGATAGATCTGGGGTTGGCTTGCTTTACCTATATCACCAAGTACATCGGCATTGACCGGAACCTTTCTCCAACCTGCAACACTTAAGGTCTCTTTTTCAAGCTCACGCTCTAACAGGAGTTTAGTTTGCTCTGCTAGTTGGTCATTTTGATTGAGGAAAAGCATACCAACGGCAAACTTACGGCTAAGGTGCCAATCGTTTTCTGCTGCTACGGCTTCAAAAAACTTAACGGGAAGCTGCATTAGTAATCCACAGCCGTCGCCTGTACGGCCGTCTGCTGCGATTCCACCACGGTGCTTCATACGGTCTAGACCGTGAATTGCGGTTCTTACGATGCGGTGGCTAGGCTCACCGTCCATCTGGGCTATCAGGCCAAAACCACAATTATCTCTCTCGAAACTGGGGTGATACAAGCTCATACACAAACTCCCTAAACTTAAACTGAATACTACGTCGGGAAAATCTTGTTATAACTATGCACCCGAACCATTCAAATTAACGTTTGATTAAAGAAAGGTCAAACCAAATAAATGCATAAATTAGCGACTGCTTAACTCTCATTGGCCATAATTTTAACCCGTGTTACGTTAACGTAAACTGTAAATTGATTTGTATAACGCTATGAATAAAAAGAATTTTAATTTTAAGGTTAAAATTTTAGTTAATAAAATGTAACGGTAGTAGCTGTAAAGTTTTTTTGAGAAATATGAGTTCTATTGCAAATATAATGAATTATAAGCGGATATCACGTTTGCTTATTTATGCAGTGCTAATGCGTTAACTACATTTTTACCCCCCTTTTTTTGCTGAATCTCTATTTTCTGTTAAATCACCTTTATCTCTGTTGTATGGGGTTAGTTTGATTTGGCTCCACGTTTTTGCTCAATAGATGAATTAGAATATGCTCATTCATTCTAGTAGTAGTAGAAAATGGGTTTAGATCAGTACGTCAATACGTTCGGTGTTGCTTGTAAGCAGCGCTTCGGTGAAAAACTTAAAAAGTTAACCATAGATGCAAAATTTACCTGCCCAAATAGAGACGGTACATTGGGAAGAGGGGGTTGCACCTATTGTAATGTGGCCTCTTTTAGTTATGAGCATGGCACTGAGTTATCGATACCTGAACAGCTAAATAAAGGTAGAGAGAGGTTTGCCGGGCGAACATCAAAATATATCGCCTATTTTCAGGCTTATACCAGCACTTATGATGAATATAAGGTGTTGAAGGCTAAGTATGATGAGGCGATTATCGATCCTGATATCGTGGGATTGTGTGTGGGAACTCGGCCTGATTGTGTTTCCAATGACGTTATTGAGTTACTGGCTGGTTATCAGGCCCGCGGTATTGATGTTTGGTTGGAGTTGGGCTTGCAATCAGCCAGCGATAAGACATTGAAACGGATCAATCGTGGCCACACTCTAGCCGACTATCTCGATACTGTGACCCGTGCTCGAGCTAAGGGAATTAAGGTCTGTACACACCTGATTTTAGGTTTGCCTGGAGAGGAACATCAGGATTACCTTGATAGTTTACATGCTGTACTTCAAGCCGGTGTTGATGGGCTTAAGTTGCATCCACTGCATATAGTAGAGGGAAGCACCATGGCAAAAGCGTGGCGGAGTTCGCGGATTACGCTACTGTCAATGGAGGATTACGCTTTTAGTGTTGGTGAGATGATACGTTATACGCCAAAAGAGATAATTTTTCATAGGGTTACAGCCTATGCGAAAAAACCGATTTTATTGGCTCCTGACTGGTGTGCCTATCGTTGGAATGGATTAGTTGCGATTGTGGATGACTTAAAAGCTAAAGGTGGGCAGGGGAGCTATTTGATTTCTAAGTTAAAAATGGATTCAAAAAGCGATATAGAAAACAGTTAAATGGCAGGTTTGATTAAAATTTAGTTAAAAGATGGTTAATAAATGAATGTTTTTACGCTGTTATTACTCATTTAGTTGCACCAGCAATTATAGCGGGTATTATGTTGTAAATTAGTTTGTATACAGTCAAGAATTTTTGAGAGGTGCCTTAATATGGCAACAGCTGAAATAGAATCAATTTTGGATCTTAATACTCTAGAGCAGTACTGCAGTGCAATTGGTGCGGGCACTTTGTTAAAAAGCGTCGTTTTATTTGAGCAGTTGATGCCAGAGTATGTGGGCAACTTAGTTAATGCTAAAGAAGCTCAAGATAAAGACACATTGTGTTCTGAAGCTCATAAGTTTAAAGGCGCCGCCGGTTCCGTTGGCCTGAAACGTATTCAGCAGTTTGCTCAACTACTTCAACACGGTGAAGATGCTGAGTGGGCTGAGGGTCACGAAGCCTGGTTACAAGCTATTGTTGATAATGCCAGCCTAGATCTAGCTGAATTAAAGCAGTATCTAGAGGCGAAAGCATAACAGCTTGATTTTGTTATGTGCATGGCGCTAATGGAGCTTGACTCTATTAGCGCTTTTTTATGGCGTTTATCTCCGCATTTCCCGCTTTATTTAGTCTTTTTCTCTTTTTTGTTCATAAAATCCTAATTAAATTTTAGAGATAGCTCACATTTTAATGTCTGATATTACGCGAATAGTGCTAATACTATGGTATTGTCGATATTGAATATCTGAATGAAAATCTTAGTTGGTAATCGATTTTATGAAGCACTTACCCAGTTTGAAAAACCTCTTTTATCTCGTGAACCTCTATCAGGAGCAGAATTTTAATCGTGCTGCTAAGATGTGTCATGTCAGTCAGTCTACCCTCTCTAGCGGGATACAAAACTTAGAGGAGCAGCTTGGACATCAGTTAATTGAGCGGGATCATAAATCATTTATCTTTACGGCTATTGGTGAAGAGGTGGTTCTGAGATCGCGCAAGTTACTCACCGATGTCGATGACCTTGTTGAGTTGGTTAAGCACCAAGGCGAGCCAATGACAGGGGATATTCGCTTAGGTTGTATTCCGACAATTGCCCCTTTCCTGTTGAGTCGAGTGGTTAAACAGTGTCAGCAAACCTACCCGAATCTCACCATGTTCTTAAAAGAGGATACGACTGAGAGGCTATTGGACGCCTTAGGTAAGGGAGAGCTTGATCTTCTATTGTTAGCCCTGCCAGTGGATACCAGTGGATACCACAGTATGAAGGTGGGGATCGATCCCTTTAAACTGGTAGTTCATAACGACTTGGCGGGTGAGATCCATGAGCCTTTGGATTATCAATCTTTGCCCGATGAAAGTATATTTTTGCTTCAGGCTGAACATTGTATTACTGGGCATGCCGTCAGTGCTTGTCAGCTTGGTGACAGTGCTAAGGTGAACCCATTTGCAGCGACCAGTCTACATACGTTAGTGCAGATGGTTAACGGCAAATTGGGAACGACATTCCTACCTCAAATGGCGATAGATGCAGGTATTCTCAATGATACTGATCTAGAGGTGATGCAGCCACCAGGTGAGGCGCCCTATCGAGATATCGGCTTGGTATGGAGACAGACCTCAAGCCGTATCTTGACCTTTAGGACCTTAGGCTTAGCGATACAGGATCTCCTAGCTAAAGAGCCTGTTTAAGATAATTTAATGATAAAAGCCTGAGCGAGTCTCAGGCTTTTTATGATTGGCATAAGATCAGCCGTTAGAGACACCAAAGACTTCAATAGAGTGCTGCTTTCCTTTTAACTTGACCGGCCCTAAGTTAGTTAAGGTGTATTGGCTGCTGTCATTATCTAAACGGGACTCCAGTGAGCCTGAGATCAACATTCTCTGTCCCAGTGGATTGCACTGATCTTGAAGTCTAGCTAAGGTATTAAGCACATCACTAAAGAAGCTGATCTCCTGCTTTTGCACACCCACCACAGCCGCCACCACTTGACCACAGTGAGCGGCAGCCTTGAACTTGGGCACAAAACCATACTGCTCTTCAAAATACTGCCGTTGCCAATTGAGTTGTTGGCTGAACTCAAAATAGATATTGAAGCAGCGATCTTGCTGTATACCATCTTTTAAGGGCCAATGTATCAACACGGCATCGCCCATATAGCGATAGATCTCAGCTTCATTATTCACAACCGTATCAGATAGCAGACTAAAGCTATCTTGGATCAATCGGCTAAAGCGGTAATCCCCTAATGTCTCGGCGTGAGTGGTTGATGCCACCATATCTAAGTAGAGGAATAACCTCTGCTCATACCTTGGTTTATGGTACTTACCCAGCCCGATATTAAGCAGTACTCGCGGCCCAACAAGCAGCGCCATCTGCTCGATAAAGGCTAAGCCAACTCGCACGACAACCAGATAGACAATGAGTGCCTGAAATGAGGGACTATAGAGAATATGCGCTGTTAGCATCTGTCTCAAGGTGGCCATATGGTTTTCGATAGCCCACATATTGAGAAACTGGGTGATATAAGCCAGCGTCGTTGCGCCAAGCAGGAGAAAGAGTCCCTTAAAGATCACCGAGAAAAGATAAGGGAGGCGATTGATTGCGCTAAAGTCAGCAATTAGATTCGACATCCAGTGTAAGCTGCCAAAGATGATCCCCATATAGATAGCCAAGGTCGCCAGATCTGCAGAGCCGATGGCCCATTGGGGAAGATCCGGTGCTTGTGCATATCTAAAGAACACAAATGCCGCCATGGCGATGCCCCAGGCGATTATCGCAAAAATAAGTTTTTTTGCTTGTATACGTGCTCTCACGGTAAAGGGGTTATCCTAAGGGTGGCGGTCAGGGGCGCTATTTTATAGAAAATACCCCCATCATTTCCAGTAGTATTTGTGATCTTAGTCAAATGAAAGTCAGTTCATGGCTTTAATTTAAACGAATAAGATGAATGTATCGACAAGTTAGATTAAAAGGTAAGTATTTAGAGGTTTTTTAGTTAATTTAGCTAGCTTATTTTAATGGTGTTTTGCTTATATACCGAATGCTCTGGAGAGGATCGATTGTGTAAAAGGGATCTTAAGATAGAAGCCTCTAGGGTTGGTCATCTGAGTGCTGCCATTTGGACCAATACTTTGAGTCACTGAACGACTGTTTGCACCTTTAGGTCTAAGTTGTAACACCTCTCCATGTCTGGCTGTGAGCTGCTTAACTTGGCCAAGAGCAATAAACTCCATGATCTCTTCCCAGTCTTGCTTTAATAAGGCAAGCTCCTCCTCATTAGGGCGCCATAAAATAGGGCTGCCTATCTGCCGCTGTGAGACTGGAATATCCCTATCGCCCTGGATCGGGATCCAAAGGACAGTTTGTAATTTATGACAAACAACACTGGTCTCCCAAGTCAATCCTTGAATATCGATTAAAGGTGCAACGGTTACATAGGTGGTCTCTATCGGCTTGCCATTTTTATCTACTGGAATAGTTTTAAGTTCAATACCCAAATGGAGAAAGTCGGGTTCAGGTCTAGAGCCTGCCAATGCACCGAGTTCATGCTCTATCAATTGTCCAACCCAACCTTTATCACGTTTAAGATTAGCGGGGGTGATAAAACCGTGGGAGTCGGCGAGCTGACCTAATGTTAATCCTGCCATATCGTAGGCACGATTCATTAATTCATCGATTGTTTTGGGGGAGTTAGGGGTGGTCATTCGCTGATTTTACCAAAGATAGGAGAGATAGCAATTGGTGGTTAAAAAGCATTCAAGCCAACTTGTGTTGATAACTCATTTTCTAGAGGTAAGGCTAACTTATTGATAATAATAGTTAAGGATGGCCTCTTTTCCTTATTGAGTTGAGTATTTTTTACTTGCTCTATCTTTCCCCCAACTTTTCCAACACAGTTATCCACAGTTTTATTGGATAACTTCTATATTTAGAAACCAAACTATAAATTTATGAGATGTCAAACAGATATTTAGGGGAGTTATTATAAAAAATAGATAAATATCCTCTTTACTTGTGAATAACATGATAATTGAAAACCTAGACTTATTCAAAAACGAAAGCTTGATTAAAAAGTGAGCTGCATCTCTGTTGGTTTTACCATTAACCCATATGATCTTTTTTAAGTTTATATAAAATAAGGGTTTTATTTGCTTTGGTTAAAAGGTTATACATTAGAAATTTCGTACGTATTTTGGGTTTTTAACGGTTACAAATGAGTTAAGAACAGAGATATCCACAGATTTTGTGGATATCCTCGCCGACCTAATGGAGTCCTTGTTGATAAAGTTGATATTTTTATTTATTTATCCAAGGTTATTCTCTCACGGGATATTTGCCGAACTCACTGCTTTGTGAAACAATCGAATGATTAAAGTGTGAATTCACGGAGTCCATGTGATTGATAGTGACGGCTTTCGGGCTAATGTGGGCATCATTATCTGTAATCGTTTTGGGCAGGTTATGTGGGCGAGAAGATTTGGCCAACATTCCTGGCAATATCCTCAAGGTGGCGTCGATGATGGCGAGACTCCTGAGGAGGCAATGTATCGAGAACTTTATGAAGAGGTTGGGCTAAGGCCTGAACACGTTCAGATCTTAACTTCTACCCGTTCTTGGCTACGTTATAGGTTACCCAAACGCTTAATTAGACAAGATAGTAAGCCTGTGTGTATTGGGCAAAAGCAGAAATGGTTTTTGCTACAACTTAAAAGCAGTGAAAGTGCCATCAACCTTAATGCTTGTGGCCATCCGGAGTTTGATGATTGGCGTTGGGTGAGCTATTGGTATCCAGTGCGACAAGTGGTTTCTTTTAAACGTGATGTTTATAGAAAAGTGATGAAGGAGTTTGCACCTACTGCACTGCCATTTCAGTCGCGGGAGCATCATAGCAACAATCGAAGAGGTCGGCGGCGCTAAACTGCGAATGAACAAAACCTAGGGGCTCCTCTATCGTATTTAATGAGGAGCCTTTATCTGAACACCAAATATGGCGTAAGAGAGTGAAAACGGAGGTTTACTAAGTGTTAAAAACACTAAGAGATATTACACAGGCTGTTGCTGCGGCACAGGATCTCCACTCTGCATTAGCCCTATTGGTGTCTCAAACCAAGTCAGCCATGGCAACCCAGTGTTGCTCTATCTATATACTAGAAGGTCGGCAACTTATTCTATCGGCCACCGATGGTCTGCTTACTGATGCGGTTGGTCAGGTGAAGATGTCATTGAGTGAAGGCCTAGTCGGGCTCGTCGCCGAGCGGGAAGAGGCTGTTAACCTTGCCGATGCTCGTCAACATCCTAGATTTAAAGAGTTCTCTGAAGTTGAGGAGGAGAGCTTTCGTGCATTTCTTGCTGTCCCCATTATCTACCAAAAACGTATTCTCGGTGTTCTAGTTGTTCAGCAAGTCGAAGCTAGGCAGTTTAATGAAGGTGAAGAAGCATTTCTGATGACCTTAGCCGCGCAGCTTGCGATGGCTATCAGAAACCTGAGAATGAAAGATGAGGTGAAAACCAGCTCTAACCAACTGCATTTTACCGGCACTTCTGCTGCTAACGGTATCGCCATCGCCCATGCTTTAGTACTTGGTGGCCAGATAGATCTGGAGCAGCCAGAGTCAAGAACTCAAGATATAACCTCCGAGGAGGCAAGGTTACACACGGCAATTAGTACCTGTAAAGATACGCTAACCTCTCTGTCGCAGCGATTCGATCAAGAGCAGGACAATGAAGTGGTCTCTATCTTCTCTGCTCTGTTACTTCTGCTTGATCATGCCAGTTTAGGAGGGGAGTACATTAAAGAGGTGAGAGATGGCTGGTGTGCTGTTTCTGCTGTCAGTCGGGTTTCTCTGCGTTACATAGAGCAGTTTACCCAGATGCAAGATCTCTACCTGAAGGAGCGTGCTAGTGATATTCGCGATCTAGGTCAGCGGGTATTACGTCTCTTAATTGAGCCTGAAAGGATGGAGGTTGATCCCGAGATCCCAGTGATCTTGGTCACTAAAGAAGCCGATGCCACCATGTTAGCTGAGTTCCCCAGACAGAAACTGGTGGGAATAGTGACAGAGCAAGGGGGAGTGAACTCCCACGCGGCTATTTTAGCTCGGGCTTTAGGCGTTCCCGCGATTATTGGTGTCGAGGGGGTGTTGACGGCTGGTATCGATAATAAACTGCTTATTATCAATGCTAATAGAGGCCAGCTCTTAGTCTCTCCTACTCCGACATTGATTAATGAGTATCGTAACCTTATCTCTGCCGAGAAGGCGCTGCAAAAGCAGTACGCGATGGAGTTGAACCTGCCTGCTGAGACCCTTGATGGGAAGCGGATCCATCTTTATTTAAATGCAGGCTTGTTAAGCAGTTTAGGCTCCGAGATAGCCGATGGTTCAGACGGTGTCGGCCTGTATCGTACAGAGATACCTTTTATGTTGCACCAGAGATTCCCTAGCGAGTCTGAGCAGGTGAAGGTGTACAAAGAGGTTCTTGAAGCCGCCAGTGATAAACCAGTGGTGATGCGTACCTTAGATGTCGGTGGCGATAAACCACTCTCCTACTTTCCTATTAATGAAGAAAACCCTTTCCTTGGTTGGCGCGGTATACGCCTTTCTCTCGATCATCCTGAGCTGTTTCTGGTCCAGCTTAGGGCGATGGTCCAAGCTGGGGGCGAAGGGGAGCAGTTGCATATCTTACTGCCTATGGTGAGCAGTTTAGATGAGATTGATCAGGCTAAAGCTTACTTAGAGCAAGCCTATTTTGAGCTGAAAAATGATGTGAATCCTAATATTGTCAGACCAAAACTTGGGATCATGCTAGAAGTGCCAGCATTACTTTACCAACTTGCAGAGGTTGCAAAACGGGTAGATTTTGTCTCCGTTGGCTCTAACGACTTAACTCAATACCTGCTCGCTGTGGACAGAAATAACCCAAGGGTCAGTACGCTTTATGATTGTTATCATCCAGGAATACTTCGCGCTTTAAAACGGGCACGTTTCGACTGTTGGCAGTATCATCTCCCTGTGAGCGTATGTGGTGAACTTGCCGGAGAGCCGATCGGTGTTATTTTGCTGGTTGCCATGGGTTATGATCAGTTAAGTATGAACCAGGGAAGTTTAGCTAAGGTTAACTACCTACTTAGACGAGTGTCTCACTCGGATCTCAGTGAGCTTTTGGAGATGGCTCTGACGTTAAATAATGGCCGTCAAGTAAGGGAGTTGGTAAGAAGCTACTTTGAATCTCGCGAGCTGGGTGCTCTGCTTAACTAACTGCCCCTTTTGTTATAAACTAGCGCTCTTTTTTCTGTGAAGGTGCCGCCTTGGATAGCATGGTTTTGGTTTTTATCAGTTGCTTGGCTTTAGGTGCTTTTATTGGCTTTATGGCGGGGTTATTGGGCATAGGTGGCGGAGTTATCGCTGTACCTGCGCTGCTTATTTTACTCCCAAGTATTGGTTTTTCTTCAGAGATTTTGCCACACGTGGCGATTGCAACCTCCCTTGCAGCCATCATCTTAACCTCTCTTTCATCGGCTCAGGCTCATCATAGACGGGGTAATATCCCTTGGCCTATTTTTAAAACCATGTTGCCGGGGTTGATCTTAGGCTCAATTTGCTCAGGCTTTATCGCTAAGATGATAAGTGCAGAGCAACTGCAGCTGATATTTGCCTTTTTTATCATCTTGATGGCGATTCAGATGGTATTTCCATTTCGTGTGGCGGCTGAAAATAAACCGCTGCCATCGACACTATTTCTATTTTTAACCTCGGTCATTATTGCTATCATCGCTGCCTTAATGGGGATTGGCGGTGGAATACTCTTGATCCCATTTTTGAGTTGGTGTGGGTTACAGATGCGTAATGCGATAGGTTTTTCGTCGGCGTCAGGTCTGTTCATCTCGCTGTTTGGTAGCTTAGGTTATGTGGTTGCAGGTTGGCAGGTATCTGGCTTGCCTTCGGGCACATTAGGGTATGTCTATTTGCCAGCTCTTTTAGGGATAGTGATCACCTCAGTGCTAATGGCTCCATTGGGTGTCAGAGCCGCTACTCACTGGCCAACTCCTATTTTAAAACGAATTTTTGCACTTTTGCTTATCGTCACTGGCATTAAGCTTGCGCTCACTTAATGAGCCTGTCGATAACAGCTGTATAAGAAAGAATATCAATTTTTGTAAGGCGCCATCAGAGGATAAGTCGCAATGAAACAGTACCTAGATCTATGTCACAGAATTATCGATGAAGGCACCTGGATTGAAAATGAGCGTACCGGTAAACGCTGTTTAACTGTGATCAATGCCGACCTTGTTTATAACGTTGCTGACAATGAGTTTCCACTTATCACTACTCGAAAGAGCTTTTGGAAGAGTGCGATCGCCGAGATGTTGGGCTATATACGGGGTTATGACAATGCTGCCGATTTCAGAAAACTGGGAGCCAAGACATGGGATGCCAACGCCAACGAAAATCAAGCTTGGCTAAACAATCCTCATCGTAAAGGTGAAGATGACATGGGGCGTGTTTATGGCGTTCAGGGGCGTGCATGGAGTAAGCCTGATGGCGGTAGTGTGGATCAACTTAGGAAGATAGTCGACAACCTGAAAAATGGTGTCGATGATAGAGGTGAGATATTAAGCTTCTATAACCCTGGTGAGTTTCATATGGGCTGTTTACGCCCTTGTATGCATACCCATAATTTCTCAATGCTCGGTGATACTCTCTACTTAAATAGTTTTCAGCGTTCATGTGATGTGCCATTAGGCTTAAACTTTAATCAGGTGCAGGTATTTGCGCTATTGGCTATCGTGGCTCAGATCACTGGGAAAAAAGCGGGAATGGCGTACCATAAGATTGTGAATGCTCACATATATGAAGACCAACTCGAATTGATGCGTGATGTACAGTTAAAGCGAGAGCCGTTTTCACCAGCGTCATTAACTATTAATCCAGATATTAAATCCCTTGAAGATCTGGAAACTTGGGTTACTATGGACGACTTTGAAGTGTCAGGTTACCAGCATCATGACGCGATAAAATACCCATTTTCAGTTTAATTGACTGAAAGGCTGGTTTTGCTAAATATTTAAATAGTTGGGATAACGGATGTTAATCAAATGTTTGTTACCCACTATTTATGAATAAAAATACCCTTTCATCTTTACGCATTTTCTCATATTTTTATCAGATATCTGTTTCTGTTCACATTTCTTAAAAGTTAGCAAAAAGCTTGTTTGATAAATACTCAAACTGTCTATAGACTCAAAACATCGGAAATACCGATGTTTATAACTGATGGAAACGAATATTCAAGTATATGCGTTTCGGCTAAACTCAAGTCATTAAGATTTTTTGGAGCGTATTATGGAAAGGGCGATTAAGAATTTTTTGAGCCAAGAATCAGCCGGAGGCATACTGCTAATGATTGCAGTTGCACTCGCTATGTTAATGGCTAACTCCCCTTTAGCTGGTGTTTATCAAGGTTTTCTCGATACTGAGATGCAAGTTCGTGTGGGCAGTCTGGATATAGATAAGACGCTTATTCACTGGATCAACGATGGCCTGATGGCGCTGTTTTTTATGTTGATTGGATTGGAAGTTAAGCGAGAGCTACTTGAAGGAGCACTATCAAGTGCTGCTCAGGCATCACTGCCAACATTTGCAGCTATCGGTGGTATGGTCATGCCTGCTGCCATCTACCTGATGTTCAACTATAGCGATCCGCTTACTCAATCGGGTTGGGCTATTCCGGCTGCGACCGATATTGCATTCGCCTTGGGTGTTATGGCCCTGCTTGGTAGCCGTGTACCTGTTTCATTAAAAGTGTTTTTATTAGCTCTGGCTATTATCGATGATCTCGGTGTTGTTGTGATCATCGCTATGTTCTATAGCACAGATCTGTCTATGCTGAGCTTGATTGTTGCTGCTATCGCCATTGTAGGTCTAGTCAGTTTGAACCTAAAAGGTGTGACTGCACTTGGCCCATATGGCGTCCTAGGGATGATTCTCTGGATCGCAGTGTTAAAGTCAGGCGTGCATGCAACTTTAGCGGGTGTGATTATCGCTTTCTGTATTCCATTAAGGGCAAAAGATGGCAGTTCTCCCTCTGAGAGCTTAGAGCATAGCTTGCACCCGTGGAGCACTTTCATCATCTTACCTATTTTTGCTTTTGCCAATGCTGGGGTGGACTTGAGTCCGATGAGCTTTGGTGACCTATTATCGCCAGTCCCTGTGGGTATCGCATTAGGTCTGCTGCTTGGTAAGCCATTAGGTATCTTAATATTTAGCTTTATAGCGGTGAAATTAAAGCTTGCTGTACTGCCTGAAGGCATGGGCTGGAAGCATATCGCACCTGTGACTGTGATGTGTGGTATCGGTTTCACTATGTCGATGTTTATCTCTTCACTGGCCTTTGTTGGTGATGCAGCTGCATATGGTGATCTGGCAAGATTGGGTATTTTAGTTGGCTCATTATCGTCAGCCCTAATAGGTTACTTCTGGTTATCTAAGGTGTTACCAGAAACTGCAGACAGTAAGGAAACCAAACAAGGAGAATTAGCATGAGAAATTTAATGCTAGTATCGGCTCTGTGTTTGGGAATAGTTCCTACTGCAAGTGCGAGTCAATTAGACGCGTGTAACTCAGAGGTTCAAAGTGAGTCATGCCAACATTATCTAGAAGGGGTTGTTGATGGCGCTTTGATGTATAAACCCAATGCGGTTGGGGCGCGTATTGAGACAGATAGTTATGAATCTCGCGCCCTCAAATATCGTGGCGGTAAACGCTTTCAAGAGGCAAACCGCACCTACTGTGAAGGGCGTATTCCAGACCGTGAGATACTCGTCAATGGTCTTGGTGAAGCTTTCTTGGCGGGTAATATCAAACGTGTAGAGATGCTTAATGAAGTGATGTACAGTTTGATGGATTGTCAAAGAGTCAAATAACTTAGATTAAGCTGAGAAGATATGTCTCACCTGAACTACAACCATCTCTATTATTTCTGGATGGTTCATAAAAAAGGCTCGGTGGCGAAAGCTGCCGAGGCTTTATGCTTAGCCCCTCAAACGGTGACAGGGCAGATCCGTGTCCTTGAAGCCCGCCTGAAAGGCAGTCTATTCAAACGTTCTGGACGCTCCCTTGAGCCCACTGAGCTTGGTGAGTTGGTGTTTCGTTATGCCGATAGGATGTTTAGCCTGAGTTATGAGATGCTGGATATTCTCAATTACCAAAAAGATGAGAATATTCTGTTTGAAGTTGGCATTGCCGATGCGCTCTCTAAGGCGCTTGCAAGTCGAGTTCTTCTCTCTGTTGTTCCCAGTGATGGTTCTATGCATTTGGCCTGCTTTGAGTCGACCCATGAAAGTTTAATGGAGCGGCTGCGTGAGCATAAACTTGATATGATCTTATCTGATTGCGCTGGTGAATCTTTAAAATACCCAGAGATCTTATCCAAGAAGCTGGGGGAGTGCGGGATTGCATTTTTCTCTGCTGAACCGTTCAGTCAACCTTTCCCTGAATGTTTAGAGCAGGGCAAGCTGTTGATCCCGGGTAAGCGCACCTCTTTAGGTCAGCAACTGTACCACTGGTTTGATGTCAATGGGCTCAATGTCAATATCTTAGGTGAGTTTGATGACGCGGCTATGATGAAGGCATTTGGTTTCTTTAAGCAGGGGATCTTCGTTGCTCCCTCAATCTATAAGCAAGATATCTTATCTCATGGTATGCATCTACTTGGTGAAACGACGGACATTAAAGAGGTTTATCATGTGATGTTTGCTGAGAGAATGATCCAACATCCTGCGGTGAAACGTCTCTTGGCAACCGATTTTACCGATCTGTTTGAAGGTCGTGATGCCGAGGTACAGCGTCTATAATCAAACTGAGCTCATATTGAACTCACTCCTTGATAAGACTACACTAGCAGCAAATAAAAGAGAGGGATAATTTCTGTGTCTGAACCAATGAATATCGCTAGAGTTAGATGGGCTTGTCGCAGAGGAATGTTGGAGCTTGATGTTCTCTTCCAACCATTTGTTGAAAAACATTACGAGCAGATGTCCGTTGAAGATAAACATATTTTTGTTCGTCTGTTAGAGGGAGAAGATCCGGTACTGTTTGCTTGGTTTATGGGACATGAAAAGTGCCCAGACCCTGAGCTTGCTAAGATGGTGATCCGTGTCCGTGGAAGAGACGCAGCATAGCTTTAATCTCACCTCGTCATTCGACCAGCGTTTCTCGTTGGTCGTTTTTGCCAGTCTGTGTTTAACCTCATTTCTTGCTTGGCCTCTCTTAGATTCACTCCTATATCACCTGATTAAAGTGCTATTTTTCTCGATTATGCTGCTGTTTTTTATCTATCAATTCTTACAACTCAAGAGTTGGCGTTGTCAATTTGTGCTTAATGGGGCTGGGGAGGGACGTTTGCAGAGGGGAGAGAAGTTTAAGTTAACGCAAAAGGCGTTTGTTTCCCCCTTTATTTGCCTGTTCTATATTGAAGCTGATGAAGAGCTGACGTTAATGATGGTTTGGTCTGATATGTGTGACGACACAAGTTACCGTCACTTGTGCCGTCTTTTGCTTGCCAGTAAAGGCTGAGTCCCTTTTAGCTGGTGCTACCAAATACTAATCAGGTTGTAAAATGGTTGGGGTTGGTTTATCCATCTGCTGTGGATGATCTATGTTGTAGTGGAGTCCGCGACTCTCCTTACGTTCCATTGCACAGCGAATGATAAGCTCTGCCACCTGAACTAAGTTTCTTAACTCAAGCAGGTTATTACTGACTCGGAAGTTACTGTAATACTCTTGGATCTCCTGCTGCAACATGGCGCAGCGGCGAAGTGCGCGTTCAAGACGTTTATCTGAGCGTACGATACCGACATAATCCCACATAAACAGCCTGAGTTCATGCCAGTTATGGGCAATCACAACCTCTTCATCTGAGTTGGAGACCTGGCTTTCATCCCAAGCGGGAATGTGACCTGGCATAGGTATCTTATGCAGTTGGCTTTCAATATCCTCACCTGCTGCACGGGCAAATACCAAGCACTCAAGCAGGGAGTTACTGGCCAAACGGTTTGCGCCATGTAGACCTGTATAGGCGACCTCTCCTATGGCATATAAGCCGTTTAGATCGGTTTGCCCATGGATATCTGTCATCACGCCGCCACAGGTATAGTGAGCAGCAGGCACCACAGGGATAGGATCTGTGGTGATATCGATACCGAATTCGAGGCAGCGCTTATGAATTGTCGGGAAGTGTTTAATGACAAAATCAGCGGGTTTATGGCTAATGTCCAGATAGACACAGTCAGAACCTAAGCGTTTCATCTCATAATCGATGGCGCGGGCAACAATGTCTCTGGGAGCCAGCTCAGCACGCTCATCAAAGTCTGGCATAAAGCGGCTACCGTCGGGACGACGAAGAAAAGCGCCTTCACCGCGTAACGCTTCGGTCAGCAGGAAGTTTCTGGCATCGGCATGATAGAGGCAAGTGGGATGGAACTGATTAAACTCCATATTGGCCACACGGCATCCTGAGCGCCACGCCATCGCGATGCCATCGCCTGAAGCTATATCTGGATTAGAGGTATATTGATACACCTTAGAGCTGCCGCCAGTGGCTAGTGCAACAAAACGTGCCTTAACTGTCTCTACATGCTCCTCATCTCTGTTCCAGATATAAGCACCGAGTACTCGATTACCTGAGAGGTTTAATTTGCGTGAGGTGATAAGGTCAATGGCGTTATAGCGCTCGAGAACACGGATATTTGGGTGCGCCTTAGCTCTATCTTGCAGAGTGACTTGAACCTCTTTTCCCGTGGCATCGGCGGCATGGAGGATCCGTCTATGACTATGGCCACCCTCTCGTGTGAGGTGGTAGGGAGCTTGGCTAGCATCACCTTCGAAGCTCTCCTCTTTATCAAAAGCAACGCCACATTTTATTAGCCACTCCATGGAGCTTTTTGCATTTTTGGCGGTAAAAGTGACCACTGACTCATCACATAAACCTGCGCCGGCGACTAAAGTATCGGCAACGTGGGATTCTATCGTATCATCTTCATCGAATACCGAGGCGATGCCGCCCTGGGCATAGTAGGTCGAGCCTTCACTCAGAGGACCCTTTGATAATAATATTACTTGTGACTTTTCAGCAAGATGCAACGCTAATGTTAGGCCTGCAGCGCCACTGCCAATAACCAAAACGTCAGATTGGTGTTCAACTACTTGTTTCATCAGGTATCATGGTAAGTCTGTGAGTGTTATCTATGGTAAACCAAGTCAGCAAATATGGATACATTCCTGGGTAACAGAAAAATAAATTCAACTCTATGCAATTTTTTTAGAACTTTTTAGAAGTAAGCTAGTCTACATATGTGAATATGATTCGAGCGACTGAGAAATCAGCATTTTAGATTTAGGAGTAGTCGGCTCGGATGAGTGGACAAATAAGTGATCAACAGTTAGTTGAGCGGGTACAGCAGGGAGATAAGAACGCCTTTAACCTCTTAGTGCAGAAGTATCAAAATAAGGTCATGAGTCTGATCTCACGTTATGTACGTAATCAGGCTGATGTTGGAGATGTCGCTCAGGAAGCTTTTATTAAAGCCTACAGAGCACTGCCAAACTTCAGAGGTGAAAGTGCATTCTATACTTGGTTGTATCGGATTGCGGTTAATACCGCGAAAAACCATTTGGTGGCACAGGGGCGCCGCGCTCCTGCAAATGATATCGATGCTGAAGAAGCTGAGTATTATGATGGTAGCGATGCGTTAAAGGAGTTTGCATCTCCGGAGCGCTTAATGATGTCAGATCAGATCCAGAAAGTGGTCTTTGACACATTAGATACCTTGCCAGAAGAGTTAAAGATGGCGATTTCGTTACGTGAACTCGATGGGATGAGTTACGAAGAGATAGCTAATGTAATGGATTGTCCAGTGGGAACTGTAAGATCGCGTATCTTCAGGGCTCGTGAGGCGATCGATAAAAAGCTCCAACCTTTGTTAGAGCAGTAATATCTTTTACTAATATACGTAATATACAGGTGAAAAATGGATAAATTAGGTCAGGAATGGGTATCCGCTGCCGTCGATGGTGAAGTCGATGAGCAGGCGTTGGCTGAACTTGCAGCTAACAAGGATTCACATGAGCAGTGGCGTGATTATCATATGATAGGCGACGCAATGCGTGGTGAGTTACCTAAGACAATGAACTTAGACCTCTCAGCCAGTATCGCTGCCGCAATTGAACTGGAGCCAGCTATTTTAGCCCCAGCTCAGCCTAAGCTTGAAGAGACACAAGTGACTAAGAAGTCGAATGTGATCCCTATGTTTAAGCAGTTTGGTCAATATGCCATCGCTGCAAGTGTCGCCTTAGTTGCTGTGATTGGCGTTCAAAATTACAGCCAAGAGACAGCTATCGATGCATCACCACTACCTGTGCTGAATACGCGTCCACTCGTGGGCAGTGTTACGCCTGTGAGCCTGCAAACTGGCCCAGTTCAACAAAACCAAGGTTTCAGTAATGTGCAGATGAAAGAGCAGCGTCAACGCATCAATGCTTATATTCAAGATCATATGTTGCAACAGAGATTGAATAATGGGGTTAAAATAGAAGACAATAGTGGAGTTGATTCCATTCCTGTGAGTAACTAGTACTCATAAAGGTACTTTTTCTATTTAGTTATACTCGTAAGGAGTTAGCTTGCGTCTTTTCCTGTTAGCACTGTTAGTTTTACATTTTCCTGCGATGGCGCAAGAAGATATGTCAGCAAAGGCTTGGCTTGAGAATATGAGTCAGGCCTTGCGTGAGCAAGAGTACAAAATCTCCCTTATCCAACTTCAAGCGGATCATATCCGTCCCTTAGTCTACATCCATGGCAAGATTGAAGATAAAGAAGTTGCTTTTCTAGAGCACCTTAATGGTCCGCCTAAGAATGCGGTAAGAGTTGGAAATACCGTTACTTTTATCGAACATGATCAACCTGCCTACAGCATCAATGCCAGCCGTATTCAGGGGATTTTACCCCCCGCTTTTGCTGGAGATATCTCGGCTCTTGAATCAGGTTACCAATTTGTATTAGGTGGTCGTAGCCGCTTAGCGGGGCGTCCCGGTCAGCTAGTGCGTATCATTCCTGTCGATGGCTTTAGGTATGGCTATCAAGTCTGGTTAGATATGGATACGTTCCTACCGCTACGCTACGACATGTTAACCCAAGATAAGCAGCTACTTGAACAGATCTTAGTGGTTGAGTTGTTAGTGCTCGATGATGTGCCTGCGATACTCAACGAAGCTTATAAGCAGCCTTGGCCTGGTGTTATCGCTCAACCCACCAGAGACGCTGGCGATAACTGGAAGTTTAAGTGGTTACCTGAAGGGTTTAACGTTTTAGTCAAAGACAGTCATAGATTGATGGGCAGTCACGAAGCGGTTGAATATATCGCGCTTAGTGATGGTATTGCTAATATCTCTGTCTATGTTGCTAGAGCTGGTGATGCCGTTATGCCTGAAGAGTTAGTCACTAGAAATGGGCTCTCTTTAGCAACTGAGCGGATCGGTAATGCGGAAGTGGTTGCTGTAGGTAAAGTGCCTGCTGAAACCCTATCTCGCATCGCCAAAAGCATCACCATAGAGTAGTTGAGAATCATAGTATGATGGAAGAGATGGCAAAGGTGCTCGAGTCTGATGGAAAGGGCTGGGTAACAGTTGAGGTTCAGGTTAAAAATGCCTGCAATCATTGTGACAACAGCGAGTCATGTGGCACCTCTGCGGTTTCAAAAGCCTTCTCACCTAAAGTGCAACGTTTCTCTATTCCATCGGATCGCCAGTATCAAGCTGGCGAACTGTTGAAACTTGGACTCCCCGAAAGCGTACTGTTAAAAGCGGCGGCATTGGTTTATCTGCTACCTTTGCTTGGACTGTTTTTCGGTGTCGCTGTGGCCTCCTTTATCACCTCTACGTTTAATCTAGCCTCTGGCGATTTTGTGGTCATTCCATTTGCCATCGCCGGCGCTCTGCTGTTTTGGGCTAAGGGTAAAAAAATGGCCAAGCGCATGGAGAGTGACACCCAGCCGGTGATTATTTCTCATCTAGGCCACTCCATTTAGTTCTTATCCGTCTTAAATTCGATTGGTATTACTTGCTCAATCGGGTACAATTCGGCACTTTTAAAAATTCTAACTTTGAGTACTCATTAGCCATATCATGAAGCACATTAGAAACTTTTCGATTATTGCCCATATCGATCACGGCAAATCAACACTTTCAGACCGATTGATTCAAGAATGTGGCGGTCTTTCTGATCGTGAAATGGCAGCCCAAGTTCTAGATTCAATGGACATTGAGCGTGAGCGTGGTATCACCATTAAAGCCCAGAGCGTCACCTTAGATTATAAAGCGTTAGATGGCGAAACTTACCAGCTAAACTTTATTGATACCCCTGGTCACGTGGATTTCTCCTATGAAGTTTCTCGCTCTTTGGCTGCTTGTGAAGGTGCGCTGCTCGTTGTTGATGCAGGCCAAGGTGTTGAAGCACAAACACTTGCCAACTGTTACACCGCCCTTGAGATGGATATGGACGTAGTGCCTGTTCTGAACAAGATTGACCTACCACAGGCCGATCCAGAGCGTGTAGCGGATGAGATTGAAGATATCGTGGGTATTGAAGCGGCCGATGCCGTTCGTTGCTCGGCTAAAACCGGTATTGGTATTAAAGATGTACTTGAAGTCATTGTCGCGCAGATCCCACCGCCAGAAGGTGATACAGAGGGACCGCTTCAGGCTTTGATTATCGATTCTTGGTTCGACAGCTATCTAGGCGTCGTATCATTGGTTCGAATTAAAAATGGCATATTGAAGAAAGGCGATAAGTTTAAGGTGATGTCGACAGGACAAACCTATAACGCCGATCGCGTAGGTATCTTTACGCCAAAGCAAACCGACACAGCAGAGCTGAAAACTGGTGAAGTAGGGTTTGTTATTGCGGGTATTAAAGAGATCCACGGTGCACCAGTTGGTGATACCTTAACCCATGCTAAACATGGTGCTGAAAAGCCACTGGGTGGATTTAAAAAGGTGAAGCCTCAGGTTTATGCTGGTGTATTCCCTATCTCTACCGATGATTATGAAAGTTTCCGTGATGCCTTGAACAAACTAAGTTTGAATGATGCATCACTGTTTTTCGAGCCAGAGACCTCATCGGCCCTTGGTTTTGGTTTCCGCATAGGCTTCTTAGGTCTGCTGCACATGGAGATCATTCAGGAGCGTCTTGAGCGTGAATATAATCTCGACTTAATCACCACTGCGCCAACAGTAGTGTATGAGATTGTTAAGACCAGTGGTGATACCATCTATGTTGATAACCCATCGGATCTGCCAGCAATTAATAATATTGCTGAGATGCGTGAGCCGATTGTTGAGACCAATATTTTGGTACCAAAAGATTACCTAGGTAACGTTATCACCTTGTGTGTCGAGAAACGTGGCGTACAGAAAAACATGGTGTATCACGGGAACCAAGTGGCGATCACTTATGAGTTGCCAATGGCGGAAGTGGTCATGGACTTCTTCGATCGCCTTAAGTCAACCAGTCGCGGTTATGCTTCACTTGAGTACAACTTTGTTCGGTTTGAGCCTGCCGATATGGTGCGCTTAGATATCTTGATCAATGGCGACAGAGTCGATGCGTTAGCGATGATTATCCACAAAGGTCTGATCCGTACTAAGGGTCTAGCACTAGTGAATAAGATGAAAGAGCTTATTCCGCGTCAGATGTTTGATATTGCGGTTCAGGCAGCCGTTGGCAGTCAGATCATCGCACGTTCATCCATCAAGGCGATGCGTAAAGATGTAACGGCTAAGTGTTACGGTGGTGACGTTTCCCGTAAGAAGAAACTGCTTAATAAGCAGAAAGAGGGTAAGAAACGCATGAAGTCTGTGGGTAACGTTGAAGTACCACAGGAAGCCTTCCTTGCCGTTCTTAAGCTCAACGATTAATTATTATCGAATAGAATTCGTTAATAATTGTTAATAGACAGCGCCGCAGTTTGCGGCGCTTTCGTTAGTGCAGTATAAATGTGGTACTGATATACGTGGTACCTATACGCTAACTTAGTTAGTGATTACTAATTTTAAGATTAAGGCAGGAGTTAATTATCTATGGCAGCCTATTTTTCCCTCATTCTGGTACTGGTGACCCTGTGTAGTGGCTTAGTTTGGATGGCCGATGCACTGTTACTTGCACCTAAGCGTCGTGAAAAGCTTGCGATGGCGCAAGCAGCTGATGCCAATATTAGTGAGGAGATTGCCGAGAAGATCACCCGTGAGCCAGCACTTGTTGAGACCTCACGCTCAATATTTCCTGTGATCGCTTTTGTGCTGATTTTACGCTCATTTATCTACGAGCCGTTTCAGATCCCGTCGGGTTCTATGATGCCAACCCTGTTAGTGGGTGACTTTATTCTGGTTGAGAAGTTTACCTACGGCCTAAAAGATCCTGTGTGGCGTAGTCAGCTTGTGGATAATGGTAAGCCTGAGCGTGGTGATGTGGCGGTATTTAAATATCCAGTCGATCCTAAAATTGATTACATTAAACGTGTGATAGGTTTGCCTGGTGATCGTATCGTTTATCGCAATAAGCAGCTTTATATTCAACCGGCCTGCGCTGAAGGTGCTGAAACTTGTCCTGAGCTGCAGCAGGTACCACGCGTGTCTGTTAATCAAGGCGAATTTACTCACAATGGTACGCCTCTGCTGCGCTATACAGAGAAGCTTGGCGATGTCAGTCATGACATCTTAATTGATCCAAGTCGCCCTGAGCCGCTGAGTTACTACTTCCGTGAAGGTAACTTGCCTGTGGGTGAGTTTATCGTTCCAGAAGGTCAATACCTGATGATGGGTGATAATCGTGATAATAGTACTGACAGCCGTTTCTGGGGATTTGTGCCTGAAGAGAATTTAGTCGGTAAGGCGGTCGCGATCTGGATTAGCTTTGAGTTTGAACGCTCTAAAGCTGACTTCTTGCCAAGTTGGATCCCAACTGGTGTGCGTTTTGAACGTGTAGGTGGTATTACATAAGATGGAACCGATTAAGAACATACCTAGACTGTGTAGAACTTTAGGTTATGACTTTAGTGAATTAGCACTGCTTGATCATGCGCTGACACACCGCAGCGCGGCGAGTAAACACAACGAAAGGTTAGAGTTCCTTGGGGACTCTATACTCTCTATTATTATCTCTGACGCACTGTATCATCAGTTTCCTAAAGCGACAGAGGGAGATCTCAGCCGTATGCGAGCCACATTAGTATGCGGCAAAATGCTGGCTGAGATTGGCTTTGAATTTAAGTTAGGCGACTACTTAAAATTGGGCCCTGGTGAGTTGAAAAGCGGCGGCTTTCGTCGAGAGTCAATTATTGCCGACGCCGTAGAGGCGATAATTGGTGCAGTCTATTTAGATTCCGATCTGGAAGTGACTCGCAGCTTAGTGCTTGGCTGGTATAAGACGCGTCTTGAAACCATTCAACCTATTAATCAAAAAGATCCGAAAACCTTGCTACAAGAGTTGTTGCAGGGTTATAAAAAACCGCTCCCTGTCTATAAAGTGACAGATATTAGAGGGGAAGCGCACGCGCAAACCTTTACAATAGAGTGTTATGTTGAAGAGTTGCGTAAACCCGTTGTTGGGGTTGCGAGTTCCCGAAGAAAAGCCGAGCAGCTTGCTGCTGCGCAGGCTTTGGAGTTAATAAAACGATGAGCAAGAAAGATAGCAACAGTAAGAGTGAGCCGAGTTTAGATGATCTGTTAGCGCAGATGAATAACCCGTCATCGGCGGCTAAATATGATGTAACTTACTGTGGCATGGTAGCTATCGTTGGGCGTCCTAACGTAGGTAAATCGACACTACTGAACAATCTGCTTGGGCAGAAGATCAGTATCACCTCTAAGAAGCCGCAGACAACGCGTCACCGCATCATGGGGATCCATACCGATGCTGAGCGTCAAGTGGTGTTTATCGACACACCAGGTCTTCATATTGAAGAGAAACGTGCCATTAACCGTTTGATGAACCGTGCTGCAGCCAGTTCGTTAGCGGAGGTCAGCTTAGTTATCTTTGTTGTCGATGGCATGACTTGGACCGATGATGATGAGATGGTGTTGCGTAAGCTACAGAGCCGTGACGATGGTCGTAAAACGGTTTTGGCAGTCAATAAGGTTGATAATATCAAGGATAAGGAGGAGCTATTCCCCTACCTTAAAGAGTTATCGAAAAAGTTTCCTTTCGATGAAATTTTGCCTATCTCTGCTACCAAAGGCACCAATGTGCAACGTATCTTAGATATGTCGGTGGAGTCTGTGCCTGAATCTCCACACTTCTTCCCTGAAGACTATGTGACCGATCGCTCGCAGAAGTTTATGGCATCTGAGATCGTGCGTGAAAAACTGATGCGCTTCTTAGGTGATGAGCTTCCCTATGATTGCACGGTAGAGATCGAACAGTTTAAGATGATGGAAAATGGTGTCTATCAGATCAATGCCTTAGTGCTAGTTGAGCGAGAGACCCAAAAGCGTATGGTTATCGGTAACAAGGGTGAGCGCATTAAGAAGATCAGCTCCGCAGCTCGTATGGATATGGAGGTTTTATTTGATAATAAAGTCTTCCTTGAGATGTGGGTGAAGGTGAAGTCTGGTTGGGCTGATGATGAGCGCGCACTGCGTAGTTTAGGCTATGGCGACGAGTAACCTAATCTCATTAAAGGTGCCCCTTGGCTTAGTCTTCGAATATGACTGGGTTGATGGGCATTTTTTTTGTCCAATAAACACTCCCTTTTTCCCCTTTTCGAGCCTTAGCTAATGCTGCGTGGATATGTGCTTCATACTCGCCCTTTTACTGACTCAAGTGTCTTGGTCAATATGCTTGTCGATGGGCAGGGCCGGGTGGATTGTGTGGCTCGCTTAGGCAGTGGTAAAACCTCGATTAAAAGTATACTTCAGCCATTTCAGCCGCTGATTTTTGAACTCTCTGGCCGTAGTAGCCTCAAGAACCTGATCCGAGTCGAGTCTGCCAGCCCCGCGGTGCCTATTAGCGGTGAGGTGAGTTTTGCGGGGTTTTATCTTAATGAGCTACTGGTGCGCTGTATCAGTGTTGACCACGGGGCTGAGGAGATCTTCTTCGTTTACCATAAAACCTTAATGGCAATGGCTGCTGGTTTTTGTCAGAGCCAGCTGCGCTATTTTGAGTTGAGTCTACTTAAAGAGATAGGTTTGATGCCAACCCTTAATGTGGATATTGCTCAAGATGCGATAGAGGCGGATTACTACTACAGATTGCTGCCCGATGAGGGGTTTGTTAATGCCCTAGGGCCAAAAACATCGCACTACAGCGGTGAGATGTTGCTGTCGCTGGAGAGTCACACGCTGCAAGCTGAGCATTTTAAGCAGGCAAAGCATCTGATGCGTCTATTATTGGCTCCCTGCTTAGGCGATAAGCCCCTTAAGTCTCGCGCCCTGTTTAAAACTAAATCTCAATATGCAAAATAACCAAGATGAATTTTGCTCTATAGCATTTCCTTACTAAATTCGTACAATAGCTGCAAATAACTTTAAATCTAAGGAAATTCCATGAGCCGTATCCTACTAGGCGTTAATATCGATCATATAGCAACATTACGTCAGGCCCGTGGGACATCGTACCCAGATCCTGTCCATGCCGCCGCTGTCGCTGAGCATGCGGGCGCCGAAGGGATCACCGTTCACCTGCGTGAAGATAGACGCCATATCGTCGATAGAGATATCTATTTGCTGGCTAAAACTTTAAAAACCCGCATGAATTTTGAGATGGCTGTCACCGACGAGATGCTAGATATCGCCTGTGAGGTTAAACCCGCTTATGTGTGTTTAGTACCGGAAAAGCGTGAAGAGTTAACCACTGAAGGAGGCTTAGATGTTGCCGGTCAGATGGGAAAAATTGAATCGGCGGTGCAGCGTCTTACTGATATCGGGGTAAAGGTTTCCCTGTTTATCGATGCAGATAAAACCCAAATAGATGCCGCTGTCGCTGTAGGAGCACCCGTTATCGAAATTCACACTGGCTGCTACGCTGATGCCACTAATGATGCGGATCAAGCTAAAGAGCTAGCCCGTATCACAGAGATGGCAACCTACGCACACGGCAAAGGCTTAGTGGTAAACGCGGGTCATGGGCTTCATTATCATAATGTTAAGCCAATAGCCGCTATTCCTGAGCTGTATGAGCTTAATATTGGTCATGCGATCATCGCCCGTGCTGCCATCGATGGCTTAGCGACAGCGGTTAAAGATATGAAGCAACTTATGAATGAAGGCCGTAAAGGCGAATAGGCTCCTCAGTTCCTAGGTTCTAGGTTCTAGCTCCTAGGTTCTAGGAACTGATCACTTCTCTGATTTTAAGGATATGTATGATTGTTGGTTTAGGTACCGATATTGCTGAGATTGAACGTATTGAGCAGAAGGTGCCTGCGGCGGGTGATATTAAGGGGTTAGAAAGTTGCCGTTTAGCTAAACGCGTGCTCACCGAATCTGAAATGGCAATCTTTATCGCTTCAAAACAACCTGCTCGGTATCTGGCGAAACGCTTCGCCGCTAAAGAAGCTGCCGCCAAAGCGTTAGGGACAGGTATCGGCCGCGGAGTCTCTTTTCAACATATCGAAATTAGCAATGATACTAATGGTGCGCCATTAATTAGCTTCAACGGTGGAGCGGCTGATAGGTTGGCATTTCTTGGCGGTGCTCGCGCCCATATCTCAATTGCCGATGAGAAACATTACGCCACAGCTACCGTCATTCTTGAGTCGTGAGTTTATATTGATTGGTCTTGCACTGGCTAAATAATCGCTCGGCTTCCTTACTCCATCTATATCTGTTAACTCCTTCCTACTTCCACACTTGTTAAAGAAAGGTAAATGGCATTCACCTTTTTATTAAAGTACTATATATATGACATATTAATTTAATCTTCGATAGTTAACTAAGAGATAAAATAATGAAGTCTATAGTCCCTTTAGTTGTAATACTTTTTTGTCTGTTTTTTACAAGCTTCAGCAAGGCTACGCAGGTGATCCACCTATCTCCATCGGCGCAAGATATGACGCCCGTACTGGCTAAGGCACTAGCATCAGTTACCGAAAGTGAGCTGAAAATCGTACTGGATAAAGGGATTTATCACTTTAAACCGGATTATGCTAAGTCGGGTTATCGGGTGATCACCAATCATGGTAATGGGGTAAAAAAGGTTATCTTCTCATTAGAGGGCTTTGACTCAGTAGAGATTGAAGGTAATGGTGCCGAGCTGGTTTTTCATGGGCAGTTGGCGCCTTTTCAGTTCTACCGCAACAATAAGGTACGAGTCAGTGATCTTTCCATAGATTGGGATATTCCCTTTACGTTTACCTCTGAGGTTCTGGCTGTTAATTCTGAGCAGGGCTGGATTGATATTAAGCCTTTGCCAGGAAATAGTTATCAAGTCAAAAACGGGCAGCTCCTGTTTCCAAATGTTGATGGTTTTAATTATGAGTATTTAGGTTCATCTTTGGCGTTTGAGCCTGTTCAAAAGAGGGTGGTTCATGGGGCTTGGGACTTTAAGAGCAAACCTGACAGAGTACAAAAGCGAGAAAATGGTGTATTGCGTATCCATGAAAAGCTGAAGTATTACCCGCCAGTAGGCAGCTGGTTGAACTCTAAAGGCGATCGTCACAATGACAGATATGCCCCCGTATTTCAGGTGCGCAACTCTAAAGATATCCGCTTCGATGGGGTAAAGGTGCATCATGCATTGGGGATGGGTTTTCTGTTTGAGCGCTCAGAGAACATCGAGATCTTAAACAGCGGCGTATTACTTAAAGATAAGAGAAACGGCACCCGCGTTATCTCCTCTACGGCAGATGCCACTCACTTTGCTAACTGTAAGGGAGATATTCTGATAGAGAATAGCCGCTTTGAGAATATGCTTGATGATGGCGTTAATGTGCATGGCACTTATGTCATGGTTGAGAGTTTACTCAGTGACAAAAGCGTTAGGGTTGAGCTTAAACATTTTGAGCAGCAAGGATTTGAATTTGCCGCTAAAGGCGATGAAGTCTGGTTTGTTCACCAACCTGATGTTCATAGACGAACGGTCAATGAAGTGACAGGCGTTAACAGGGTAAATGAGCGCTTTATCGAGCTTAGCTTTAAAGACAGTTTGCCCAGTCAGCTGCAAGTGGGGGATCTGCTGGAGAATAAAACCTGGAACCCTAATTTTACCATGCGAGGAAACAGCATTGGTGACCACAGGGCCAGAAGCATCGTATTGAAAACGCCTAAGGAGATCCTGATAGAGGACAATCATCTCTACTCCATGATGTCATGTATCTTCATGAGGGGGGAGAGCTTCTACTGGTATGAGTCTGGCGCGGTTGAGGATGTCACCATTCGCAATAATGTATTTGAGAATTGTGCCTATTCAGGTAAAGAGCATGCGGTGATGTACATTACGCCTAGATTAGGCAAGAGCTTTGACAGTACACAATTTTTTGATAGTAACATTCGCTTTATCAACAATAGTGTGACCACCTTCGATAACCGCATTATCTGGGCTGATAGGGTTGATGGACTGATTATAGAAGGCAATAAGATAGCCAAGGTTGTTGATGAAACTAAACCGCCGCTTCACCCCAGTTCACCTGTGTTTGAATTCACTAACAGCAAAAATGTTGAGCTTAAAGGTAACCGCTATATCGGTGATAAGAAACAGCTTATCAAAGCCGATCGCCGCTCCAGTGAAACCTTAAAATATGATGGCTCTATGGGAACAAAGTAGAGACTGATAAAAAGTAATAAGGGCTAGATAGATAAGAGTTAAATGGCGTAATATGACTAGTCAGTATTAGTTTTAACGACTAGTTTTAGCACCATATAAAGGAATATAGAGATGTCGAAGAAAGAAGATAGAGATATTGAGAAGGATTATACAACGGCGGAGTTTGTGGCCAAGTTACGCAGGCTAGCAGATTCCCTTGAAAGTGGTAGCAAGTTTGAGATCCAGATAGCGGGTGAGCGCATCTATGTGCCAGTGAGAGCAAAATACAATATTGAGCATGAGCGAGAAGGGGATGAGGAGGAGATTGAGTTCCAGATTAAATGGACCCATGAATAGCCCTCCTTACCAAGCATTTTACTGCCCACAAGACTCCAGTGAAGCCACCTAACAAGGTGGTTTTTTTGTTTTTTATGAGTTGGTTTTAGCATTGTTATTCTCTTAATAAGCTGATTTTTTTTATTAAATAAAGCGTGTTAAGCTTGGGGAATATCAGGGCGAAAGGAGTCGTTACCCATGATCGGCATTTTATCATTTATTTTTCTAATTTTTTTCGTGTTTTTTGTCCGTTGGTTTGCCAACTGGTGTACTGAGTTTATGCCCGAAGGCCCGGCGAAACGTTATAGATTTTGGGGCGTGATAGCAGCATGTATGTTCATCCTCTTAGGCGATGAGGTCATAGGGGGAATCCCAGAAGAGAAGTTATTGGATGATCTTACCAACTGACTAGGTGAAAGCTTAGCCACTATGTTCTAGATAACTTCGAACTCAATTTTGATTTCATCATCAATACCTGAGAAATTCTCGGCTCAGGGTAGGTTACTTAGGTGTAGGCAAGAGAGTATAAGGGAACGCTGATAACGAAGCTGAATAATTAGAGAGTAGAAAAGAATGATTTTTTTATTAGTTTTGATTTTGCCGATTATTTTATGGTTTGCAAAATGGTGTACTCACTATATTCAACCGGGCATGACGAAATTACTGAGTTTTATCGGGGTGGTGTTTACAAGCTACATGATACTGATTGGCGATGAGGTCATAGGGGGAATTCAGTTTGGTTACCTATGTTATACAGGTCCCGGACTGGAAGTGTTAGTGGATGATCTTGAGGGACGAAAGATAAAAACAACTTTCGAGAGTACTGAAGTTAACCTTACGCCAATAAAAATAACTGAAAATCTATATACAACTTATGACATTGACACTAACGAGGTTGTCTTTAAATCGGTTGGATATGACGGCTATGGTGGCTGGTTAGCACACTGGATAAATTTTAATGACTTTAAGGGACCTTACTTATTTGATGGTTACTGTGGAGGGGGGAAAGCAAGATTTGAATTGATCGAACTGCATAATATGACTGATGTTGATTACACGAACCCTGTTGGGCAAAGTCGAGAAGAATTAAGAATAAGGGACTATAAATAATGAACATTACGGAAGCCTTCAAGAATGCATTACTTGCTGATGCGACTTATGCAATAAAGGGAAGTATAGCGACTGAACCAAGTACTTTATTGTCCAACCAACTAGGTGAAAGCTTAGCCATTATGTTCTAGGTAACTTCGAACTCAATTTTGATTTCATCATCAATATCAGTAACCTCCAGTCGAAGAAATCATCCGATCTAGATGCGGCAGTTGGCTTCCCAAACAGGGTTAGCTTGAAGTTGTGCTTCGCTCACCGCGTCACAAAAGTGTTCGCACTTTCCTCGCCAGACAGGCGGTAGATAACAATGAAGCCATGTTTACCTGGTTATTTTCAGGGATAAAATAGGCCCAATAAACCTTACTAAAAAAGATGTTTGAAACTTGTTATCCAACAAGTAGAAATTGACTCTATTAAAAGAGATCAAAATCCTTTAGGTTAATACTGTAGAAATTAAACAAACGTTTGTTTTGCCTCTGGCAGGCAATTAAATAAGCGTTACCATGGAGAAGAGCAGATGAAATCCGCCGAAGAGCAGTTATCTACCTATAAAAGTGTTCATTTAAATCCTAAAAACATTAAGACCCATTTTGTTGGGATCCCCTTGATCATCTGGTCACTGTTCTTGCTGCTTAACCTGATCCCAGTGACTTTCTTTGCATTAGAGACGCCAGCAATCAGTATCAATGTGGCATCTGTATTTGCAATTGGTGTGCTGCTTTATTATATAAAGTTGCATGCTCGCTTAGCTTTGGGGTTGGCACTGTTTATTATTCCTGTGCTTTATACCTCATCACTTGTCGCTCAAGTGCAAGGTGCGCTTTGGATAGCTCTTGCTGTTTTTGTTATCGGTTGGGTATTTCAACTTATTGGTCATCAATATGAGAAAGCTAAGCCCGCTTTTATTGACGATCTAAATCAGCTATTGATAGGGCCATTTTTCCTTATGGCAGAGGTATATTTCCTGCTGGGGCTTGAGAAGGAGCTGGATAAACAGATAACGCCGATGGCGGTTGATAAACGTCGTGCGCTGGAGGATGAACGCAGGGCAGCGCGGCTCTAGTGGGTTTGTGAGAAAATAGATAATCAAAAAAGCGAGCCACTTAGGCTCGCTTTTAGTTAGCTAGTTAAGTTAGTGCGTTAAGTGAATTAGTTATGCGGGGCTTGGAAATGCTGCGGCATGACTCTTACGACATTGACCCTGTTCTCTCCCACTTCAACTATCTCAATAGGGTAGCCTGCAATTCTCATACTGGTATTGGGCGCGGGGATCTCCTCAAAATACTCAACAATTAAGCCGTTAATGGTTTTAGGGCCATCGGTGGGAAACTCCCAAGCCATCTCTTTGTTTAGCTCACGAATATTAATGGTGGCTTCAACCAGAAAACTGCCATCTTGTTGTTTATTGATCTCTTCGCTTGGAGTCGGCTCCGGTGAGGTGGTGAAGTCGCCGACTATCTCTTCGAGAATATCTTCAAGGGTCACTAAGCCTTGTATATCTCCGTATTCGTCAACTACCAGTCCAATGCGCTCTTTATTGCGCTGAAAGTTACTCAGCTGCACACTAAGCGGAGTTGCTTCTGGGATAAAATAGAGCTCTTTCACGGCGCGCAGTAGTGAAGACTTACTGAACTGATTTTTAGACTGTAAACGCAGTGCATCACGTAGATGAACAAAACCTACGGCATCATCAATATTGTCACGATATAGGAGCACTCGAGTATGTGGACTCTGGATCACCTGCTTGGTAATACTCTTAAAGTCGTCATTAATATTGATGGCAAATAGATCTGAGCGCGGGATCATAATATCGTCAACGGTTACCTTTTCCAGATCCATAATAGAGAGCAGCATCTCTTGGTGACGGGTAGGGATAAGGGCACCAGCTTCATGGACAACGGTTCTTAGCTCCTCTTGGCTTAGCGCATCCGATGACTTTACTGAATGGATCCCAACGAGGTGGAGTACACCTGAGGTGATAAAGTTAACGGCTTTGACTAAAGGGGAGAGAAACACGAGTAACCATTTGAGGATAAAACTAGAGGGGAAAGCGACACGTTCAGGGTGGAGCGCGGCAATGGTTTTAGGGGTGACCTCTGAGAAAACCAGCACGATTAAGGTTAATACACCTGTGGCAATGGCGACCCCCACGTCACCAAAGAGTCTAATTCCTATTATGGTTGCGATAGCCGAGGCGAGAATATTCACCAGGTTGTTACCGATAAGAATAAGCCCTATCAATCTATCTGGCCGCTCAAGCATCTTAGCGGCTCGTTGCGCTCCTTTATTCCCGCTTGATGCCAGATGCTTTAAGCGGTATCGGTTGAGAGACATCATGGCGGTTTCTGAGCCTGAGAAGTAGGCTGAGATGATCAGTAAAACAAAGAGTATGATGAGAAGTATGCTGGTTGATATGGCGTCCAAAAAGGAGCTCCATTAGTTTGATTACAAATTTACTAAGCGGCTGAAACACGCGATAGAAACTACTAATTACAGCGATTCTTTTAACGTGTCAAGTCAGCCCTTTTATCTCATTCATTAAAATGTCATCAATCTATGAAATAAAAGGGCGATAGGATGGGGGCTGTTTAGCCTAAAATTAGCTCTTTGACGATTCGTGCGCCAAAGTAGGCAAGTGACAATAGTGTCGCGCCTGAAAGGGTATAGATAACGGCGGTTCTTATTTTACAGCCCACCCAATATTGCTGTGCAAGCATGGCAATATAGGTAAACCAAGCGATGATTGAGAGTACCGCTTTATGGCCTTTGCCCTCTTCAAACATATCGTCGAGGAAGATAAAGCCTGTGGCGAGCGATAAACTAAGCAAAATAACACCGACAATTACTAGATGGTAAAGCTGTTTCTCAACGGTCATTAAAGGTGGCATCGCTGGGTTCATAATCAGCTTCTTGCTCTTTAACTTATTTTGAATGATAGCAAGTTGAATGGCATATAATGCCGCGATCATCAAGGCACTGTATGCCATAAGCGAAAGCACCACATGCACTAAGATATCCGGGTGGATCTCAAAATGGGTGATATATTCTGGTGGCACTAGCCAAAGTAGGGCGACAGAGATGATAGAGCAAGCGTAAACCACTGGCACGACCACAATCATCTTGAGCCTGAAGAGCAGCACTGTAAAACTAAAGGCGATAATCCAGTTAACCAGTGAGATCACATTGGTTAGGCTGAAGTTCTGTCCGTCACCGGTGAACATAGCTTGGGAAAGCGCTGCTGCGTGTAAGACGACGGCAATGGCAGCAACTGCTGCAACTAGGCGGCGATTAGGACCGTCACTATGAAACAGACGGCTCACCACTAGCACTAAGGCGATGCAGTAAAAAAACATGGCTGAAGCGGAAAATATAACCATTGAGTATTAACCTATCGTTTTTGTTTGCGATGCTAGTATCTTGTTTATCACTTAGCTGACAAGCCTGAATGTGACGAACAAGCGAAGACTATACCTAGAATAACACGAGGGACAACTAATTGTGCAGTAGCTTGAGGCACAAAAATTAGTGCTTTCTGAGCGTTAGGCCTAAGTTTCGAACATTTGTTGTCCATTGTCACTTCAAAGAGAGTCAAGATTGAGTCTATTATCAAGGGGCGCTGAAACTAGCTTATTACGCAGGCTTGGGTATATAATGCCGCCCTATAAATATCAATTCTAAAGGTAAGAACTCGATAATGTTTGAGAACCTAACGGACAGACTGTCACGTTCACTAAAGAATATTAGTGGCCGTGGTCGCTTAACAGAAGATAATGTTAAGGAAACCTTACGAGAAGTGCGCATGGCACTACTCGAAGCTGATGTGGCTCTACCTGTTGTACGTGATTTCGTTAACAGCGTAAAAGAGCGTGCGGTAGGGCAGGAAGTTTCTAAGAGTCTCAGTCCAGGCCAAGCATTTATTAAGATAGTCCAGAGCGAACTTGAAAACGCAATGGGTGAAGCCAATGAAGCGTTAGACCTTTCGGCTCAGCCTCCTGCTGTGATCATGATGGCAGGTCTTCAAGGTGCGGGTAAAACTACCAGTGTCGCGAAGCTATCTAAGTTCCTACGTGAGCGTGAAAAGAAATCAGTTTTAGTTGTCAGCGCCGACGTCTATCGTCCAGCCGCGATTAAACAGCTAGAAACCTTGGCGACTGAGGTTGAAGTTGAGTTCTTCCCATCGGATGTCAGCCAAAAACCTATCGACATTGTTAATGCTGCGATGGCCCATGCCAAACTCAAGTTTATCGATGTGGTTATTGTCGATACCGCAGGTCGTCTGCATGTCGATGAGAGCATGATGGATGAGATCAAGGCACTTCATGCTGCGGTCAATCCAGTAGAGACTCTGTTTGTTGTCGACGCCATGACGGGTCAAGATGCGGCAAATACAGCTAAAGCATTCAATGAAGCTTTGCCTTTGACTGGTGTGGTATTGACCAAGGTCGATGGTGATGCACGTGGTGGTGCTGCTTTATCTATCCGTCATATTACCGGTAAGCCGATTAAGTTCTTAGGTGTGGGTGAGAAGACCGACGCACTAGAGCCATTCTATCCTGATCGCGTCGCATCACGCATCTTAGGCATGGGCGATGTGCTGTCACTGATTGAAGAGGTTGAGCGCGGCGTCGATAAAGACAAGGCGATGAAGCTGGCTTCGAAAGTGAAGAAAGGCGGCAGTTTCGATCTTGAAGATTTCCGTGAACAGCTTCAGCAGATGAAGAACATGGGCGGCATGATGGGCATGATTGAGAAGCTTCCGGGTGTTGGTCAGTTACCGCCAGAAGCATTAGCTCAAGTTCAAAATGGCAAGATGACTAACCAGATGGAAGCGATCATCAACTCCATGACTAAAGGTGAGCGTGCTCGCCCAGATATCATTAAAGGATCGCGCAAGCGCCGTATTGCTCAAGGTTCTGGTACACAAATTCAAGACGTAAATCGCTTGTTGAAGCAGTTTACACAGATGCAGAAGATGATGAAAAAGATGTCGGGTAAAGGCGGCATGAAAAAGATGATGCGTGGCATGAGCGGTATGTTGCCACCAGGCATGAAGATGCCAGGCCGTTAAAATCTAGTTAAATTGAAGGCTCGGGTTGGGCATTGGCCTAGCCCGAGCCTTTTATTTTAGTGGTCAAAAAACATTGCATTCGTCGGCGAGTAAGGTAAAATCGTCCGGCTTTCTACACTGGGACACTTCGCGAACACGGAGTCCCAGTTTTTATTTTGCTTCTTAGAAGCAAACCATTAGAGGATTGAAGACGCATGGTTACCATTCGTTTAGCTCGTGGCGGCGCAAAAAAGCGTCCATTTTATAACATCGTAGTTGCTGACAGCCGTAATGCCCGTGATGGTCGTTTCATTGAGCGTGTTGGTTTCTTTAACCCAATGGCACGTGGCCAGGAAGAGACTCTACGTCTTGACCTAGACCGTGTTGAGCACTGGGTAACTAACGGTGCTGGAACATCTGAGCGTGTTGCAAAGTTGATCAAAGACGCTCGTAAAGCTGCTGCTTAATAGCGTTAAGGTATAGTTTGATGAGTAGTAAACAAGAACCTGTCGTACTGGGTAAAATAGGCTCCAGTCATGGCATTAAGGGTTGGTTGAAGATCACTACCTATACCGAATCTGTTGAAGGTATTTTTGATTATTCACCTTGGTTGATTAAAGAGCAGGGTGAGTGGCGCGAAGTAAAAGTTACCCAGTGGCGTTTTCAGGGTAAAGCTGTAGTGGCTTCTCTTGAAGGCGTAGAAACACGGGATCAGGCACAGATGCTCACAAATTGTGAGATTGCTGTGTCTGCAGAGCAGATGCAGGAACTACCAGAAGATGAATTCTACTGGCGTGACCTCATCGGTTGTGAAGTAACCAATACCAAAGGCTATAACATGGGTAAGGTTCAGGAGATCGTGGAAACAGGATCGAATGATGTACTACTTGTTAAAGCTAACGCCAAAGATGGCTTCGGCAAAGCGGAACGTATGATCCCCTTTGTCACCGAGCAGTTCGTCCTAGAGGTGAACTTAACGGAGAAACAGATCTTAGTGGATTGGGATCCGGACTTTTAAGTCGAGGTACAACATATGTGGTTAGGGGTTGTAACCCTGTTTCCAGAGATGTTTCGTGCCGTCACAGACTTTGGAGTAACGGGTCGGGCCGTTAACAAGGGCCTGTTAGAGTTGCAAACGTGGAATCCAAGAGATTTCACCCATGATAAACATAAGACAGTGGATGATCGCCCCTATGGTGGTGGCCCTGGCATGTTGATGATGGTGCAACCTTTACGCGACGCTATTCATGCTGCGAAAGCGGCAGCTGGCGACAGTGCGAAGGTGATTTATCTCTCTCCTCAGGGGCGCAAGCTGACACAGCAAGGCGTCGAAGAGTTAGCTAAATCGGACAGTTTGATTTTGGTATGTGGTCGATACGAAGGTGTTGATGAACGTATTATTCAAACTGAAGTGGATGAAGAGTGGTCAATTGGAGATTACGTGCTTTCGGGCGGTGAACTTCCAGCGATGACTCTGATTGATTCAGTATCAAGATTGGTACCGGGTGTACTCGGTAAACAAGCTTCGGCAGAGCAGGACTCCTTCTCTGACGGTTTATTGGATTGTCCCCACTATACTCGCCCTGAAACCTTGGATGGTTTAGATGTACCGGCAGTCTTGTTAAGTGGTAACCACGAACATATTAGACGCTGGCGTCTACAACAAAGTCTCGGTAGAACTTTGTTAAGGCGACCAGAATTATTAGAAAATCTAGCTCTGACTGACGAACAAACGAAGCTTTTAGCTCAGTTTGTTGATTCAACAAATGAGTGTGGATAGTTACGATCAGTTATTACTAGTATGGAGTTTATTTCATGAATAACATCATTAAAATGCTCAACGAAGAGCAAATGAAGAAAGATGTACCAGAATTTGGTGCAGGTGACACAGTTGTAGTTAAAGTACGTGTTGTTGAAGGTGGTAAAGAGCGTCTACAGGCGTTCGAAGGTGTTGTAATCGCTAAGCGTAACCGCGGCGTTCACTCTGCATTCACTGTACGTAAAATCTCTAATGGTGAAGGTGTTGAGCGTGCATTCCAAACGCACAGCCCAATCATCTCTGATATCGAAGTTAAGCGTCGTGGCCGTGTTCGTCGTGCTAAGCTTTACTATCTACGTGAGCGTTCAGGTAAGTCTGCACGTATCCGTGAGAAGCTTTCTACTAAGTAATTTAGTAGCTCGCAGTAAGAAAAAGACGCAGTGTTCGCACAATAACCCGCCAATAGGCGGGTTTTTGTGTTTCTAGGAGCTGGGAAAGTTTTGAGTTCAAGACAAGCCGAGAAAGTTAAGAGGAAAGAAAAGACAAAAAGAGCTTCGAGATAAAGTTCGAGTCTGCAATCAGTTCAGAATGATAGCAGCAAGCCAGATACCGATAGGTATAACTCCCTCTATATGTAGAACCTGCTTCAACTGAGAAGTTATTTTCACTGGAGTCATATCGACCTAGAAACTAGGTCCTTCTCTTTTTTCCATGAATTTTGTTTTAGTTGGTAGATCTTGCTTGATCTTAGGATTAACCACAGGCATAGTTAGTTCTCGATTGTAATGGTGTAGCGTTACGGCTTTACGGTTTATAGGTTTATAGGTTTATAGGTTTATAGGTTTATAGGTTTATAGGTTTATAGGTTTATAGGTTTATAGGTTTATAGGTTTACAGTTTTCAAAGCTTATTGAGAGCACAATTAAACAGAGAACAGAGCAATTCAGACAACTTAGGGAATTATCAGGTGGTTAGTATGCAGCAAGATACAATAAATAATGTTCATATCAGTTCAGAAAAAGTACTCGTGACACCTCAAGAGCTAAAGCTTGAGCTTCCTCTGTCTGAGTCTGCATACCACTATGTATTAAATGCCCGTAAAACAGTTGCTGATATCGTACACAAGCGAGATAACCGCGTACTTATCGTCACCGGTCCCTGTTCAATCCATGATATCGACTCTGCGAAAGAGTACGCATTGAAGCTTAAGACGCTCCATGATGAGCTAAAAGACGACTTCTTTATTTTGATGAGAGTCTACTTCGAGAAGCCAAGAACGACCGTAGGCTGGAAGGGGATGATCAATGATCCCGATATGGATGAGTCGTTTGATGTTGAGAAAGGCCTAAGAAAGGCCCGTGAGTTGATGATCTGGTTGGCTGAGTTAGGTTTACCTGTTGCCACGGAGGCGCTCGATCCTATCAGCCCTCAATATATGTCTGAGCTGGTCACTTGGTCGGCTATTGGTGCAAGAACCACTGAGTCACAAACACACAGAGAGATGGCGTCAGGCCTCTCTATGCCAGTGGGTTTTAAAAATGGCACCGACGGTAAGTTAGGAGTGGCTATCAATGCCCTCGAGTCTGCTGCCAGTGGTCACAGATTTATGGGAATTAACCAGCAAGGGCAGGTGGCACTGCTTCAAACTGCGGGTAACCCTGATGGCCACGTTATTCTGCGAGGTGGTAAGAGCCCTAACTATGATGCTAAGAGCGTTAAAGATTGTGAGAGTCAACTGCACAGTGCGAACTTGAATGCACGTTTAATTGTCGATTGCAGCCACGGCAATTCATCAAAGGATCATAAAAAGCAAAAAGGGGTCTGCGAAGATGTATTTAAGCAGATTTTATCCGGTAATCAATCTATCATTGGTGTGATGCTTGAGAGCCACCTCAATGAGGGGAATCAAAGCAGTAATAAGCCGATGAGTGAGCTGGCTTATGGCGTCTCTGTCACGGATGCGTGTATTGATTGGGCCACGACAGAGGAGCTGTTGCGAGCCGGAGCCGCATCACTGAGCAGCGTGTTACCTAATCGTTTCGATCAACGAAAAGTGGTTAATGGTTAATAATCACTGCTAAAGTGACCCTGTTTTTATGCCTTCTTGATGGAATGATAACGAATGAATGAGAGAACGACGGCTGAACTTGAGAATTTACGAGGCCTGATAGATGGTGTTGATCAGCAGTTGATCCACCTGCTTAGAAAACGGTTAGATCTGGTTGCACAAGTTGGTGCAGTCAAGCATGGAGCAGGATTGCCGATTTATGCTCCCCAGCGAGAAGCTGCCATGTTAGCTAAGCGCCGTGAAGAAGCTAAAAAGATGGATGTGTCGCCACAGCTCATTGAGGATATTCTAAGACGCTTAATGCGTGAGTCCTACCTCAACGAGAAAGATATCGGTTTTAAGCAGGTCAATCCAGATTTAGGTCATGTGGTTATCGTTGGTGGTAGCGGAAAATTAGGCGGTTTGTTTTCTCAGATGCTGGTGTTATCTGGCTATCAGGTAAAAGTCATCGATAAAGATGACTGGGCTAGAGCTGATGAGATCTTTGACGGAGCAGGATTAGTCTTAGTGACCGTGCCTATTGGTATTACTTGTGATCTGATAAAAGATAAACTCACGACACTACCGCAAAGCTGTATTTTAGCCGATTTAACATCAATAAAAGGTGAGCCCGTTGAAGCCATGCTTGCGGCGCACAGTGGGCCCGTTGTCGGTCTGCACCCTATGTTTGGACCAGATGTAGGCAGCTTAGCGAAACAAGTTGTCGTGGTATGTCATGGCCGCCAGAGCGCTGAGTATCAATGGCTACTTGAGCAGATCCAGATATGGGGAGCCAGAATTGTTGAAGCAGAGCCTGAGAGACACGATAAGGCGATGCAACTGGTTCAAGCTATGCGTCACTTCTCTTCGTTCGTCTATGGATTAAACCTCTATAAGGAGGAGGCGGATATTGAGAGCTTGCTTCAGTTTAGTTCTCCTATCTATAGGCTAGAGCTGGCCATGGTGGGGCGTCTGTTTGCTCAAAGCCCTGAGCTTTATGCCGATATTATCTTCGCGCAAAAAGAGAGTATGCAGGCGATTGGTGATTACCTCGATAACTACTCTCAAGCCCTCTCTCTTTTACAGGTAGGGGACAGGGATGCATTTGTTGAGCAGTTTAAAGAGGTCGCGCAGTGGTTTGGTGATTTTGCACCTCAATTTCAGCGTGAGAGTCGAGCTATGCTGCAGTCTGTCAATGATATGAAAACAGGCTGATTTAGCGGTTTATATTGATTAGTATTCGCTATGTAATGAAAGGGAGCTTAGGCTCCCTTTTTCGTTCCTGTCTCTAAGCTTATTTTTGGCGATTGCAATAACTGCCCTCTTCTATATTTATTTTATACCAATCGGTATAAAGATGTGATCGCTCAGCGAGAGTTTAGCGCCTCTGAGGCAAGGCAACGAGTGAGGAACATAGTTGTTCTACGTTTAAGCTCGTTAACGCTGCAGCGGATGCGCTAAAACTCGCCTGTAAGGAGTGTTTTTGGCTGCCTACTTCTGCGTTGAATGAACTCACAAGGGAATAACCATTCTGTCATTCATTCGCCTTGAATTAGCTTGCCAAAAAAACTTTGAGTAGATCACTTTCTTATACCGATTGGTATTACTAGCGCTTGTTAATAAACAAGTATTTTTATTTTTGTGATGTATGTTTACTCCTCGCTGTTCAATTTGATCTGCCTCAAACTTTTACTGATTAAATAAAATTCTACTATCTAAGTGGCAAACCTTACCTTTACACTAGTTTAAAACATGCAAACAAAAAGCATGATTAAAATTAGGAGCAATAGTAATGTTTTGTATTCAGTGTGAACAGACAATCAGAACCCCAGCAGGAAATGGCTGTAGTTACTCTCAAGGTATGTGCGGCAAACTTGCTGAGACCTCAGACCTTCAAGACCTTCTTATCTACATTCTCCAAGGTGTGTCGGCTTACGCCGTAAAGGCTCGTGAGTTCAACATTATCGATGCTGAGATAGATACCTTTGTTCCTAAAGCTTTTTTTGCAACATTAACCAATGTGAATTTTGATGATGCAAGACTGATTGAGTATGTTGAGCAAGCCAATACCTACCGTACTCGCTTAAAAGATGCCTACGAAGCGCAGTGCGCTGCAAACGGAGTCACTGTTGCCGAAATGAGTGCTCCAGCTCAGTTAGTGTTAGCCACTGCTAAGCCTGAGTTATTAGCTCAAGCCCCGCTTGCGGCTCCTAATCGCGGTGATGTGCATGAAGATATATTAGGTCTTCGTTTGTTATGTTTATATGGTTTAAAAGGTGCGGCAGCCTACATGGAGCATGCACGTGTTTTAGATCAAACTGATGCCGAGGTGGCAGGGAGCTTTCATGAGATCATGGCTTTCCTTGGAGAAGACTCTGTTGATGTGGATAAGCTATTTGCCACATCCATGGAGATAGGTCAGTTAAATTACAAAGTGATGGCCATGTTAGATGAAGGCGAAACCAATGCCTTTGGACACCCTGAGCCAACTCAAGTTAATACCGTTGCAGTGAAGGGCAAAGCGATTTTAGTTTCAGGTCACGATATGGTCGACCTTGAGCTTATCCTTAAGCAGACAGAGGGTAAGGGGATTAATGTCTTTACCCACGGTGAGATGCTGCCTGCATTGGCTTACCCTGAGTTTAAGAAATATCCACACCTAGTGGGTAACTATGGCAGTGCTTGGCAGAACCAGCAGAAGGAGTTTGCTAACTTCCCCGGCGCTGTGGTGATGACCTCTAACTGTATTATCGATCCAAACGTAGGCAACTACTCAGACCGTATCTTTACTCGTAGTATCGTTGGCTGGCCAGGTGTGACCCATCTTGTTGGTGATGACTTTACTCAGGTTATCGAAAAAGCCTTAGCACTTGATGGCTTTATCTATGATGAGATCCCCCATCTAATCACCATAGGTTTTGCCCGCAATGCGCTTATGGCTGCAGCTCCGGCAGTGATAGAGAATGTGAAAAGTGGTGCTATTAAGCATTTCTTCCTTGTCGGTGGCTGCGATGGCGATAAAGCGGATAGAAGCTACTTTACCGATATTACGACTCAGGCGCCCGATGACTCATTGATCCTGACTTTAGGTTGTGGAAAGTACAAGTTTAACAAGCTGGAGTTTGGTGATATTAATGGTATTCCACGTCTGTTAGATATCGGTCAATGTAATGACTCCTACTCGGCGATTCAGCTTGCTATCGCGCTTTCAGAAGCATTTGAGTGTGAGATTAATGAGCTACCTTTGAGCTTAGTACTCTCATGGTTCGAGCAAAAAGCGATTGTTGTATTACTTACCCTGTTGTCACTGGGCGTTAAAAACATTCGCACTGGGCCAACACCACCGGCTTTCCTTACTGAGAACCTGCTTAATATCTTAGAGGAGAAGTTTGGATTGCGTAATACCACAACGGTAGAAGCCGACTTGAACACCATCCTCAATGTCGCATAGGGCTTAAGCCTATATCGAGACTGGCCAAGATTCTTATACTGATTGGTATCAATCTAAGGTCTTGGCCAATTGTCTCCAATACTTTTACATTGGCTTTATGTATTAGCTGCTCTATTGAAATCTCTTTCTCTTAGTGAATGGAAATAAAATGAACCTAGATACCCCCTCTAAGCTGGATATGGATGAACTGCAACTCACCTCACCAACTTGGTTACATGGTGAAGTTGAGCTGTTATGTGTAGAGAAGTGGCATGAAACCCATGATGTGGTGAGTTTTCGTTTTCAGGGGAAAAGCCCAGTTAAGTTTCAGTTTAAGCCCGGTCAGTTTTTGACATTTATGCTTGAGATTAATGGCGCAGTGATTTATCGCAGTTACACCATATCCTCTTCACCGTCTAGGCCTTACTCTATCGTTGTGACTGTTAAGCGCATCGAAGCTGGTGTAGTGTCTAACTATCTGACCGAATCGCTTCAGGTTGGTGACACTGTAGTGGCAACTGGTCCTGATGGAGTATTTAACTTAGTCGATATTCCTGCAACTAAGTACCTATTTTTAAGTGCTGGTAGTGGCATTACCCCTATGTACTCTATGACTCGCTGGTTAACCGATACTCAAGTGGGCGCTGATATCGCTTTTCTTCACTGCGCAAAGAGCATGAGAGATCTTATTTTTAAAGAGTCGTTAGATAAGATAGCGCTGAACAACCCACACTTTGATTTAAGCTATATCCTAGAATCTGATGCCGAAAAGCTGACTGCTGAGTATAGCTGTAGAGCTGGCCGAATTAATGGGCAATACCTCAGTGAGCTTGTGAGCGATTTTCAAGATAGAACCATATTTGTCTGTGGTCCAGCGCCTTTTATGTCAGGAGTACGAGCTGTACTCAGTGAGCTGGGTTTTGATATGTCTCAATACCATCAAGAGAGCTTTGGTGACGGTATTGTGCAGACGAGTTCAACGGCGACTTTGGCACAAACCCCTGAGACAAAAACCTTTATGTTAAGCATAGGGGATCGCCAAAGGGCGCTGAGCCCTGAGCAGAGTTTACTTGAAGGGATTGAAGCTGAAGGCTTGCCTATTATTGCTGCTTGTCGTTCGGGCGTATGCGGTGCGTGTAAGTGTCAGGTCGTTGAGGGAGAGACTGAGTCCAGCAGCCAGATGAGCCTAACGCCCGATGAGATTGAGCAAGGTTTTGTGTTGGCCTGTTCAACAAAATTAAAGTCGGATATCACCTTAGTGCTTTAACCTTGAGTGAGGGAATTAACAAGATTGAGCAAGTAGAATTTGCGCAATAGCCAGTGACAACGTATTGTTAAGGGGTGAACCTATTAGATCAACGTGTCATTTTTGGAGTATATCTATGATATCGACGGCGACAGAGGGAGCGGCGATAGACGACCCAAGCTTAGCGCACCTTCTTTACGGCTTGATGACAGCTTTTCCTCTTTTTTTTCTACCTACCTTGTTAGGGCTAGCCATCAACCTTGCCCATAAGCCGCAAGGTGTTAGTGCTATGGTTCAATCACACCTGCGCTGGCAGAGACACTCAATGATTGGCTTTGCAATCTTAGCTGGGGTAGGTTTTTTCCTTTCACCACTGTGGCTAAGCGTCAGCATCTATCTTGTTGCAACACTCTGGTTTTGCCACCGAATAATCAAAGGTTGGTTAAGTTTGACTGAGGGTGTTGAGGTTTAGTCTCTAAAGTTGAGATAAAAAATGAGGACCTAGCTAGGTCCTCATTTTTTTTGGCTAATACCGATGAGAAAATAGGTTTATTGGTATAGGTTTCTAAGTAGTTCACTATGGCTGGCGAGCTCAGCATCAAACTCACTATTTTCAGATGAAAAGTTCAATATTAACCCGTCCGCCTTAAGCTGTTTTGCAGCTTTTGCATGGGGGGAGAGTGTTTGCTGACTCGATGCGTAACAGGGGTTAATCAAAATTGGCAGGTGGGTTATTGTCTTAATATCCACTAGTGCTGCAAGATCGAGAGAGGGCATCATTGAGTCATTGAATGTTCTTACACCCGATTCACAAAGGATTAGCTGTTGATTTCCTTGGGTCAGTACTGTCTCTGCTGCATTGAGTAACTCCTCGATACTTGCCATGGTATTGCGCTCAAGTATCACAGGAATATGCAGTGAGCCCACCTGTTTAAGTAAGGGCTTATTATGCATCTGTTTGCCTGTGATAAGTAAAATACTGGCATGATCAGTGGCAAATTTTAACTCAGACTCATGCTCGACTGCGATGATGCACTCGAGATCAAATTGGTGCAGTGCTTTTTTAAACTCAAGGATATTACTGCCGATATCGATTTGATGAGATAAGCCCTCTAAAATTACGCCTTGAAAGCCAGCTTCTTTAAGTGATTTTGCTTTGTGGCTGTAGAGTTCACTCTCTTGGGGCAAAGAGATAAGTGCAATGGCACCAAACTGGCCATCACCAATCTGTAGCTGGCCTATGGTTACCTCTGTGGCATCATCAAGGTTGGTTTTGCTGTATCTAGATTGCCCAGCGTTGAGAGTTGATTGAGTCACTGAAGGCTTATCTGAGTGCTCAGCTCGGCTGGTATCTGGTTCAATCATCAGCTGACTGTTTGAGAGCTGAGTTGGATTAACCGTTTCACAAGGGTAACAGCCTAATACTTTAATAAAGCGGGTGATGCGTTCTAGCTCTTTCAGGGCTGACTGCATGGCATCGCTGGCAAGGTTTGCATCGAGATCCAGATAAAACATCTCCTCCCAAGGCGTACCAGGGATGGGACGTGACTCTAGCTTACTCATATTCAGGTTGTGAGCTTTTAGCACTAAAAGGGCTTCTACCAGAGCACCTGGTTTTTGACCTGTTGCCATGATCAAGGTTGTTTTTGCTGGAAGCTGCTCAGGAACGGCAATGGCTTTTCTTGCAACAACGATAAAGCGGCTCTGGTTAATTTTCTGATTTGCTAAATCTTGTGCTATTGCTTCAAGTTGATAGAGTGCGCCTCCTTCTGCACTACCTATGGCGGCAACACTAAGATCATCACTCTCTATCACTCGCTCCATCGCTTCGGCGCTGCTTGAGCAGTATTCTAGCTTATAGTCTGGATGAAGAGTTAGATATCGACTGCATTGACTGATAGGTTGAGGGTGGGCATAGACGGTTTTAATCTGCTCTAACTTGCTGCCATTTTTGGCTAATAAGCAGTGACCAACCTCAATTGTGGTTTCGCCGACAATGGCTAAACTTGTGTGTTGTAAGACGTCATAGACCTCGTTGATAGAGCCCGAAGAGGTGTTCTCGATGGGAAGAAACCCATAATCGGCATGGCCAGATTCTACGGCCTGAACTATCTCATCGAAGCTCTTGCAGCCTAAGTCTTGCATGTTGACCTGTCTGCGATCGCAATAACGGTTGGCGGCGAGGTAGGAGTAGGAGCCTCTTGCACCTAAGTAGGCGACATTATATTGCTGTTTTTGAGTGTCAGGGTTAGCGCGGCTTTGGAGGTAGGCTTGTTGATTGAGTACTGAGTCTTCAATAATGCTTTGATAGAGGGAGATAACGTAGTGGGCATCTAATCCTTGCTCTCGCCCCTGTTTAACTAATCGGGAAAGTAACTCTTTCTCTCTTTGTGTATCGCGTATAGGGCGAATATCGACCTCTTTGCTACGGGCTACGTCCAGACTGAGCTCACGTCTTTTAGCCAATAGTGCCAGTAGATCTTTATCTAATGAGGTGATCTGTTCACGGGTATGGTTTAGTGGCTGTGGTTTGCTCATGCTGTCCTCTAGTTAATTTCCTAATTCTGATACATGGTAAATTTACATAAGTGTTCCTGACACAAAGTAAATTTATATCCGTCCATGGTAAATTTACATAAGTGTTCCTGACACAAAAAAGCCCCCCTAGTGGGAGGCTTTGGAATTTTCACTTTCGTTTTTACACCGAAATTCCGCCTCCCTGTATGGGTGGAATAAAAAAGAAAGTAAAAAAGTGAACGTTACGTTGTTTCATAACTATAAAAGTAAAGCCCGAGCTAAGGAGTGTCAATTAAAAACTCGTTTTATATTTAACCGTATGCGTGATTAATAGCAATCCCGTATATCCAATCTACTTCGAAGTGCTTGCTTCAGAGCCCCGTAGGCTTGTTGAACAAATTAGTGATTGAGAGCATTCAGGAGAGTGGGTGATGGAATGTGGCATAAATGTTCTCGACATAACTACCACATTTTTCCGTCCATGGAATATGGCATAAATGTTCCAGACATAACTACCACATTAATAAGATGGTACGCCCCAACCTAGTGTTAAACTCCAGTTTGTCTGGTTAACAAAGAAGAGGTGGTCATCATGTCTAACTTTCGCGTTATAGGGATTGATTTAGGTAAAAGCACATTTCATCTTA
>NZ_JAHZST010000040.1 GCF_019457885.1 Shewanella nanhaiensis
ATCTGGCGCGGATCTCATCGTAGAGCTGGGACTAATGAAGGTCTCAATAGACTCTGAATACATTAGCGCAAACCAACTCCTGTTATCTTGCTTTATTATTTGCAATAACGGGGCGTACCATACATTTGTCCACTAGGGTTATCGTCGAGAAGATTGATAGAGATCCTTGATGAAGCCGTCTCTCCTTGGGTGTTGACTAAAGAAAGGGTAAATATGTCGGTGTGAATATCCGTTTCGGTATGATTAAAAGCTGAATTGAGTGTGTAGCTATAGCTGATTAAACCAGTATTAATATTTAAGTCGGTAATGGTTAATAAACCAGAGGTTGTGGCTAAGCTTAGAGGCCCTTGGAATACTCCATTAGTAAATATAATCTCTCCATTTATAGATAAACTAAGGATCCCACTTTGGGGAGTGAAGAAGATGCTACCCTCTCGAGTTAATTCATTGTTCGTTGGGTTTGAACCCTGTGGGAGCTGACTTTCTGAGAAGGTGAGTGAGGAGGAGGTTAAGCTGGGAGTTGGTAGCTCCTCAAGAGTAGATAAGGGGTCTTCATCTACTGGGATTGGTATAAATTGGAACCCTTTGGTGTCATGACCACTTGCTGCTAATGTTTCATCTGCGGTTCTGATTAATGAAGTAAAATCGAAGCCTCCCTCATTACCACTTCCGCCGGCGGCGGTTTCTGGGAGTTCAAGTGTTGGGTCTTCACCCGATTCGATTAAATTTTGAAGTGCCTGAATTTCATCAATGTTTGTTAAGTTACCCTGCTCTAGAGCTGGATCAATAGTGGGATTATTTGAGTAAGTAGAACCATCTGCGTAGGAGATAATGAATTGAGTATTATCTTCAATATAGATTTTTGCACCAGAATGAAAATAATCATTAGCAACAACTTTTTTCTTGGCACCATCAATGTCGATAACTGTGTTACCGTCTACAAATATCACTTTTCCCTGTTGGGTGGTCACGTATAACATCATTTGATTACTCCCTGTAAGCAAATTTTTATCTCATTAGTCTTTTGGTCAGAAAGTGAGTGTCAAAAATCGGGTTCCAAAATCGAAAAGGGGTATTGATAATACAGATTTACTATTATCGGTCAATTTTTAACCGATAAAAGGGCTGTTTAAATTTGTATAAGCAGTCTTTTGTGCTAGGCAGTCGATTGGTTTATGTGCTTATCTCTTTGATATATTTGTTTTGGGAGAGAATTGGTGTGGGCATCAGTTTGCAAATAAAAAAGCGGACCTTCGCCCGCTTTTATTGATTATGGAGCTAATTGTAATATCTAGGGCAAGAGATCAACCACAATGGCTTCATCGAAAAGTAATCCATCGAGAATGACAGTTTCATTTGTGTCGCCATACTCTTGAGACAGATCTACATCTTCAAGTGTAATAGTGATTGTGTCTCCATCTGCGAGGGCGCCATTAGTATCCACAGTGATAATGGTGCTGCCTCCAACAAAATTAAATGTAAAGTAAGATTCAAGTGAGTTATTTTCTTCATCCAGTAAAATCTCTGATAGATCTAATATGTCGTGGGATAGGTTAAAGTTTTGCACTGTATCGGAACTGGCATCAGCATCGCCAGTTTGCCAGATAAAGGTGTCATTATCTGAGTCTAAACCAGCATCTAAGGTATCAGAACCCATGCCTCCAATGAGAATATCACTGCCGGTTCCCCCATCGAGGTCATCGTTATCAGCACCACCATTGAGGTAGTCATTGCCAGCGCCACCTGTGATGGTGTCATTACCTGAGCCACCAACTAACTCATCATCTCCATCTGCACCATCAAGCAGATCATCTCCCTCTCGGGCAAAGATACGATCGTTTAATTCGGCACCAGTAAGCGTGTCGTGGGAGATTCCACCAAAGAGTAGGTTATCGACACCTGCGGTTCCTGTGATAGTCAGGCTTGGATCACCTTGGTTGTCGAAAACAAAGTTGGCTTGAACAAATCTAGCTTGATAGGAGCCACCGTCGTTATCCAGATAGGTGATGGTCCAGATGTCACCTGCTGCTGGGGTATAGTTGTTGCTATTTATATAATCTATAAGGCTGATATTAGGATCACTCTCTTGATAAATAGTGGAGTAATCAAACTCAGCTCGCATTAGTCCAGTTTCAACATCATAAAACCAATCAGTTACACCATTTGCTGCGGCTAACACCACAAAGACGATACCATTAATGGTGAGGCGAATTGATACTTCATCTTCTCTTTCTGTTCCGGCTGTTCCTCCTATCTCGTCGGCTGGAATAGGGCTGGCAAAGGGGCTCTTCTGGAAGTCGGTAAAGAGTACGAGACTTGCGAGATCTGGGTTATTAGTGATGTTAGAAGCAAAATCACTGTTTAATACTAGTTGCGCATCTTGATCATTACCTGAAGTTAACGGTGATGAGCCATCACCAATTTGAACAGACTGACCAGGTAAGCTTGTGGGGGGAACAGTGTGTATGTTGTAGGTTGCAATGACCTCTTCACTACCGGATAGCATGGTAAAGCTGAGTGTGTATTCGTTTGCCGCTGTTATATCACCATTAGGCATATAGACAAGGTTTGTCAGCATATCAGTGGTGATAACATCGTTAACCTCTAAGGGAACAAAGAGGTTATTGCCATCGTAGTAGCCAACTTCCCCTTCGCTTGGGATCATGGATACGGTAATTGTGAGTGAATCGTTTGTATCTACATCACTTGGTGCGGTTAGCAGAAGTGGGTAGCCTGCTGTGTATGGGTCGACCATCTCCTCTAACGCGGCTGGCATCCAAATATCTTTTTGGAAATCTCCCTCAAGAGGATCGTTGGTGCCGTTGATGGTCACTGTCACTGTTTCAGTATCTGTGGCGCCGTTAATATCAGTAACGGTGACATCGAAACTAAGGGTGATACTTTCACCTATGGCGAGGAATTGAACTAATGAGTTGGCTATATTGTAGTCCCAACTATCGCTATCTACACTGAAGCCATCTATGAGGTCGGTGATCTGTTGTGCTGTGAGCACTGAAGTTATATCACCGCCACTCCAGTTAATATTGTTGTTATACACCTCACTGACTGTGTGTGTATCAGTAAGATCGACATCGGTGAAACTGAGTGCACCGCTATCAGTTAGCATTGGATCGCTGACATCTTCAGTTACCTCTGCTGTTAAGTCATTGACTGTTAATACTGGTGAATCATTAGTGCCTTGTACGGTGACGGTCACGAGTTGGGTATCGGTGGCACCGAATTCATCGGTCACAGTGACGAGGAAGGTCTCTTGGGCAGTTTGCCCTTCGGCAAGACTGTCGGCGGCACTGTTGTCTAACTCATACTCCCACGCCCCTGTGGCGGCATCGATGCTGAAACTACCATAGAGGTTAGTTTGAGCGGCAAAGCTCCATACTGGGCTATCGGTGACGATAGTGTCGACATCGCTAACGGATAGGGTGCCGTTGATAATGGCTGTACCAGCGACGACGGTGCCATCATCGAGGTTACCGGCTTCAATCACAGTGCCGCTTGCGCTGTCATCGGTGTCGATAAAGAGAATGGGTGAGTCGTTAGTGCCTTGTACTGTGACGGTTACCAGTTGGGTATCGGTGGCGCCGAACTCATCGGTGACGGTAACGAGGAAGGTCTCTTGGGCCGTTTGCCCTTCGGCGAGACTATCGGCGGCGCTGTTGTCTAACTCATACTCCCACGCCCCTGTGGCGGCATCGATGCTGAAGCTACCATAGAGGTTAGTTTGAGCGGCAAAGCTCCACACAGGGTTATCGGTGACGATGGTGTCGACATCGCTAACGGATAGGGTGCCGTTGATAATGGCTGTACCAGCGACGACGGTACCATCATCGAGGTTACCGGCTTCAATCACAGTGCCGCTTGCGCTGTCATCGGTGTCGATAAAGAGAATGGGTGAGTCGTTAGTGCCTTGTACTGTGACGGTTACCAGTTGGGTATCGGTGGCGCCGAACTCATCGGTGACGGTAACGAGGAAGGTCTCTTGGGCCGTTTGCCCTTCGGCGAGACTGTCGGCGGCGCTGTTGTCTAACTCATACTCCCACGCCCCTGTGGCGGCATCGATGCTGAA
>NZ_JAHZST010000041.1 GCF_019457885.1 Shewanella nanhaiensis
AAGCCGGTAACACCCTGTTCAGCGGCCCCGTCACTCAGGCGATGCTCACTAATGGCCTCACCTTGGCCATCGACGCCCCTGTTACCGGCACTAACCTCGTGGTGACCGCCACCGTCACCGACCCTGCGGGTAACACCGCCACCGGTAATGACAGCGCGACCTTGGATTACGGTATCGGCAGCGGCGCCCCCGCCAGCCCAACCGTCACCATCGATGAGGACATCAACAACGATGGCTTCATCAACGACGCTGAGCTTGATGGTCAAATCAACATCACGGTTGAACTCGGTGCAGGCACCGCCGTCGGCGACACCTTAGTGGTCACCGACCAAGCGGGTAACGAACTGTTCAGCGGCCCAGTCACCCAGGCGATACTCGACAGCGGCCTCAACTTGGCCATCGACGCACCGGCAATCGGTACTGAGGTTATTATTACCGCTAACGTTACCGATCCTGCTGGCAATACTAACAGTGGTAGCGACAGCGCAATTCTCGATAATGGTGCTCCAGCGGCGCCAACCGTTGAAATCACTGAAGATGCCAACAACGACGGCTTCATCAATGACGCCGAGCTTAACGGTCAAATCAACATCAGTGTGACACTGGGGGCTGATACAGAAGTTGGTGACACCGTCACCGTCACCGACCAAGACGGCAACGTCCTGTTCAGCGGCCCTGCCACCCAAGACATGCTCGACAACGGCCTGGCACTGGCGATCGATCCGCCAGCCACCGGCACCAACCTGGTTATCACCGCTAACGTCACCGATCCGGCGGGCAACAGCGCGACCGGCTCAGATGCAGCGACCTTGGATTACGGCGTGGGCGTTGGCGCCCCTGCCGCACCAACGGTCACCATCGATGAAGATACCAACAACGACGGCTACATTAACGAAGCGGAGCTTGACGGCCAGATCAACATCACCGTTGAACTCGGTGCAGGCACCGTGGTGGGCGACACCTTAGTGGTCACCGACCAAGACGGTAATGAGCTGTTCAGCGGCACTGTCACCCAAGATATGCTCGATAACGGCCAAGCGGTCACCATGGACGCGCCAACGACTGGCACGGATGTGGTGGTCACTGCCACCGTCACTGATGAGGCGGGCAACACCGCCACAGGCAATGATGCAGCGACACTGGACTACGGCACGGGCGTGGGCGCACCGGCGAGTCCTACGGTTGAGATTGTGGAAGATGCCAACAACGATGGCTTCATTAACGATGCCGAGCTTGACGGTCAAATCAACATCAGCGTTGAACTCGGTGCAGGCACGGCCGTGGGCGACACCTTAGTGGTCACCGACCAAGCCGGTAATACCCTGTTCAGCGGCCCGGTCACCCAGGCGATGCTCGACAGTGGACTGGACTTAGCGATAGACGCACCAGCGACGGGCACGGAAGTGGTTATCACCGCCAACGTCACCGATGTGGCGGGCAACACCGCGACAGGCTCAGATGCAGCGACCTTGGATTACGGCACGGGCACCGGCGCACCGGCTGCGCCGACCGTCACCATTGATGAAGATGCCAACAACGATGGCTTCATTAATGACGCTGAGCTTGATGGCCAAATCAACATCACGGTTGAGTTAGGCGCAGGCACCGCGGTCGGCGACACCTTAGTGGTCACCGACCAAGCGGGTAACGAGCTGTTTAACGGCGTGGTCACGGCAGACATGCTCACCAATGGCGTCCCTGTCACCATGGACGCCCCCGCCACAGGCACTGACGTGGTGGTCACTGCCACCGTCACCGACGCGGCAGGCAACAGCGCACAAGGCAGTGATGCGGCGACGCTCGATGTCGGCACAGACGCTCCGGCAGCGCCAACGGTTGAGATTGTTGAAGACACCAACAACGATGGCACCATCACCGATGCGGAGCTTGATGGTCAAATCAACATCACCGTCACCTTAGGCAGCGGCACCGAGGTCGGTGACACCATCACCATCACAGACCAAACTGGCGAGGTGATTTACACCGGCCCTGTCACCCAAGACATGCTCGATAATGGCATCGATGCCGTCATCGACGCACCGGCAACCGGCACTAACTTAGTTATCACCGCCACCGTCACCGATGTGGCAGGCAACACCGCCACGGGCACTGACAGTGCGACCTTAGATTACGATGACAGCGTCACCGTACCGGGCGCACCGACCGTGGTTATCACCGAAGACACCAACAACGACGGCTACATCAATGATGCCGAGCTGGAAGGTCAAATCAATATCACGGTGGAGCTCGGCGCGAACACTGTGGTGGGCGACACCTTAGTGGTCACCGACCAAGCGGGCAACGAGCTGTTCAGTGGCACCGTCACCCAAAATATGCTCGATAATGGCCTCGACTTGGCCATGGACCCACCGGCGACCGGCACTAATCTGGTTATCACCGCGACGGTCACTGATACCTTGGGCAATGAAGCGGCAGGCAGTGATAATGCGCTGCTCGATTACGGCTCTGGCAGCGGCGCACCGGCGGCCCCAACTGTTAACATCACCGAAGATATCAACAACGATGGCTTCATTAATGATGCCGAGCTTGATGGTCAAATCAACGCCACCGTCACTTTAGGCGCGGGCACCGTGGTGGGCGACACCGTCACCATCACCGACCAAGATGGCAACACCCTGTTCACGGGCACCGTGACCCAAGCGATGCTCGATAACGGCATCGACGTGAGCTTTGATGCACCGGCCACCGGCACCGACCTTGTGGTCACCGCCACGGTCACTGACGCCGCGGGCAACAGCGCGAGCGGCTCAGATGCGGCGACGCTTGATTACGGCACCGGCACCGGCGCACCTGCTAGCCCAACCGTGGTCATTGATGAAGATGCCAACAACGATGGCTTCATTAATGAGGCGGAGCTTGATGGTCAAATCGACATCACCGTCACCTTAGGGGCGGGCACCGCCGTCGGCGACACCCTTGTGGTCACAGACCAAGATGGCAACGTCATCTTCACTGGCACCGTGACGCAGGATATGCTCACCAATGGCGTCCCTGTCACCATGGATGCGCCAGCGACAGGCACCGACGTCGTGGTCACCGCCACGGTCACCGACGCGGCGGGCAACACGGCACAAGGCAGTGATGCAGCAACGCTCGATTACGGCACAGGCACCGGCGCACCGGCGGCCCCCACCGTGGTCATTGATGAGGATGCCAACAACGACGGCTACATCAACGATGCTGAGCTTGATGGCCAAATCGATGCCACCGTCACACTCGGCGCAGGCACGAGCGTGGGTGACACCGTCACCATCACTGACCAAGACGGCAACGTCATCTTCAGTGGCCCAGCCACCCAAGAGATGATAGACAATGGGCTGGCCGTCACTATCGACCCACCGGCCACGGGCACCAACTTAGTTATCACCGCCACGGTCACGGACCCAGCGGGTAACAGCAGTGCAGGCTCAGACAGTGCCCTACTGGATTACGGCACCGGCACGGGCGCACCAGCGAGCCCAACCGTGGTTATCGATGAAGACATCAACAACGATGGCACCATCAACGACACCGAGCTTGAAGGTCAAATTGACATCAGCGTCACCTTAGGCGCAGGCACTGCGGTGGGCGACACCTTAGTGGTCACTGACCAAGCGGGTAACGTGCTGTTCACTGGCACTGTGACCCAAGATATGCTCGATAACGGCCTGGCCGTCACCATGGACACGCCGCCAAGCGGCACTGACGTGGTGGTCACCGCCACGGTCACTGACGTGGCAGGCAACAGCGCCACCGGCAGTGATGCAGCCACCTTGGATTACGTTGAGGCGCCAGCGCCAGCAGCGCCAACGGTTGAAATCACTGAAGATGCCAACAACGATGGTTACATCAACAGCGCTGAGCTTGACGGTCAAATCAACA
>NZ_JAHZST010000042.1 GCF_019457885.1 Shewanella nanhaiensis
AAGCCGGTAACACCCTGTTCAGCGGCCCCGTCACTCAGGCGATGCTCACTAATGGCCTCACCTTGGCCATCGACGCCCCTGTTACCGGCACTAACCTCGTGGTGACCGCCACCGTCACCGACCCTGCCGGCAACACCGCCACAGGCAATGACGCGGCAACACTCGATTACGGTATTGGCAGCGGCGCACCCGCCAGCCCAACCGTCACCATCGATGAAGATAGCAACGATGATGGCTTTATTAACGACGCTGAGCTTGATGGTCAAATCAACATCACGGTTGAACTCGGTGCAGGCACCGCCGTCGGCGACACCTTAGTGGTCACCGACCAAGCGGGTAACGAACTGTTCAGCGGCCCTGTCACTCAAGCGATGATCGATGACGACCTTAGCCTAGTGATGGACGCACCCGCCACGGGCACGAACCTCGTCATTACCGCCACCGTCACGGATCCTGCGGGTAACACCGCCACCGATAATGACAGTGCCACCCTTGACTATGGCAGCAGCGTCCCACTGGCACCCACGGTTGATATCACTGAAGATGCCAACGGTGATGGCTTTATTAACGACGCAGAGCTTAACGGCCAAATCAACATCACCGTGACACTCGGTGAAGGCACGGAGGTGGGCGACACCTTAGTCGTCACTGACCAAGATAATAATGTCCTGTTCAGTGGCCCCGTCACGCAGGCGATGCTTGATAATAATAACGTCCTCGACTTAGCCATCGATGCTCCCGTCACTGGCACTAATTTAGTCGTGACGGCAACCGTCACCGATCCGGCCGGTAACACCGCCACCGGCGATGACAGTGCACTCCTCGATTACGGGGTGGGCACCGGCGCACCAGCCGCGCCACAAGTTGAAATCACTGAAGATACCAACGACGATGGCTTCATTAATGACGCTGAGCTTGATGGTCAAATCAACATCACCGTTGAACTTGGTGAAGGCACCGCTATCGGCGACACCTTAGTGGTCACTGACCAAGACGGTAATGAACTGTTTAACGGTACAGTCACCCAAGCCATGCTCGATAACGGCCAAGCGGTCGTGATGGACGCGCCAGCAACCGGCACCAATGTCATCGTCACCGCGATGGTCACCGACCCTGCTGGCAACACCGCCACCGCCTCAGATAACGCCCTACTTGATTACGGCACCGGTGTGGGCGCACCGGCAGCGCCAGTCGTTGATATCACTGAAGATACTAACGGTGATGGCTTTATCAATGATGCAGAGCTTGACGGTCAAATTAACATCACCGTGACACTCGGTGATGGCACACAGGTGGGCGACACCTTAGTCGTCACCGACCAAGACAATAATGTCTTGTTCAGCGGCCCTGTTACGCAGGCCATGCTTGATAATAATAACGGCCTCGACTTAGCCATTGATGCACCAGCCACGGGGACGCAAGTGGTTATCACCGCAACCGTCACCGATCCTGCCGGCAACACGGCACAAGGCACAGACAGCGCGACCCTCGATTACGGTACAGGCACGGGCGCACCAGGTGCACCTCTGGTTGAGATCACTGAGGACGCCAACGACGATGGCTTCATTAATGACGCGGAGCTTGATGGTCAAATCAATGCCACCATCACCCTAATGCCTGGCACCGCTATCGGTGACACCATCCTCATTACCGACCAAGACGGTAATGAGCTCGTTAACGAGACCGTGACGCAAGCCATGCTTGATGATGGTATCGAGGTCAGCTTTGATGCCCCGACAACGGGCACTAATGTCGTCGTCACCGCGACGGTCACCGACCCTGCTGGCAACACCGCCAGCGCCTCAGATAACGCCCTACTCGATTACGGCACTGGCGTGGGCGCCCCCGCAGCGCCAACGGTTGAGATTGTTGAGGATGCCAACGATGATGGCACCATCACCGATGCGGAGCTTGATGGTCAAATCAACATCACCGTCACCTTAGGCAGCGGCACTGAGGTCGGTGACACCATCACCATCACAGACCAAGATAACAATGTGCTCTACACCGGCCCGGTCACTCAGGAGATGCTCGATAACGACAACGGTATTGACCTTGCTATTGATGCACCTGCGAGTGGCACTAACTTGGTTATCACCGCCACCGTCACCGATGTGGCAGGCAACACCGCCACGGGCACTGACAGTGCGACACTGGACTACGATGACAGCGTCACCGTACCGGGCGCACCGACCGTGGTTATCACCGAAGACACCAACAACGACGGCTACATCAATGATGCCGAGCTTGAAGGTCAAATCAACATCACGGTGGAGCTCGGCGCCAACACTGTCGTGGGCGACACCTTAGTGGTCACCGACCAAGCGGGCAACGAGCTGTTCAGTGGCACCGTCACCCAAGATATGCTCGATAATGGCCTCGACTTGGCCATGGACCCACCGGCGACCGGCACTAATCTGGTTATCACCGCGACGGTCACTGATACCTTGGGCAATGAAGCGGCAGGCAGTGATAATGCGCTGCTCGATTACGGCTCTGGCAGCGGCGCACCGGCGGCCCCAACTGTTAACATCACCGAAGATATCAACAACGATGGCTTCATTAATGATGCAGAGCTTGATGGTCAAATCAACGCCACCGTCACTTTAGGCGCGGGCACCGTGGTGGGCGACACCGTCACCATCACCGACCAAGATGGCAACACCCTGTTCACGGGCACCGTGACCCAAGCGATGCTCGATAACGGCATCGACGTGAGCTTTGATGCACCGGCCACCGGCACCGACCTCGTGGTCACCGCCACGGTCACTGACGCTGCGGGTAACAGCGCTGAAGGCTCAGATGCGGCGACGCTTGATTACGGCACTGGCACGGGCGCACCTGCTAGCCCAACCGTGGTCATCGATGAAGATGCCAACAACGATGGCTTCATTAATGAGGCGGAGCTTGATGGTCAAATCGACATCACCGTCACCTTAGGGGCGGGCACCGCTGTGGGTGACACCTTAGTGGTCACCGACCAAAATAATGTCGAGCTATTTAGCGGCACCGTCACGCAAGCCATGATAGATGATGGCCTTGCCATTGCCTTTGATGCGCCAGCGACAGGCACGAATTTAGTGGTGACGGCCACCGTCACTGACGCGGCGGGCAACACGGCTGATGGCTCAGATGCAGCGACCTTGGATTACAGCACAGGCACCGGCGCACCGGCGGCCCCCACCGTGGTCATTGATGAGGATGCCAATAATGATGGCTTTATTAACGATGCGGAACTTGATGGCCAAATCGATGCCACTGTCACCTTAGGCGCTGGCAC
>NZ_JAHZST010000043.1 GCF_019457885.1 Shewanella nanhaiensis
CCGAGCTTAACGGTCAAATCAACATCAGCGTCACCTTAGGCGCTGGCACGGTCATTGGTGACACCGTCACCGTCACCGATCAAGACGGCAACGTCCTGTTCAGCGGCCCGGCCACCCAAGACATGCTCGACAACGGCCTGGCACTGGCGATCGATCCGCCTGCCACCGGCACCAACCTGGTTATCACCGCTAACGTCACCGATCCGGCGGGCAACAGCGCGACAGGCTCAGATGCAGCGACCTTGGATTACGGCGTGGGCGTCGGCGCCCCTGCCGCGCCAACGGTCACCATCGATGAAGATATCAACAACGACGGCTACATTAACGAGGCGGAGCTTGACGGCCAGATCAACATCACCGTTGAACTCGGTGCAGGCACCGCCCTCGGCGACACCTTAGTGGTCACCGATCAAGACGGTAACGAGCTGTTCAGCGGGACTGTCACCCAAGATATGCTCGATAACGGCCAAGCGGTCACCATGGACGCGCCAGCGACCGGCACGGATGTGGTGGTCACTGCCACCGTCACTGATGAGGCGGGCAACACCGCCACAGGCAATGATGCAGCGACACTGGACTACGGCACGGGCGTGGGCGCACCGGCGAGTCCTACGGTTGAGATTGTGGAAGATGCCAACAACGATGGCTTCATTAACGACGCGGAGCTTGACGGTCAAATCAACATCAGCGTTGAACTCGGTGCAGGCACGGCCGTGGGCGACACCTTAGTGGTCACCGACCAAGCGGGTAATACCCTGTTCAGCGGCCCGGTTACCCAGGCGATGCTCGACAGTGGGCTGGACTTAGCGATAGATGCACCGGCAACGGGCACGAACGTGGTTATCACCGCCAACGTCACCGATGTGGCGGGCAACACCGCCACAGGCTCAGATGCAGCGACCTTGGATTACGGCACGGGCATCGGCGCACCGGCTGCGCCGACCGTCACCATTGATGAAGATGCCAACAACGATGGCTTCATTAATGAGGCGGAGCTTGATGGCCAAATCAACATCACGGTAGAACTCGGTGCAGGCACCGCCGTGGGCGACACCTTAGTGGTCACTGACCAAGCGGGTAATGAACTGTTTAACGGTACTGTCACTCAGGATATGCTCGATAACGGCCAAGCGGTCACCATGGATGCCCCAGCCACAGGCACGGACGTGGTGGTCACCGCCACGGTCACCGATGGCGCAGGCAACAGCGCACAAGGCAGTGATGCGGCGACCTTGGATGTCGGCACAGACGCCCCAGCGGCGCCAACGGTTGAGATTGTTGAAGACAGCAACAACGATGGCACCATCACCGATGCGGAGCTTGATGGCCAAATCAACATCACCGTCACCTTAGGCAGCGGCACTGAGGTCGGTGACACCGTCACCATCACAGACCAAACTGGCGAGGTGATTTACACCGGCCCTGTCACCCAAGACATGCTCGATAATGGCATCGATGCCGTCATCGACGCACCGGCAACCGGCACCAACTTAGTTATCACTGCCACCGTCACCGACGGCGCGGGTAACACCGCCACCGGCACTGACAGTGCGACCTTAGATTACGATGACAGCGTCACCGTACCGGGTGCACCGACCGTGGTTATTACAGAAGACACCAACAACGACGGCTACATCAATGATGCCGAGCTGGAAGGTCAAATCAACATCACGGTGGAGCTCGGCGCCAACACTGTCGTGGGCGACACCTTAGTGGTCACCGACCAAGCGGGCAACGAGCTGTTCAGTGGCACCGTCACCCAAGATATGCTCGATAATGGCCTCGACTTGGCCATGGACCCACCGGCGACCGGCACTAATCTGGTTATCACCGCGACAGTCACTGATACCTTGGGCAATGAAGCGGCAGGCAGTGATAATGCGCTGCTCGATTACGGCTCTGGCAGCGGCGCACCGGCGGCGCCAACGGTTGAAATCACTGAAGATACCAACAACGATGGCTTCATTAATGATGCCGAGCTTGATGGTCAAATCAACGCCACCGTCACCTTAGGCGCGGGCACCGTGGTGGGCGACACCGTCACCATCACCGACCAAGATGGCAACACCCTGTTCACGGGCACCGTGACCCAAGCGATGCTCGATAACGGCATCGACATCAGCTTTGATGCACCGGCCACCGGCACCGACCTTGTGGTCACCGCCACGGTCACTGACGCCGCGGGCAACAGCGCGAGCGGCTCAGATGCGGCGACGCTTGATTACGGCACCGGCACGGGCGCACCTGCTAGCCCAACCGTGGTCATTGATGAGGATGTCAACAACGATGGCTTCATTAATGAGGCGGAGCTTGATGGTCAAATCGACATCACCGTCACCTTAGGGGCGGGCACCGCCGTCGGCGACACCCTTGTGGTCAC
>NZ_JAHZST010000044.1 GCF_019457885.1 Shewanella nanhaiensis
AAGATAACAATGTGCTCTACACCGGCCCGGTCACTCAGGAGATGCTCGATAACGACAACGGTATTGACCTTGCTATTGATGCACCTGCGAGTGGCACTAACTTGGTTATCACCGCCACCGTCACCGACGTTGCCGGCAACACTGCCACGGGCACTGACAGTGCGACCTTAGATTACGATGACAGCGTCACCGTACCGGGTGCACCGACCGTAGTTATTACAGAAGACACCAACAACGACGGCTACATCAATGATGCCGAGCTTGAAGGTCAAATCAATATCACGGTGGAGCTCGGCGCGAACACTGTGGTGGGCGACACCTTAGTGGTCACCGACCAAGCGGGCAACGAGCTGTTCAGTGGCACCGTCACCCAAGATATGCTCGATAATGGCCTCGACTTGGCCATGGACCCACCGGCGACCGGCACTAACCTGGTTATCACCGCGACGGTCACTGATACCTTGGGCAATGAAGCGGCAGGCAGTGATAATGCGCTGCTCGATTACGGCTCAGGTAGCGGCGCACCGGCGGCGCCAACGGTTGAAATCACTGAAGATATCAACAACGATGGCTTCATTAATGATGCAGAGCTTGATGGCCAGATTAACACCACCATCACCCTTGGGGCGGGCACCCAAGTCGGCGACACGCTGGTCGTCACCGACCAAGATGGGGTTGAGCTCTACAGCGGCACGGTCACCCAAGCCATGATAACGAATGGCCTTGCCATTGCCTTTGATGCACCGGCCACGGGAACGAATCTCGTTGTCACCGCGACGGTCACCGACCCAGCTGGTAACAGCGCTGAAGGCTCAGATGCGGCCACGCTCGATTACGGCACGGGCACTGGCGCCCCTGCTGCGCCAGTGGTTGAAATTGTTGAGGATGCCAATGATGATGGCTTCATTAACGATGCCGAGCTTGACGGTCAAATCGACGTCACCATCACCTTAGGGGCAGGCACGGCAGTGGGTGACACCTTAGTGGTCACCGACCAAAATAATGTCGAGCTATTTAGCGGCACCGTCACGCAAGCCATGATAGACGATGGCCTTGCCATTGCCTTTGATGCGCCAGCGACAGGCACGAACTTAGTGGTGACGGCCACCGTCACCGACGCGGCTGGCAACAGCGCAGAAGGTGCAGACAATGCCACCCTCGATTACGGCACGGGCACAGGCGTCCCTGCTGCGCCAGTGGTTGACATTACTGAGGATGCCAATGGTGATGGCTTCATTAACGATGCCGAGCTCAATGGGCAAATCGATGCCACTGTCACCTTAGGCGCTGGCACTGCGGTGGGTGACACCTTAGTGGTCACCGACCAAGATGGTATCGAGCTATTTAGCGGCACCGTCACGCAAGAAATGATAGACGATGGCCTAGCGGTCACCATGGACCCACCTGCCACTGGCACCAACGTGGTTATCACCGCCACGGTCACCGACCCAGCGGGTAACAGCAGCGAGGGCTCAGACAGTGCCCTACTGGATTACGGCACAGGCACGGGGGCTCCCGCGACCCCAACAGTCGAAATCGTGGAAGATATCAACGATGACGGCGTGATTAATGACACTGAGCTTGAGGGTCAAATCGACATCACGATCACCTTAGGGGCAGGCACTGCGGTGGGTGACACCTTAGTGGTCACCGACCAAAATGGTGTTGAGCTGTTCAGCGGTGTGGTCACCCAAGCGATGCTCGACAACGGTCTTGCAGTCACCATGAACACACCAGCCAGCGGCACCGAGATTGTGGTCACCGCCACGGTTACCGATGTGGCGGGCAACACGGCCACAGGCAGTGATGCAGCAACACTTGATTACGTCGAAGCGCCAGCACCAATCGCGCCAACGGTTGAAATCACCGAAGATGCCAATGATGACGGCTACATCAACAGTGATGAGCTGGACGGCCAAGTCAACATCACGGTCAGCTTAGACCCAAGCACCCAAGTCGGCGACACCTTAGTGGTCACCGACCAAAACGGCAATGAGCTGTTCAACGATGTGGTCACGCAAGAGATGCTCGACAACGACCTCCTGCTTGGCATGGATGCGCCGGCCACTGGCACGGACATCACCATTACGGCCACCATCACCAACACCAATGGTGACAGTGCCTCAGGCAATGACAGCGCGACCTTGGATTACGGCACGGGCACTGGCGCACCAGCTAGCCCAACCGTTGACATCACTGAAGATGCCAATGAGGATGGCTTCATCAACAGCGCTGAGCTTGATGGGCAAATCAACATCACCGTGACACTCGGTGAAGGCACGCAAG
>NZ_JAHZST010000045.1 GCF_019457885.1 Shewanella nanhaiensis
TAGTCTGGAAACAATAGCATTGTGGTCCCACCTGATCCCATCTCGAACTCAGAAGTGAAACGCAATCGCGCCGATGGTAGTGTGGGGTCTCCCCATGTGAGAGTAGGTCATTTCCAGGCGCCTATTTTAATAAATAACATAGCTGTGATGTTTGTTTTTGAATCGCATAAGACTAAGTTATTAGATATAAAACAAAAATGCTGATATGGCTCAGTCGGTAGAGCGCATCCTTGGTAAGGATGAGGTCCCCAGTTCGATTCTGGGTATCAGCACCATTTTTGCATACAGAATTTGTTTGGAAACCATAGCATTGTGGTCCCACCTGATCCCATCCCGAACTCAGAAGTGAAACGCAATCGCGCCGATGGTAGTGTGGGGTCTCCCCATGTGAGAGTAGGTCATTTCCAAACGCCTATTTAAGTGAAAAAGCCACCTTATTAAGGTGGCCTTTTTGCGTTTGGGTTTTATAAGTTTTCAACGTTGCTTTCCATAGCCAATTTCAATGTAGGCAGGTGGCTTTTCCACTTATACCAATCGGTATAATCATCTGGTCAGATTTATCCATGAACGATTGCATAAAGTTTTCACCGTACTAATGTCACTAATAAAGCTATTCCAGGCTTGTGAGCATTGCTCAACAATATCCTCATAATTGGAAAAACACCTATTAACTAAGTGATGCTGTCTCATCCAGTCCCAAACTTGTTCAATAGGGTTGAGTTCTGGTGAATAGGGAGGAAGTTTGAGCATCGTCAGATTATCAAACTCATCATCTAGATCTTTACTATGCCAACCAGCACCATCCATGATCACTACAGCGTGATGATCTGGAAGGGTTGCTTGAGAGATAAGCTTTAGGTGTTGGTGCATTATCCCTTTGTCGACCCAAGGAGTGATAAGTGCCTCAGTGTTACCATTCGCCGGACATACAGTACCGAAAACATAGGCATATTCAAACTGTTGCTGCCGAACAACTCTTGGACGACTTCCTTTTTCCCCATAAACGCGTAGTTGTATTTTGTTGGCCTACTCTAGCTTCATCCTGAAACCAGACATCGACTTGAGATAAAGCGATATGGCCCGGAATGTTAAGGATCGTTTTCAAGCGGAAGTTTTTTAAAAGCTTCTTGTGCAGCTATTGATTGTTTAGGATGCTTTGAGCGACTCGTTATCTATGAAAAGCCTAGCCTTTTTAAAACCCTATAGATGCTTGATAACTCATACCTAATGCCAAAGTTCTTAAAAAGGTATTCATTAATGTCATGACCAGAAAGTCTCCCGCCAGTTTCAGAGAGACTTTGCTGTTCAATAAATGTTGAAAGTTGTCTAGATTGAGCTGCATTTAAGGCTGGAGGCCGACCAGGGATGTTTTGTGCTCAAGTCCAACTAAGCCTTGCTCCAAAAATCATCTACCCATTTATTTACACTGGTACGGCTCACTTTAAGTATTTTGGTTATCTCAGAGCGATTGTGACCTTCACTGAAGTGCGCCAAGGCTAAAAGGCGGCTCCGCTTTTGTGCATTTTTCTCTCGGCGAGCCAGGCTTCGAAAATCGGTGGTTTCAGGCTTTTCCATATGCAATTCAACTCATAGAATTAACTAGGTATATTAGATAACCCTTTATACCGATTGGTATTACAGCCCGATATGGGGGAGATAATTTTCGTATATGCTAGAGCTAGTGACCTCTAATAAGGCACTTTATGATGCTATAAGGTAATTGGGGTTATTAAATCTTCAGTGAGTAGCAAAGGACTCTATTTTGTTTTTGTGAACAACTCTGTGGGTAAGTAGTGGGCATGATGTGTCTACATTAGGTATAAAAAATAAATAAATATTTAGTGAAAAAAGCCCTTGCACAGTTGCGAGTAATCCCTATAATGCGCATCCACTGACACGGCACAGCAGGCCAACTACCTAGTCGAAAGAGTAGATAGCACGGGACTTGCAGCAGTGTTAGAGAATCAAAACTCCTCGGAGATTTGATTCAGGTGACAAATGCTTTAGAAGCTTTATTAGATGGTTGTTGACACGAGAGTGAACAAA
>NZ_JAHZST010000046.1 GCF_019457885.1 Shewanella nanhaiensis
AAGATATGTAAGGCATCAAGAAAAGGTTGAAAAACAGGAGCAGCCGCAATTAGATTTGAAGTAGACAACGCCCCCTTTTAGGGGGCTAATGCAAAGCCACCTTCTTCAGAAGGTGGATTCTTTACTTGGTGTTTTTGGTTAGACCTTGTCTAACAACTTCTGCTATCAGACTAGGCCTGATTTTAAGCAATCATCATGAACTTGCTCTTGTTGCTAAAAGTAGGATCTAGTTTGATAGCTTTTAGTTGAATGTGTATTGGGTAAGATATTGAAGGTCATACCTTCAATTGGTACCTATCGCTTGCAGCGTGCTTATGTGCAGATACTTCTACGAGACGCCACTAGCACATCCCTGTGGGCTTTACGGCAGCTTCCATGCTGCCAAAACTCGTAGCCGCATCTACACCTGATAATTTACTTCTTCGATTTGGTTTTACTTTGTAGAAGGGCGCAACTGGTTTTACCCCTTTATGTGTTAGTGCCAGCAATTCGTTCAATACAGCCCTGACCTCTTTGTAATACTTTCTCTCATCAATTAGAAAGGTATGGGTTCCGTCTAGAGACAACCTCTAAGTTCATAAGTATTTGCACTTTTATACAGTAGTATCGGTTTTGTGCGGTTTATCTCTAAGTTTTGTGCAATCAGTTCACGGTTTACTATTGAGTGAAAAGATAAAGAGGCGTAAATTCAGTAAGATGAAAGTGTGCGATCACTCTTGTTTGTAAGAGCTGGCTGAGATAATAGGAAAGCAAAGTGTGCGACTAAGTTTTGTCCTAGAGTGTATTGGATACAATTTAGCTATGCATGTCTCAATACGTTGTATTAATGAGGTATATAGTGTTGATGCCCGTGCACGCTTTCCCGAGAGAACTTGGCAAAACGCGCAAGCCGTATATACAAATGTTAGGCACATTGAGAGTTATGGAAGAATTTGATACATACGCATATTTCTGGGTTGAGGGCTTCGAATGCTCAATCGATGAAATTAGCTCAATTCTAAAATTACAGCCTACTGACTTTCATCTTAAAGGTGATTTGATCTCAGAGAGACATATGAGATTAAGGAAAAGAAGTTCGTGGAAATATAAAAGCACGCTTCCGAGATCTGAACCTTTTCAGGATGCGCATCTAGAAAACTTGCTTATCGTCCTTAAAGATAGAAAAGAGGCTATAGCTCAATTAAACAAAGATTATGATGTCGGCATCAATTGCGTGGGTTATTACACAAATGTTAATCCAGGCTTCCATATGAGTGCGAATCTTATAAAATCATATGCAGAGTTAGGGTTAAGTATAGATTTTGACCTTTACAATAGTTGTGAGCCGGACTCAGACAATGCCTAACAAGCGCGTGCAATCTGACCTCCGGCCACTGTCACGTTTTGTGCGTACCGCACAAAAAGCGCCAGTAGCCTCCGGCAGTTGACGCGGGCGTTACCGCTTATCTGATTGCTATAGCTCCCTTAATGGCAGCAGTCATTTTCAGAGCTTAAACTCTAACGCATTAATAAGATGGTACGCCCCAACCTAGTGTTAAACTCCAGTTTGTCTGGTTAACAAAGAAGAGGTGGTCATCATGTCTAACTTTCGCGTTATAGGGAT
>NZ_JAHZST010000047.1 GCF_019457885.1 Shewanella nanhaiensis
AGCTTAAATTATATACAACCAGTTGCTCCTGAGTTAACCTCCTTAAGCTATTACTTTAAATTGAAAATGCCAAGAGCCTATTCAGCAAGAGCTTGGCTAACATGGAAGTTTTATGATTAGAATACTTTTACTCGCAATATCGTTATGCTCTTTTTCAGCATTAGCGATAAATACTATCCTTATTGAAAATGTCACCATTGTCTCATCACACCTTCAGGCACCAAAACTGCGTATGAATGTATTGTTAGATGATGGTCGGATTGCTCAAATAACGCAGAATAAGATCACAAACTATGATCTAAAAATAGATGGCTCAGGTAAGTTTTTAACTCCAGGTATTATGGATAGCCATGCACATGTTTCATCAATTCCTGGGATGGGTTTTGGTGTTGAATCAATGGCGACAAAGCATCCAAAAATTGTTGAAGAATATTATCAACAGCAACCCAAGAGCTTCCTATATTATGGTGTGACCCAAATTGTTGATCCTAATCCTGGTGTAAATTTTAAGCATTTCATTTCAGCGGATATTCATCCTGATTATCTGCGCTGCGAAGTTATTGCCACAAAACAAACATTTCCCTATGTAGAAAAAACAGATGATTTATCACGATCAATGTTCACCTATTTAGTAGATGAAAACGCTAAAGAGAGTGCAAGGAATTCAGTAGAGAGTATCGTCACTAACATTGCTAATTCTGGTGCTGCATGTATCAAAATTTACTTTGAAGATGGTTATGGTAATGCGAGTCAATGGCCAACACTTTCACCTAAAACGCTTCAACGAATTAAGCTATCTGCCCTAAAAGCTGATTTACCAATATTAGCTCATGCTAACGCCGTGAACATGCAACAGTTAGCGCTTGCTGCAAACGTTGATATTATCGCTCATGGCATGTGGAATTGGGGGGAATATAGACGAGATAAACAGCTCTCCAAAGAAATAAAGGAAACGCTGAACAGAGTTATTGCTGATGAAGTAGGCTACATGCCAACCCAAAGAGTCATTGCTGGTTTAGGTGAGGCAATGCTGCCTGACATTGCAAGTTCTCCTGAATTCTTGTCGGTTACACCTAAGTCACTTATCGATTGGTATAACACATCGGAAGCACAGTGGTTTAAAGAGGAGCTTCGCATTGGGTTTGATGGGATGGCTGATGAATCAATCGCAGCTGCATTTTTATATGGGAGAATTGGCAAGGGTAATAAAGTTATCAACTACCTCAATAACGCTAAACATCCTATTTTGCTCGCTTCTGATTTTCCAGGCAGTCCCAGTTTTGCTAACCAGCCAGGATTAACAACTTTCCAAGAAATGAAAGCTATGGTTAATGCGGGGTTATCACTTACGGAAGTTTTAGATGCTGCAACTATTAATAATGCCAAGAAATTCAAGATTGAAAACAATTATGGCACTGTAGAAGTAGGGAAAATGGCTAATCTATTGCTTCTAAAAAACAATCCCTTAGGTTCTATTGAGTCGTGGAACAGTATTGATACCGTTTTTCTGCACGGTAAACCGATATCCAGAGCAGAG
>NZ_JAHZST010000048.1 GCF_019457885.1 Shewanella nanhaiensis
TTAATAAGATGGTACGCCCCAACCTAGTGTTAAACTCCAGTTTGTCTGGTTAACAAAGAAGAGGTGGTCATCATGTCTAACTTTCGCGTTATAGGGATTGATTTAGGTAAAAGCACATTTCATCTTATTGCGCATGACTACGCTGGGAGGGAAGTGCTTCGTAAGAAGTTAACCAGACCGAGGCTGATTCAATTCTTATCCATTCAAGAGCCAACCATTATCGCAATGGAAGCCTGTGGTGGCTGCCATTGGCTTGCTAGAAAATGTGAATCATATGGTCATCAAGTTAAATTGATCCCCGCTCAATATGTAAAACCTTACGTTAAAACTCACAAAAATGACTTCATTGATGCGGATGCCATTGCTGAAGCGGCAATGAGGCCCAGCATGAGATTCACATCACCAAAAAGTGAAACCGCACAAGTCGTCACTGTCATTCGCCGTATACGTTCGGGCTACATCAAAGAAAGAACTGCCAGCATGAATAGAATTGGCTCTATGTTGCTTGAGTTTGGTATGAGCTTTCCCAGAGGCCATGCCCATATGAAAAAGCTGTTCCAATGGCTAGCAGATAAAGGTGAACCTATCCCTTTAACATTGATGGTCGAGGTGCAGGAGTTACATGAATACTACAAACATCTGAACGAATTAATAAAAAAACAAGATAAGAAATTGCAGTTGTTACTTAATGAAAACCCATTAATGCAGTTACTACAGTCAATACCTGGTGTAGGGCCAATGACAGCTGCTTGTTGCTTATCAAATGTAGGGAATGCATCAGATTTTAAGAATGGCCGAAATTTTGCTGCTTGGATTGGTCTGGTTCCGTTTCAATACTCCACAGGGGGAAAGACAAGGATGCTTGGCATTTCTAAACGGGGTAATAAAGAACTGCGGGAATTGTTTGTTGATGCCGCACGAGTCATTGTGTCGAGGCCTGAGACATCTGAGCGGTATTTTGGTCATTGGTTAACAGAGTTAAGAATGAGGAAACCGTTCAATGTTGCGGTTGTCGCATTAGCAAATAAATTAGCGCGTATAGCTTGGTCAGTAATGACAAGCCAGAAAGCGTTTGAGTTAAGAGTTTAAATCGAGTTACTACCGAGTTTGCAGATGATAAAAATAGATGACAAAACGGTTAGACCACCAGATTGAAGACCTGATGGACAGAACAGCAATTAATATGCTTTCACGTTTTTGAGGACAATCTGGCGCGGATCTCATCGTAGAGCTGGGACTAATGAAGGTCTCAATAGACTCTGAATACATTAGCGCAAACCAACTCCTGTTATCTTGCTTTATTATTTGCAATAACGGGGCGTACCATACATT
>NZ_JAHZST010000005.1 GCF_019457885.1 Shewanella nanhaiensis
AAGATATGTAAGGCATCAAGAAAAGGTTGAAAAACAGGAGCAGCCGCAATTAGATTTGAAGTAGACAACGCCCCCTTTTAGGGGGCTAATGCAAAGCCACCTTCTTCAGAAGGTGGATTCTTTACTTTATTTTTGCCGAACAGAAAAAACTCGCCATTTGGCGAGTTTTTTGTTTGTAATTTTCAGTGATGGATTAACACTCTACGATATTAACGGCCAAGCCACCTTTAGCGGTTTCTTTATACTTACTGCGCATATCTTTGCCTGTGTCCATCATGGTTTTGATCACTTTATCTAGGGATACTTTGTGGTTCCCATCTCCGTGCAGTGCCATTCTGGAAGCGTTAATGGCCTTAACGGCGCCCATGGCATTACGCTCTATGCAGGGAACCTGTACTAGGCCGCCGACAGGATCGCAAGTTAAACCTAAGTTATGCTCCATGCCAATTTCAGCAGCATTTTCAACATGCTCAATGGTTCCGCCCATGATCTCTGTTAGGGCTCCTGCCGCCATAGAGCAAGCTACGCCAACTTCACCTTGGCAACCGACTTCTGCACCGGATATAGATGCATTCTTTTTGTAAAGGATACCGATAGCGGCAGCGGTTAACAGGTAACGACAACAGACTTCAAGATCCACTTCTTGAACGAACATATCATAGTAGCAAAGTACGGCAGGGATAATGCCTGCGGCCCCGTTGGTTGGTGCGGTGACAACGCGATCACCTGCTGCATTTTGCTCATTCACCGATAGCGCGAACAGATCGACCCAATCCAATGCCGTTAGCGGATCGACGCTGTTCTTACCTTCAGCTTTTAAACGGCGGTACATGGCGGGGGCACGGCGTCTTAATTTTAAGCCCCCTGGGAGGATCCCCTCTTTTTTGTATCCGCGCTCGACACAGTTTTTCATGGTTTGCCAGATAACCCATAACTGCTGCTTTATCTCGGATTCAGTGGCTATGCTCAGCTCGTTCTCCATCATCAGCGATGAGATACTTAACCCATTTTCTGTACAGAGAGTGAGGAGTTGAGTTGCACTGTTAAAGTCATAGGGGGCAGATTTTATCGGTGCGGCAGGGGATGCATCTTGGGCTAAAATCTCATCTTGATCTAAGATAAAGCCGCCACCAACGGAGTAATAAGTTCGCTCGAAAATGCATTGGCCTTGGCGATACGCATAAAGCGTCATCGCATTGGCGTGGGCCGGTAGGCTTTTTCGTCTATGGTAGGTGATCCCTAATTCACGAGTAAAGGTGACTTTTGTGCCGTTGGCCATCAATAAGACTTCACTTCGACTGACCTCATCTAAGATCCCATCAATTGAGTCAGTATCTACAGTATCTGGTGCTTCGCCCATTAAGCCTAATATGACAGCTTTACCAGTACCGTGACCTTTACCCGTTTGACCGAGCGATCCAAACAGCTCCGAACGCAACTCATCGGTTGTATCCAATAGGCCTGCTTTATCGAGATCTTCAATGAAGATGTTGCCAGCTTTCATCGGGCCTACAGTATGTGAACTAGAGGGACCAATTCCTATTTTGAACATGTCAAATACACTAATCATCTTAAAACCTTTTCTGTTTTATTCGTTATTAGCACTATCTCTACGCGATTAAATTTCCCAGAGGTCAGTAAATAAAAAGGGAAAAAAGTCATGCTGTGTTAATCTACGCGGATAGTGTGGTTTTGTTTTCATAAATTATCCCACACTTTTCCATTGGGCTTAGCATGAGTTTTTTTAATTTAATACTTCAGATTAGATAAGCTAAGCCATTTTAGTGATATGAGCTTATATCATTGGGGACATTTATCCCCTAAATAATAAGGCGTAGTGCAAAATCTACTCAGCCAATTAATCACATTATTTTTTATATTATAGGAGGAGTTGTGAGTTACTTAATGCTTGATCTGCTTTCTACCCAAGCTTCTACAGAGGAACTGGCTCAGCTGAAACACCCTATGGTTGGAGGCGTGATCTTATTCAGTAGAAATTATACTGATCGTCCGCAACTTGTCTCATTAGTCGAGTCGCTCCGCGTTGTTAGACCAGATCTTCTTATTGCAGTTGATCATGAGGGGGGAAGAGTACAGCGATTTAGGGATGGTTTTACTCATATACCGGCTATGGGAGATATTCTTCCGTTTGCTGGTGGCGATATGATACTTGCTAAAAAATGGGCTGTAGAGTTAGGTTTTCTTATGGCTGTGGAGCTTTTGGCTTGTGATATTGATTTGAGCTTCGCACCTGTGCTGGATCTTAATCGTGTCAGTGAAGTGATAGGCAAGCGTGCATTTAGCTCTGAACCCAATGAAGTCATTGAGCTTGCAGGAAGCTTTATAGAGGGGATGCATCAAGCTGGTATGGCATCTGTTGGTAAACACTTTCCTGGACATGGCAGTGTGGTTGCTGATTCTCATATTGCCCAACCCTATGATGAGCGCAGCAAAGAGGAGATTTTTGAGCTAGATATGCAACCATTTAGATCACTGATCGGCAAAGAGCAGCTCCATGGTGTGATGCCCGCACATGTGATCTATTCAAAGGTTGATCCAAATCCTGCTGGTTTTTCATCATTTTGGTTGCAAGATATATTACGTGAGCAGCTAAGTTTTCGTGGAGTGATCTTCTCTGACGACTTGGGGATGAAGGGCGCCGGAGTTGTGGGCGGGTATAAAGCCAGAGCTCAAGCCGCATTAGATGCAGGTTGTAATATGATTTTGATATGTAATGATGCCAAGGGAGCTACAGAGGTACTTGAAGAGTTAGCTTGGCCGACCTGTCAGCCTGAATATCCTGCTCAGTTGCTGAAACCTGATAGTAAAGTCGTTGCACATGCCCTTCAAAATGATGAAAGGTGGCAGCAAGCCAAAGTCCTTGCATCAACATTTTCAACAGATTAATTGTAACTAATATTTGGAATATTGATTCACCTCAATATTCCAACAGTGCAACTTAGTTAAGGTTAATCTCCTAATTTTTTTATAGGTGACCCAATGATCCTCTATTTACATGGCTTCGATGCAACCAGTCCAGGTAACCATGAGAAAATACGTCAATTACAGTTTATTGATAAAGACGTACGTCTACTGAGTTACAGCACTTTACACCCAAAGCATGACATGCAGCATCTACTTAATGAAGTGAGTAAACAGCTAAAGTTAACTGATGACTCTGAATCTATCATTATCGGTGTCGGTTTAGGTGGCTATTGGGCCGAACGAATTGGTTATTTAAACGGTTTAAAATCGGTATTAATTAACCCTAATTTAACACCGCAAGATAATATGCTAGGTAAGATAGATAGACCTGAAGAATATTCGGATATTGCAAATAAGTGTGTGTCAGAGTTTAGAGAAAAGAACCGAGGTAAGTCTTTAGTTATACTTTCACGCAACGATGATACATTTGATAACCAAGTCGTCAGTGGTGAATTAAGCCGCTTTTATGAAGTATGTTGGGATGAGGAGCAGCCTCATAAATTCCCTGTGTTAGCGAGCCAGTTGCCAAAGATCCAAGCATTCAAAAAGGCTTGATTCAGTGAGTGCCGTATTATTACGGCGCTTTAATTGCTAGCTCTGCACAAATATCGCTTTCCGCTGAAACTCCAGCCATTGAATATTACTCTCACTTTCCCTGCCTAATAATAGTTCTGCTAAAAAATAGTTTAAAAAATAAACTCTCATCTATGTTAAATTGTAAAAGTTCTTATTACATTAATAATGAATTATATAGAATAAGAAACTGACAGGCATCCGAATGTAAGAACTTAAGATCGATATATGTCTTTTTTTTAGTTGAAAAGTCTACTTTTTGTTTTAAAATTGTATTTTGCAGTGTAAAGTAGCGCCCATGATTAATTTGTTACACAATGATACATAAAGAGAATTTGGTCTAAACCAGACCGTACCATTTTGCGTATGTCGCCCGATGCAGCTAATTATTTTTTTGTTAGCTGTTTTTTTTTGCATGTTTTTTGCCCAATGGTGTGCTTTGGGTTATCTTCAGAGGAGGGCATTAGCGATAATGGACGTGTACCAATTGGTACAAAGATGTGATCGCTCAGCGAGAGTTTAGCGCCTCTGAGGTAAGGTCCTTAATTGCTCCTGCATTAATGACATTCACCACATCTGACCTCCAGGGATGGAGGAAATGTCTTATGTATGTCAGGAACATACAAGACCATGTAGTTTGCAACGAGTGAGGAATATAGTTGTTCTACGTTTAAGCTCGTTAACACTGCATCAGAACCGCTAAGACTCGACTGTAAGGAGTGTTTTTGGCTGCCTACTTCTGCGCTGAATGAACTCACAAGGGAATAACCATTGTGTCATTCATTCGCCTTGAATTAGTTTGCCAAAAAAACTCTGAGCAGATCACTTTCTTATACCAATAGGTACTAAAGATGAAGAGAGTATTAATCAATGTGCAGGGCAAAGTGCAGGGAGTGTGCTTTAGGCGTTTTGCACAGTCTAAAGCTAACGAGTTAGGGATAACGGGCTATGTAGTCAACAATGAAAATGGCTCGGTTAATATTCTAGCTCAGGGAGCCTACCCTGCAGTTGATAATCTGATTGATTGGTGTGATAAGGGCTCACCACAAGCCCAAGTCGACAAAGTGTATGTTCAAGAAGATGAGGAGAATGAGATCTACCTCGACTTCTCAATTCTTCCCTATTAAAGCTCGTTGGCAACATCTTTGAGCCTGTCTTTCGGTTGTTCCATCTTCCTGATCTGTAAAATCATTCCCATTTTGGGATGATCAAAATAGTGGATCTCATCGCTTCGGACTCGACGATTCTGTGTCAAAGGGAAAGCATACAGAAAAGGGGTTACTTTATTGCCTTGCTCTACGGTTTCATTGAGATAGCTTGATGAGGTATCAATCTCTTTCGTTCCCTCCTCTCTAAGGTTTAGCGCAGCTTCTACATAAAGATAATGATTTAGGTAGATGTTAAGCGTCCCGTCAAGTTCCCACACGGGCTTTTGAGTCTTACTATCAAAGCTAGTATCAAGAAAGTCAAACTGTGGGATGGTGAGCTCGGATTGATAGCTTTGAACCATCTGGCCATTTCCCTCAAATCGGTCGGAGAAGTCTTGGCCAGAATAGAGCCTCACTGGTTTTGCTTTATGCCGTGGCAGCATAGATTGTTGCCAGGTCATGTGGAGTAAACTCTTGTTGCCTGGCTCTCGGCTTATTTTACTCATGATCTCTTTAAATTGATTCTGCTCACTTGAAAGCAAAACCGGAGCACCACCAGGAATGCCATACTGCTCGGTTGCAGCAGCAATATTGATAGGGATCTGTGTCGTGTGATTGACCTGAGCCGAACCTAACTGCTGATTACATTCATCAGCATTGATCGCCCAGTCACTGGATGAACACCCCTTTAAGCCTAGGCTTGCACCTGTGATATCGGTACTGAAAAGTGGCGAGATAAGATCAACGGCTTTTCTGGTGTTGATTAACGTGACTTGATCAGGACTTTTCTCCTGATTGTGTCCAGCGTCTCGTTCAAACAGGTATACCTCGACTTCAAACCAACGTTCATCTTGAGCGTAAGCTTGAGTTATCGACAGCAGTCCCATTAGGGGTAGTAACGTTTTCTTTAACACATTAATCTCCAAGACGATGTTGTGATAATTGCCCCAAAAGCAATTTAACCAGCGCCAACCTATCTGCATGAGATTCAGCTGGAATAATGAATTTTAACTTACTCGGGCCGTCCATTCGATAGTTTTGTGGTTGGCTTTGCAGTAAACCGATAATAAAACCTGGATCGACACTGTGATCGTCGCTGAACTCTAAGCTACCACCTTTGGCATGCATCTCTATTTTTTTGATCCCCAAAGCTGTAGCTTGGTGCTTGTAAAGCGTTAACTCCATTAAGTTTTTAGTAGAGTCTGGTAGGAGTCCAAAGCGGTCGATTAACTCGACTTTTAATTCATCTAACGCTTGGGATGTTTCACTGTTAGCTATCCGCTTGTAAAGAGAGAGTCTGATATTCACATCATGGACAAAGTCTTCGGGCAGCAGTGCAGGAATGCGAAGATCGATTTCACACTGACGCCTTAGCATCTGGCTCAATGAAGGCTCTTTACCCTCTTTTAAAGATTTAACGGCATCTTCTAGCATCTCCATATAGAGGGTAAAACCAATTTTTGAGATATGGCCACTCTGCTCGTCACCTAAGAGCTCTCCGGCGCCGCGTATCTCGAGATCTTGAGTCGCTAGCATAAAGCCTGCACCGAGATCTTCTAGTGCGCCAATGGCTTCGAGACGCTTCCTTGCATCTTTTGTCATGCTCTTAGGATGTGGCGTCATTAAATAGGCGTAGGCTTGATGATGTGAACGTCCAACGCGTCCTCTTAGTTGGTGCAGCTGAGCGAGTCCAAATTTGTCGGCACGCTCTATTACTATGGTGTTGGCAGATGGAATATCGATGCCAGTTTCTATGATAGTAGTACAAACTAAGACATTGAATTTTTGGTGATAAAAATCAGACATCACCTTTTCTAGTTCACGCTCTCGCATCTGTCCATGGGCGGTGATCACGCGGGCTTCTGGTAGCAGTTCACTGATCTCTGCAGCTCGTTTCTCGATGGTTTCCACTGTATTATGGAGAAAATAAACTTGGCCCCCACGTAATATCTCACGCAGCAGTGCTTCCCTAATCGCAGCATTGTCATATTCTCTGACAAAGGTTTTGACAGCAAGTCGCTTTGCGGGCGGAGTCGCAATGATGGAAAGGTCACGCATACCAGACATGGCCATGTTTAGGGTACGTGGGATCGGGGTGGCCGTTAAGGTTAAGATATCAACATTGGCTCTGAGGGCTTTAATCTTCTCTTTTTGGCGAACCCCAAACCTGTGCTCTTCATCAATAACAAGCAGGCCTAAGTTTTCAAATTTTGCTTCAGATTGTAGTAACTTATGAGTGCCGATAACGATATCGACCTTGCCACTACTCAGATCCTCTAATACACCTTTTTGCTCTTTTGCGGTTTTAAAACGCGACATGACCTCAATTTTTACCGGCCAATCGGCAAACCTATCCTTGAAATTTTCAAAGTGTTGCTGTGCCAATAGGGTGGTTGGTACTAAAATAGCGACCTGTTTACCGTCATTGACTGCAACAAACGCCGCGCGCATGGCGACTTCTGTTTTACCAAAACCAACATCACCACACACTAATCTATCCATGGCGATAGGGGAGCTCATATCGGTTAATACGGCATTAATGGAGGTCTCTTGATCCACAGTCTCCTCAAAGGGGAAACTGTTACTAAAGAGAGCATACTCCTCTTGATCAATATGGCAGGCATCACCAGGTCTAGCTTGTCTTCTGGCATAAACATCGAGTAGCTCTACAGCGACATCACGTATCTTCTCAATCGCTTTTTTCTTCGCTTTTGCCCAGCTCTCATTACCTAGCTTATTAAGCTGGGCCTCCTCATCGGGGCCGACACTATAGCGACTGATAAGATGCAGAGAGGAGACGGGAACATATAGCTTGTCTCCACCTGCATACTCAAGTTTAAGGTACTCAGCGACGAGTCCTCCAGTATCGAGGGTTTCAAGCCCTTGGTAGTGAGCGACACCGTGATCTAAGTGAACTATAGGCTGGCCCACTTTGAGCTCCGCCAAGTTCTTAATCAGGGCATCACTGCTTATCTGTCTCTGTTTATCTCGGCGCCGTGTTTGCGAGATACGGTGGCCAAACAACTCTGTTTCGCAGATAATGCTGAACTTAGCCCCTCTGGCTTTTTCGATAATAGCGCCTTTAGATAAAGGCGAGACAATAAGGCCTTGCTTGACTTTTGAGTCGACAAAATCATCTAGATGCTCGAACACTTGTGGCTTAAGATCTATTTTGGCAAATAGCTCAAGCAGTGCTTCACGACGCCCCTCTGATTCGGCGCTAAAGAGAATCCTGCCGCCTTGAGTGACATAATCTTGAAGCAGTGTCAGTGGCTGTTTAAGTTTATGGTTCGCTGTTAACTCTGGTAGTGATTCGAGCTTGGCATTACTGCCACTGTCTTGATTTTCACCTATTTTAAGCAGAGTTCTAGGGAACTTCTTAAAGGCGGAAAAAAGCTGTTCGGTCAGCAAGTATAATGATTTTGGCGGTAATAGAGGCCTAAGTGGATCGACGCGTCTGTCTTCATATCTAAGCTCTACTTCAGCAAGGTGTGCTTTTGAAGCGGCTTCAAGATCGCCAATGTTAACCAGTTGGGTCTGGACAGGCAGGTAATCAAATAGGCTCGCCGTTTCATCGAAAAAAAGCGGTAGATAGTTCTCAATCCCAGCGGGAAGTATTTTGCGGCTCACCATCTGGTAAACGGATTCTGGCTCTTTGACTATCACTTCAAAGTGACGTCGATACCTCTGTCTAAACCCTTCGATAGCCGCACTGTCCGTGGGGAACTCTTTTGCTGGCAATAAACGTATTGAGTCAATGGCACTGCTGGAACGTTGAGTTTCAGGGTCGAAATGCCTTATCGATTCCACTTCATCATCAAATAGTTCGATACGATAGGGCTGATTTGATCCCATAGGGAACAGATCGATAATCGAGCCTCTTACGGCAAACTCTCCGTGTTCATAAACTTGTTCAACGAGGTGATAACCGGTATCCACCAATTGTTGCTTAACATCTTGAAGGCAGTAGTTATCACCTTTAGCCAACATCAATACGTTGCCGGCTAGAAATGATCTTGGTGGCAGAAGAACCATTAGGGTACTGATGGGGACTATCACCACGCCCCGTTTAGCATTCGGGATCTGTGATAGAGTTTCGAGGCGTTGTGAAACCAGATCTTGATGGGGGGAGAAACTATCGTATGGCAAGGTTTCTCTATCAGGGAACAACCAAACAGGAAGAGTGTCGTCCTGAAGAAGATAATTTAGTTCGCTCTCTAACAGAAGCGCAGTTGGGGTATCACTGGTGACTGCCAGTGTCAGCCCCTCATGATCCTTGACTAAATTAGCTAAGGTGATGGCCTGCGATGCGCCGCCTAAGGTGAACAGAGTTTGTGCTTTGGTGGCACTTTTAACATGGGGCGGCGTTAATATGGAAAATGCTTTCATTGAGAGATGACAGGGGATCAGCGACAAAGATGCCTGTCATTGTAGTGGGATACAGGCGCATGTGCTAGTGAAAATTATGTCGCTTTTTTCGCAAGCTTGCGTTGTTTTAATTGCTTTTGTTGTACGCTCAAGCTCGCCTTGACCAGCTGCTCTACGTCAGTGTCTGTGATCACAGAGAACTCTAACTCAGTCAAATAACGTGTTTGTGGCTCGACATCCGTAGCTTCTATAACTTGAGTGTCCGTGACTTGAGCAAAACAGAGCAGGGCAACCAGCTCCTCTTTAATATGAAGCGTTAGCTTAAACTGCTTCCCGACATCAAATTGTGTTGTTCCCGTTATGCGGATCCCACTCCCGCCAAAGAACTTTCCTTGATGTAGCTCCCCATCATGTGCTTCGCGCTCGAGCACATGTTGCAGTACCAGATCGACCTTCTTTGATTGCAGTTTAAGGTACTCAACAACGGTTTTAGCTTCATCATCTAAATGCCTTAGTTGCAATAAGCAATCGGCTTCTAATGATTTGACATCACTAATAAGCTGTAGACCAAGCGGTAACATCAGCGTTAATTCACCCTCAGTTGGAATGGGGGCGTTATCTGGCCAAGCTGTTAGGTAGACTTTAAAATCGTGCTTGACACTAAAATAGGGGCTTGAGTCAGTGATCAAGGGATTTCCTCTTGTTTTTATATAGCTATTACCCCTATTATCGTGCGCATCTTAATGATTTAGCAAGGCTCTATATTTAATGAGTCGTTGGGCAACTATGAATTTTGCGTTATCTGCACATATTGGCTTTCGTTATTGGCGTGCAAGAAAGGCCAATGCGTTCGCTTCGTTTATCACTTTTTTTGCGGTTTCCGGTATTTTGCTTGGAGTTGCAGCGCTCATTATTGTCAGCTCGGTTATGAATGGTCTAGAGGGACAATTAAAGCAGCGTATTCTTGGGGCTGTGCCTCAGTTGACGGTCAACAGTGAGCAAGCCCTCGCTCATTGGCATACTAATGTGGCAGAGCTTAAAACGTTACCTGGTGTTTTGGCTGCCACTCCCAGTATAGCCACGCAAGCTATGGTCCAGTCACCCTCTAATATTAGTGCCATTCAAGTGTATGGTATCTACCCAGAATATGAAAAAGTGCTCGAAGGTAAGATGCAAGGTGTGCTAAATGCGCATTTTAGTCAGCTTATACCGGGAAAATATCGGATCATACTTGGCTCTGAGCTTGCCAGACGTTTAGATGTGTCCATTGGTGAGAAGGTGAGAGTGCTCAGCGCAGAAGGTGTGGTTTATTCCCCTTTTGGACCCGTGCCTAGCCAGCGTAAATTTGTGGTTGCAGGTATCTTTGAGATGGGCTCCCAGGTTGATGCAAGCTTGGCCTATGTTCATTATGAGGACGCGCAGCGGTTAATGCGGCAACCTCCTGGAGAGATAAAACATCTGAGGCTATATCTAGCAGATCCCTTTAATGCAGAGAGTTTAAGTAGTGAAGTAACTAATCAGTTTAAGAGACAAGGTATTGAAGTCACCACCTCTGACTGGCGAGACACATATGGTCATCTGTTTAGCGCAGTGAAGATGGAAAAGAATATGATGTCTTTGATGTTAAGTCTGATTATTGCCGTTGCCGCGTTTAATATTGTCTCTGCACTGGTGATGATGGTGGTAGACAAGACAACGGATGTTGCAGTATTAAAAACTCAGGGGCTGAGCACAGCGAATGTGATGGGAATATTTATCTTTCAGGGATCGCTCAATGCCATTATAGGTTTGGTGCTAGGGCTTATTATCGGTGTTGGTTTAACGCTTAATTTAAATACCATGATGAATTCGGTTGGGATCTCTATCTTAGGAGCGGGTCAATCACTGCCTGTGCAAATTGAGTGGAGCCAGATGAGCTGGATAGTCATTGGTACTTTAGTTATTACCTTCTGTGCCACGCTATATCCAGCATTTAGAGCGGCTAAAGTACAACCTGCGACAGCGTTGAGATATGAGTGATCTACGCCTAAAAATTAAGCGTCCAAATGGGAGAGAGTAAATAACTCTCCTGTTTGATGAGTAAAGAATATAAGAGTAAATAGCATATGCCAGAGTTATTGTTAGAAGTGAAGAGTGTCAGTAAACGTTTTCAAGAAGGAACGGTGGATACTCAAGTGCTTACAAGTGTGGATCTACAGGTTTTTAAAGGTGAGCAGTTAGCCATTATCGGTACCTCAGGCTCAGGTAAAAGTACTTTATTGCATATCATGGGGACACTCGATAAGCCGAGTAGTGGTCATGTCTTTATGTTAGGGGAAGACCTATATGATTTGTCGCCGCGTCGCCAATCTGAGGTGAGAAACCAAGACTTAGGCTTTATCTATCAATTTCACCACCTATTGCCAGAGTTTAGTGCGCTTGAAAATGTTGCCATGCCAGCCCTTATTCAGGGACGAAATCGTAAAGAGGTTGAAGTTGAGGCCAAGGCATTATTAGAGCGAGTGGGTCTTGGGCATAGATTTGGTCATACCCCTGGTGAGATGTCAGGTGGAGAGCGTCAGCGTACTGCGATAGCCAGAGCGTTAATTAATAAGCCTAAGCTAGTATTAGCAGATGAGCCGACCGGTAACTTAGATGCTACTAGTGGCGAGGCTGTGTATGAGCTTATCCGTGAGCTTGCAAACCAGTTAGGCACGGCATTTGTGGTTGTTACTCATGATGCCAAGTTAGCGGCAAGAATGGACAGGCAGTTGAAGATGAAAGATGGCCACCTTCAGAGTGAACAGCTTGCAGATGTTGCAGGTAAGGCTTCATGAACCCACTTTTATCAATATGGGTTGGTTGGCGTTTCTACATGGCACGCCAATCTAATAGCCTGATTAGTTTTATCTCATTTGCATCGACCGCGGGTATCGCATTAGGTGTCGCGGTATTAATTGTCGTGCTCTCTGCCATGAATGGTTTTGAGAGTGAGTTAGAAAATAGGATGTTAGGTGTTGTCTCTCATGGAGAGTTGAGCGGAGTTAATCAAGCTGTCAATAACTGGCCCTCAATTGTTGAAGATTCCAAGAAGGTGCCGGGGATAGTGGCATCAGCTCCCTTTATTCGTTTACAGGGACTCGTACAAAAGCCTGGGGGATTTCAAGGACTGACCATTTTAGGCGTTGATACTCAATATGAGCAGAAGGTCTCCAATATCGCCCAATTTATGCCAGCAGAAACCTGGGAAAAGCTAGCTGAGAGCGATAAAAATAACATAGTGCTAGGTAGAGGTTTGGCAAAAAGTTTAGGCTTAAGCCTAGGTGACTCATTAAGCATGTATATGCCTAATGTCAACGCCGATCCTACAGTGAAGCGTATTGGCTCTGCAAAAAGTTATCGTTTCACTGTGGCGGGGATATTTGAGCTAGGAGGAGAGCTGGATCTCTCTACTGCCTATGTGCCGATGCAGTATGCGGCATCTATTCTAGACATGGGCGAGCAGGTATCGGGTGTAAGGATTAAAGTGGATAAAGTATTTGAGGCGCCGCGGCTTATTCGTGAACTAGGCTTTAGCCAAGATCAATATCTGTACATCACTGACTGGACTCGTACTCAGGGGCATCTTTACCAAGATATACAACTTGTTCGCAGCGTGATGTATCTCGTACTGGCTTTGGTGATAGCCGTGGCTTGTTTTAATATTGTCTCGACGTTAGTGATGGCCGTACGGGATAAACAATCTGAGATCGCAATCTTGCTGACCATGGGGATGAAGCGCAGCGCGATTATGACTATTTTTATCGTACAAGGTGCCCTTAACGGAGTGCTGGGTTGCCTGCTTGGAGGCCTGTTTGGGGTGCTGATAGCGGAAAACCTAAGTTGGATAGCCAAAGGGATAGAGGGGGCTTTAGGCGTTAAACTGCTTTCTGCTGATATCTACTTTATCGACTTTCTCCCATCAGAGTTACACCTCGTTGACGTTGCACTAGTGCTGTTGTTAGCGCTGGTCATGAGCTTAATTGCGACGCTCTATCCTGCTTGGAAAGCGAGTCAAACACCGCCAGCAAGTGCATTAGCAGGTCGGTAATTAGGAGCTAAGTGTTTAGGCATTAAGTGTTTAAATTTTAAGAGAGGGAAACGGTGAATAGCGCGATTGTAGTTTTGGGAGCGCCAAATGATGCTGATGGTAACTTGTCTGAGATGGCACTCTCTCGGTGCGATCTCGCATATACCTATTTTTGTCAAAACCCTCACCTCAAACTTATCTGCACTGGTGGGATTGGTGCTCATTTCAATATCACTTCAACTCCCCATGCACAGTACTTGAAAAACTATCTCATAAATAAAGGGGTACCACAGATAAATTTTCTTCCCCTTGTCGAGAGCCAATTTACCTTTGAAGATGCACTACTGGCTCGAGAGGTTATTGAGGTGTATGACATTACCTCTATAGTTCTAGTGACATCAGAGTTTCATCTTCCTCGAGCCAAATTAGTGTTTAGCACGATGTTCCCACAAATCACGTTCCACTACTTGGCCGCAACGACGCCACTTCCAGAGGATGAACTGCTTAAGCTTGAAAAGCACGAGAGGGATGTTATGGCAAGAGAGAGGCGTAACCTGAGTACTTTGCTAACGTAATGTCACAATAAGAAACACCAAGCGTGTTTCCTATTGTATCGAGCAGTAACCTTGTCTGGTTTTAAGCTAATTAGCTTTTCGTCTATCCCATTTCAGTAGAATTGAGTACTTCCACAGGGTTCTTATTAAGAAAAAGCCCACAATTGAAAATATTGCACCCATTACAATACAGCCCAGTAGGAAAGGTGGGCCTATGGTGGATATCGATGACTCTATCCATACCCATGTGGCTTCAAAAGCAAAGTTTTGCGGTGGGTGATTAAGGAGCTTAGCCCCTAACATATAAGCTGCATAAAACATAAATGGCATAGTGATTGGGTTCGTAATCCACACTAATGCGACAGATACAGGCAGGTTACAGTTAAAAATGATGGCTAGAGCGGCTGCCAGTACCATCTGAAATGGCATGGGGATCCAAGCAACAAAAAGCCCGACGGCAAAGGCTGCTGGAGCCGAACGTCTGTTAAGGCTCCATAAATTGGGGTTATGTAACAATTTCCCGAACATCCGCAAATGCTTGTGATTTTGCAGGGTTTCAGGTTTAGGCATAAATCTTTCAATGATTTTTTTTGGCATAAATGGTTATTGCTGTCTTAACTAGTTCAGTATGAATCGATTTATGTTTGGTTTTTGCGTCACAATACTCTCAGCCATGTTATGGCCTTCACTGCCGACAGCTCAACTTACCCCCATTTTGTTTGTGATAGGGGCTCTGGTATTAAAACGTGCGCCATTAATCTCAGGTGTCGTCTTGGCTGTTGCATGGAGTGCATTTTATGCGCAGCTGGTATTAAGCTGGGATCATAAAAGTATAGACCTTGACCAGCCTGTAACTGGCGAAATCATATCACTAGTAAATCAAAACAGCGACTGGGTTAGTATGGATTTTCGGCTGTTGGATCATAATTCATCAAACTCTTGGCCAAAAAAAATACGTTTGAGTTGGAAAAAAGCCCCTAAATTGGCACAAGGTGAGATCTGGGAGTTGGTGGTTAAGCCAAAGCCTATCACCAGTGTGTTGAATCAAGGAGGGTATAATCAACAGAAATTACTTCTTAGTCGTCATATCGTCAGCAAAGGTAGTGTTATATCTGGTGAGCGAATTAAGGCAAGTGATTCTTTGCGTAATAAGCTTTTACAAACACTCAAACCCACCTTACAAGCATTGGCTAATGGTGATCTTATCTTAGCATTACTGCTAGGAGATCGAAGCTTATTGGATGCAGAGCGTTGGCACGCCCTTAGAGTGACGGGAGCGGGGCATCTGGTGGCAATCTCTGGTCTGCACCTCTCGGTTGTTGGGGCTTGGGTGTTTATCACCTTATCTAAGTTTCTTAACCTTATATCTCCTTGTGTAGGACGACGGAACTTGATGTTGGCTGCGGCTTCATCTGCTGTAGCGTGCTGTATTTATGCCTATCTTGCAGGGTTTGCATTGCCAACGATCCGCGCTTTAACTATGCTGTTGTTATTGGTTTTTTTGACGCTGTTAAACCGATATTCATCTTCTTGGGAGCGCTTGTTGTTTGCGCTTTTTCTGATATTAGTTATTGATCCCTTCAGTTGTTTAAGTGCTGGTTTTTGGCTGTCTTTTTCTGCATTATCAATTATTTTATTGACGCTACAGGCTCGTCCCATACCTGTTGTTGATGAGCCCGCCTCCCTGCACAAGAGAGTGTGGCTTAAGTTAAGCCTATTCTGGGCCATACAGTGGCGATTAAGCCTTGGACTGGGTTTATTACAGGCAGTGCTTTTTGGTGGTTTAACTCTTTATGGAGTCCTATTTAACTTTATATTTGTTCCCTGGTTTAGTTTGTTGGTTATTCCTGCTGCTATTCTCATTTTCGCTATTTGGGGACTAGGTTTAACTGCTGGGTTTAACCTGTCCGTCTTGTTTGAATTGGTCAATAAAACCTTATGGCCTGTGACCCAAGCATTAGAGCTGTTTATTACTTTACCTGGTGCTTGGTTGCCAATTTCAGATCCCATGATGCTAGCGCTATTCTTTCTTCTGTGCGGATTATGGCTTATGGCAAAACTGAAAAGTGTGCAGTGGAAGCTTATCTCCTCAGTGCTGCTTCTGCCATTTATCCTTTCGTTAATCTTTCGATGGGGATTTGCCCCTAAAGAGCACTGGCAAGTGCACCTGCTCGATGTTGGTCAAGGTTTGAGTGTCGTTATAGAGAGGGGGCAACATGGATTGGTATATGACACTGGAGCACGATATGGTCGGACGTTTAGTTATGCAGAAAGAGTCGTGGTGCCCTTTATTCGGGCCAGAGGCATTACTGAAGTTGATTATCTTGTATTAAGTCATAGTGATAACGATCATGCTGGTGGTGCCTCAACGTTTATTTCTGCTTTTCCAGAGGTAAAATTGGTGACTGATATTCCTGAGTATGCCGGTATCAATTGCAGACCTAAAACCATTATATGGCAGAGATTAAGAGTTGAGATCTTGGCGCCTCGTGTTGTTGAGAAGGGTAATAATGGCTCCTGTGTCGTGAAAGTTAGTGATAAGTATCATCAAGTCTTATTAACTGGCGATATAGAGAGTAGGGCAGAGCAAGCTTTACTGAGCTTAGGTAATAAGCTCAACAGTGAACTGCTTGTGGCGCCACATCATGGCAGCCGAACCTCCTCGACTCCGGAGTTTATCAAGTTGGTCTCTCCTCAGTTAGTACTCTTTCCCTCAGGATTTAATAATCGTTACGGTTTTCCTAAGCCTGATGTCTTACACCGCTATCAGGACCATGGAGCAGAGCACCTTATTTCAGGACGAGAGGGGCAGATTAGTGTGATTTTTAATCGAGAGCGGCGTGATATTCGAACATACCGAGCCAATTTAGCCCCTTTTTGGTACAACCGATTGTTTGAATTTGGTCAGAATGATAATCCAGAGTAGAATGCGTTTTTTGAATTAAGAATAGATTTGGTTAATGACAACATCTTCCAATCAAGAAGTCTGGACAGTATTTAAGCGTTTGATGGTGTATATCAAACCGCTTAAAGGTGTGTTTTTTCTGGCGGTAGTAGGCTTAGTACTTTATGGCCTGGTCGATATGACATTTATTGCCGTAATTAAACCCTTTATCGATGGTGGGTTTGGTGGACAAGCGAGCCAAATTCCCTCCGCGGCCAATGGACTAGATTTAGGTACAACTGATGGGTTTAACTCATCAAGTGATGTGCTTATGATGGCACCTTTTGTGGTTATTGGCCTATTTACACTGCGTGGTTTGGCTAACTTTCTGTCGACCTACTGTGTTTCGTACATGAGTGCTAGGCTCATTATGGATATGCGTCAGCAGGTGTTTGATCACTATCTTACGCTGCCAGTTAGTTACATGGATAGAGAGAATACTGGCAGTTTAATCTCTCGAGTAACCTATGATACAGAGCAGATAGCCCGTGCAACAGGTAGTGCCTTGATCACTATGGTACGCGATAGCATCACAGTTGTGGGCATGTTGACCGTGATGTTCTACTACTCTTGGAAACTCTCCTTGTGTATCTTGATTATCGGCCCAATTATCGGTGTGATTATTACGGTTGTTAGCCGACGTTTTCGTAAAGTCTCTAAACGAATTCAAACTGCAATGGGTGGCGTTACCGCGGCTACAGAGCAGATGATCACAGGCCATAAGAACGTGCTCTCTTTCGGTGGTCAAGAGGTTGAGTCGCAACGTTTTGGTGTCGTTAATGAACAAAACCGTTACCAAACCATGAAGCTTGCCATGGCGCAATCAGTCAGTCAGCCATTAGTGATGGTGATCGGCTCATTTGCCTTAGCGTTTGTTCTGTATGCAGCTAGTTTCGAAAGCTTACAATCTGAGTTAACCGCAGGAACTTTTGCCACGATTTTAGGTGCCATGTTGGCGATGCTAAATCCTATAAAAAGTCTGACTCGTGTGAATGCTGAATTCCAGCGTGGTATCGCAGCTTGTACTACGGTTTTTGAACTTTTGGATATCGAGCCAGAAAAGGATGAAGGCAAACATACTGTGGAGAGAGTGAAGGGGAATTTGAGTTTTAATCATGTCTCTTTTCGCTATCCAGAGCAGGAAGGTCTTGCACTCGATAACATAGACTTTTCAGTCAAGCAGGGTCAAACCATCGCCTTGGTGGGTCGCTCTGGTTCGGGTAAGTCTACCATTGCCAGTTTAATCACACGTTTTTATACCGGTTTGAGCGAGGGCGAAATTGTGCTCGACGGTGTCAGTATTGACGATTACACCTTAGAGTGTCTTCGAAGCCAGGTGGCACTGGTGTCTCAGCAGGTGACGTTATTTAATGACTCCATCGCCAATAACATCGCTTATGCCTACTCTGGCGAGGTGAGTCGTGAGCAGATTATTGAAGCGGCGCGCTCCGCCCACGCAATGGAGTTTATTGAGTTATTACCCGATGGTTTAGACACTCAAATTGGTGAAAACGGGGTGATGTTATCCGGTGGTCAGAGACAGAGAATTGCGATAGCCAGAGCGATACTGCGTAACTCTCCTGTACTTATTTTAGATGAAGCCACATCTGCCCTAGACACGGAATCGGAGAAGGCGATTCAGCAAGGGTTAGATAACTTGAGGCTCAACAGAACATCCATTGTTATTGCTCATCGGTTGTCGACGATTGAGGCGGCGGATCAAATTCTTGTGATTGACCAAGGTAAGGTTGTTGAACGTGGCAACCATGCTAGTCTGCTTGAGCAGGAGGGAGTCTACTCTAACCTTTATCAGATGCAGTTTGGTAGCTAATTGATGCAGGATTTTGTTAATCGACTCTGGTATCCCAAAGCCGATGCTCATATCGGCTACAGAGGGATAAAGTGGTTACTCACTCCACTTAGCTTGCTGTTTTGGTGTGTTAGTACCCTTCGAAGGCTGCTGTTTAAGCTTAATGTTAAGGCCGCTGTGTCTCTTCCTGTTCCTGTGGTTGTTGTGGGCAATATTACGGTGGGGGGCAGCGGTAAAACGCCTACCGTGATCTACCTTATTGAGCTCCTGCGTGCCCAGGGGCTTAAGCCCGGTGTGGTCAGTCGGGGTTATGGGGTTAAGTTTGACGGCGTTAAAATCGTAGAGCCTCACTTAGGCGCTGATAGTGTGGGTGATGAGCCCGCTATGATAGTGGCTAGGACCCAAGTCCCTATGGTGATAGGCAGCGATCGCGTTAGTGCTGCCCAGTGCTTAATTGAGCGCTATGATATTGATATCATAATTAGTGATGATGGCCTTCAGCACTATAAAATGGCGCGGGATATTGAGTTACTTATTCTTGATGGTGAGAGACGTTTTGGAAACGAGCTACTGTTACCAGCAGGTCCTCTTAGGGAGTTGACCGGTAGACAAAAGACAGTGGATTTCACCATAGTGAACGGTGAAGCAAAAGAGGGCGAGTTCCAGATGACACTTGAGCCAACTCGCTTTATTCCAGTATCGCCCCATTCTGAGTTAGCTTTTCAGCCCATAGAACCTGTTGTCGCTATTGCCGGGATCGGTAACCCTGAGCGGTTTTTTACCACTTTAGCTCAATCAGGTGTTGAGGTGATAAAAACCAAAGCGTTCGAAGATCATCAAAAGTTCAGTTTAGCGCAGATAACTCAAGTTACCGGAAACTCTCCTGTGCTGATGACTGAAAAAGATGCGGTTAAATGTCGCGATTTTGCAAAAGAAAACTGGTGGTATTTGACAGTAGATGCCAAGCTAGCAGAAAATTTTGATCAGCGACTGATGGATAAAGTTCGTCAGGTTATCGCTGTTAAATAAGGAAATAGAGATGTCGTTTGATAAAAAGTTATTAGAGATCGTCGCTTGCCCTGTGTGTAAAGGGAAATTAGATTACGATAAAGCGAAACAGCAACTGATCTGTAAGCTTGACCGCTTAGCTTACCCGATAAATGATGGGATCCCTGTTCTTCTTGAGAATAAAGCTGAGAGTTGGGAAGAAGCCTAATCTTAGCTATTTAACCAAAAGCGCTTTTACAAGCGCTTTTTTGTTTCTCCCTCCTTGTGTTCTTTGTGATTTGTTTGATTTACTCTCAATCTCTACTGTTATCGGTACTTGCTTGAGCACTCAAAGTGGATTTTACTTTTTCGGTTTGCTTTAACCGGAGCAAATACGCATAATCACCTCTCATTTTCTCGGAGTAAATTGCGTGCCTAATCAGACCTTCAGATCTCTCGTTGATACAGTATTGAATGACAATAAGGGGGAGAGGGTTGTACGATTTGAACATCTTGGGCAGGTGTATTGGCTAAAGCAGGCGGAAAAGTTAACCGGTGCCATGCGTTTTTTAAAGGCCAACCCCAAAACTGCGATTCAAACTGAAATTGAGACATTAACTCAACTGGCTAAACAGGGAGCTCAGGTTCCCGAGCTTGTCTGCTTCGATGATAACTTTCTTGTTGTTGCCGATGTGGGCAAAACACTCAGTGAGTGGATAGTAAACCCTGAGGTTGATCAAGCAAAGTGCTTGAGAATATTGACTGATAGTGGTGAAGCTTTAGCTAAACTTCATCGCTTAGGTTTAGCCCATGGCCGACCAGCATTAAGGGATATTAGTTGGCGCGATGGCAAGATCAGTTTTATCGATTTTGAAGCAAGTCAGAACAGTAAAGATATTACCTATCAACAGAGGCGGGATGTACTTGTTTATATTCATAGCCTTTACCGTTATCTAGGTCCTAACCATGAGATGATAACGCCTGTGATAAAGGCTTATCGTGATGCCGGAGGTGAGCATATTTGGCAGGAAGCTAAAGCTTGGATAGCTCCTTGGCAGTTTCTCTATTACGCCTTGTATCCGTTAAAAGATATTGGAGGCAAAGATCTTCGTCCCATCTATTGGTTACTATGGCATTTTAAGCAAGTTAATTAATGAGATAGTCTTAGGGACTTAACCTGTAAGCATTTTATTGTTATCGTTAATACGTAAGCTGCAAACATTAAAGCTTAACAAAAGGGAGTTAGTCTGCTCTTTTATCTCCTTTTAGGAGTGCTATGCTTTGGATTTTGTATTGTGCTCCAGCCTTTCAGCCGTTAAACTTCCGCCTCCAAAAATTTGGTTGGGCTAAGGTTTGGTAACATTGGGCTTATACGAACGTTAGCTGGTGAATGTTCACTATTGGATCTATCCATTTATATTTTGACATGAAGAATAATCGCCCACAGGTAATAACATGATTAACCACTTTAGCGTGCTTGGCATTAAGGCAAGTGCAAATGAAGATGATATTAAGAAAGCATACAAACGTTTAGCAAACCGATTCCATCCGGATAAACTACTCGGTGCATCCGATGAAGATAAGCAGCAAGCTGAGGTACAACTTCAGCGAGTAAAGCAAGCTTATGAAGTGCTGTCTAACCCTAAACTTAAAAGCGCTTTTGTTAAAGACTTCAATAATGTCATTGTGACCGACCCTGCTGCCGCTATGCGCGAGCTGTGGGATCAATTTTATTCTTAAGTTAAATTCAGAGCAATCATGGCAACATCACTTAATCTCTCACGCATTGATGAGTTAAAAGAGAATGCATACAGTAATATCGAGTCCTATAACGACCCTGATACCCCTAATGCTTTAGCTCAGTTTACCAGCCAAATTAAGGCTGTATTACTGGCAGATCCTGCTCTGCTTAACTCAGTACCTGAATATCTGCCAATAGCCCTCTATGACAGAGTTAAATTTCCTCCAGAGGCTAAGCTCAAGTGGTCTGGATGGATAGATGAGGGGATACAACCAGAGTGGAATGACTTTAAAACTACGGTTGCATTTAATAATGCCGATATCCCATTGGTGATAGCTGTACGTGGTTACTCTGAGACACTTCTGATTGAGAGCTGTGCAGTACTCTTTTTGTTAGAAAATCAAAATAACACACCATCTGCTAGTAAAGAGACCGATCAAGATGATGACAATGACATCGAAGATGATGAAGACGGTTATTACGATCAGTACGATTACAATGAGGAGTACTCATGAATAATTTGATTGAAATTACCGCCGCTGAGATCAAGCAGTTGGCTGATGTTGAGCCTCAACAGGCGAGTAAGAAATTTGAGTTGATGGCCAATACCATGACCGATGAGGTTTTGGTTGAAGTGATTGAGCATATGGATATTGTGACCTTGACTCAAATCAACAGCCATCACGATATCTCTTGTCCGTCGATCATGTCTGAGTTGATGAGCCCTGAGCAGATCCGAGATATTGTTTGTCAGCAGCCTCTTTATTGGGAGGAGAAGATTAAGAGTAATGCCGATGAATTAAGTCAGCATACTTTTGATTTTTTGACCTACCTTATCCGTATACAAGATAGCGAAGCTAAGCAGGTCGCTATTTTAGAGTGTATCGCTGAAGATCCTGCCGGTCTTTTCTACCTCTCTATTCCATTTATTGAGTTGATCCTTGGACCATCAACAGATACTGATGTGCAGATCAATGATACTTATGATGATGAAGATGACGGTGAGACCATAGGCTTTAGTGATCGCAGTGCAGAGGAGGAAGCCCATAGCTTAAGCATTGATGACCCTCGCAGCCTGTTAGCTTTGATCCGTGAAATTGCACCAGATGTTGAAAAGTCGATTAAGAATCTGCTTCGTAGTGAAAACTCAGGCTGGATGAATATCATCAACAAATTTGTTAGTGAATTAGTTATTCAGGCTAAAGAGAAGAATCAAGTGGCTGATGAATACGCTGAAGTTGATGATATGTTTAGTTTTCTTGATTAAGGGCTCGGAAAATGCAAATAGTATTACGAGATAATGATCAAGGGCCATTTTTAAGTAAAGTGTTAGCCTATGGCCAAGCTGAATCCTTGCTTGATGAGGCGCAGCTTGCTCAAATTAAGGCCAAAGCTGTGTTGATGAGTCTTAAGCTTGCCGATAAATTTTATAACAAGTATAAGATGCACCTGCTAGAGCATGCTGCCTTTGATGTTATCGGAGTGGTGAGTTTAGGCTTGATGGAGCAGAGCGAGCGAGATCTTAACCGTGGGCTCGGCCTTTTGATGACTGCCGATGGTATTGTAAAGTCATTTCAAAAAGGTTGGAGCATGCTCACCACCGTGAGTAAGTATAAGCTTAGCGGTAAATCAATCTATGGCGATATAGATAAAACTTTACTTGAAAAGGTCTCTAGCCCAAGTGATGCTCAGGAGTGGAGCGGGTGGCAAGCTTATCAAGAGGCATTATTGGATTTTAATCGTCAAGAATCAGTGGTGAGCTTACTTAGGCAGTTTTATTCCCAAGCAAGCTATGATCCTTTAGATTGTTTAAGCCTTGAAAGTGTATTTGCTGAAGTGGTCTTGTATCGCCTGTTTTTTGGACCTGTTAAGATTAAGCAAGATCTTAAGCAGCGTTTGGCCCATATTGAACTCGAAGAACACTGGTTTACCCTTGAGCATATTGAGCTTGAGATGAACAATACGCTTGGTGAGTTACCGCAGGCGCTTGCTGAAACCATTAGTGTGGATTTAGGTAAGTACTTTGCTTCTGGATTACTGCGTACCTTAACATTTGCTAAGGGGTACCGTGAACAGCTGTTAAAAGGGGTAAGCCCTGAGCGTTTGGAACGACTAGAGTACAAAGAGGGGCTAACTGGTCTGTTAGGTTGGCCTATCTATATCGTGATGTAGTGTCGCCGGTAGATAAACAGAAAGCGGAAACACCGATAGGTGTTTCCGCTTTTTTATGCCTATTTATAGCTATTTTTTAAGCCCGTTATAGAGAGTGTCTATCCACTTTTTCTCTGATATAAATCTCCACTCCCAAGATTGCCATTTCTCAGGCATGCCTTCAGCTTGGATCTCATCAAGGGTCTGCTGTGCTTGCAGTTTGCTCTGCATCCAATTGATGGATGCATCAAGCATATGCTTAAATCGGATCAGGTCATTTTTTGTGGCAAGCGAGCCATGACCTGGGATCACCTTAGTTTCATCATTAATTTTGCGGATCATCGCAGCGACATTATTACGGTAACCCTTAACTGAGCCGCCAGCGTTGAGATCGATATAGGGAAATCTATCTTTAAAGAAAAGATCTCCCATATGAAGGACGCTTTTGTCTTGCCAAAGAACAATACTGTCACCGTCAGTGTGGCCTGGCCCCATATGTAAAAGCTGAAGGTTTTCCCCATTAAAATGTATGTTAATGCCTTCATGGTATGTGATGCTAGGTAAGCCTGCAGGTGTGTAGCTTGTGTTGCCAGAGAGGCGAGAGAGCACATTATGGTGGGCTAAAATTACCCCATCAATGCCAAATAGATTATTGCCTCCAGTATGATCCCCGTGATAGTGGGTATTGACCACATATTTGGGTTTACCTGCTTGTATTTTTGATAGAGCCGCAGAGATTTTATCGGCTAGAGGTGCAAATTGATTATCTATGATAAGAATACCGTCACTGCCGGCAGAAACGCCAATATTGCCACCTGAGCCTGTAAACATGTAACTGGTTTTCGTCAGTTGTTGAGGTGTTATCTCCACATCTTTAAACCTGTCATCGTTTGCAAACGCAGAGGTTGTGAGCAGATAACTTAAGCTTACACTGAGCAGTAGACGAGTGTTCATCATATGGGCCATCTTTTTTATTAATTATGTTACTTAAGATAACCTTAGGTTGGGTTTAGCACAACAAATTCAGCACGTGGTAACAACAAAGGCTGCTTTAGCAGCCTTTGTTTCATTTGGTAAAATATTGAAGTTAATCTGGGAATGGTTTGCTCTATACTAATTTGCCCAAGGAAGCAGTCGTCTTGATATACGATCTGCTTGTCCCAATTTCACCGCTGCACCAAATCGCATTCTATAGAGTGCTTGGTAGCATAGGGGAACCAGATATAAACTGGTGACTGTAGAGAAAGTGAGTCCGCCAATAATGGCGATTGCCATCGGTGAATATGAGGGACCGCCGCCACCTAGTTGGGTATCACCCATCGCCAAGGGAATAAGCCCCAGAACTGTGGTACCAACTGTCATTAATACCGGACGTAAACGTGAGTTACATACTTGGCTGATGGTGTCAGATAACTTATCCAGATCTGGTGACATTTGATTTATCTGATCGACCAGCACTATGCCGTTATTCACCACGACTCCCATTAAGATCAAAATACCTATCATGGGCATAATATCCATTGAGGTACCGGTAAACAGTAATGCCCAAAATACCCCTGTGATGGAGAACAGAATGGACGTGATAATGGCCGTTGGCAGTAGCAATGATTCAAACAGGGCGGCCATAACGATGTAGATCATTGCAATCGCTAGGATCATGTTGGTCGCCATTATGGCTTCATCTTCATCCTGTTTCTGAAATCCGCCTCTTAAGGAGTAGCCATAACCCGATGGGAAATTAACCGCTTCCATAATCTTGGTTATCTCTTCTTGAGCTTCTTCCATTGTGAGATCGTCAAGGTTAGCGCCAATAGAAAGAGCCGTTTGTCTGTCATAGTGCCTTATCGTGTCGAATCTAGCCTGGATATTAACCTTGGCTAAACTCCCTAGCGTGTACACTCGGTCGTCTATTCGTATGATAGGTAGCTGCTTGAGCTTCTCAAGAGATAGACGCCATTGTTGCTCAAAGGCTAGCTCAATTCTCAGTTCGCCATTAGGGTCGTGACGGAAGGATCTCAGCTGGCTACCACGCAGTGCCATGGAGATATTAGCGGCTATCTCGTTAAGCTTTAAATCAAGACGGGCAGCCAAATCTCGGTCGATATGAATAATGACCTCCTGCTGCGCCCCACTTAATTCAGAACGTACATCAGTTAAGCCTTCGATAGAGGAGAGTTGGGGAATAACTTGCTCACTGAGTTTGATGAGTTCGCTGGTGGAGCGTCCAGTAAGCGAGACTCTGAGCCCATTATCATCATTACCCCAACCAAACTGAGGTTTTGCGATGGAAAACTTAGGAAACCCTTCACGTATGGTTTTCTTAAGGACTTTCATATCGACCTCAGTATCTTCATTGAGGATAAGAGTTGACTGACCGCGGTCGGCAGAGAAGTAGCTATAGACTGAATCTATCTGGAACGTCTCTTTATTGGCATAAAGATAGGTTTCCATCTTGGTTATCATCGCTTCGGTGACATCTAAACTATGACGACCCTCTACCTGATAGTTAATGTAGAGGCGATTATTTCCCTCACCATCGGATTGATCTTGTTTTACCATGCTAATAGGCAGAGCTGTGGTGGCCAATATGATAAGGGCGATAACGCCAGAAGTTTTAGGGTGAGATAATATCCAGTTCAGACTACGTTGGTAGTTGATACGCAGTTTGCTATCTTTTTTCTCCGCCTCTATCTCAAAATGCATCTTGCTTAACATAAGAGGTAGTAAAGTTTTCGCCACTAACAGTGATGCAGCAAGTGAAATACAGATAGCGATAGCGACATGCTCTAAGAAGATGGTTAGCTGGACCTTCACGCCAAAAATATTGGGTAAAAATACAATCGCTGTGGTCAAGGTTCCTGCTAAAACAGCCAGAGATACCTTATTGACACCCGTTAATATCGCATTATCACTTTCAGTTTGCTCATCATTTAGCTCTGAAGTTTGTGAGTTTTTTTGAGCTTGTTTCTCCTGTAAAACACTCTCGGTGACCACAACGGCATTATCGATAAGCATACCGACAGCTAGCAGTAGCCCCATCATTGAGAGGATGTTTAGGCTGTAACCTAGCAAATACATAGCCGCTAATGTCATGCAGATAGAGATAGGTACAGAGGTGACCACCACTAATGTCATTTTTAGATTGCGCAGAAACAGATATAGCACAGCGAATGAGAGTAAGGCGCCGATGAGACCAGCTGTTAGTAGATCTTCTAACGATGAGGTTACCCCATAGGCTTGATCTTCCATGACAAACAATTTAACCCCATTAAATTGAGGATCTTGCTTGGCACTTTCAATCACTTTCATCACACGCTTTGAAACATCAACTAAGTTGGCTCCTGACTCTTTAAATACATCTAGACCCACGGCATACTTCTGATCTAAATGGCGGCCATCTAAACGCTCAGGTAGGGAGAAACTGACGGTGGCAATATCCCCTAAAGTGACCCCAGGTTTAAGCACGAGTGCATTTATATCATCAAGATCTCTAAATTCACCTTTTGGCGAGACTTGATAAACTTGAGAGCCCGTACGTAGTACTCCTGCATTGACAACAAAGTTCTCCTGTTGCAATCGGTGATTTAATGCTTGTATTGAGATGTTGCTTGAGGAGAGTTTATCTGCATTTAAACGTATCTCGATCTGTTTTTGCTCAACACCATAGAGGGTGACTTGTGAGACCCCCTCCACACGTTCAAGAGGGCGTTTAAGCTGCTTATCTAGCAGATCAAAAGCGCCAGAGAGTTCACGGTCACTCGATATTCTTAAGTTGAGCACAGGCATATCGGCGGTTGAGAACTGGCGGATTAACACCCGCTCGACATCTTTGGGCAACAGATGTCTTACGGCGTCGATCTTCTCTCTTGCTTCCAAGCTTTTAGTGGCAACATTCTGTCCCCACTTCATTCTCAGCTCAATCTCTGCACCATTTTGTGATGAGTTTGAACGCATCTCCTCAATACCGCTCATGGTCGCTAGGGACTCTTCGAGTACGCGGGTGATATCACGCTCCACTTCTGCAGGTGTTGACCCTTTATAAGGCACTTCGATATTAACCTGTGGTATATCGATCCCTGGGAACATCTCCAGAGGCAGTAGACGACTGGAAGCGAGACCAAAGAGGAGTATGGCAACGAAAAACATGCTCGTTGTCACAGGCCTTTTAATGGCTAAACGGGTTAAGTTCATACCTGACCTCCGGTATTGACCAATGTGTTACTCTCTTTTACCTCTTTATGTGTAAACTCTTTACGGTCAAATAGGGCATAAAGCACAGGGATAACCACAAGCGTCAACAAGGTGGAGAGACTAAGGCCAAATATTACGGTAATGGCCATTGGCGCTCTGACCTCTGAGCCATCTCCCAACCCTAGCGCCATAGGAGATAGTCCCAAAGCAGTGGTTAAGGTGGTCATAATAATTGGACGTAAACGAGATTTAGCCGCATCAGATATTGCAGTGATTTTATCGAGACCATCTTGACGTAGTTGATTAATTCTATCCACCAAGACAATCGCGTTATTAACCACAATACCTGCCAGCATAATCAAGCCGATAAACACAACAACACTGAGGTGAGTTTGGGTAATGTAGAGGCCTAAAATACTGCCTCCCACCGCCATAGGCACTGCGATTAGGATCAGCAGTGGATGTAACAGTGACTCAAATTGACTCGCCATCACCAGATAAACCAGAAACACCGCAAGCACTAGGGCAATTTGTAGTGATTGGAAAGAGTGCTCCATCTCCTCATTTTGACCACCAAACCTTGCTTGAATTGAGGTTGGTAAAGTCTGCTGACCTAAAATCTCTCTTGCTTCTAGTACTGCTTCATTGAGATCTCCATAAGCCAGGTTTGCAGAGACAATGGCAACTCGCTGTTGACTGATACGGTTGATTGCCGATGGGCCTAGCTTTAATGACACGTCAGCAACGGCGCTGAGTGCGATAGGGTGGCTACTATCTGGATTAACGATCATAGCGTCAATATCACTGATCTGATCGCGCTCCTCAGCTTCACTGCGCACTAAAATATCAACTTTACGATCTCTGACTGTGTATTGGCTGGCAATCGTGCCACCGATACGTTGGGCAATACGGTTAGCCACAGTTGGTGCATCCATTCCCAGCTTAGCGAGACGCTCATGGTCGAAGCGTATGCTGAGTTCAGGTTGACCGTCACGAAGGCTAGTGTTGATATCAGCAAAGCGGTCTGAATCCGATAGCGCATCGACTAGGTTGTCTGCTGTACTTTTTAGCTGAGTTAAATCGTAACCGACCAGCTCAATCTCTAATGGGGTTTTAAAGCTAAAGAGTTCAGGATGTTGAATTTTTGCTTCCAATTCTGGAATACGCATCGCCGTACGCCTTAGAACATTGGCCACGGTATCAAAAGCACGGTGATCGGCTAATACGACCTGTAGACGTCCCCAGTTTTCACCTCCTCGAGAGGTATCTGATGTCATTAATCCGCCGCTTCCCGCTTGGCTGTATGCGTGTTTCACATCGTCTCTGTCTTTAATTGAGAGGGCGAGTTTTCGAAGGACGTTATCTGTTTCTGATACCTCTGTTCCAGGTGGAAGTAAGATCTCTACATAAAACTCTCCTTGATTCATGGGCGGAATAAGCTCCATCCCCAGCTTTGGTATTAGGGATGCGGCGCCTAAGGTGACTAAAAGGGCAATAGCGATCGTCAATACTTTCAGTCTCAGTGCTAGGGCCAGTAGGGCATGATAAACCACCTCTAATTTATGATACATCCAGTTAAAACCTGAGCTAATTGGTCTCATAAACAGACCTGTGAGCCAAGAGGTAAGGCGGCCTAACATCAAGGCTAGTGTCAGTAATGCGCTTGGCAGATAGCTGAACAGTAGTATAAAGGGGAATGAAAAAACGGTGGCACTGTAGTATTTCAACTTACCGATTTTAGTCTCAGGCTTAGGTTTTTTTACCTTTTCCATCAATGGTGGTAGGGATTTAAAGCCCTCTCTTGATGCCAACATGGGGATAGTGGTAAGTGCAACAAGCAGTGAGGCGAGCAGTGCGAAGGTGACAGTTAATGCTTGATCTGAGAATAGGGCACCGGCAACACCATCGACGAACACAAGAGGAACGAAAACGGCTAAAGTGGTTAATGTTGATGCGAAAATAGCGCCAGCCACCTCTTTTGTGCCAGTAACAGCGGCATCGAGTTTATTCATGCCCAATGACCGGCATCTGTCTATGTTCTCTAGCACGACAATGGCGTTGTCGACAAGCAACCCGACCGCGAGTGCTATCCCCCCAAGTGACATAATGTTGAGACTGATATCGGCAAAGTACATCATGTTAAATGTGGCGATGACAGAGAAAGGAATAGAGATTGAGATAATTAAAGTTGGAATAATGTCCCTTAAAAACAGGTAGATGACCAACATAGAAAGCAAGCTACCTATCAGAGCTGCAAAGGTTACTTCGCTGACAGCACTCTCAATAAATTCAGATTGGTCATATATCACTTTGAGCTCAGTGTTACTGTCCTCATTGAGCTTATTCAGCTCTGCGGTTACTTTACGTGCCACTGCGACTGTGTTGGCGTCCCCCTCTTTGTAGATGGCTAACTCAATCGATTCTTGATCGCCGATACGAGTTACATCATTACGCTCTTTATGGGCATCAATAATGTTCGCAACCTCAAACAGTCTAACTAACGTCTGGTCATCTCGGTAAACGACGATTCGGCCCAACTCTTCAAGTGAGTTGAACTGGTTTAATGTTCTAACAAGGTACTCTTTCTCACCCTGGATCACTTTACCGGCAGAGAGATTAATATTCTCCTCTGCGATGCGATTGCGGATAAGATCTGCATTAAGGTTTAACTGAGTTAATTTTTGCTGATTAAGCTGAATATGTACCTCTTGCTCAAGGCCGCCAGATAGCCTGACAGCTGCCACTCCACTGAGTGACTCAAGTTGGCGTTTTAACTCCTCTTCGGCATAGGTTCTCATCTGTTTCAGTTCGTTATCGCTGGCATCGGGTACTGACAGGGCTAAGCGAACGATCGGATCAAGGTTTGGGTTAAACCTCAGTAATAGCGGTTTTTTTACATCGAGAGGGAGCTCAATGGTATCGAGTTTCTCTCGCACATCGAGGCTCGCCATATCCATATCTGTGCCCCACTCAAATTCAAGTACAACATCAGACATACCTGAGCGTGAGATGGAGCTGATTTTACGTAGTCCTTTTACAATACCCGCGGCTTCCTCAATGGGTTTAGAGACAAGTTGCTCCACTTCGACCGGAGCGGCACCAATGTATTGTGTTCGAATAGTAATGGTGGGGTAGCTTAAATCTGGCAGCAACTTGACTGCCAGTCTAGAGAAGCCAACCATACCAAATAGGATGATAGCAAACATAAACATCCAAACAGTGACAGGTCGGTTTACCGATGTTTTTATAATAGACATAGACCCAGTTCCTTTATTTGCTTGTTGACGCTAGATCTAGAGAGCTGATGACCTCAACCAGAGACTGGTCTTTAAGGTTTTGATGACCGCGGATCACTATCTGCTCACCTGGCTCTATTCCTGAAACCACTTCAACCGTATCGGCTTCACGGTAGCCTAGTGAAACTGAGCGGCGGTTGGCATTTGTGCCATCGATAACATATAAAGCAAACTCGTTATCTTGATTGACGACTGCGTTATAGGGAACAGTGATCACGTTGTTATGGGTGTCGTATCTCAGCTCTACTCGGGTAAACATGCCTGCTTTTAGTTTTGAGTCGCTGTTAGGTACGGAAAGGGTCACTTTAAAGGTGCCGCTTTGTGCATCAACAACTGGGCTGATACGCAGTACTTTTGCATGCACTGTGTCTTGTGTGTGCTTATTGGCAAATATTTGTGCATCTTGGCCTAGTTTTAAACTTTCAAGTTGCTGCTCAGGAAGATGAACAATGCCATAAAGTTCATCTTGATCGACGACATAAAATAGCTCATCGAACTCTTTCGCCATATTGCCGGCTTTGACAAATCGAGTTGCTATTACACCATCAATGGGTGAACGAACCATACTCTCTTCAACTTGAAGTGCAGCTAAGTCTCGTTTTGCAATAGCAGCTTGCAAGTTGTACTCAAGTTTTGCCATTGAGTCAGCACTGAAAAACTCTTTATTGTTCATCTTTTTGAGGCGATTTAGCTCCTGCTCAATAATCTCAACTTCTGCTTGTGAGCGGGCTAGTTCATACTTTTGTCTTTTGGCGTCGATAACAGCAAGTAGCTGACCTTTAGTGACTCTATCTCCCTCTTCAACATTGATGCTCTCTATTAAACCTGAGATCCGGGTGACGACATTGGCTTCCTGTGGAGCTTCTAGGGTTGCTGTTGTACTGTAAAATGAGGAGACGTCTCCTTGAATAACAGTGGTTGTTTCTACTGGTACGGCGTATTTCTCCTCCTCTTTAACTTCCTCTTCTGCGCCACAGGCACTTAATACGCCAACTAAAACTAATGGAAGGGCAAGTTTGAAATAGTTATTAGCACGTTTATTTAGAGAGTCCATGTAAGATTACCTATGTTTTTTGATTCCAATTAACACTAACTAAGCACAACTTGTGCCAAAGATTAAAAGTTATATTAATCATATTGTTACATGATACTTCTTTCTTGTGATTAACTACTTAGTAAACTTTGTAGCGAAAATGTTTAAAAAATGATGATTTTGACTATAGGGTTAATCTGAATAAAATGGGTGACTGAATTAAGTCTAATTGCAACAAAATGTAGCTAGAGAGATCTGATAAAAAATCAGAGACTTATTTAGGAGTAAGTTTAGGTTTATAGGAGGGTGGCTTGATTAAGGTAAGGGCGTTTAATGCAGTGAGTTCAAGTTCCGATATTGATGAGCTGTGGACACTTAAGTTTAATACTATCAGAAAAGTAAATTGTAGAGATTATACCCAAGCGCAAGTTAAGGCCTGGGCGCCTGATAGCCTTGATCGTGAAAACTGGATAAAGAGGGTGAGTGAGATGGCCCCTCTTATTGCTGAGCTTGATGGTGTGATTGTCGGTTTTGCTGATCTTCAACCCGATGGTTATATCGATCATTTCTTCTGTCATCTGGACTACCAAGGCAGAGGTGTAGGTAAAACCTTAATGAAAGCGATAATGGAGAAAGGGGCGCGTTTAGGTGTGCCGCGTTACTACTCACATGTCAGTATAACCGCTAGGCCTTTTTTCGAGCATTTTGGTTTTACGTTGGTGAAACAGCAAAGTGTTGAGGTGAGGGGAGAGGTGCTCACCAACTATGTGCTGGAAAAGAGAATTTCTATGTAACGAATTCTTTGTTCAATGTTGCAAGAAGTTTTGGTAATAAAAAAGGCACTCAATGAGTGCCTTTTGGGTAACTTAAAAATTAAGCTTCACGTTTATCTTGAGGGATAAAAGTGCGTTCTTCATCACCAGTATAAAGTTGACGTGGACGGCTAATCTTATGACCTGGCTGATCCAACATCTCTTTCCAATGTGCAATCCAACCAACTGTACGCGCTAGTGCGAATAAAACGGTGAACATGCTAGTTGGAATACCGATAGCTTTCATGATGATACCTGAATAGAAATCGACATTTGGGTATAGCTTCTTAGAGACAAAGTATTCATCTTCAAGTGCAATACGCTCAAGTTCCATCGCAACATCAAGTAGTGGATCATCGACTTTAAGTTCGCCAAGTACTTCGTGACACGTTTCACGCATGACTTTTGCACGAGGGTCAAAGTTCTTATAAACACGATGACCGAAGCCCATTAGGCGGAAAGGATCTTCTTTATCTTTCGCACGAGCAATGAACTCTGGAATACGGTCTACAGTACCAATCTCTTCAAGCATGTTTAGGCAAGCTTCATTAGCACCGCCATGTGCAGGTCCCCAAAGTGATGCGATACCCGCTGCAATACATGCAAATGGGTTAGCACCTGAAGAACCGGCAAGGCGTACAGTAGAAGTTGATGCGTTTTGTTCATGATCTGCATGTAATATGAAGATACGATCCATCGCGCGCTCTACAATTGGATTAACTTGGTACTCTTCACATGGCACACCAAACATCATGCTCAAGAAGTTACCTGCGTAACTCAACTCATTGCGTGGGTAAACAAAAGGCTGACCAATTGAGTACTTGTAGCACATGGCTGCGATAGTCGGCATTTTTGAGACTAGACGGAAAGCTGCGATTTCGCGGTGACGCTCATCGTTTACATCTAAAGAGTCTTGGTAAAATGCAGAAAGTGCACCAGTAACACCACATAGCATAGCCATTGGATGAGCGTCACGTCTGAAACCTCGGAAGAAGGCTGCAAGTTGCTCATTGACCATAGTGTGGTTTTTAACAGTATGAACAAACTTTTCATACTGAGTCTTAGTTGGAAGCTCTCCGTAAAGAAGTAGATAACATAGATCTAAATAATCTGATTCAACGGCTAATTCGCTTATCGGGTAACCACGGTGAAGCAGTATCCCCTGATCACCATCGATATAGGTAATTGCTGATTCACAGGAAGCTGTTGCGAGAAATCCTGGATCGAAAGTAAAGTGACCTTTGCTACCTAGCTTACTAATGTCTATCACATCGAATCCTGCGGTGCCTTCTTTTACCGGCAGTTCGATCGATTCATTCCCTGGCAGTTCCAATTTGGCTATTTTGTCAGCCATACCCTTCTCCTTACTTCATTCTTATGTGAGTGCGGCTTATCAATCGCCAATACTTTACAGTGAATCCAGATCACATTTCAATTTAAATAACCGTTTAAATTCGTTAGACCATGGTCTTATTTTGGCCAAACCCTATAACAGAACAGGAACTTGGCAGATTTTTTTACCAAAAAAACTAAATTTGCATAATGTGATGTTTGTATTTGACATTTGCCCCGCGTATACTTGCCTCGGCTCTTATGAGCTACTAACATTGCCACTTGGTTAACACTTTTTTGCGTGCTTAATTAGTGTCTACTAAAATGGTTAAATGTTTGTTTAAACTTTTCTTTTGTGAAAGCTTGAATTGTGATCTAAGTCACGCCTCAATTTTTGATCAAAAGCGGTTCGTATAACAAAAATATAGCTCAATTGAGCAGAGTGAGCAGAACGTGAAAAAGAAAAGACCTGTCCATTTAGATCTGCAGACCATTCGCTTCCCTGCAACAGCGATTGCGTCCATTCTTCACCGTGTATCCGGTGTCATCATGCTGTTTGCTGTCGGTATTCTTATTTGGTTGTTAAATGAATCTTTAGCATCCCCTGAGAGTTTCGCGGGCATACAATCTCTTTTTGATAATTTGCTAGTTAAGTTTGTCATATGGGGAATTCTTACTGCACTTGGTTATCACCTTATCGTTGGCTTGCGCCATCTGGTAATGGATACCGGGCGTTGGGAAGAGTTGGCCTCTGGCATAGCTTCAGCAAAAGTCGCGTTTGCTTTGTCAGCCGCGTTTTCAATCATTGTGGGGATTTGGGTATGGTAACTAATGCAGCGAGTCTTGGTCGAAGCGGTGTCCATGACTTTATTCTTATACGCTCAAGTGCAGTCGTTTTGGCTATCTATACCATCTTTTTGGTTGGATTTATTGCATGTAGCTCTCCACTAACTTACGACGCATGGCATGGCTTATTCAGCGCATTGCCGATGAAGGTTTTTACACTACTTGCACTGGTTGCTGTTCTGATCCACGCATGGATCGGTATCTGGCAGGTGCTAACAGATTACGTTAAGCCATTGATGCTGCGTGGTGTACTTCAGTTTGTGTTTGTCGTTGCGGCCTTTAGTTATCTGGCTGCGGGCATTTTGATAGTGTGGGGTGTTTAAGTGAGTATTCCAGTTCGCGAGTTTGATGCAGTCGTTATTGGCGCCGGTGGCGCGGGTATGCGAGCAGCACTACAGATCTCTAAAGAGGGTAAAAGCTGTGCGCTTTTATCGAAAGTTTTCCCAACCCGATCCCATACTGTGTCAGCACAGGGTGGTATTACCGTAGCACTTGGTAATGCCCATGAAGATCACTGGGAACAACACATGTACGACACCGTGAAAGGTTCCGATTTTATCGGTGATCAAGAAGCGATTGAGTTCATGTGTAAAACGGGTCCTGAAGCCGTTATTGAATTAGAGCAGATGGGTCTTCCTTTCTCTCGTTTCGAAAACGGTAAGATTTACCAGCGTCCATTTGGTGGTCAATCGAAGAATTTTGGTGGCGAGCAGGCGGCACGTACAGCAGCTGCAGCCGACCGTACAGGTCATGCACTGCTTCATTGTCTTTACCAGCAAAATGTAAAGCACAAAACTGAAGTTTTCTCTGAGTGGTACGCGCTTGATTTAGTGAAAAATGAAGACGGTGCCATTGTCGGTTGTACTGCAATCGATATCGAAAGTGGCGAAATTGTCTACTTCAAAGCTAAGGCAACCATTCTTGCTACAGGTGGTGCGGGACGTATTTTCGCTTCGACCACTAATGCGCATATTAATACTGGTGACGGTGTTGGTATGGCGATGCGTGCTGGCGTTCAGATGCAAGATATGGAGATGTGGCAGTTCCATCCAACGGGTATCGCTGGCGCGGGCGTTCTGGTAACAGAGGGTTGTCGTGGTGAAGGTGGATATCTGCTAAACAAAGATGGCGAACGCTTTATGGAGCGTTACGCTCCGAATGCGAAAGACTTAGCGTCACGTGACGTAGTCGCACGCTCTATGATGACTGAGATCCGTGAAGGCCGTGGTTTAGATGGACCATTAGGTCCGCACTGTTTGCTTAAGCTTGATCACTTAGGTAAAGAAACACTGGAAGCGCGTCTTCCTGGTGTTTGTGAACTGTCTCGTACCTTCGCTCATATCGATCCCGCTGATGGCCCAATCCCTGTACTACCAACGTGTCACTATATGATGGGGGGTCTTCCTGCTAAAGTGAGTGGACAGGTTATTCGTCAAAACGGTGATGGAACAGAGCAAGATGTCGTTGGTTTGTTCGCGGTGGGTGAAATTGCTTGTGTATCCGTACACGGTGCTAACCGACTCGGTGGTAACTCGCTACTTGACTTAGTGGTATTTGGTCGTGCAGCTGGTCAGCATTTAGGTAAAGCACTTGATGCAACAGCAACACCTAAAGATGCAACTGATGCCGATATTGCCCAATCTCTTGAGCGCCTGAATCGTTGGGAGAGCAATAAAGACGGTGAAGATCCTGCACAAATCCGTAAAGACTTACAGCTTTGTATGCAGCTTAACTTCTCAGTATTCCGCAGTGGCGATGCGATGGCCGAAGGGCTTAAAGAGCTCAAAGCTATTCGTGAGCGTTTAGCTAATGCTAAGTTGTCAGATAACTCAACAGAGTTTAATACTCAACGTATTGAGTGTCTTGAATTGGATAACTTGATGGCAACGGCGATAGCAACAGCTTATGCGGCAAACTATCGTACGGAAAGTCGTGGTGCTCATTCACGTGAAGATTTCCTAGATCGTGATGATGATAACTGGTTATGTCACAGTGTCTTCGATCCGGTTAGTGAAGAGATGACTAAGCGTGATGTGAACATGGAGCCTAAGCTTCGTGATGCCTTCCCACCGATTAAGCGTACTTACTAAGGAGATTGAGATGAATTTGAATATCGCAATTTATCGCTATAATCCCGACGTAGACGCGAAGCCGTATATGAAGGATTACACGTTGGAAGTCGCTGAAGGGACCGATATGATGGTTCTCGATGCACTGATGCTTTTGAAAGAGCAAGATCCAACGTTAGCATTTCGTCGCTCATGCCGTGAAGGTGTTTGTGGTAGTGATGGTCTAAATATGAATGGTAAAAATGGCCTGGCATGTATCACGCCTGTGTCGACATTCAAAGGTAAGAAGATAGAGATCAGACCACTACCTGGTATGCCTGTTGTCCGCGATCTTATTGTGGACTTATCTCAATTCTACAAGCAGTATGAGAAGATAAAGCCGTATCTGATTAATGATGAGAAAACACCTGCGCGTGAACATCTGCAATCACCTGAAGAGCGTGCACATCTTGATGGTTTATATGAATGTATCATGTGTGCTTGTTGTTCTACTGCTTGTCCATCATTTTGGTGGAATCCAGATAAGTTTATCGGACCAAGTGGCTTACTTCATGCCTATCGCTTCCTAATTGATAGCCGTGATACAGCGACAGAAGAGCGTCTGTCTGAACTTGATGATGCCTATAGCGTATTCCGTTGCCATGGCATCATGAACTGTGTGGATGTCTGTCCTAAAGGATTGAATCCAACTAAAGCGATTGGACATATTAAGTCCATGTTGCTGAAGAGAGCAGTATAAATGCAAGACCAAGAGCTGAAATCAATAATTATATAGCTCGAATTGAGTCACTTTTCATTTGAAAAGTGGCTCTTTTGTGTAATGGAACTACAATTTGCCGTGAAATGATGAAAACCTGATTTTCTCGGGATAGCAACGATTATGCATTCCTTGTATTTATCACAAAGAATGCATACTTATAGACTTGGCTAAATTCGTGTATAAAGTTTGAAAGGAATAGAAATGCACCAAGGCATCATGAAAGCCTGGCTCGAATCATCACATCTAAGTGGTGCTAATTCGACCTATGTAGAAGAGATGTATGAAGCCTATCAAGAAGACCCTCAGTCTGTTGCAGCAGACTGGCAAGCGGTGTTTGATAACCTCCCTTACGCGAACGGTGCATCAAAAGATGTTCCGGAAGCAGCCCACTCTAAAGTACGTGATTATTTTCGTAGTTTAGCGTTAGAAGGTCGTCAGAAGGGCTCAGCCCGAGTGACAGATCCTGAAGTCGATGCTAAGCAAGTTAAAGTCCTGCAGATGATTAACGCCCACCGTTTCCGTGGTCACCAGAATGCGAATCTGGACCCATTGGAGCTTTGGAAGCGTGATCAAGTTTCTGAGCTGGACCCAGCCTTCCACGGTTTAACTAGCGAAGATATGCAGCGTGAATTCAATACCGGTTCATTTGCTCATGGTGGTGACACTATGAAGCTTGGTGATCTGATTAAAGCCCTGAAGGCCACCTATTGTGGTTCAATTGGCTCTGAATACATGCATATTACTGATACCGATGAGAAACGCTGGATACAGCAAAGGTTAGAGCCTTCTTTAGGTAGAGCTAATTACGATAAACCCGCTAAAACTCGTATCTTAGCAGGCTTAAATGCCGCTGAAGGTATGGAGAAATATCTAGGGGCTAAGTTCCCTGGCGCAAAACGTTTTTCACTGGAAGGTGGTGATGCGCTAGTGCCTATGATGCGTGAGATTTTATATCGCGCAGGTGAAGCTGGTACTAAAGAGGTTGTGGTGGGCATGGCTCACCGTGGTCGCTTAAATTTGCTTGTGAATATCTTAGGTAAAAAGCCCTCTGAGTTGTTTGATGAGTTCGCTGGTAAACACAGTGATGCGATCAATGGCTCTGGTGATGTTAAGTATCACCAAGGTTTCTCATCTGATTTTAAAACACCTGGCGGTAACGTCCACTTAGCCCTTGCGTTTAACCCATCTCACCTTGAGATTGTTAATCCTGTAGTTATGGGTTCAGTTCGTGCACGTCAAGATCGTCGTGGTTGCGATAGCGGCTTACAAGTTCTGCCAATTACCATTCATGGTGATTCGGCGATTACTGGTCAAGGTATCGTACAAGAGACATTTAACATGTCTCAGACTCGTGGTTTTAAAGTGGGTGGTAGCATTCGAATTGTTATCAACAACCAGGTTGGTTTTACCACTTCAAACACAGAAGATGTTCGCTCTACTGAGTACTGTACTGATATTGCTAAGATGGTTCAGGCACCGATATTCCATGTGAATGCCGATGATCCTGAAGCGGTTGCTTTCGTATCTCAGCTTGCCGTTGATTACCGAAATGAGTTTAGACGTGATGTGGTGATCGAGCTTGTGTGTTATCGCCGTCACGGTCATAACGAAGCCGATGAGCCTAGTGCAACTCAGCCATTGATGTATGCCAAAATTAAGAAGCATCCAACGCCACGTAAAATTTACGCTGATCGTTTGATTGCTGAAAGCACCCTTGCAGCTGATGAAGTCACTTCGATGATCAATGATTATCGTGACGCGCTTGATCACGGTGATTGTGTTGTTGAAGAGTGGCGTCCTATGACACTGCACTCTGTTGATTGGTCTCCCTATATCAATAAAGAGTGGGATGATGCCTATGAAGCGCAGATGCCTATGGAACGTATCAAGAACTTAGCTGAGAAGATTAGCTATGTACCTGAAGGCCATAAACTGCAATCTCGCGTGGCTAAGATCTACAAAGATCGTGTCTTAATGGCAAGTGGTGAAAAACTGCTCGACTGGGGTTTTGCTGAAACCTTAGCCTATGCATCGATTGTTGAAGATAAGCAACGTATCCGCATTACCGGTCAAGATTCTGGTCGTGGTACCTTCTTCCATCGTCATGCTGTTCTGCATAATCAAAACGATGCGACAGCGTATATGCCATTGCGTAACATTGCCGATGAGCAAGGTCCTATTGATATTACTGATTCAGTATTATCTGAAGCATCGGTTTTAGCATTTGAATATGGCTATGCAACAGCAGAGCCTGGCGGTTTGACACTATGGGAAGCTCAATTTGGTGATTTTGCCAACTGTGCCCAAGTGGTTATCGATCAGTTCCTCTCCTCAGGTGAGCAGAAGTGGGGCCGCTTATGTGGTCTGACAATGTTACTGCCTCATGGTTATGAGGGACAGGGACCTGAGCATTCAAGTGCTAGATTAGAGCGCTTCCTACAGCTTTGTGCTAACCACAATATGCAGGTATGTGTGCCATCAACTCCAGCTCAGGTTTACCACATGCTGCGTCGTCAGGTTGTTAGACCTATGCGACGTCCATTGGTCGTGATGTCTCCTAAGTCACTCTTGCGTCATCCATTAGCGGTATCGTCAATGGAAGAGCTCGCAGAAGGGACATTCCAAAATGTGATCCCTGAAGTTGAAAGCTTAGACAACAGTAAGATTGACAGAGTTGTGTTCTGTAGCGGTAAGGTGTATTTCGAGTTGCTTGAAAAGCGACGTAAAGAGAATGTCACTAACGTTGCTCTGGTTCGTTTGGAGCAGCTTTACCCATTCCCGCATGAGGACATGGACTCTCTCTTAGCTGAATATCAGCATGTTAAAGATTTTGTTTGGTGTCAGGAAGAGCCTCAAAACCAAGGTGCTTGGTACTGTAGTCAACACCATTTCTGGACATCAATTCCAGCGGGTGCAAAGTTAACCTATGCCGGTCGTGAAGCATCAGCTGCACCCGCTTGTGGTTATCCATCACTGCATGCCAAAGAGCAAGAATCTTTGATTAATAGCGCATTAAAACTGTAGTAATAGACAAATAAAAAGGATAGCTCCTCATGAGTATCGAAATTAAGGTACCCGTACTACCAGAATCTGTTGCTGATGCAACTATTGCTACTTGGCATGTTCAGCCTGGTGAACAAGTAACACGTGATCAAAACCTTGTTGATATTGAAACTGACAAGGTTGTACTTGAAGTGGTTGCCCCTGAAGATGGATCGATAGCTGAATTTCTAGCAAATGAAGGCGACACTGTTCTTGGTGAAGCGGTCATCGCTAAGTTCACTGCTGGCGCTGTTGCTGGTCAAGAAGTGACGAAAGCGGAAGCAGAGGCTACCACACCTGAAGCTGCCGATGACACTAATGATGCCCTTAGTCCGTCTGTTCGCCGTTTATTAGGTGAACATGGTCTTGAAGCAAGTCAGGTTAAAGGTACTGGTGCTGGCGGTCGAATTACAAAAGAAGATGTAGAAGCGTTTGTTAAGAGCAAGTCTGCAGCGCCTGCACCGACGGCGAGTGCACAGGTGGATGTTGCGCCATTAGCTGAGCGTAGCGAGAAGCGTGTACCTATGTCACGTCTTCGTAAGACGATTGCAAACCGTCTACTTGAAGCTAAAAACTCTACAGCGATGTTGACGACATTTAATGAAGTTAACATGAAGCCAATCATGGATATCCGTAAGCAGTATCAAGAGGTTTTTGAGAAGCGTCATGGGATCCGTTTAGGTTTTATGTCTTTCTACATTAAAGCGGTAACGGAAGCGTTGAAGCGCTTCCCTGAAGTGAACGCTTCTATAGATGGTGATGATATTGTTTATCACAACTATTTTGATATCAGCATTGCTGTGTCAACGCCGCGTGGTCTTGTGACACCTGTTCTTCGTGATACAGACACCATGAGCCTTGCAGATATCGAGCGTAATGTTCGTGAACTTGCAATTAAAGGTCGTGACGGTAAGTTGACTGTTGATGATATGACTGGCGGTAACTTCACTGTGACTAATGGTGGTGTATTTGGTTCACTTATGTCCACCCCAATTCTTAACCTGCCACAAAGTGCAATCCTTGGTATGCATGCCATCAAGGATCGCCCAATGGCAGTGAATGGGCAGGTTGAAATCCTACCTATGATGTACCTAGCATTATCTTACGATCACCGTATTATCGATGGTCGTGAGTCAGTTGGTTACTTGGTTGCCATTAAGGACTTCCTCGAAGACCCAACTCGTCTGCTGCTTGATCTATAATTAGCAGCGACACCTTATCGGTCCCTTCACTTGGAGTGACCGATAAATACCCTCGTTACTGGCCCCATAGAGGTCAGTTGGATTTGATAAGAAGTATACGGATAGATCATCATGAATTTGCATGAGTATCAGGCGAAATCTCTATTTGCCGAATATGGTTTACCAGTGTCAGAAGGCTTTGCATGTGATACAGCTCAAGAAGCAGTAGAAGCAGCAGGTCATATTGGCGGTGATATGTGGGTTGTTAAGTGTCAAGTACACGCTGGCGGCCGTGGTAAAGCAGGTGGCGTAAAAGTTACTGGCGATAAAAACGAAATCAGAGCATTTGCTGAACATTGGTTAGGTAAGAACTTAGTGACTTACCAAACTGATGAGAAAGGTCAGCCTGTTGCTAAGATTTTAGTAGAAAGCTGTACTGACATCGCTAATGAATTGTACCTAGGTGCAGTTGTTGACCGTGCTTCACGTCGCGTTGTATTTATGGCATCTACTGAAGGTGGTGTTGAGATTGAGACTGTGGCCGAAGAGACGCCAGAGCTTATTCACAAGGCTATCATTGATCCACTAGCAGGTCCTCAGCCTTATCAGGCACGCGATCTTGGCTTCAAATTAGGTCTAAACCCTACACAATTGAAGCAGTTCACTAAAGTCTTTATGGGCTTAGCGAAAATGTTTGAAGATCATGATTTCGCACTGCTTGAAATCAACCCACTTGTTATTACTGATGAAGGCAACATCCACTGTCTTGATGGTAAGATTGGCATCGACGGTAATGCACTTTATCGCCAGCCAAAGATCCGTGAGATGCACGATCCATCACAAGATGATGCTCGTGAAGCCCACGCTGCTAAGTTCGAACTCAACTATGTTGCATTAGACGGAAACGTTGGTTGCATGGTTAACGGTGCTGGACTTGCAATGGGTACGATGGATATCGTTAACCTACACGGTGGCAAGCCTGCTAACTTCCTTGATGTTGGCGGTGGAGCGACTAAAGAGCGTGTTGCTGAAGCATTTAAGATCATCTTATCAGATGACAATGTTAAAGCCGTTTTGGTTAACATCTTTGGCGGGATCGTACGTTGTGACATGATTGCTGAAGGTATTATCGGTGCAGTAAAAGAGGTCGGTGTAACCGTTCCTGTTGTTGTACGTCTTGAAGGTACTAACGCTGATCTTGGTCGTGAAGTTCTTGCTAACTCAGATCTTGATATTATCGCTGCTACAAGTCTTACTGACGCGGCTGAGCAAGTTGTTAAAGCTGCGGAGGGCAAATAATGTCTGTCTTAATCAATAAAGATACTAAAGTTATCTGCCAAGGTTTCACTGGCGGTCAAGGTACTTTCCACTCTGAGCAAGCTATCGATTACGGTACTCAGATGGTTGGTGGTGTATCACCAGGAAAAGGCGGTCAGGTTCACTTAGGTCTTCCTGTTTTTAACACTGTTAAAGACGCGGTAGCTGAAACGGGCGCAACTGCTTCTGTTATCTATGTACCAGCTCCTTTCTGTAAAGATGCTATCTTTGAAGCGATTGACGGTGGCATTGAGCTTATCGTTTGTATCACAGAAGGTATTCCAACTCTGGATATGCTTCAGGTTAAAGTGAAGCTTGAAGAGACTGGCGTTCGTATGATTGGTCCTAACTGCCCAGGTGTTATCACTCCGGGTGAGTGTAAGATTGGTATCATGCCTGGTCACATCCATAAGCCAGGTAAAGTTGGTATCGTTTCTCGCTCAGGTACACTTACCTATGAAGCGGTTAAGCAAACGACTGATGAAGGTTTCGGCCAATCAACATGTGTTGGTATTGGTGGTGACCCAATTCCTGGTACTAACTTCATCGACGTTTTGGAGATGTTCCAAAACGATCCACTGACTGAAGCAATCGTGATGATTGGTGAGATTGGTGGTACTGCTGAAGAGGAAGCGGCCGATTACATCAAGGCTAATGTGACTAAGCCTGTTGTTTCATACATTGCTGGTGTTACTGCACCAGAAGGTAAGCGAATGGGCCATGCTGGTGCAATTATCGCAGGCGGTAAAGGTACTGCTGAAGATAAGTTTGCTGCATTAGAAGCTGCTGGTGTAACCACTGTTCGCTCTCTTGCTGATATCGGTAAAGCTCTACGTACTAAAACTGGTTGGTAATCATATTCTCCAGTTAAAAAAGGCGCCTATGGCGCCTTTTTTGTGTCTGGAACACTTATGAAGACTCTAAGGTCTCTGATATTAATGTGTTGCGACTTTAAACTCTGCAGGTTTCAGAATATAACGATCTTCTACATAAAACTGTTCAGCGCTGCAGCTTTCCCACCAGTTTGACCAGGCATCATCACATCTGTTTTCAATTAATGCCCCATTTTCCAATGGCTCGATTAAGCTTCCCGTAGACATGAGTAGGCCGTAAGGCGAGCGGCGTTTTATCATCTGAGGAGTTAAAAAGATGGGATCGCTTAATCCCATGCTGCCAACAAGTTCAAAAAAACTCTTCAAGGTATTATGGTGGAAGTTCCTAACCCTTAAGCTCTTATCGTGAACATTTAAGGCTTTTGAGCGGGCAGGGTCTTGAGTGGCAATACCTGTAGGACAATGATTAGTGTTGCAGTGGCGTGATTGAATACACCCAAGTGCCATCATCATAGTTCGCGCCGCGTTAACCGTATCTGCACCTAAGGCTATTTTAGACAGTAGATCAAAACTTGATGCGGTTTTCCCCGAGGCAATAATACGAATCTTATCCCTTAACCCGACACCAATCAGTGCATTATGAACAAAGTAAACTCCCTCTAGGCATGTCATTCCTAAGCGATTGGTAAACTCCACGGGTGCTGCACCTGTTCCTCCTTCAGCACCATCAACAGTGATAAAGTCAGGGGTTATTCCTGTTGCTAGCATCGCTTTACATATGCCTAGAAACTCAGCTGGGTTACCAATACAAAGCTTAAACCCCACGGGCTTTCCGCCACTGAGCTCCCTTAATCTTTTTACAAAGTTCAGTAGTGCAATTGGGGTGGTGCATTCAGGGTTAACGGCAGGGGAGACACAATCTCTGTCTCTAGGAACATGCCTGATCGCAGCAATCTCTTCGGTGATTTTAGCTTTAGGGAGCACGCCACCGTGTCCAGGTTTTGCGCCTTGACTTAGTTTAATCTCAATCATTTTGATTTGAGGTCGAGTTGCCATCGCTTTGAAAGTATCAGGGTTAAAGTTACCCTCATCATCCCTGCAACCAAAAAGGCCTGAGCCAACCTGCCATACCACATCGCCACCATGTTTAAGGTGATAAGGACTCGCTCCGCCTTCACCCGTATTATGGTAACAACCAGCTAGCTTAGCGCCTAAGTTCATCGCTTCAATGGCATTGGCACTGAGTGAGCCAAAGCTCATGGCTGAGATATTTAGGTAGGAGGCATCATAGGGCTGAGTGCAATCAGGCCCACCGAAACACACGCGCTTTACATCATCTTTAACCTCTTTAGGAGAGAGGGAGTGCCACAGGCTTAAATAATTCTCCTCCATCAAATCTCGCTGAGTGCCAAAAGCAATAGTGTCACGGACATTTTTTGATCTTTGGTAAACAAGAGAGCGCTGTTCGCGGTTAAAAGGCTTCTCTTCGGTGTCATTTGCAATAAAGTATTGCTGGATCTCGATGCGATAGGACTCCAGAAAGTAACGCAGGTAAGCGACGACTGGGTAGAGGCGATTTAAGGTGTGTGGGCTGAATTTTAGATCGTAAAAGCCAACAGCGGTATAACCTAAGGTGAACAGTAATAGCAGACTTGAGATAACATTCATCTCAAGTTTTAATATGTAGAGTGCTGATAGGTTACCTAATGTGGCAACTAGCCAATAAACCATTTGCATTATAGTCATGAAGTATCCTTAATTTGGGCGAACATTCGCTGTGGGAAGCTAAAAGTGATGAAGGTTAACTGCTGCATATTGGTAGTGTTGTTTACCATAACCTAATACGAATATGGATAGAAGACCGATGATTGAACAAATTTATGACATAAAAAAACCAGCATTATGCTGGTTTTAAATTCATTGGCCTGTATTCATAAAGCCACTAAGTAGGACTGAGCCTTATGCTTCGCCGTGGTTGCACTCATCATTGGTACACACGCCATAGAGATATAAACTATGGTTGGTGAGTTTGATATTGTGCTTCATCGCGATCTCATCTTGACGAGTTTCAATAACATCATCAGAAAATTCGATGACTTTACCGCAAGACAGACAAACCAGATGGTCATGGTGGTGCTGCGTTGCTAACTCAAATACTGCCTTACCGCTTTCGAAATGATGGCGTGTCACAATACCTGCATCATCGAACTGGTTTAATACTCGATAGACAGTAGCTAAGCCAATCTCTTCACCTAAGTCGAGCAATCGCTTATAGAGATCTTCGGCACTGATGTGTTGGTTTTCTGGTCCTTGCATCAGTTCTAGGATCTTGACTCGTGGTAAGGTAACTTTCAAACCCGCTTTCTTTAGCGCTTGATTTCCATCTGTCATTACTTATCTCTTGATTGCAGAACCTAAGCTATTATCGGTTCATATGTGGATATTGAAATTCATTATATGTGCAGTAACAGAAAACATAAACCTTTGATCTTGCTTTATAGGACGATAAGCAAATAAAACGCAATATTCAGGCACTAATGATGATATTTGGTTCGATTTAAGCACACTTTTTGTATTGTTATTCGACCGTTATACTAATGCACAATAGCAATTGCCCTTAATTTTTGGCAGGGTATAGTGAAACCAATTAAATAATAAAGATAAAAAGAAGGACTGAAGATGTATCGGCAGATTGTGATTTTAACTGGCGCAGGTATTTCCGCTGAATCGGGCCTAAGAACGTTCCGAGATCAAGATGGCCTTTGGGAGGAGCATAAGATAGAAGATGTAGCCACGCCAGAGGGCTATGCCAGAGATCCTGAGTTAGTTGAAGCGTTTTATAACACCCGCTGGACCCAGTTACATAATGGAGATGTAGAACCAAACGAGGGTCACCTTGCTTTGGCAAAGCTCGAGCAGGAGTTTGATGGAGAACTCTTAGTCGTAACACAGAATATAGATGATCTTCATGAAAGAGCCGGCTCTCGTCGTTTGCTTCATATGCATGGGGAGCTTTCAAAGGGACGTTGCCCTCGTTCAAGACAAACATTTATCCTAAAAGATCCCTTTGGTCCTGCTCATACCTGTACCTGCTGTATTCCAGCTCAACGACTTCGCCCTCATGTTGTTTGGTTTGGCGAGATGCCGATAGGTCTTGATAGAATTCAACACGCACTCGATACTTGTGATCTGTTTATCGCTATTGGAACATCTGGAACGGTTTACCCTGCGGCAGGGTTTGTGGATACGGCAAACCATCATGGTGCACAGACCATAGAAGTTAATTTGGTTGAAGCCGACCGTCATAGTCAGTTCCAGTATCACTTGCAAGGTAAGGCAAGCCAAGTTTTACCTGAGCTGGTCGATAAGATACTCAAAGGGCAAGTTATCAGTAACTCGAGTTGTGATGTAACTGAAGCATTAGTGCTGAAAAGTGCTAACTGATGCCTGATAAAGCCTATGAGGTTAACCCTGCTGTTGCCAGTGATACACAAGGTTTAGCCATCATTATGCGTGGCCTTCCCGGCAGTGGAAAATCCCATTGGGTGAATGAGTTTATTGCTCGTCAGGCTGTTGAGGTTAGAGATCGGTTTTTTACATTTGGCTATTTTTCAACTGATAGCCTGTTTTACCGTGACGGCGTATATCAATTTGATGTTAAGCGTTTATCTGAGTATCACCAGCGAAACTTAACGGGGTTTATCCAAGCACTTTCTGCTGGGGAGCCAATCGTTATCTGCGATAATACTAACTTAACAAGGTGGGAGTCGATGGCCTATGAAGCCGCGGCTAAAGCACTAGGCTTTCAAGTGCGTTATGTGTTAATGGGCGATCCAAAAGACAGTGCTCATCAAGCGGTGTGCGCCAAGCGAAACAGTCATGGTGTGCCGTTAGCACAGATTATAAAAATGGCGAATTCGTTCGAAGAGTTTTAGTCTGCCAAATAGCTTCCTGTTACTTCTACTTTAAATATCTCCTTTAAAACCCACCTTGATAATGGCGACAAAAGTGATTCGAGCTCTAATCACTTTTTGTCGCTTCTTCCAGACTCGACTTCATTTTCATTAAGTGAATAAAATTTGCTCTATGACTCGTTAATGTTTGTCTAGGTGAATGATATTCAGATTAATCCCTCTGAAAGCATATGATTATGGAGCGGTGAATGATGCTAGATAGATACTTTGAATAAAATGATATGTCAGTGTTAATCTCTGGTAAACTAACTTGTGCACTAATGGTTACTTGTGTAGTGTGTTGGTTACATATTCACCGCTTTAAATTGGGAACTCTATGAGAAATATCATTTTAGCCGCTGGCTTACTAGGTAGCATTTTTACACAACAGGTATCGGCTGAAGGTGAGTGCGGTAAGGTGACCATTGCCGATATGAATTGGAGCTCAGCGTCACTGATTGCTAATGTTGATCGCTTCATTCTTGAACATGGTTATGGTTGTGAGGCTGAATTGCTTCCCGGCGACACTATGCCAACCAGTACCTCAATGATAGAGAAAGGTGAGCCAGATATTGCCCCAGAGATGTGGAGTAATAGTGTAAAAGAGCTCATTGAAAAAGCGGTAAGTGAAAAGCGTTTAGTGATTGCGGGACAATCTCTCTCTGATGGTGGTGAAGAGGGGTTCTGGGTTCCTCAATATATGGTTGATAAAGACCCGAGTTTACAAACCATTGCTGGGGTTATTGCCAACGTCAAATCCTTTAAACACCCTGAAGATCCAGAGCGAGGGGCTTTTTATGGCTGTCCTGCTGGGTGGGGGTGTCAATTGTCAGCAGAAAATCTTTATCGTGCACTTAATTTGAGTCATGCAGGCTTTGATCTCATCGATCCTGGTTCAGGTGCTGGTTTGGCGGGATCCATTGCTCGAGCGTATGAGCGGGAGAAACCTTGGTTTGGTTATTACTGGGCGCCAACAGCGGTATTAGGTAAGTACAAAATGGTCAAAGTCGATTTTGGAACCGGTGTTGATGTTGAGCATTTTAAAGCGTGTACCTCTCAAGCTGAGTGTGCAGCTCCTAAAGTGACCATGTATCCAAAGGCGCTCGTTCAAACCATCACTACATCTGATTTCACTAAAAAATCGGTTCAGGGGTTTGACTACCTCAGCAAACGCGCTTTTACCAACGATCAGATGAATGGTCTACTGGCTTGGATGGAAGATAATCAGGCTGATGGCGATATTGCTGCTGAATATTTTCTAACAAATTATGAAGATATATGGACACAGTGGGTTGCTGCTGACGTTGCTGCCAAAGTGAAACAAGCCATTAAGAGCCGATAAGTCGTTAATGCGAGATCACTGATCTCGCAGCCTCCCTTTGCATAGACATAAACACAATAGAGGTACTTATGGCCGATTCTTGGCTGAGCAAATTTCCTAAGATGGATCGTGCCGATCTGCTGGAGATACGAAAGTCATTAGACGGTGCTTTTCGTGATTTTTCCCGTGAATATGGTGATGAAATAGAGTCCTTTTTTAGTCCGTTACTTGATTTTTTGATCTGGTTTGAAAAGCTATTAGTGCAATCTCCATGGTGGGCGGTGTTAATCGTTATTACTGCGATGGTGTATCTTGCCAGTCGCTCCTGGAAACTATCCTTAGGTGTGGTTGTGTCGTTTCTGCTTATCGGTTATTTCGGTATGTGGGAGGATACGATGCGCACGTTAAGTATTATCACTGTTTGTACGCTTTTGGCCATTATATTGGGCGTCCCTATCGGGATCTTTATGGCGCGTAGCGACCGAACACAATCTGCCGTCACCCCCATTTTAGATGTCATGCAGACCATGCCTGCGTTTGTCTACCTTATACCTGTGGTGATGTTGCTTGGGATCGGCAAAGTGCCTGGCGTGATTGCCGTGGTTATCTATGCAATCCCACCAGTTATTCGTCTTACCAACTTAGGGATCAGACTTGTCGACAAAGAGGTTCTTGAAGCCGCGACGGCCTACGGAGCCAATAAGATGCAGCGCTTGTTAGGCGTACAACTGCCCCTTGCTGCACCAACGATTATGGCTGGGATTAATCAAACCATTATGATGGCGTTGGGGATGGTAGTGATTGCGTCGATGATTGGTGTAAAGGGACTAGGCCAGCCTGTACTTAAATCTATTACTAATCAGTACTTTACTTTAGGGCTTTTCAATGGTTTAGCCATTGTTGCGTTAGCTATCATTTTCGACAGAGCCTCTCAAGCATACGCTAAGCGTTCTCAGAAGCATTTGCAGGATGGTCATAATGTCTAACGAAGTAAAGATAGAGCCGCTTATTGAGATTAAAGATCTCTACAAGGTTTTTGGAAAAAAGCCTGCGAGTGTGATGCCCATGGTTCGAGAGGGATTATCTAAAGATGACATCTTGGCTCAAACGGGTCACACAGTAGGTTTAAAAGCGATAAACCTTGATGTTTATAAAGGTGAAATTTTCGTCATTATGGGCTTGTCAGGCTCAGGTAAGTCCACATTAATCCGCCATTTCAATCGCCTGATCGATCCCACTGAGGGGCAGATATTGGTCGAGGGAACGGATGTGATGAAATTAAATACCAAGGAGCTGGAAACATTTCGCCGTAAAAAGATGGCGATGGTTTTTCAACGCTTTGGTTTGATGCCCCATAGAAACGTTCAGGACAATGTGGCTTATGGGCTAAGTGTTCAAGGAGTTGATAAAGCCACCAGAGTTGATAAAGCAAACAAGTGGCTAGAGACCGTGGGACTTGCGGGTTATGAGAAGCAGTATCCATCGCAGCTTTCTGGCGGTCAGCAGCAACGTGTCGGCCTTGCAAGGGCCTTGTGTACGGATGCGGAAATCTTGTTGATGGATGAAGCTTTTTCCGCACTTGATCCCTTGATCCGCAGCGAGATGCAAGATCAATTGGTTGAGCTGCAAAAAGAGCTAAATAAAACCATTATCTTCATTACTCACGACTTAGATGAAGCCCTGAGAATTGGTGATCGCATCGCAATTTTAAAAGATGGCGATCTTATTCAACTTGGGGAGCCCGTCGATATTTTGCTTAATCCTGCCGATGACTATGTTGAAGCTTTTGTTAAAGACGTGAACCGAGCACGGGCATTAACAGTAGATACTGTGATGAAGCCACCGGCTTACCGTTTGACTGCAGAGACAATAGGTGAAGCACTCAAAGAGATGAGACAGAACTCAGCCGATTACGCCTACTACATGACCGAAGAGGGATTTCAGGGAGTGGTCTGCGAGAAAGCGCTTGAGAGTGCTGCGGAAGATAACGCAGCCGCGCCAATGGATGAGTTTAAAGTGGAAGAGATGAGTGTGCTCTCACCGGATGCGCCGCTAGAAAGTATTATTCCTGCCACGATGAAGTCAGATTTTCCAATGCCAGTTGTGGATGATGATGGTGATCTACAAGGCCTCCTCTCAAGAGAAGATCTGGCAGAGGTACTGTCGGATTTTTACAAAGATGAAAAAGATGAAGTAGTCACTGAATCTAAAACAGATTAAAAACAATGATAAGCAATAAGGATAAATGATGATCCGCAAGACACTATTAGCCTCTTGCATCGCAATGATGTTAAATGCTAGCGCAAATGGCGCCACGGTTGATGAAGAGATCGCGGCGCTTAAAGCTCGAATCGATCAACTGGAGTCAGAGAAAGCATCTCCTAAGAGTGAGGTTGAGGAGAAAAAGGATAACTCTATTAAGTTTGGTGGAGCCGCACGTTTCCAATATACCTATACCGATTATGACGAGAAGAATGAAGACCGCGGTGGCGATCTCGATTTTGACCTTTTCCGTATCGATGTTGATGGCAATGTGGGAGACGTTCTCTTCTCGGCGCAGTATCGCTGGTTTCAGTATATGAACGTGATTCATCATGCTTGGGTGGGTTATGATTTTGATGAGAATCAACAGGGGAAGATCGGTGTTACTCAAGTCCCATTTGGTATTTTGACCTATGCATCGAACAGCTACTTCTTTAGCTCTAACTTCTACCTGGGACTCGAAGATGATTACGATCTGGGTCTGAATTACACCTATAAAAGTGATGCAAATCGACTGGATTTAGCCTTTTATAAAAATGATGAGTTAGGTGGTCTGGATGGTTATGTCTCTGATCGCAGTGATCGTTATGCCTACGATGTCGTGGGAGTTCGCTTGGATGGAGAGGGGATCTATGATGTTCCTACTCTAGAAGCGGGAGAAACCAACACTTTTAATGCCCGTTATGTGCATAACTTTGTGTTTGATGATGTGTTGCTTGAACTTGGTATGTCAGCGCAAGCTGGTCAGTTAGAGATTGCCAGTGATCAAGATGGCGATCACTTCTCTGGTGCTGTGCATGGTGTGGTTAACTATGATCGCTGGAACCTTAAGCTTCAATATACCGGCTATGAGTATGATGTTGATGGTATGGATGTTGAACAGATGGTGGTCGGTGCCTATGGTTTTTATGACTCTATCCCTGCAGAAGCCAGTAGCTATATCGCTAACATAGCTTATAGTTTGCCTGTGAAGATCGGCCCAATTTCAAATCTCACCTTTTACAACGACTACTCGCTTGTCACCGATAAGTCAGCGGATCTGGAAGACACCTTTATGAATGTCACTGGTGTTGCCATTACTGCTGGTGGTCTCTACACCTATGTAGATTTTGTTGTTGCTGAAAACCAGCCGTTTATTGGTGGTTCAATGGTAGGTAATGGGGAAGTGAATAAGCGCGTTAACATCAACTTCGGCTATTATTTCTAATAACAGTTTGAAATAACAAAAATTAAGCTATTCATTATACAAGGTGAGTGCAGGCTATTGCGGTACTCACCTTGTTTGTAGATGATGTAAGATTTTATCATTGAGCTCATTTATCAAGGCACTGGTTTTGGGGAGTTTGATATCCAAAGCGACCCAGCCATCAGTCCCCATAATATCGAATGTTGAGATGAACAGTTTGGCACCTGTCACTGTTGGCGTGTTCGGTGCCCACTGGCCAGTTGCTCTGATTATTCCCAAAGGGGTGTCAAGCCGAGTGATGGTAAACGCGATGGGGGGATTGTTTAAATTCACCTCTCTTATCCTTGTTAATAAAGCCAAAGCCGAGCAAAGTGCTCCGTTTATCTTCACTGATATCTTCGGCGACAATGGCGTGTAAGTTGATCAATATCTCTGCAAAGTTACTTGGTATAGGGGAGGCCGCCCACTGCTTTACCACCTCTTTTGGATAGTGGCTTAAGCAAGCTTGGCTGATAGCCTTGGTTCTTAATGTCCAAATATCGCAAGTATCGGCTATTGTGACGGCTCTAATATTAATCATCTTGTCCTTTTAAGATTATTGGGCTAACCTTGCCATAAGGTGGCTATCGACATACTCACCATCTCTGAAGGCGTAGTTTTTTGCTGTCCCCTCTATCACGAAACCTGCTTTTTTATAGAGTGCAATGGCTGCGGGATTGTCTGTATACACCTCAAGTTCAACGCGTTTCAGTGCGAGCCAGTTGTCAGCAAGATCAAGTATCGCTTCTAATAATTGTGTGCCTATTCCCTGATTCTGCAGTTGATGGCTAACAGACATACCAATATTGGCCACGTGTTTCCTACGCGGATTGTCCATTATTATCATGCCAATTTGACCCACAATCTGGTTATCAATAAGGGCAACTAAGTTATAGTGATCTTTACCCATATTAGCGAGTCTGGCCTGCCAGTTTGATAGTGATGGGTAGGGGAGTTGCAACGTACCTGAGTAGCAGGAAGGTTGGGTATACAGTGATTGTACTCCCTCAAAATCGCTAGGTTCAGTGTGCCTTATTGTGACATCCATTTTTGTTTCAGCTCCTTTATTTTCTGTTAGGTTTATATCTATCTTATTAATGTATATAAAGTTAATTTCAATTACGAATGTTTTATCACTAAAATTAAGTGATTGGAAGCTATCATCCAGTGAAGGGGCGATAGGCTAAATCTGTTTGGTGTTGATTCAATTTAATCGTTGATGATTACTACTGATTGCTTTTATGGCCACTCATTAACATTTTCAGCGGTTGTGAAGTCTGTTCGCTGTGGGTTAACAACACAGAATCTATGCCCTGTAGGCGCTAGCATCACGACCCAGCGAGGAAACTTTTCAGCAATCACAGCGCCTAGCTTCTCAAGTCGAGCAATTTCCGCATTGATATCATCGGTCTCGATATCCAGATGAACTCTGCTTTCGTGGTTCACTTTTTGAATCAGCACTTGCGGTTGATTGTTACAGGTTTCCAGATGCGCATACTTATTAGACCAATCCTCGGTAGAGGAGATGCACATTAAACCTAGGGCATTTTCCCAAAACTGATTGGCGACTTCGATATCATCAACTTGACTGTCTATCACTAGGGCGGCTAATCGACTCTTATGCATATTGTGGTCCTCTATCTAGTTGAGCTATACCAGAGTTTTTCGCCCGGAATTAGAGGGGAAAATTCTGGTATAGCACTCGTTCTAACTTGATTATTTTAAGGGAAATAGTCAAGAGAAAGGGTGAAAGGACAGGAAGGGGGATTTGGAGGAGAGCTGCTGTAGGTAAAGGGTCACTATATAAACAGCTATAGTGACCACAGTGTCAAAGCTGAATATTAGCGACGAAAAGTGACGTTTTCAGCTTCTTCTAAATGAATTTGTGTTGTTGCAACTTGAGTTTCTGCGAGCAGTTTTCCGTGGCGTACAGAGTAACGTACAGGCACTTGGCGGCGCACGGCATCAAAACCATTATCGGCAGGAAGGATCAGTAAGCTGCCTGGCTTGCCTATCTCTATCCCATAGCTGTCCTGAATATTCAGGGTACGTGCTGATTTACTGCTGATAAGGGCTAGCGAGTCATTTATCTGCTCATAACCCATAATCTGACATACATGCAGACCCATATGTAGTACTTGCAGCATATTTGCAGTGCCCAATGGATACCATGGATCGAAGATATCATCATGACCAAAACAGACATTAATGTTGGCTGCCAGCATCTCTTTGACTCGGGTGATGCCGCGGCGCTTAGGATAATCATCGAAACGACCTTGCAGGTGAATATTGACTAGCGGATTGGCGACAAAATTTATGCCCGACATCTTAAGTAGACGGAACAGACGTGAGGCATAGGCATCATTGTATGAGTGCATCGCGGTTGTGTGGCTGGCTGTGACTCGTTCTCCCATATCGTATTTATGGGCCAGCGCGGCAACCGTTTCGACAAAACGTGATTGTTCGTCATCTATCTCATCGCAGTGAACGTCGATAAGACGGTCATACTTGCGGGCAAGCTCAAAGACAAAGTGCAGAGACTCGACACCATATTCACGGGTGAACTCAAAGTGAGGAATTGCACCTATGACGTCAGCACCTAATTTGACCGCCTCTTCGAGTAACTCTTTACCATTGGGGTAGGAGAGGATCCCCTCCTGCGGGAAAGCAACGATCTGAATATCCACCCATTGCTTCATCTCCTCTTTAACTTCAAGCATGGCTTTAAGGGCGATAAGTGTTGGGTCGGAGACATCGACATGGGTACGAACGTGTTGGATACCGTTGGCTATCTGCCATTTTAGCGTCTGCTTAGCTCGGCTTTTCACATCTTCGATTGAGAGCATAGATTTACGTTCAGACCAACGCTCAATCCCCTCAAACAGAGTTCCAGATATATTCCAGCTTGGCTCTCCAGCTGTTTGTGTGGTGTCTAGGTGTACATGGGGCTCACAAAAAGGGGCGATAGCCATGCCGCCTTCACCGTCAAGGTGCTCGCCAGAGGTATCTGCAGAGCTGAAGTGTAAGTGCTCAGTCATTGGGGCGATAGCTTGGAACTTTCCACCTTCAATTAGGATCTGATGCAGGCCTTGCTTGCCTTGGAGAGTAATGTTTTGGATCAGCATATTTGCAGCTGGCATCGTGGTTTCCTTATGCATTAGTTGCATTTTTACAAGTTGATTTTGATGGAACTGTTTTACGTTTAATCAGAGTGTCTATTATGAGATAACTTAGTGCACCAGCCAGTACCGCATTGATTGGCACTATGCCTGGTAGCAAATGCCCTGCAGCAACACCTATCGCGACGCCTAAAATAGCGGCCCAGTTAACTGTGTCGAATTTTGCATTAGCAAAATCTTTGTACTTTTCACGGTTTCTTAAGAAGTCAGCGATGATGATACCGCCAATTGGGGGGATAGCTGCTGACAGAAAGGTGAGCCACCCCACGAAGTTATTATATAGCCAAAGTGCGCAAAGTGTGCCGATGATGCCGTTAAATACCGACAGGTACTTACTTGGAAGGCCTGTGATATTGGAAAAGCCTAAACCTGAAGCGTAGAGCGCATTATCATTAGTGGTCCAGATGTTTAACCCTAAGATAATAATTGCTGGGATCAGTAATCCTTGAGCAATCATGACCTCTGAAATATCCGCTTGGCCTGTTGCTGCCGCGCCAGCTGCGCCAAAGATAAACATCAACGAATTGCCAATGAAGAAGGCAAACATAGTGACAAATACAGCATTCATCGGCTTTTTACCAAATCGAACAAAATCAGCGGTGAGTGTTCCTGCTGAAATAAACGACCCGACAACCAGAACCAGTGCGGTAGAGAAGGCCATTGGCTCCTCGGGCGTGAAGGCCACTAAGCCATCGACGCCACCCATACTGTCAACCGCCTGAAGTACTGAGAAACCACCGAAGAGGGCAATAGCTGGAACGGCGATGGCAGATAAGATCATGATGGCGGCAATGCCGAAGTAAACGGTGGCGGTCATCAGTAGACCAGAGATAAGAATAAGTAGGTTGGTGTCTATGCCTGTCGCCTTATGTACTGGGATGGCAAACATTGCGACACCAACGCCAAACCAACCAACTTGTGTTCCACCGAGAAGAAGAGAGGGAAGCCAGGAGCCTTTTAAACCGAAAGAGTAACGAGCCAGAAGATGTGTAGAGAGGCCAGATTGAGCGCCGATGTAACCAAGAAATGAAGTATAAATACCGAGAATTAAGTTACCAATGAGAACCGCGAGAATAAAATCATCAAAGGAGAGTCCTGTTCCAAGCGTTCCTCCTGTCCACATACTTGCTGAAAAGAAGGTTAATCCCAGCATCACCATAGTGAGAGAGAGAATGCCTTTACGTGCCGATTGTGGAACCGGACCTAAGCTATAGTTATTATCGCCTGCCATCTGTTACCCCTGCATCATATGAATAAAATGTGCGGCTTACCTGAAGTGTAACCTCGCATTATAACTGCTTGGTGTTACTGCCATTCAGGCAAACGGCGCGTATTCTAGTGATAATCCATACCCTGTCAAGGATATTGATAGGGTTACTCTATTTTTGATGACTTCGCTAGCGCATCTGCTAAAAATGATATGTATTTGCTGATTAGATGTAACTAGCTTCAGTTTTTGTTTATTCACTTTAGTAGCTAAATAGCATATGCATTGTTATCCATCATTTGAAACTGATGACGAGTAAGAGAAAGCTTTAGTTTATCGGTTAAGTGCACTATAGAAGGTAAGAATGCTGATGAGTCTTCTCTTATCTTGAGCTTTGATCCAATTTTGTCCATAAAGATGCATTACTGATGCTGCCAACGTGATTTGATGTAAATTATTACTGCTATTAAACAGTAATGCCCTACAATTTTTATGTAATACAGCCGTATTCAGTTCACCTTGATAAAGCGTATCGATAACAGGGCTATTTTCAACATCACTAAACGTCCAATGACACTGCTCATATACGTTGAGTAGTAGCTGGTTGAATTGGGAATTTGTTAGATTGTCTTTATGCTTTATAAGCCAAGAGAGTGCAATCAGGTTATGCCCCCAAAAACCTGGCTGAGTCATCCAGATTGTTTCAATATCAAAAGAGCATGCTTTTACGGGTTGTACTTACCAATTCTAATTGTACTTTTATACTAGTTTTTCTTTGAATGTTGGCGCTTAAGTATCGTTTATTAAATCATTATTTATGATTGGTTAATTGTATTTGGATCATGTGCTAGTGTCTGAAAAGCTAGATAGTAGTTTGATTAGGGATATCGTGTGCGGGTTGTCCAAGCATATAAGCATATCACTGAGGCAATTAATGCTACTTGCTGTTTCTACTAGGATATTACCTTTCATTGGTAATACTTTATATGTTAACTACTCAATTAATGGAATAATTATGTTAAAAAAATCATATTGTGCAGCTTTGCTGACCACCTTACTTATCTCTACATCATCAATGGCAGGAGCTCTTAACGTAGAGCCCAATAAGGGCGGGGTTGCTGAGCGAGCTAATACTCGACTTTCTAATGGAAATACTCAAAGTCTCACTGATATAGACATAAAAGGCGTATTGTCTCCTACGACGCTTAATCTTCGTCCACTGGTTGGAGTGAGACGTCCTCGATTATAAAGGGCAATATTTATATCTGCTGGCAATGTGCAAGTTTGCCAGCCTTTTCTATTTGTTAGTGAGTTTCCTATTTGTTAGTCAGTTATAGGAGGTATGTCAGTTTTATGGTTCGACTGCTTAATACTTGCTTGCCAGATTTGGATTAACCAATCTTGGGAGTGATAACCTCCCGACAGAGCGAAATTTAGCTGCAGGATAAGTTCGTTATCTCTTTGTTTGCCAGTTAACCAGTGAAAGACTCGGTTAAGACTACACAGTTTCATACTAGTAAGCTCTGTATTATTCACTTCATAAAAGCTTATCAAAAATGATAAAAAATCCGTATTACACCATATAACACGAATTAAACAGCTAATTGCTTCATGCTCTATGAATTAAGTGGAGTATTCTAAAATTATCATAGGTTTGATATTTTTTATCTATTCACATTTTGTTACTTATGGCTGTGAACTAGGGGGGATATAGATAAATTAAAAGGCTTGAATATGGAGGGAAACTGCTGTACTAATTTATAAGGCTTAATTAGACTTCGAATTTAAATAAGCTGAACTAATACCTTAATTTTTGATGGTTCTATTACTTTTTTTAATGAGTTATTTATTCACTGTCTCTATTGTTGAGTCAGTATAAATAACGATTAAGCCTATCAAGTTTTTATTTATCCAATCACGCAAGATAATCTATGACAGGGAAGGGAGATTAATGATGAACATAGCCGAAAACATGACAAACAAAGTGACAGAGGGGGTTGAGATTGTGGTTCCTGCACCCGCGTTCGAAGGAAACAGTATGAACGTGAGTACTGATGTTAACTATTTTTCAATCACGCCCGATGTGCTCTCCCCTTGGAATACCGAAATCTATCGAGTTGATAATGGGGTGTTAGCACCAACACCGAGTCCATGTTCATCCTTAACTATAAGTTTTGAGCCTTATAAACCAAGTGAAACAAGTCCTGTCGTGCTTAGCGAGGAGCTGCAACTCCTGCAGAGGGTGGTACTTATCGGCAAGATGAGTGATAAAGCTATCGAGGCTGGTTGGCGTTTCTATGAAAACGGCATCGTGTTTGATGAGGAGCAAAATGCCAGTGCTTATAGTGTTACCAGTCAGGTGGCGGATAATGGATTACAAGTTATATTGACCATTGAGCAGGTGAAAGAGACTCCCGTTGAGGGAGATACTATTTCCTTTAGGTATGTGGCATCAAAAGACCTACCGACCCCACCTTTTACCGATACACAGGGACAATTCACTGTTCACTATTCGCAAGATCCACAGGTTGGTGTAAGGCGCCCTATGGGTTAGGTTTTCAAGCGTAAAATCAACTCTTTAAGCTGGCAACGATCAAGTGTGCCAGCTGTTTCCAGTAATTGACTAAACTTTGGTATTTCACAGAGTGAATCAAACCAAGGCAGATTAAACCAGACAGCTCCTATATTGGAATTTAGTGCCTCTTCGACTTGAGATAGTGCTGAGGTATGCTCCCCGATTTGTGTGTATATGAGGGCGGCGACAAAAAATACCTCACCATCATTTGTTGACATTTTTTTTAGTTGATTTAACGCTTTAATTGCTGCTTGGTGGTCACCTATATGAACATAAGCTTGTGCTCTTTGTAGCCAAGCACTTCTGCTATCTACTTCCTGATTTAATTTTAAAACCTGCCGATAGTGGGCATGGGCTTGGCTTGTTTTACCTAAGATTAATTGAATATCGGCCAGATTTAATATCCAGTTTGGGTGGTTAGGGCTACTATCTACCGCCAATTGAGCCATCTCCAGTGCTTGTTGGTATTTCCCTGAGAGTGCATAGCTAAGTCCAAGGTTACTAATATCAATACTTTGATTGTTTGTTTTCACTAAAGGAAGATAAAGCGCTATTGCTTGCTCTAAGTCTCCCTCAATAAGTGAAATATCAGCGAGTAGTTGATTGGCAAAGTAGTGTTTTGAATTGATTGAAAGTAGAGTTTTTAAGGTTTTTTTAGTGTTTATTGAATCACTCTCCCACCAATAACTGAGTGCTAAATTATATAATAACTTTGTACTTGGTCTCAGGAATAAAGCTTTTTGGTAGGTACTTATGGCCTGCTCTAATTGATTACTGACTAAGAAAAAGTAGGCTTGAAACTCAATTAAAGTGGTTTGATTTGCACCACGCTGTTTCGCTATGTTTAGTTGAGTATGAGCTTTGTCAAACTCATTGGTTGAGGCATAGATAGTGAACTTATCTATAGCCTGTTCAACACTGTATCTGTATTCAGGAGGGGATTGGTCTAATAGCTTCTCAAAGATGTGAAGAAACTTCTCATCATTTGTACTGTTATAAAAACTTAATGCACTCTCTCTAAATAGAGAATAGGCGGAATAGAGGTAAGGGGTTTTCTGAATTAATGTCGCTAAAGACTGCATCAATTCTGGTGTGACTCTCCCTTCGAGCAACACTGTTGAATAAAGATCAATATAAGTCAGGTAGTCTTGTTCACTAACCTGCATATTTACCTGCTTTCCAGCCCCGCTATCCGAAAATAGCTTAGTTACTTTCAGTTGGGTGTCGTTATGGGTGGCGTAGAAATTCTCCAATATTACCGGCCAGTGATCTTGCTCTGATACCGTCCAGCGCTGAGAGTCTGAGCTTCTATTTAATCGTGAGAGAGTAATGTTGCAGCGGGTAATGTTGCAGTTGATTTCACTGGTGAGGATATCTGTCGCGCCGGTATAGTTGCCGATTGCATTGATATCGCCCTCGATGGCATTAACCTCTGAGCTTGAGATAAGCTGCATCGATTGGTTTTGTATTATGTACTGCTTAATAGCATCGTCCATGGTTGCTACCAGCAGGCTAGGCTCTGCTGTGGCTAAAAGATTGGAGCCGATGGGGTTTTGATTGCTAAAGCTTGAGCTCTCAAGTGTTGGTGGGATCACTACCACTTGATGTTTAATCGCCGTGCTAGATGGTGCAGGATTCATAAAAGCCAATAGTGATGGGTAGTTTGCCAGCAATAAAGCCGTTAACAGGCAAAGAGCTGTCACCGTTATGAGTATACTTTTTTTCGATAACGGGTTGAGTGGGCTAGTTTTAAGTGGACTATTTTTAAGTGCACTATCTTTAAGTACATTGTCTCTAAGTGCATTGTCTCTAAGTGTATTGTCTTTAGAGGGAGAATTATGCTCCTCTGTTTCGACGTTGCTATCGTATAGCGGAGTATTGGCCACAGTTTGCTGCTGTAATATCTCCTCTTGGGTTTGGGCGATGATAATTTGTTGGAGTTTATCCGCCACTTGTTTCGCACTTTGCACTCTATCTGCGGGGTGTTTTTGAAGTAGTTGATTAAGTAGTTTTGCTAATGCTGCTGGGATTTGTGGCACAAGTTCAAAGGCATCTGGTGCAGGGGTATTGACTATGTTGTCACCAATCTGACTTGCCGAGCCTGTGCCAAAAGGGTGGTGACCAGAGATAAAGCGATAGGCCAAAATGCCGAAAGAGAATAGATCACTTAAATGGTTGATTGGCAATCCATTTAGCTGCTCTGGCGACATGGCTATTTTACAACCTTGGCTTGCAGCTAGATTCTCATTTTTTTCGCTGATATTTTGTAGTACTTGGACTGATCGCTGAGTTTGCGCAATGCCAAAATCAACAATTTTCGCGCCGAAACCACCTTCATTTGTCTCCGAGGTAATGATGATATTGGACGCTTTTAGATCGCAATGAACAACTCCAACATGATGTGCGGCTGCGAGCCCTAGACAGATCTGATATAAGATCGTTAGCTTCTGGATTAGACTAGGGAGCTGCTCATGTTGAAACTGCTGAAGCGGTTGGCCTTCGATGAACTCCATGACTAATACGAGCTGACTTTGATGTTCCAGCACATCATAGATCTGCACAATATTAGGATGGTTTAACTTAGCTAAGGCTCTGGCTTCATCTAGTGTTTGATTTGGTGTCTTGCTCCCGTCTGATGCTTGATTTAACACTTTAATGGCGACGGTTCGATGCAAACGAGTATCTTGAGCAAGGTATACCTTGCCCATGCCTCCCGCACCTAAAGTATCTGTCAGCGTATATTTATCTGAAATAAACTCAGGGAGTTGTAGGGGCGTGGGCTCAGTTATAGGCTTCAATTTACTTCTATTCCTATTTTATGATGGCTGAATGTTAAAACCACTAGTGGTGCCCGTACTGTGTTTGGTTATCGCTTGGAGTGCTCTCTCTATTTTGATGTAGACCACACTCGAGTTTCTGTCCCTTGTAGATGTTAAAATTAGCACTGCCGAAACGCACTTTTCCAGCCTGTCTTTGGATGATGTATTCGGCATCATTGACGTTGACACTGTCGCTGAACTGTTTTCTGGCTCTGTGGATCTGGATATTAAGATGGCGGATCTCTATCCCCAAATCTTTGACGAGTTGATCTGCATAAACCCAGCCCTGCTCAGATTCATCTAACCCTTGCTCTGCGCTTAAGGAGCGGTATCTGGCTAGATTCAAGGTTAAATAGTGATGACTGCGCACATGGAGATCTAATATCGATTCAGGAGTATGTACTTTTAGCTGTGATACCTCTTCATCTAAGCTTAGATAGAAATCAAAGGTGATATCTTCAAGGGTTAATCGAGAGTCCTGCAACGCCTGAGTTAATGGCTCTAGATGGCTAAGGTGCAGTTGCCACTTCTGCTGTTGAAACTCGATAATTTGCCCCTCTGCGAGTATGCAGTTGTCATCGGTTTCACTGTCAATGGATGAGACTTTCCAGTTATCCATCTTTGGGTCATGAAATATGGCTAATTCAGGATTTGAGTGAGGGAGTAGATTGTACTCCTCAAGTGTAATCGCATCATCAAGGTGTTGATTATCTTCTCCAGGCGTTGTGCAGGGGATAAGAAGGTCGGCAGGTGCATCGGTATTTTCTAAACAATATTCCTGATGTTCTAAGGAGGCGAAATTAATCTTATCTCCCGCTTTCAGTGGATAGCGCTTATTACTAAAGAGTTTTATCTTATTTAACCAGCAGCCATTTGTGCTGATATCTCGAATAGTCCAGATGCCATCACTCCACTCTATTATCGCATGGATTTTTGATATATCTGAATGACTTATTAGCGTATTTACTGAATAAGCTAAACGTCCAAAACTGTGGTGGGCATAAAGGTAAACTTTAGAGTTTGAATTCGGATCAATGATATACGCCATTTAACTGCTCCCTTTCATAATTAAATAAAGTCCGATTTTATTTAAAGTAAAGGTTAACCCTGTATAACCTTCGCCACCGTTAAATTGTAGCTATCTATTTTACGAACCTCTAATTATAGATATCATTTTATTATTTTCGCTTCTATCTTAACGCGTTAAAAAAACCGTGGCTAGTAATGAAAATGAATTGTAAATAAGGTGAAGGCTTTTTGTTGTCAAAATTGCACCAAAACAAGGCGGTAGCACTGTTATTGTCCAAGTTCTTCCACTCTATTTTTCATATCTGATTGATTTTAATGGGGTAAGTGTTTGGCACAACTAGTGCAAAGTTAAGGGTAAATAAACCTTAGCTGTATCTGGAGTGCTGATGTTGTTTGGTCGAAAAAACAGAAAGCCCATTGTGATCCCAAATAAGCAAGTTGCGAAGTGGAAGTACACTACGTGTAATTATTGCTCTACAGGCTGCTCTATTGAGATTGGATTGAATGAGCATAATAAGATAGTGACAACTCGTGGTCATGCTGGGGCCGATGTCAATCGAGGTAAGCTATGTATTAAGGGGATCCTTGAACATGAGTTATTTGAAAGTCCGGGTAGAGGCTGTGCACCGCTTGTTCGTAATCAACATTTCGAGGAGTTCGAGGAAAGTTCTTGGGATCATGTCTTAGATACGACTGCGAGCAAGATAAAGCAGATCCAAGCCGAGTATGGACGTGATGCATTTGCCATTGTCTCTTCGGGTCAGCTATTAACTGAAGAGTTCTACACTTTAGGCAAGCTTGCTCGTGGCGTGATTGGCACCAATAATTATGATGGCAACACGACTTTGTGTATGGCATCGGCGGTGAGTGGCTATAAGCGCTCCTTTGGCGCCGACGGGCCACCGGGTTGCTATGATGACTTTGAACACACTCACTGTTTAATGGCCTTTGGCTCTAACCTTCCAGAGCAGCATCCCATCATCTATTGGCGTTTAAAAGAGGCGCTTGAGAAGCGTCACTTCCCGCTCATTGTTGTTGATCCTAGAGTGACTATGTTGGCGCAGTTTGCTGATATTCATCTGCCTATTACACCGGGAACCGATTGTGTGCTGATTAATGCCATGCTGCATGTGATCATCAAAGAGGGTTTGCAAGATCAAAGCTATATTGATGCCCATACTCAAGGCTTTGAAGCAGTCAAAGCGCTTGTTGGTGCATATAGCCCAGAAATTGCTCAGCATATCTGCGGCATCGATGAAGACACCATACGCAATGTGGCGAGGCTGTACGCTAATGCGCCGGCTGCGATGAGTATCTGGACCATGGGGATCAATCAATCAACCCATGGCTCCGACGGTGTCGCGAACATCAATAACCTCAATATGCTCACCGGTAACATAGGCAAGCCAGGCGGCACTAGTTTATCGATAACCGGTCAGTGTAACGCCATGGGTACCCGAGAGTGGTCATCATGTTCTGGGCTACCCGGTTACCGTTATTTGGAAAATAGGGCTGATCGAGATGAGATCGCAGCGTTTTGGGGGATAGACTCTGACTTTTTCCCAAAAAAGCGTGGTTTGGCCGAGACCGATATTTTTCCCGCAATAGAAACTGGCGAGATTAAAGGCTTGTGGATTGTGGCCACGAATCCGATGACCTCAATGCCAAATACACCACGAATACGTAAGGCGTTAGAGAAGTTAGATTTTTTGGTGGTTCAAGATGTATATCAGGATGTTGAAACCAATCAATATTCCCATGTGTATCTTCCTGCGTCTGTGTGGGCAGAGAAAGAGGGCACCCATACCAATACCGAGCGCAGAGTCAATCTCATTAGCAATGTGTTACCTCCCTATAAAAACTCTAAACCGGATTTTTGGATCTTTAATCAACTGGCGAAACGCTTTGAGAATGGTCAGATGATCCATTTTCCTGAGACGCCAGAGGGGGCATTTGAGGAGATGAAATACCTGTCTAAAGGTAAGTTGCCACACGGCGCACCGCGTAACTTAGATATTTCGGGGATGAGCTATGCAAAAATTGCCGCGGCTAAAGGGATACAGTGGCCATTTCGAGAAACGGATGAGGGGTTAAAGGGCACACCTAGGCTCTATAGCGATGGCGTATTTGCCACGCAAACGGGCAAGGCGAACCTTATTCCTGTGGATTTTTACAATAATAATGAGCAGCCCTGTGATGAGTATCCTTTTTGGCTTAATAGTGGCCGTGTGGTCGAGCATTTTCATACCCGTACCCGTACAGGAAAGATAGGTAACTGTAATAAGTTCAGCCCAACCGCCTATATGGAGATGAATCCAGATGCGGCGAATGCATTAGGGGTTAAACATCAAAGCTATGTGCGTTTAACCAGCCGTCGAGGCGATGCGGTTGTGATGGTGCAGCTAACACAGAGAGTGCCGCGTAATATGGTCTTTATCCCTTTTCATTATCACGATTGCGTAAACAGGCTGACACTCGGCTTACTCGATCCCTATTCCCGTCAGCCAGCCTTTAAACAATGTGCAACCCGAATTGAGGCGATTGATCAAGTTGAAGCTGCCCGTATCAATGCCGAGCGACGTGCATTTTGATTGGTAAACCGCAGGGTGAATTCAAGGACATAGTGATGAGTATAGAAAACATAGAAGAGCCAAAAATAACAGCTAGCATCAAGAAAGTTGATGTCGATCTGTATATCCCTGAGCAGGCAACGAGTACAAGTTCAAAAAAAGAGACTGCCTCAAATAGAGCTGAGGAGAATAAAGAGCAACAGGGACGCTCAAATCACTGGGAAGTGAGAACTGATGAGCAAGCTTATGCTTATTTGCCAAAAACAGAGAGTGAAATTGAAAATCGTTACGGCAAGCGGATTGATCTTGTTGAGTTGACCGATAAACCGGTAGGTCGCTCCATGTTTATTAATGACAACCCGCAAGTTGGCACTAATCCAGATCGTAATAAACAGCATGGGTTTTTCTTTACCGCCGATAACTGTATCGGCTGTCATGCCTGTGAGTCAGCTTGTTCTGAGAAGAATGATAATCCTGCGCACTTGGCATTTCGCTCTGTAGGGTATGTGGAAGGGGGCTCATACCCAGATTATAAACGGATGAATATCTCCATGGCCTGTAACCATTGTGATGATCCTGTGTGTTTAAAAGGGTGTCCAACGAGGGCATACACCAAACATGCTGAGTATGGCGCTGTATTGCAAGACCCTGAGACTTGTTTTGGTTGCGGTTACTGCACTTGGGTTTGTCCCTACAATGCCCCTCAGTTAGATCCGGTAAAAGGGCTGGTATCTAAATGTAATATGTGTGTCGATAGGCTCGAAGTTGGCCTTAAGCCTGCTTGTGTGTCGGCGTGTGTGGGTAACGCGCTGGATTTTGGCGTGATAGAGAATACACCAGAGAACAGAGAGCAGTGCAAAACCGCGATACCGGGCTTTCCATCTCCTGAGATCACCCATCCCAATATTCGCTTTCAGCAGACAAAAACACTACCTGATGAGTTGACTCGTACCGACAATACACCAGTTAAATACCATAAAGACTCCCAAGGTCATTATCAGCCTGTGGTGGATCAAAAGGTGGGTAAACAAAAACATTGGAACCTGCAAAAATTGAACAGTCGAGAAAACCCTCTGGTGCTATTTACCTTGTTGGCGCAGGCTGCACTTGGCACATTTATCATTCCATTTTTAGGGGCACTAGCAGGCATTGAGGTGTTCGAGGTATTTACCGGCTCCAACTTCTTCCTACCGCTGGTATTGCTCTCTATTGTGCTGATGTCTCTGGGTCTGTTTATGAGTGTGACTCACTTAGGTAAACCTTTTCGCTTTTACCGAGGTTTTAATAATTTGCGTTACTCACCCATGAGCCGCGAAGGTTTTGGTTTAGCTATGTTCTCTGCAAGCCTTGGAGTGACTTCACTGTTACTTTTGCCAAGCAATACGTGGGTTATCAGCTCGATAAACCAACTAATTGGCGTTGACTTAGTCAATCTAGTAACAGGAGTAACCTTAAGGCCTTGGGTGCTAGGTTCGGGGGGATTTGCGACCCTTGCTGGACTAGCTGGCCTCTATTATATGAACCAGTGTTATCAAATTAAGGCCAGACCCTTCTGGAATCACTGGCAAACCGTAACCAGCTTTGTGGGTAACAGCTTGTCTTTAGGCGCTATGGTCTGTGGTGTAGTTTTACTCATCTCAATCGGCGCTGAAGGAGCAGGTTTCTCTGATGCACTGCAGATACTGGGACTGGTATTTGTGCTGGGACAAATGATAGAGGCGGTTGGCTTGATTGGGCACAATATGATGCTTAATCGAAGTGAAAATGAAGGCGGGGCGGCTCACTATGTCCAATGCACTACATTTGGTAAAACCTATCTGCTACGTAACTATCTGCTAGGTTTTAACCTCTTTATGGGGTGTGGTTTACTGATGACTTCTCAGGTGCAAAATGTGAGTGAGTCCATAACAGTTGCAGTCTGGTTGAGCTTAAGCTTGGTCAATATTGTGACTGCAGTTATCGGCAGGGCGCTATTTTATAATCTCGTGATCCCGACGACGATGCCAGGTGCTTTTTTCTGGAAGAACAAAGGGTTTGAGCAACACGCAAGGGATGTAGGACTGGCTGATAATCCAACTTGCGGTGTCGCGCCTTTAGCTCATTAATGTTCGCTGAATCTATTGGTTAAACTATTGTTGGCAGATTGACTCATTTAAGTTGTACAAGATTGATGATTGGCACTCGATCGATATCAATAAATCAGGTATCTTGGAATATATCTAAGCTTTATAACCTGTTATCAATTGATTCGTCGACGACAATATGCTGAATTGGGTCTACATTTAGTTGATAAGAACAATAGCCAAGGATAAAAGAATGAACGTAGAGTTAATCGGAAATTTTGTCGGCCTCACTCTGGCTCATACTGGTTTTATTGGTAGTGGACAAAATGGTGAGTTGATGGTCCCTTACCTTATCTTACAGTCTGGTGCTAAAAGAGAGGTGCAGAATTTCGAAGCAGCCACTCAGCAAGAAGCGATAGAGCTGGCCCATAAAGCGATTGAGGAGCACCAAGACTCTGTGGATGCATGGTCTTATGCTCAAGAGGGAATTGTAGAGCTTGAGGATGGCACTAAACAGGATGTTTATCTGATTAAGGCTTGGTCAAATGAGCTTGCTCAACCTGTTCAACTTTACCAAAGATGTCAATCTAGCCCCTTTAAGCTTATCGGTAATATACAGATATTAAATTTTGAAGAAGCGGGCTTTAGCATGGAAGATGCAGATAGCTTTATGAATGCCCTTAATAATGGGATCTTGTCCCATAAAAGTGCTAACGAGAATTGGGAAAGCTGGTTTGAATAGCTAAAAGCCTGTGTTTGTTTGATGTCAGTTGGGGTTATAGAGTGGGCATGAGTTGCTACAGATGAGCGAATGAAGCAACACCACTTTTTAGCCCTTGATTTCAACCAAATGATAATATCGATTCTTTACTATAAAATCCTCGCACTCTCACTCCTTCGTAAGATAATCTACACCATCTCTTCCTTACCACTCCTTAGTGATGAAAATAACTGAAAATGAACGTGATGCTGTCTATAAAACTATTTTTGCCCGGCGAGATGTTCGTGGCGAGTTCTCCCCTGAACCGATCCCTGAGGATGTGTTACATCGAGTATTAACCGCTGCTCATCATGCCCCCAGTGTTGGTTTTATGCAGCCTTGGGATTTTGTTCTGGTTGATGATCTGGAAACAAAAAAGAAGATAAAGACTGGCTTTGATAGTGCTAATCGTGAATCTGCAGAACAGTTTAATGATGACAAAGCAGCTCAATACCGAAAATTAAAATTAGAGGGGATACTGGAAGCACCGCTGGGGATCTGTGTGACCTGCGATCGACACCGTAATGGCCCAACTGTGTTAGGTCGTACGATTAAAGCTGAGATGGATCTATTTAGCAGTGTGTGTGCAGTTCAGAATCTGTGGTTGGCAGCCAGAGCTGAAAATTTAGGTGTTGGTTGGGTGAGCATCCTCCATGACTCAGTACTAAGAGATGCACTTAATATTCCTGAAGAGATAGAGATAATCGCCTATCTGTGTGTAGGTTATGTTTCTTATTTCAAAGATAAACCTGAGTTGGAAACCTTAGGTTGGCAGCCCAGACGCGATGTTAACTCTGCAATTCATTATGGCACCTGGTCGAGAGCTGTGGACACAGGTGCCTAACAAGGCTTACAGCTGAGCTAAGGCGATGGGCGTACAATCAATATCGAGTTGAGGAAGCTGAGCGCCTTTACCTAGAGAGAGAATATAGGTAACGGCGTTAACTAAGTCATCAGTTTGTATCTTATCTTGGTTTGCAATTCGCCCATCATCAGTCATCTCGGTGTTAACCACACTGGGGCAGAGACAGGTGACCTTAACATTGTGGGGAAGCAGGTGTTTATACAAACTTTCACTGTAACTGATAAGGGCAGCTTTGGTAGCTGCGTATGCACCAATTTTAGGTAAGTGGCTTTTGCCAGCTAAAGAGGCAATATTGATAATATAGCCGGAGCGCGCTTGCTTCATCTGCTCGCAAATGGCATTTGTAAGTACCATGGTAGAGATGCAGTTGACGGAAAACAGTGTGCTAAGTGTGGCAGCAGAGGCGTGTTCGAACTCAATGCTAAGGACGCCTGCGCTGTTAACCAGTATATCAATGTTCGTGTGCTTTTCGGTTATCGTCTGAGCCACACTCTCTATTGCCGCACTATCACTAAAATCGATAGCAATGGTTTCTATGCTGATGTTTGGGTTGATTTCAAGTAGTGCCTGTTTAGCCGAGGTTAAATTGTTGGCTGTTTTTGCCATTAAGATCAGGTTAAACCCCATCTGGGCAAGTTTTTCAGCGATTGAATAGCCGATCCCGCGGCTACCTCCAGTGATAATTGCTAATTTCGACATGATGACTCCTGATTAACCGTGGCTAATAAACTCTGCTTGATCACCGCAGGTTAAGATACTTTTGGCCATTATTTTCATTGCACTGGTTAATTTAGTTAACTGCTCTGCAGAGATAACATAGGGGGGCATGATATAGATAAGGTTGGAAAACGGCCTTATCCAGACACCGAGGTCGACAAACTGCTGTTGTAACTCAGCGGTATTGACGCTCGAGTTCATCTCGATAACACCAATTGCGCCCAATACGCGGACATTTTTGACTTGTGGATATTCAACGGCTTCGGCAAGCTCATCTTGTAACTGACGCTCAATGTTACTGACTTGGGCTTGCCACTCATTGCGTGAGAGAAGATCTAAGCTGGCGCAAGCGGCAGAGCAGGCCAGTGGGTTACCCATAAATGTTGGGCCATGCATGAACACGCCTGCTGGCGAGTCGCTGATCCCCTGGGCGACCTCATCGCTACAGATAGTTGCGGCGAGTGAGATATAACCGCCAGTGAGGGCTTTGCCTAAACAGAGAATGTCGGCTTCAACGGCTTTTCCATCATGCATCGCATGTTCATAGGCAAATAACTTACCCGTACGCCCAAAGCCTGTTGCTATCTCATCGAGTATTAAAAGCACATTAAACTCATCACATAGCTGACGTAAACCAACTAAATATTGAGGGTGATAAAAGCGCATACCTCCAGCACCCTGTAAAACAGGCTCTAAGATAACCGCTGCTATCTCATTGCCCTGTGAGGCAAGCTTTGCACGCATCTCATCGAGTTCACTGTTATCGAATGGCTGGCCAAATTGAGTTTTGGGCGCACTGACAAACTCATGCTGAGTCACAGAATCGCCAAACATAGTGTGCATACCGCCTTCGGGATCGCACACACTCATGGCTGCAAATGTATCACCGTGATAGCCACACTTTACCGTTAGTATGCGCTGTTTTTGCGGCTGGTTACGTCCTTGCCAATACTGCAAAGACATCTTTAGCGCGACCTCAACAGCAATTGAGCCTGAGTCGGCTAAAAATACTTTAGTGAGGTTATCGCTGGTCATATTCACCAGCTTTTTTGACAGTTCAATTGCTGGCTGGTGAGTGATCCCACCAAACATGACATGGCTCAACTTGTGAAGCTGCTCCTGCATTGCATTGACGATTGTAGGGTGACTATAACCATGAACGCAGGCCCACCAAGAGCTGGTGCCATCGACAAGTTGGCGTCCATCATCCAGTGTCAGCTCACACTCTTTTGCGGATATAACGCCAAATGCAGGAAGGGCATGACTCATTGAAGTGTAAGGATGCCAGATATGTTGTTTATCAAATTCAAAGTCTATTGAACTGTTATTGGCGGCGATCGTAGAGTTGATATTTTTGTTCATAAAATAACCGTTAGTAAACCCTTTTATCTGGTTGGCGTTGACAGATTACGGTCTACAGGTATCCTAAGCAAGATAAAAACTAATTATATTGAGTTGAAAGGGTAAGTTAAATGTCGGAAATACAGCTGCGTCATGACTGGAAACGCGATGAGATTGAAGCACTTTTTGCTTTACCTATGAATGACTTACTTTTTGAAGCTCATTCAATCCATCGCCAGGTATACGATCCAAACGAAGTTCAGATCAGTCGTTTGTTGTCGATAAAAACCGGCGCTTGCCCTGAAGATTGTAAATATTGTCCTCAAAGTGCTCGTTATGATACTGGCCTTGAAAAAGAGCGTCTCATTGAGATTGAGAAGGTATTGACCGAAGCAAGAAGTGCTAAAGCCGCTGGTGCATCTCGATTCTGTATGGGCGCCGCGTGGCGTAATCCTCACGCTCGTGATATGCCTTACCTTAAAGATATGGTGCGTGAAGTTAAATCCATGGGAATGGAAACCTGCATGACCTTAGGCATGTTATCACCCGATCAAGCTGGAGAGCTTGCCGAGGCGGGATTAGATTACTACAACCATAATTTAGATACTTCACCTGAATATTACGGTGACATCATTACCACACGTACTTATCAAGACAGATTAGATACCTTGTCGAATGTACGCGCTGCAGGCATCAAAGTCTGCTCTGGCGGTATTGTGGGAATGGGCGAGCAGGCCACCGACCGCTCAGGTCTTCTGCAGCAGCTGGCTAATATGGAGCAGCACCCTGACTCTGTGCCAATTAACATGCTAGTTAAAGTCGCGGGGACGCCATTTGAGAATCTTGAGGATCTCGACCCATTGGTGTTTGTCAGAACCATTGCTGTTGCACGTATCTTGATGCCCCATTCAAGGGTTCGCTTGTCGGCAGGTCGTGAAAAAATGAGCGATGAGATGCAGGCGATGTGTTTCTTCGCTGGGGCCAACTCGATATTTTATGGCTGCAAACTGCTGACCACAAATAACCCTGAAGAGAATGAAGATATGACCCTGTTTAAGCGTCTTGGTCTGCATCCTGAGCAGGGCAAGTATGCCACCATCGAAGATGATAAGGCTGTACTTGAGAAAGCAACGGCTAAAGCTAACGCGATTAAAGATAAGCAAAGTGCTGCTTTTTATGATGCCGCTGCGCTTTAACGGATTAGCATTTTGTGACGAATAAATCCCTAGATGCATTAAGTTGCGATCGCATCTCTTTATCGCAAAAGATCCAGATGAGACAAGCCCAGCTTAAAGAGGTTGGGCTGCTGAGACAGAGAGAGAAGCTGAGTGTTACCCGCAGTGGCAGTGATAAGCCTGCCATGCTTTTCTCTGTTGAGGGCGTTGACTACCTTAATTTCAGTAGCAATGATTATCTTGGGTTATCTCAATCACCTGAGCTTGTTGAGGCGTTAAATCTCAGCGCTAACGACTATGGTGTTGGTAGCGGCTCATCCCCCTTAGTGACAGGATACAGTCAAGCTCATCAACAGCTTGAACAGCGTCTTTGTCAAATCACAGGCCATGAGGCGGGTTTACTTTTCTGTTCAGGCTTTAGTGCTAACAGTGCCTTGATGAAGACTCTATTTGATGCCAGTGATAATGTTGTGGCGGATAAACTGATCCACGCTTCGATTATTGATGGTCTGGGTGACAGTAAGGCTAGACTCAAACGTTTTTTACATAACGATCTGCAAAGTGCAGAGCGACTGCTGTTGAAGTATCAGCCTCAAGCCTTAGTGACAGAAAGTATCTTTAGTATGGATGGCGACAGGGCGCCGCTGGAAGCGCTGTCAGAGCTCTGTCATCAACAGGGAACTTGGTTGATTGTTGATGATGCCCATGGTTTTGGTATTGATGCCGCGTTGGCTAATAGAGCTTGTACGGTGAACGCCTCAATTGCCGATATTCAGGTCGTGACTTTTGGTAAAGCGCTAGGCTGTCAAGGCGCTGCGATTCTTGGCAGCCAAGCACTTATCGACTTTTTGGTGGCCAATGCTCGTGAATATATCTATTCGACGGCGCTTTCACCCACATCGGCAAGTCTTGCACTAGCTGCTGTCAATTTAACTCAAACGTCCATGCAGCCTGCAATAACCTTGGCTGATAATATTGCCTACTTTAGACAAAGCTGCGCCACGGCTCAGCTCAATTTAAATGGATCTGTGACACCTATCCAACCTCTGATTATTGGTGATGCCGATAAAACTTTAAAAGTGGCTGCAGATTTGAAAAGTGCTGGTGTGTGGGTAGGGGCAATTAGGCCACCCACAGTGCCTAAAGGAAGTGCAAGATTAAGGATCACTATCACAGCCTTGCATACCCGTAGTGACATTGACAAATTAGTGAGCGCGTTAGTATTGGCTCTGGAGTAGAATCCAATCAATGCTAAATTTAATTATTAGATGAGTGTGTAATTTAAGATGAAACCCGAAGTAGTCATAGATGGGGTTAACAAGATAAGCGACACTAATATCGTTGCTGAGCGTTTCTCTGCTGCAGCAAAAACATACTCCCGCCATAACTGTTTGCAAAAGCGTTCAGCGCAAGGCTTACTCAAAGAGATGAGTCCTTGCGGTGTTTTGCTCGATATCGGTTGTGGGCCTGGTACAGATTTTAGCCATTTAAAACGCGTAGAGAAGGTTATTGGCCTTGATATCGCGCCAGGCATGCTTGAGCAGCTGTCTATTAATTTCCCCTCCTATAAAACTGTCTGCGCCGATGCTAAAGCGATCCCTCTGCCTGAAAACAGTGTCGATACTGTGTATTCTAATCTCGCATTGCAGTGGTGTGACGACCTTAAGCAGTCTTTTAAAAGTACTGGGTCGGTATTAAAGTCTGGAGGTGATTACTATCTATCTGTTGTGGCCGAGGGCAGTTTGCCTGAGTTGGTCGAGCTGGGTTTTAGGGTGAATAGCTTCAGAAGTATGACCGATATCGTTTCACAGTTTGATCCTGAGTTTTGGGTAGTTAAGTCTGCCAAACTTGAACCTATTACGGTTTACTTCGATGATTTAAAATCTTTGCTCTACTCCATTAAAGGGGTAGGGGCGTCGATAGTGTCAGATGAGAAGAGTTCAGAGCAGAACTTGGCCCACGGCATTCGCGGCCGCGAAGATTGGAAAGAGCGGTTAGCGAGGGCGGAGTGCATACGTCAAGCTAAAGGGCTTCCTTTGACCTACCACATTGCACAGCTCCATGTAGAGAGACGATAACTGATGATCTATTTTGTGACAGGTACAGATACTGATTGTGGGAAAACTTTTATTTCATCGGCGCTACTTTGCAAAGTTGCGAGCCAAGGCCGAGCAAGCTTAGGGCTTAAGCCAATTGCTTCGGGTTGCGAGGAGACTGAACTGGGGCTGAGAAACAGTGATGCCTTGAGTTTAATGGCGCAATCCACTATCGAGTTAGATTATGAGCAAGTTAACCCTGTCTCCTTTAAACCTGCTATTGCGCCTCATATTGCCGCGATGCAAACCTGCGTTGATATCTCTCCTGAGACAGTGATTAAGCATCTGTCACCGACACTCTCCTTAGTCAATGAGACGGACTTTTGTTTAGTTGAGGGGGCTGGTGGCTGGCGATTACCTTTGGGAGAGGGAGCGTTTCTTTCTCAAGTAGTTCAAACACTCTCGCTTCCGGTTATCTTAGTCGTGGGGGTTAAGTTAGGCTGCTTAAACCATGCAGTTTTGACTCAAGAGGCGATACTGGCCGATGGTCTAGAGATCGCGGGTTGGGTTGGCAACATTGTTGATGCAGACATCTCATGCATCGAAGAGAATTTGGCTAGTCTTCATCTGCTCATGTCATCTCCCTGTTTAGGTGTGGTACCACATCTGTCTAATTGCTCTGCTGAAGAGGCGGCCAAATACCTGACAATCTAGCTTAGTTCTTGGTGTTACAGTCCACTATTTCTGAACCTTGCTTCTCTAATTAACAAAATTTAATGGCCTTTATATTATTGCCAAGCTTGGGCTCTGCCTTTTTTAAGACTAGCTTAATATAAGGCTTTTAGACTGCTTTCTCTTTAATTTACAACTGATTTTAAGTGAGTTGAACTTGTTCAGTTGACACTATTTTTAACTTTCTCACTTGAATTATCGCTTTTAGGACATATTATGTCTTCAAGAACGCAAAAATCTGGTATTCAGTACCCAACAGGAGCTTAACTAAATGCGTATTTTTTTATTGATTGCTACCAATATGGCAATCTTACTTGTGGCCTCGATTGTGATGTCACTTCTAGGGGTTAACACTTCAACCATGGGCGGATTGCTAGTATTCGCGGCGATTTTTGGTTTTGGTGGCGCCTTTATTAGTTTGGCAATCTCAAAGTGGATGGCTAAAAAAACTATGGGTTGTGAAGTGATCACAGCCCCTCGTGATAACACTGAGCGTTGGTTGGTTGAAACCGTTGCTCGCCAAGCCGAGCAAGCTGGCATTAAGATGCCAGAAGTGGCTATCTACCAATCTGAAGAGCTGAATGCGTTTGCGACAGGCCCGAGCAAAGATAATGCACTGGTTGCTGTCAGTAGCGGATTGCTTTATGGCATGAGCCAAGATGAGATTGAGGGTGTACTTGCTCACGAAGTAAGCCATGTTGCTAATGGTGATATGGTGACCTTGACTCTTATTCAGGGGGTAGTGAACACCTTTGTTATCTTCGCGGCCCGTGTTGTTGCCGGTATTATCGATAACTTTGTATCGAGTAATGACGAAGAGGGTGAAGGCCTTGGCATGTTCGCGTACATGGGGGTTGTCTTTGTTCTGGATATGCTATTTGGTATTCTTGCCTCTATGATAGTGGCTTACTTCTCTCGTATTCGTGAGTTTAAAGCCGATGAAGGCGCTGCTAAGCTTGCTGGTAAAGAGAAGATGATTGCCGCGCTTGAGCGTTTACGTCAAGGGCCTGCAACAGGTGCCATGCCAGCCCAAATGTCTGCATTAGGCATTAACGGCAAGAAGTCTATGTCTGAACTAATGATGAGTCATCCTCCATTAGAGAAACGCATCGCGGCACTTCGTAACAGCTAAGAGTCAATGGTGGAGGTTGTATCAGAACTAATGATGTCAGCACAGCCTCCATTAGAGAAGCGCATCGCGGCACTTCGCAACAGCTAAAATCGCTGGATTATTGATGATTGTTGAATAGAACGGGAGCCTAGGCTCCCGTTTTTTATGTTTAAACTCTAAAAGTGCATAATTATTTAGTTGTATAAAAAGTGAAATGAAATTTCACTGCAACTAAAGATTCATTCCTATATGCATGGGATTAGCGTGATCAATATCACTTTAATTCATTAATCATATGGTTAGAGGTGTTTTTATTTGATGAGTCTCACATATTATCAAAGTTGGAGTTGCTAAGGTTTCAGCTATAGTTAGTTGCGAGTTTGCTTATGTTTAGCTACTTTATGCATTGTCGTGCTATTACTTTAGGCAGCAAGATGACGTTGATAGTTGATAAAGCGTCACTATGTTGCTCCATAAAGAGGATATTATTGTGAGCAAAAAAATATTAAGTGCGCTATTCGGTGCAGGCTTGGCTGCGTTAGCTTTATCACCAACGGCGATGGCTGAACCACAAGAGCTTGCTGAGATGCATGCAGAGATGGATGGCTGTGAAGCATGTCATGCAGATGGCGAGCCTTCTGCTGATGGAGCTTATGAGTTTGAACAGTGCCAAAGCTGTCATGGTACACTGGCAGAGATGGACGCTGTTCATCAGCCCCATGAAGGTAACCTAACATGCGCTGATTGTCATGCGCCCCATGACATGAATGTTGGTGATAAGCCAGGATGTGATAGTTGTCATGATGATGGTCGTACATCTGAGTCGACGCTTAAATAGTGGTTTTGATGGAGCCATTAAGTTGAAATAAAATGCCAGCATTTGCTGGCATTTTTGTGCCTGCAGTTTCTGTTTCCATGCTTTGCTGAACTTTTTCCTCTCTTTTATGAGCTTTTTTGGTGCAAGACTTTGCACTCTTGGAGCTCAAACTTCGCAAAAATAGATATCAATTTTTAAAACATCAATATTAATCAATCTGTTAACTACTGGCATAAGGGTTGCGATAACTTCTCATAAGATTAAATCGTTCGTGTTACCTGTATTGCCCTAGAGGGGTTATCGAATTTAACTTTAAGAGGGAGTGCCCAGTGAAAACTGCTGATGTGATAAAACTTGATTTAAACCGGTATGCCAGTACTCCACCTAAGGTAGCGATTGTAGGGGCGGGGTGTGGCGAGGTGGAACTATTGACGTTAAAAGCGGCTCGATATATCTCAAAAGCCGATGTCATTATCTACGACAGTTTGGTGTGTGAGGATATCCTGACATTAGCATCATCTAAATGTGCAATGCATTTTGTCGGTAAGCGTTGTGGTCAACCCAGTGCTAAGCAAGATGAGATAAATGCACTATTGGTCGCTAGTACAAGGGATGGTGGTTTTGTGGTTCGTTTGAAAGGGGGCGATCCGAATATCTTTGGTCGTGGTTGCGAGGAGGCGCTTTATCTGGCTAAGAGCGGAATTAAGAGCGAGTTTGTTCCGGGAGTGACGGCGGCGCTTGGCTGCGCGGCGAGTACAGGGATCCCTTTGACACACAGAGGCGTGGCACGCTCTGTGACCTTTGTGACCGGACGAGTGTTTGATAACAGTGCCCAAAGCTGGAGTGCACTTCTCTGCGCCGAAACAAGCTTAGTCTTTTATATGGGCAAGGAGCAGGCTGGTAACATTGCGCAGGGATTATTGGCTGCGGGGGCAAGCATTGAGCTGCCTATGGCATTTATCACTAATGGTGCTAGAGCAGAACAGGAAGTGGTTTACGCCAAATTAGGCGGTATGGCGAAGGTAGCGCGGGGACTGGTTGTTGAGGGGCCCACCTTGATGATTGTCGGAGAGGTCGTCAATGTCGCTCAGACACTATCAGCGCTGGTTTCGAGTATTGAAGAGAGAGGTTCATGGCGAGTATCTGAGCATAGTGATAATCAAATGAATTCATCACGTATGGTGAGGTGAACTTTTGCACGGAAATACAATGACTAAAACAAGCTTTATGAAACAGAGCTTGATGAAAAAGAGCTACCAGGCCTTAGTAAAAGCTTTAGGGCGAGGGGTTAAAGGCTCCCGTAGCTTAACGCTTGAGGAGTCAAAATTTCTCGTTACTGGTTTTTATGATGGTTACGGTACTCGAGCTCAATTAGCGACATCCTTGATGTTAATGAGGGTAAGGGGAGAGACGATAGATGAGATTGCTGGGGTTACCTTAGGTATCCAATCGACAATATCCCCCGAGTGGAAAACCATAGATGCCAGTATCGATTGGCCCTGTTATGCGGGAAAGCGTGACATGCTGCCATGGCTGTTGCTCGCGGCCAAAGTGTTAGCCAAAGAGGGGGAACGAGTACTGTTACATGGCGACCCCCACTCGCTCTCCCATCGTTTACATATTGCTCGTTATGTTGCATCGCTCGGGATCCCCGTTGTTTCATCAGCTAAAGAGGCCAAGTCTGCGCTAGACAGCGCCGGGATCTGTTATCTAGATGCCGATCACCTAACGCCTTTAGTCTCGGTATTTCGCTCACTGCACCAAGAGTTAGGTTTACGTAGTCTTTTTCAAACCGCGATACGTTGTGTCAATCCTGCCTCTGCGCCCGTGAGCTTACGCAGCTACTTTCATCCTGGTTTAGATAAAGTGCATGTAAAGGTCGCGAGATCCATAGCGCTATTTAGCCCAGAGAGTAAAGAGATAAGGGTGGGCATTTTTAAGGGCGTGCAGGGGGAGACTGAAGTGAACCCAAGGATCGCCACTGAACTTTCTATTGTTACGGATCATGGTCAAGAGGGCTTTGTTATCCCAACGTTATTGGAGGGGGTGATTGGGATAACGAAATTTACTTCTCAATTAGAAATAGATCAGAAGCAGATTGCTGAATTGTTTATATCTATTTGGCAGCGGGGTGAGCTTATTTCCCATGATGAGTTGATACCGGACACTCAGAGAGTGACTCAATTGGCTATTGCGAGTGTTCTGAGTTCTTTGTCGGCGATATATCTGATTAAGGGGCGTTGTCAGCGCACTAAAGTTGCAACTCAATTAGCGCTCAAGGCTTGGAAAAATAGAGAAAACAAACTTAAAGGGCTTGTTAAAAAACCAGTGCTGGAGGAGAGGTAGATGAGATTATTGATTGTCTCTGAGGGGAATAAACTCGACTTTGCTAACGTTTCCTCTTATTTGAACAGTGAGGTTGAGTTGCTCTCACCTTTAAGCCTAAGCGAGCTTGAACGGCTCCCCTTAGATGTGGATAAGGATGTGATGCTGCTATCTGTGACGACTTTTGCCCGAAAGGAGTTGGCTTTTTTGCAAAGATTAATCGCATTCTCGGCTATTCCTCTGTTGATAAACGCGCAAAGTTGGCAAGCAGATGATCTTAAAAGCTTGTTAACCTGTGGTCGTGTGACATTTGTGCCAGGCCAGTTAGAGATGAGCCGTTTAAATGATTTACTTGTTTTGGCAAAATTAAGGTACGAACTCGCAGAGCAGCAGCTTCAAGAGATCAGTACTCTACAAGGCTGTTTAGAAGAGCAAAAACAGCTGGCAAAGGTAAAGTCTAAGCTTCAGGCTAAAGGGCTCTCTGAGTCTCAAGCTCACCAACTGCTACAAAAGGAGGCCATGAAGCAGGGACTCCCATTGGCTCAATTGGTAAAGCAGTTTCTTTAACACCCCTTTATTCTCTAAGTGCAGCTCAAAACAGAAGCATTGCGTTAATGAGCTATTCAATACCTTTTACTACTCCATCTAACTACTCGATCGATTTAATCACTTTGCCTGTTTGGTATTTTTTATGAGATGAACTTCTGCTCACTTGTGGTGCACTGGGGCTTAACTTGTGCATAAACTCTATACCTATTTATGATTACTTTTACTTTAAGTGGTTAAAAATCAATTAGATACAGAGTCTGCTTTGTTGGCATAGGCCTCGCATTCCTAATTGTAGCTTAACTGAAAATTAGAATTGATTGGCAATGGCGCCATGTTCCCAATGGGGAGCATGGCGCTTTTTATTTTTAAAGTAGTAGAAAAGAGTGGGGACAGGTTCATGGGATGCATACAAACGACTCAAGTGCCAGATGTAAGGTTTGGCCTAGATGAAGATGACTTAAGGCCCAAGTTACTGGTTGTGGGTAACGGCATGGTGGGTCACCATTTTATAGAGCAGCTTTGTGAACAAGGCCTTAATGAAAGGTATCAAGTGCAGGTATTTGGCGCTGAAAATTTGCCAGCCTATGACAGGGTTCAACTCTCTAAATACTTTGACTCAGGATCTGCTGATACCTTGATGTTGGCAAGTGTTGAGGCCTATCAAGCCAAAGGGATCTCGCTTCACCTTGGAAAAGAGGTAGTGGGTCTGGATATTGAGAGCAGGCATCTATATACCTCAGGTGATGAGAAGTGGCGCTATGATAAATTAGTGCTGGCAACAGGCTCCTATCCTTTTGTACCTCCTATTGAGGGAAAAGATCGTAAAAAATGCATGGTTTATCGCACCATTGATGATCTGCACGCTATTCAACATGCGGCTAAAGATGCCACTTCTGGCGTGGTTATTGGCGGAGGTCTCTTAGGACTTGAAGCCGCAAACGCCTTGCTGACTTTGGGTTTAGATACTCATGTTGTGGAGTTTGCGCCTCAGTTAATGCCAGTGCAACTTAATGACAAGGCCGGTGAACTGCTTTGCCAGAAGATTGAAGCACTTGGGGTGTCAGTTCATACCAGTAAGGCAACAACTGCGATTATTGACGGGGAGAGCTCAACTCACCGGATGACATTCAGAGATGGTAGCCATTTAGAAACTGACTTAATTGTCTTTTCGGCTGGGATCCGCCCTCAAGATAGCCTAGCGCGTTTAAGTGGTCTTGAGGTTGGTGAGCGTGGCGGAGTTGTCATTGATGATCATTGCTTAACCTCAAATGAGGATATCTATGCTATCGGTGAGTGTGCGCTTTGGCAGCAGCAAGTTTTTGGGCTGGTGGCGCCGGGTTATCAGATGGCGCGAACTGTTATCTCCCATCTTTCATCGAGCAGTAAGGGAGCTGACTCTGCTCCTTTTAGTGGCGCAGATATGAGCACTAAGCTTAAGTTGTTAGGGGTTGATGTCGCATCTATTGGTCAAAGCCGAGGCTTTGATAATGCAAAGTTTGTTGAGCTTAGTGACAATCAAGCAGGCACTTATAAAAAGCTTTGGTTGGATGAAACGGGAGATTACCTAAAAGGGGCTGTGTTAGTCGGTGATGTGACTGATTACAACTTTCTCCTTAATCAATACCTTTCAGGTAGTGCACTAACAACTCCCGCCATTGAACTATTTCAACAAGATGCTGATGCCCCTTTAACGCTCAATGATGATGCCGTTATCTGCTCATGTCATCAAGTCACTAAGGCAGACATAGTTGCTAGGGTGATAGAGGGAGATCACTCCCTTGCGGCTATTAAAGGTTGCACTAAAGCGGCATCAGGCTGTGGAGGATGTAGTGCGCTGGTTCAGCAAGTGATCACTCAAACCATGGAGTCTCAAGGCCTTGAGGTATCTAAAGGGATATGTTGTCACTTTGAACATGACAGACAATCACTGTTTCACCTATGCCAAGTTGAATCCATTACTGATTTCTCCTCTTTGATAAAACGTCATGGAAAAGTGGGGACGAGCCAACTCGGGCTTGGGTGCGATATCTGTAAACCCCTAGTGGCATCGATTTTTGCCACCCTCGAGAATGAGTATGTTCTCAATCTGCAGCATGCCAATTTGCAAGACACTAATGACGCCTATCTGGGCAATTTACAAAAAGATGGCTCATATTCTGTCGTCCCTCGCATTGCAGGGGGAGAGATAAGCCCCGATAAATTGATTGCTCTAGGTGAGATAGCCAAAAAGCATGACTTGTATACCAAGATAACCGGTGGACAACGCATCGATCTCTTTGGCGCGCAGCTCACCGATCTTCCCATGATCTGGCAGGAGTTAGTGGAGCAGGGGTTTGAAACTGGCCATGCTTACGGCAAGTCACTTCGAACAGTGAAATCCTGTGTCGGCAGCACTTGGTGCCGATATGGTGTACAAGACTCGGTGGGTTTAGCGATAGCGCTTGAGAATCGCTATAAAGGCTTGAGATCGCCACACAAGTTAAAGTTTGCAGTATCGGGTTGTACTCGAGAGTGTGCAGAAGCACAGAGTAAAGATATTGGTATTATTGCCAGTGATAAAGGTTGGAACCTTTATGTTGGCGGCAATGGAGGCATGAAGCCAAGACACGGCGATCTGTTTGCAACCGATCTTAGCACCAGAGAGTTAGTGCGCTTTATCGATCAGATCTTGATGTTTTATTCCAAAACCGCTGCACGTCTGCAGCGTACCTCTGTCTGGCTCGAATCCCTCGAAGGGGGGCTAGCCTACCTTCAATCTGTGATTATCGATGACAGCTTAGGTCTGATATCAGAGCTTGAAAGCCATATGGATAAAGTGGTTGCCAGCTATCAATGTGAATGGAAAACCAGTTTAGAGACTCCAGAGTTTTTATCTCGATTTAGTGAATACGTAAATCCTGAACAGATGCCTGCATTTGGGTTAGAGCAGTATCGATACAGTCGTGGTCAACGTTTCCCTGTTTCCACATCTGACAGAATTCCTTTGATCAACATTCCTCTTAGTGAAGATGCTCAATTAGCTGAATTAAGTGAAGTTTAACTATATGGCAGGGTGCAGAAAGGAGATTAAATATGAGATGGGTTGATATTTGTGATGAGAGTGCGCTGCCAAGGTTTGGCGGGATTGCTGCATGGTGTGAAAACCGCGCTGTTGCCATTTTTAATTTAGGTGAGAAGGGGCTATATGCCATTAGCAATACCGATCCTGCCACTGGAGTCAGTTTACTATCCCGTGGACTTATTTGTGAATTGGAAGGGGATATTTGGGTCGCATCGCCACTGCATAAGCAACACTACAGCTTAACCAGTGGTGAATGTATTGAAGATGAAAGCTTACGTGTCCAGCTTTACCCCATTAGCTGCGAAGGAGGCAGAGTGCGGCTTCAAACGGCCTGTGATCAAAGTGAGTCAACTGCTTTAAGGAGTGCGATATGAAGGCGGAAAAATTTAATCTATTCTCATTTTCAGGCAAGATGAAAATGATGCACATGAGCTGGATGGCATTCTTTATCTCATTCGTTGTTTGGTTTAACGCCGCACCGTTAATGAGTGTCATTGCCGACAGCCTAGGACTGAGTAAAGAGCAGATAAAAACCCTGCTTATCCTTAATGTTGCTCTCACTATTCCCGCCCGGATTATTATCGGTATGGTGACGGATAAGTTTGGTCCAAGGCTAACCTATTCCGCCTTACTTATCGTGTGTTCAATCCCCTGCTTTATGTTTGCCTTAGGAACCAGTTTTGAGCAGCTTGCTTTAGCTCGCTTTCTTCTTGGCTTTATTGGCGCGGGTTTTGTTATTGGAATACGTATGGTCAGTGAGTGGTTTCCCGCTAATGAGCTCGGGACCGCAGAGGGGATCTATGGCGGCTGGGGTAACTTTGGGTCTGCGGCAGCAGCCTTTACCTTGCCTGTGATTGCGCTTGCGTTTGGCGGTGAAGATGGTTGGCGTTATGCCATTGGTGCCACTGGGGGACTGAGTCTACTCTTTGGTGTTATCTATTTTCTTAATGTGAGCGATACACCTAAAGGCTCAACCTATTTTAAGCCTAAAAAAGCGGGTGCACTAGAGGTGACAAGTAAGGCTGATCTGATGTTACTCGTTGTGATGAAGTTGCCTATGTATGCCACATTAGCGCTTTTGGCCTGGAAGTTATCCCCCGAGGGCGTCAAGATGTTCAGCCAAAGTAGTACTGAGTTGATCTATGGGGTGTTAATGCTCGTTCTGGCCATCGATCTTTATCTCACCTATCAGGTTAATAAACATCTGTTTAATGGGACTGTACCTGAGTTTGAGCGATATCCTTTTAAACAGGTAGCAGTGCTTAATGTGCTCTATTTTTCTACGTTTGGTTCGGAGCTGGCAGTTGTTTCTATGTTGCCTCTCTTTTTTGCGGAAACCTTTGAGCTGGGCTTAGCTCAAGCGGGGATGTTGGCATCGAGTTATGCGTTTATGAATCTGCTGTCTCGTCCTGGAGGAGGTTGGATAAGTGATAGATTTGGAAGAAAGCCAACCTTAATGATCTTAACCGCCGGTTTAGCCTTAGGTTATCTTGGGATGGCGCAGATCGATGCTCAGTGGTCTCTTCCTTTGGCTGTGTTAATGGTGATGACCTGCTCCTTCTTTGTACAAGGTGGTGAAGGCGCCGTATTTGCTGCTGTCCCTTTGATTAAACGTAGGCTTACCGGACAAATCGCTGGTATGACTGGGGCTTATGGCAATGTCGGGGCGGTATTTTTTCTGACGGTTTACTCTATGGTGTCGACGCAGCTGTTTTTTTATGTCATTGGTGCGAGCGCGCTATTTGGCTTGGTTAGCTTGCTGTTTCTCACAGAGCCTAAAGGCCATATGACCGAGGTGGATGAGGATGGTGAAGTGACCATGATAAGTGTTAACTAATGAGCGCGTTTGAGAAGATGCATCACCAAGACTTGCCCTTAAGCGGTAAGCTTGAGATCAATGCTGGACAGTATTCTCATCGTGGGGTGAAGCAAGTAAATGAAGATGCGATAGGGATCCGCATTCCCGATGGATTAATGCTCACCACAAAGGGAGCTGTGTCTGTGATCTGTGATGGGGTGAGTGCCGCTGAGGCCGCAGAAAAAGCGAGCCATATCAGTGTGACTAACTTTATCTCAGATTACTATTCAACCCCAGATACTTGGGGAGTCAAGCGTGCAAGCTCTCAAGTTTTAACGGCCTTAAACCGCTGGTTATTTGGCTTAGGGCAAGATTATCGTGATGCGAGAAAAGGTTATGTGTGTACCTTTACCGCACTTATCTTTAAGTCATGTAGTGCTCACCTATTACATGTGGGTGATTCACGGGCTTATCGTTTTCGACATGGGGAGCTAGAGCGAATAAGCCGTGATCATATTAGCGTACTGAATACCAATAAACGTTATTTGGCTAGGGCTCTAGGGTTAGATGTGAAGCTGGATGTGGACTATCGCCAGTTAGCGCTTCAGAGTCAGGATTATTACCTGCTAACGACTGATGGCGTCCATGATCTATTTACCGATAGCGAGCTGAGTGAAATTTTGAGTTTATGGTTAAATGAAACTCAAGAGGACAGAGAGGTGAGCTTCAGATCAGAGTTCGCTGACTTGGCTATTTTTTGTCGTCACCTGTGTGAGCTCGCGATTGAAAGGGGTAGTGAAGACAATGTCAGTTGCCAGTTGCTTGGAATTGAGACTTTGCCTTCTCAAGATATTAATGATGTTTATCAGCAACTCTCTAGCCTGCCTTTCCCACCGCCACTGTTAGTAGGGATGAAATTAGATAATTATTTGATTAAACAGGTTTTACATCAGAGTCAGCGTAGTCAAGTCTACCTTGCGGTTAACCAAGAGGGGAGGCAGGTTTGCCTTAAAACCCCCTCTGTAAACTACCTTGATGATGCTGCTTATATTGAGCGGTTTATGCTTGAAAGCTGGATTGGGCATAGGATACATAGTCCAAATGTAGTCAAGTTACTCGATAGAGACCAGCCAAAGTCGGCTCTCTACTATGTGACAGAGTATCTCAATGGAATGCCCCTTAGCTTATGGATAAGCAGAAATCCCAATGCTTCTATTCAAGAGGTGTTGATGTTGTTAAAGCAGTTAGAATCAGGTATTCGAGCCTTTCATCGTAAAGAGACCCTACATCAAGATCTTAAACCTGACAATATTCTTCTAACTCAGGAGGGACAGATTAAAATTATCGACTTTGGTTCCTGTTATATTAAAGGCGTTGCAGAGATAACCACGCCACTGCAAAGAGATAGAATCTTAGGTACGGCAGATTACTCGGCGCCGGAAAGTGTGCTGGGCTACCGGGTGAGTAACCGTGCGGATCTTTTCTCATTGGCGATAATCGCATTTGAGATGTTGACTGGAGAGTTGCCTTTTAAGGGGAGGTTAGCGAGATGCCGGACAAAAGCTGATTATCAAGATCTTATCTATATTCCTTGTTATGAGCTGAACCCTTTAATTCCGATCTGGATAGATCAAACCTTGAAAAAGGCTTTGAGTCTAGATCCGAACCATCGGCATGGCGACACCTCAGAGTTTATCTATGCGCTACAACAACCCAAAGCTGTAAAGGATAAGCGAGAGTTTGAGTTGCCCCTTTTGGAAACAAATCCAGTGTTCTTCTGGCGAGCAACAACACTTATCTTTGCACTTTCTACTTTGTTATTACTGCTTTTTCTCTAAAAAATAGCAACATTTAGCAGACTTTAGTCTAAGTTAAGCAGCTATTATTTGTATCAATTTTTATGTAGGGTTGATCAATGTTTTTACTACTTTCAAAGTACTCTGAAAACATTTTTGTATAGAGAATGCTGAGATAAGTCGCCAAAGGAGTGGGTCTATTATGAGAGTGAATGCTGTTTGTATTATCTGGGTGTTGGGCTGTATTTTACTTTTAGGATGCAGTAATAGAGCTGTAACCCCTCCTAAACCGAGTTACCCGAATACTAACGATCTGCTGTTTCGTTCAGATACAGCCTCAATTCCCAGTTTTGATAGTTTAATACAGTTAACGTCATCTCAAGTGAAAGATATATATCGATTTGTTGAAAAAGAAGAAATTGCTCAACTTCCGATAAATGAGCAGGCTCATCAATACGTCGCAAAAAAGTTAGTTAACTTTAATTATGAAGGGAAAAATTTATCTGCAGCAGAAGCGATGGCGACAGGGAGAGGCAACTGCATGACCTTGGCTCTACTGACTTATGCTGTAGCAAAAGAGCTTAATGTGGGCGTAGTTTTTCAAGTCATGCACACTGCGCCTATGCTTCAGGAGATCAGGTCTAATTTGGCCGTCACATCAGATCATGTTCGAACGTTTCTATATGAGGAGGATAAAAGCAAAAGTAAAGGTTTTTATCTCTCAGGTAGAGACTACGCGATAATGGATTACTTTCCTGATAGTTACGATAGAGGTGGTGCATTTATTGGTGAAAGCCAGTTTATTGCCATGTATTACCGAAATTTAGCGGCTGATGCATTGCTTGATAATGATCTAGCGCTCTCTTTTGCACTGTTAAAACGAGGAGTAAGCTATGCACCTGATTATGCTCCTCTGCTTAATATGATGGCGGTTGTACACCGAAGAGCGGGTGATGAAAAGACCGCTGAGGAGTTTTACCTGTATGGAGTGGAGGTGGCTAAATCTAAGATCACTCTACTGAGTAACTATCATCATTTACTGACTTCTCAAGGAAAGGTTGATTCTGCAAATGAGATAAAGAGAACCTTACTTTATCTCGATGATCCAACACCCTATAACTGGTACCTGCTTGGTAGGAGTGCGCTTAAGGAGAGAGATTACTTTAGTGCAATTATCTATCTAGAAAAGTTTTTAGAAAATAGTCCATATTATCACCAAGCATATATAGAATTAGCCAGTGCTCAGCATGCTTTAGGTAAAACCTATGCTGCTGAAAAATCATTAAAAACGGCTTTGGACTATACATACCTTTCTAACACTCAACGCCTATATCAGGCTAAATTAGCTTGGCTTAAACAAAGTCGATAGAATGAGTATTCCAGAGGGGTTAGTAGTTAAGTATTAGGTCTAAGGTAAAAATAGCAGTTTTGTATGACAAGCTTAATACTTTAGATTGACGATGTTGTTAGCTATCCCCATCATAATATTGAGATAATGGTTATATAGGACCGTGAAAATTTATACAGGGTTTATTTACAAGAAAAGTTGCTATGTATTTTATATAAGCGAAACTTCATCAGGACTATGAAATTTGCTTGTTGATAACACATGAAAGTTAACGTTCAAAACGATGATTTTTTTGGGGCATTCTTTTCTATTTTTGTTCATCAACAAAATATAATGTGTAGGTTAATAGATTTTTTGGTATAACTTACAAGTTGTTGCTCTAGGGCAGTGAAAGCGCATTAGTTTTGTAGACATGGAGTCAGCAGTATGTTCAAAGTTATAAACTGGGTAGTTATTTCTCGTTCTAATCTTCTCACTGATCTATTGGACACACGCTGGCCTCAAGAATTTTTAGTTAAACTACTTAAAATTCCTCCAGAAAAAGCGGAACTCGAAGTGTCTGGTGGTAACTTCTCTTTAGTTATCATAGATCTATCAACTGTGGATATTCAAAAAGCTTATCAAATTCAGCGTTTTGTTGAGAAAAAGCTATCAGCAAGAGTTGTTTTCCTTCATTTTCCTCGACAGATTGATGCTCGTTTTCTGATCCACCCGACTGTGACTGCAGGCGTATTTTTCTGTGATGCAGCACTTGACGCAATTGGCCATGGTTTGGGGAATATATTGAGGGGACAATCTGTCATTCCTGCTGAGCTATCAGAGCATAAACAGGACAACCAATCTCAGGTTGAGGGAAGTGAGAGTTTAACTATACGAGAGCGCGAGGTCTTACAAGCACTGCTAAGTGGCAGTACTAATGTCGATATTGCTAATCAACTTTTTGTTAGTGAAAGTACGATAAAGACTCATCTTTACCGTGCTTTTAGAAAGATAGGTGTATCGAGTCGCGGTCAAGCCATTGCTTGGGCGCAGACACACCTGCATGAAGTGCAACATTGAATTAGGTAAGACTTTCTTCCTAAAATATATGCAGTGTATTAGCTTTAATCTTCAATCAAGTACAGGGCTAAAACGCTGCAGCAATTGAAGTGTTTTTGGCTTTGAAGGCTTGTAATTCAAGTTGGTTTTCTTTCTCAAGTAGTTCCGGGGCTGAAAACTCAACTAATATATAGCCTTCCTTTCGATTTTTACCTTGAGTTAACAGCTTTACTGTATTGCCTTGTTTTGACTCCGCATGCCATGAGTTTCCATAACAGTTACTTTGCAAAATACATTGATATGTTCCAAAGGTTCCTGACTCTGTTCGGGTGAATCGATAACCGCTTTGAATGAGCTCCTCTCTAATCTCATTATGAATCATCTCAAGTTCTTTACTTTGTACATCATAAACGTTGGACGACATTCTGATTAGACTTAACCCTAGTTCTGTTCTCCCTTTGAGGAAGTAGTTCTCTGCTCTGGGATGAACAATCGGCAATTTGTTGGTTAATAGCGTTACTGTTTGTCCATTTACATTTGTCACTCCATACTCAGATAGATCTGCACCCCACTCTAATCCAAATGGTGCACTTGCCAATGAGGATGTTGAGTAAAATATAAACAGGAAAAGCATTTTTTTCATTAGTTTTGTCATAGAGCCAAATAATTGGCGCGATAATAGCTTAAAAATTTTTTGTGAAAAGTATATATGTTTGAGTTTATGAGGATAATCACAAATCCTATTTGCCAGTTGAAAATGCGTCTATACATATGTATAGTTTAGTGTGTTATTTGTTTGAAGTATTTGACTTATGGGGATTAGAACAATGAAACATGCTGCATCTATTATTTACTTCTCTATTTCTGTATTGGCAGTAGTTAGTGCTGGAGTCTCAAAAGGAGTGAGTGCTGCAACTGTAGGTTGTGAGCGTGCTGGTGGTGTGAAGTGTCAACGTGTCGCATCTCAACGCGTTGTTCGTAGTCCAGTTATAGCACCTGTGATCGTTATACCTAAGCACCATAAACATTATCGCTCTTTTCATTCTCCGATGTTAACGGCGATGGGAATTGCTGTTGTGCTTAATGCTGCAGGGGAGGCTGTCACTGAAAAGGGTCAGCAAGTTATTGTGTTAGACGAGGGGAATGAAGTCAGTAACGTTTATGAAAAAGAGGGTGTTGTGTATATCATTAAGACCTAATGGTTGCTGGGAGCTATATTAAGCCTTTCACGGTAAATAAAAGGCTTAATATAGAGGGGATTAGCTTACGCAGCGTTAATTCTCTCTTGATTGAGAAAATTAAAACCTTGTTTCAGGAATGAAAACTGCTCAACATCAGGAAGAGTTTGAACGGCATCTAGCATATGGTTGAATGCTGAGTCGATCATTAGTCTATCTGAAAGCTTTAAGTAGTTATAAACAACGGGTCTTAATACGACGGTGAAGTCACTAGTCATCTCTGTATATCTTTGCTCGTTAAGTGCAGAGGTATTTTGAACTAGCTCCCTCATACACAGTGCAGCAAGTAGAGAGTTTTTATCGCTGAAAGATTGGTATTGAGCGGCCCTTGAGTAGCCGGCTTTTTTGTGAACGTCAGACATATTTAAAGCGATCATACCATGCTCTTTAATCAAGTCAGTTGCCGCGTTTAATAGTGCAGTCTCTTTATCCGTTAGCATATTTGCTATCTCAAATGTTTTATTAGCCTAAGATTCTATGCTCTTAGCCTCTATTGTCAATGTTAATGTATATACAATTGTGTAACTGTTAATCAATGTGAAGGGGCTTGTCCTTTGTGTGACTATCACTTTGGTAGAATTTACAGATATGTTTGTAAGTTTTTAGGGCAAACAACACCTTCTTTATCAAGATGAGTTGTCAGATACTCCCAATGCGACTAATTATAGGTATACTCCTACTATTCCATGATAGAGAGGACAGGCAAGTGGCCGAAGAAACCATTTTCAGTAAAATTATACGTCGAGAGATCCCTGCTGATATCTTATTCCAAGATGAATTAGTCACCGCATTTCGTGATATTAATGCTCAGGCGCCGAGTCATATTCTTATTATTCCAAATCATCTTATTCCAACAGTGAATGATGTCAAAGCATCAGATGAGAAAGCACTGGGTCGAATGATGACCGTTGCGGCTAAGTTGGCAGAGGAGGAGGGGATAGCGGAAGATGGGTACCGCCTTATTATGAACTGCAATAAACATGGGGGACAGGAGGTTTACCATATTCATATGCATCTTGTAGGCGGAAGACCTTTAGGCCGAATGTTAGCAGCTAAAAAATAGGCGCAAGTGCTACCTAATGAAGGCCAATTTCTATGAAGGTTAATCCTGATTTTTTCCCGCTTACTCAACTTGCCACACGCTTTGTTGATCAGTTAGCGCAGTGCCGTCGTCTAAACCTTAGAGTTCATGAGGCCAGTGAACATCACGTGTTGATTGAACTGCCCTATGCCCATGAATTAGTGGGGTATCCGGATACGGGAGTGATTCACGGTGGAGTGATCACGACCTTGATGGATACTGCAAGTGGCAGTGCTGTGGTTTGCTCTATCTTTGATAAATATCAGGCGTTAGAGCTTTCTCCAACTTTAGATCTGCGGGTTGATTATATGAAACCTGCCGATCCCAATAAGCCTGTTTATGGCTTTGCTGAGTGCTATAAAATATCTTCGAGTGTTGCGTTTACACGTGGCATTGCTTATCAAGATTCGATTGATGATCCCATTGCCCATGCAGTCGGCTCTTTTATGCGTATCAGCCCGGAGATGATTGGCGATGAGTTTCGCCAAGCTCTGATTGGCGAGGAGGTCACTTCTCTAGCTGATGGGTTATCAGACAGCAAGCAGTGCGTGCAGGAACCGATTGTCTCAAAGACTCCACAACTCGATGTAAAAGAGATAGTGAAAAAAGCCACTGAGTTGAATGACTTTAGCCATCTCTTATCCCATGTTCCCTATACCGATTTTATTGGTATGTCTGTGGAGCGATTCGGTGATGAGCTGGTTTTCAGACTGCCAGCAAAAGGTGACAATATAGGTAACCCTATCCTCCCCGCTATTCACGGCGGCGTGATTGCTGGGTTTATGGAGATGTCGGCAATTGTGCAACTTATGGTATTTATGCACACAAGTAAGGTGCCTAAGGTGGTTGATTTTTCGATTGATTACCTAAGAGCTGGTTACCATAAAGATACGTTTGCTGAGTGTAAAATCACTCGTCAGGGACGCAGGGTGGCCAATGTGAGCATTAACTGTTGGCAAACGAACCGTAAAAAGCTGATTGCTACAGCAAGGGCTCATTTTTTGATTGATTAATTAAGCGGTAAACTCATATTGTCAGTATGAGTTCCTCAACTTAATAAGGATGATAAGTGCAATGAGAAAATTAATAACAATTTTAGCGTTAGGGTTAATGATGACGGCATGTGCCCCCCATACTGCAGGGGTGATGGCAAGCTCCACGGGAGAGGTTCGCGTCGACAATGGATCCTTTGCTGGTGAGGTCAGTGTTGAGCAACTTAAGTCCCGTCAACAGGGAGGGTTCCTACAGGGCTCTGGATTAATCATCAGCAAAGTTGCAACGGATCTGCGCCTTCAATACAAGTTCACTTGGTATGATATTAACGGTTATACCTTAGACGATGAAGGCAGTGCCTGGAAGTCATTAAAGCTTCATGGAAAGCAGCAGATGCAGGTGTCAGGTCTTGCGCCAAATACAGATGCTGTCAGGTATGAACTTTATGTGAGGAAGGCGTTTTCTAATTAGTTGGAGTTGATTGATATAAGATGCCATCAATGGGGTGGCATTTTTATTGCGATTGATGCTAGAAGTTTGTCAATAGTTAGTAATATTGATGTATAATCGCCGGCGCCAAGGGGTGATACTGCATATAATGCGGTATCTGAGATGTCCTACGACAAACCCTTTGAACCTGATCCGGCTTATACCGGCGTAGGAATGGGCCAAATTTTGATCGTATAAACTTGATCAAATACAATATCCTTTCTCGCTTTTCCAATTGCCGGATCTCAAAATAATAATTTGGGGTCCTAATGTCTGTTTCAAAACTGTCTATATTAAAAAAGATTTCACCTGTCGCACTTGCGGTATCGAGCTCGATAGCATCTGGCTACGCAGTTGCATCAGAGCTAAGTCAAACACTAGATACAGGTGATGAGATGGAGGTGATTGTTGTCACTTCCGATTTTCGTGGTACCGAGCTTGAGAAGATGCCTTCGAGTATTACCGTTATCGATCAGCAGCAGATCGAAGATGAAGGTGCTCAACATTTCGAAGATATCCTAAACTCCATCGCAAACTTTAACTGGTCAGGGGGAAGCTCAAGACCAAAATACTTCCAAATACGTGGTGTTGGGGAGCAGGAGGAGTACCAAGGAGCACCTAACTCCTCGGTCGGCTACATTATCGATGATATCGACATGTCCGGTTTAGGCATGATATCGAGTATGTATGACCTGCAGCAAGTAGAGGTGCTTCGTGGGCCGCAAGGGACACGTTACGGTGCGAATGCACTTGCTGGACTTATCTACCTTAAGAGTAATGATCCTACTGATGTGTTTGAGCATGGAGCCGAAGTCTCTGTAGGCGATGATGCATTAACGACTTTTAGCGGCTTTAGTTCTGGTCCGTTAACGGACTCTGGCAAACTCCTGTATCGAGTATCACTGCAACAGCATAAGCAAAACGGCTACCAAGATAACCTCTATCTTGGGCGTGATGATACTAATGCCCGTGATGAGTTTACTGGCCGTGCTAAACTGCGCTGGTATGCAACTGATGATTTAGAGATAGATTTGACCTTGCTGCATGCTGATTTTGATAACGGTTATGATGCTTGGACCTTAGATAATAATGGTTTCGATACGTTAACTGATGCGCCTGGCGTGGACAAACAGCGTACCTCTGGCAGCTCGCTTAAGTTTACTTATACAGGGGCTGATGCATTTGATTTAGTCTCTTTGACCTCCTATGCAAGCTCTCAAACTCACCATAATTATGACGGTGACTGGGCCAATCCAGATTATTGGGCTGGCTTAGATTGTGGCGGCGAGCCTTGTCAGTATGATTACACTTGGGATAAGAGAGGAGAGCGTAACACTGTTAGCCAAGAGTTTAGACTCAGCTCCACAGAAGCCGGGCGTATCTTTGCTGGGAGCACTGACTGGTTGCTCGGCGTTTATGGTATGAATCTCGATGAAAATAATGAAGTCACCTCTTTTTATAACGGCTGGGCTGACGAGCATGTTATTTCAGATTTTAATGCAAGAAACTATGCAGTTTTTGGTCAAATAGACTCAGATTTAGGTAATGGGTATTCATTTTCAACAGGATTGAGAGTCGAAGAGCGAGAGGCTAAATATGATGAAGATCGCCTTGTTGATGGGGAGATGAAAAGCTCAAGCTTTAACCCTGATGAGACCATGTGGGGCGGTCATATTGCCTTGAGTAAAACGCTCAGTAATACACAGGAGACATACATTAGGGTTGCTCGTGGCTATAAAGCGGGCGGTTTTAATATGGCTTTACCTGAGCAATTAGCCGATAAAACTGAGTATGACTCTGAGACTCTCTATAACTATGAAATTGGGTTGAAATCTACTTGGCTTGATGGTGACATCAATACTAACTTCTCTGTTTTCTATATGGATAGACAAGATCAGCAGGTTGCGGCATCTCAGCAAGCCGTTGAAGATAGTCAACGTTTTTACCTCTATACCGAAAATGCAGGCAGTTCAAATAACTACGGTGCTGAATTGGACGGCACTTGGTATGCAACGGATAACTTGAAGTTGTATGCAAGCCTTGGTTGGTTAGAGACTGAGTATGGCGACTATTCATATCAGGACAAATACGGTGGTACGGTTGATCTAAGTGGCCGCGAACTGGCTCATTCACCTAAGTTTACCTATAGCGCTGGGGCGACTTATCGCACCGATTCTGGCTGGTTTACAAATTTAACCACGAGCGGTAAGAGTGAGTTTTACTACTCAGACAGCAATGAGTCTACATCTCAAGCCTATACCATCTTCAATGCTCGTATGGGTTATGAGACAGAGCTTTGGTCTGCTTATCTTTGGGGGCGCAACCTGTTTGATGAAAAGTATGGTACACGAGGCTTCTATTTTGGTAACGAGCCCGATCAAGATTGGGCTGATAAACAATATATCCGTTATGGCGATCCTCGTCAGCTCGGATTAACCTTTAGTATTAAGTTTATCTAGTAAAGTACTGCCGGACATTTCCGGTTTAATTATCTAAATGTTTAAAAGTTCAATGTTTACTCATTTAATTTTAGCCGCACTCTAGTGCGGCTTGGGGTCATAAAATGAAATTAACCGCTGAAATTAGCTGCTACCCGTTACAAGACAACTACTTGGATCCTATTCGCTGGTTTATTGGTCGTGTCGATAGTTATGAAAATATCGAGCGTAAAACGAATGCGATGGCGACTCAGGTGTGTGGTGAGTATCGTGAGGTGATGGATATGCTAGCAACAGAGATGGAGGCCGCCCACAAGAAGTGGGGCAAAGCTGTCTTTGTGTGTAAGTTTATTGGTGGTGAGCTTAATCTCTCCCATAGTGAGTAACTAGGCACGGTATTTATAGCTGTTTTATCCTTTTTAATGATAAAACTTGCTTGAAGTTGAGCTCATATTCAGGACGTGGATATGGGCTTTTAAGTTTTACCATTGAGTGAGAGAGTCATGACAGAGTTTTGGTCAGCATTATTAAATACTTTTACCGGCGCTTTATCTGAAGCGAATGCGTTAACCGCTTGGGAAGGTATTGCCGTTATCTTAGCGGCGGCCTATTTACTGCTGGCGATGAAGGGCAGTATCTGGTGCTGGTTTGCAGCTTTTGCGAGTACAGCTATCTATACGGCACTTTTTTGGAAAGTATCATTGTTAATGGAGTCAGTGTTGAATGTCTACTATATGGCGATGGCAATATATGGTTTTCAGCAGTGGTCTAAAGGTAAACGTGATGATACAGGCGGCGTCATTTCATGGAGTTTGAACCGTCACCTGAAGATAATCGCCGTGACGGCAGCTATCTCACTCTTGATGGGATATCTGATGGCCAATCATACTAGTGCTTCCTTCCCCTATTTAGATGCCGCGACGACCTGCTATGCCGTTATGACAACCTACTTAGTGGCAAAGAAGGTGCTTGAGAACTGGCTTTACTGGGTTGTTATCGATCTGGTTTCTATCTATCTCTATCTTCAAAAAGGATTAATGCTTACCTCTTTACTGTTTATTCTGTATGTCGGGATGGCCATTGGCGGGTATTTTCTGTGGCGCTCCACCATGAGAGAGCAAGATTTAGCTACAGTAAGTTAATAGCCTTAGTGAAATTGATAATTCTATGGATCAAGCTGAAGCGTTAATGAAAAGGTTACCTGTGATTGTGATTAAAGAGCTTGAGCAGCTTGGGCTAATATTTGGTAGCAATCATGAAAGTGACAAAGCAGGCTCTAGCACGCTTGAGGTGCAAAAGCTTACTCACGGGCTGAGTAATCAAAATTACTTGATTGATAATGGTCAACATAAATGGGTACTACGTTGTAACTCATCGGCAAGTGATCAATTGTGCAATCGTAGAGCTGAAGTGAGAAACTGGCGTTTAGCCGCAGATGCAGGTATCGCACCTGCATTACTCTATGTTAGCGCCGATCACTCGTTTTATCTTAGTGAGTATATTGATGAAGATCCCGCTAAGTTGTGGGCCAACTTGCTTAGCGCTGAAACAGCTCATCCTGTTATCCATGATGCTGCAATTTGGCCTGCGGCTGACAAACAACTCTTAGTGCTGCTGCAGGAGCTTACACGCCTAGATACTCCCGAAAATATAACAGACAACCCAGAACAGTGGCGCCTTTACCTTAAACGGCTAAGTGAGATAGAGACCCACATTGTGAGCGAAGCAAGCAGTGGGTTGAATGTACAATGGCTAACTCACTTTAAGCAGTTATTAAGCTTAGAGAGCAAGATATCTCAATGGCTTCAAGAGTTGAGTGATTGTGCGCTTGGGCTTCAATATAGTCATAGGGATCTCAACCCCCATAACCTGCTTTGTAAAGATGGCATTCTGTATTGCATCGACTTTGAGTACGCCTGCGGTTCACATCCGCTATTTGATCTTGCTGGGGTGCTGTCAACTCATGAGTTATCGACCCCGCAGCGGCAGCGATTGATCGATGCTTATCTCCTTAATCACCCTAAACTGACCTCAGGTGCAAAAGCGGCGTTACCAGCTGCGATAAATATCTATTGGGTTTTTGCAGCATCTTGGTCACTCTTGATGGCGTCGGATAACTCATCTAACTCTGATGTGGAAAATTTAAGCAGTAGTAATCCACATCAGGCGCAAGAATACCTAAACTGCTTTGAACAGTTTTTCTCTTTAATTGATTAACTAACGCTGTTTTAAAGCGCTACAGCCGATCATGTTTTTGTAAGCGAGTTGAGCCTTTATGCTATAAAGTGATAACTGAGTGAAATAAAACTCTCTCCCTGATGGTCTATTTAACCAATAATGATTAAAAGGAGCGTTCATGTTAGTTAACCTGTATCAAAAATTTGTAGACTTGCTTAAATACTTTGAGGGACTAGCCCCCCTTGCTCTTCGGCTTTATCTTGCCCCTGTTTTGATGCAGGCCGGTTATAATAAACTTTCCCACTTTAGTGATTCTGCCGCTTGGTTTGGTAACCCTGACTGGGGGTTAGGCCTGCCTTTTCCTGAGTTGATGGTTGCGTTGGCTGCTGGAACGGAGTTAATTGGCGGGGGATTATTGGTATTAGGCTTGGCTACGCGTTTGGTCTCTATTCCCTTGATGGTGACCATGTTAGTGGCAGCCTTTGCTGTTCATTGGGAGAATGGTTGGTTAGCGATTGCCGATGGGAGCTCTTGGCTAGCTAACGAGCAGGTGCTTGCAGCAGGTGATAAATTGAGCGCCGCAAAAACCTTGCTTCAAGAGAATGGTAATTATGAGTGGCTAACAAGTTCTGGAAACTTTGTCGTGTTGAACAATGGGATTGAGTTTGCCATAACTTACCTGTTTATGCTGTTGGCCTTGTTATTTATGGGAGGCGGACGTTTCACTAGTCTAGATTATTATATTGCTAAGGCTGTGAATAAGTAGCTCGAGTTGAACAGTATTCGATTAAACTTCATAAACTATGTAAATCCCACCAATTAGGTGGGATTTTCTATTATCCCTATCAAAGCTTTGTTACTCTTGTTGAAAATCGAAATTGATAAATATCAATCAGTATAAAGATTGGTATCATAGGAGTAGTTTTGGACGCCATTGAGTTATTATTGACAAGACAGTCATGCCCACGCCTTGCAGAGCCAGGTCCAAGCGAAGCGCAGCTCAATACTATTTTAGATGCAGGGGTTAGAGTCCCAGATCATGCTGGGTTAACCCCTTGGGAGTTTATCATTGCTCAGGGTGAAGGGTTAAAAAAACTCGGTCAAGTATTTGCTGATGCAGCTATGAGCAGTGGCGCCGATGAGGCTGCACTCGCTAAAGCCCTAGTTATGCCCCAACGAGCTCCTTTAGTGATCGTTGTGGTGGCTAAATCTGTTGAGCATGCAAAAGTACCTGAGCTTGAGCAACATATCGCAGCAGGCTGTGCAACGATGGCGATGCAACAAGCTGCATTTGCATTGGGATTAGGGGCTATCTGGCGTACGGGGAGTTATGCTTTCGATCGCAAGGTGCACCAAAGTTTGGGGCTTACACAAAGCGATCAGATTGTCGGCTTTCTGTATGTCGGTACACCTGTGGTCAAAGCCCCGATTAAAGCGGCTAAGAAGGGCAGTGAATTTACCCGTTATCTGTGATCTATATTGAATCTATTTAATGTAAAAGCGTCCAGGTAGGACGCTTTTTTATATTCAATTAGCTATTGCTGATAGCTTGCCCCACTTCAAGTTGCTCAAACCAATCTAGAAACTGCCCAACTTGCTCTCCTTTGAATATTCTTCCGTGCTGAGGGCACATATACTCAATATCCAGTTTTCTGACTCTGGCTATCCAGTCATTCTTGGCGGCATTTGAAGGCATCCATCTTTGATGGAAAAAACTCATCTTCTTGATATGGCTTTCAAAGTCGTCGACAAAAATACTGACATTGGGTCCCTCAAGAGCTGCGCCCACATCACCACTCATTAAGACCCGAGTTGCCGGATCGTAAACATGAAAGTTACCAGATGCGTGCAGGTAGTGAGCAGGAATGAACTGAACTTCAGCTTGATCCAATATTAATCGACTTCCCTCGTCTGGCAGCGCCTCATAGGTGATATTGCTCATTCCAAAGTGTCTGATAAACCCCTCCCATATCCAAGGGGAGTAGAGTTTGGCTTCGGGTAAGGTTTGATCCCATAGCCCTAAGGAGGAGATGATGTCAGGATCTTGATGAGATGCAAAAAGGTGGGTGAGCTGTTCAAGGGGAATATGTTTAACAATATTTGCCAGCATAGGTGCAAACAGTTCCACACCGCCAGGATCCATTAAGAGTGCTTTATGTTCTGTGACAAGCATATATTGATTGGTATCTATTATCTTTTCAGGTTTATCGGGATCTCGACCAAAATAAATCCATTTATGTGTTGGTGTTTCAACGAGTAGTTGACTCTTCATTAGTGCTAGCTCCCTGTCAAACTTGAGTTATTTAAAGGCTTAAGCGGCTTTCTTCTCTGCTGAGGTATCAAAAAGAGATATGGCGTTATCGACTCTTTGACGGATCTTATTGGCGACATTGTCAACACGGTTGGCAACATCATTAAAGGTGGCTTGGTTGGCAACATCGACACGGCAAGCTTCGATTCGGCATATTGAGGCGAGTATATTGGCTGTTCTCAAATTACGTTTAAGCTCATGGAGTTGAATCTCCATTTGATTAATCACCTTTTGGAAAGAGCGTTGGAGTTGAGTATATCTATCAGAGGTATGTTGAAAAGCGGGCAATATTGTATGGGCATACTTAGCATCATGTGAGTTACGCTTTGCTTTTTCAAAATGTTTCAGTGCGGAGGCGGCTCTTGCTGTTTCGGTTGCCATTTTGCTGGCTTGGTTTGCTAGCTGATTGATATCCGTTGCCGCTTTCATGGTGTAACAGGCAAGGTCATCGATAAAGCCAGTTAACGCCTTAAATCCTAAGGCTGCATTACCCACTCTCGAAGAGGCCGCCTGAGCATTACTCGCGGTAAGGTTGATCTGCTTGCAGTAAGTTAATGTGTGATTTAACTCGGCAGCAACGACCGCGGCTATCACATAATACTGACTGACTTTAGTACGTTTCCTTGACATAGGGTTAGCTTCCTCTGCGAGACTTAACAAAGTATAGTCTAAAAATCAGGGAGTAAAGCTTGAGAGGGGATTTTGATTGTATTAGAAACAGATAGGTTGATACTGAGGTATTTAACCTTAGGAGATGCTGCTTTTATTTTAGAACTGCTTAATACTCCAGGTTTTTTAGACAATATAGGCGATAGAGGAGTGAGGGACCGTTATCAGGCTGAAACCTACTTGATTGAGGGGCCGATCGCGAGTTATCAGGAGCATGGCTTCGGATTATATCTGGTTGAGCTGAAAAGTTCGGGAGAGCGGATCGGTTTATCTGGAATTGTTAAGCGTGAAAATCTTAATTTTCCCGATTTGGGCTATGCGTTTTTGCCACAGTTTTGGGGGCAAGGTTATGCTCTTGAGTCAGGGAAGGGGGTTTTATCTCATGCAAGAACATTAGCACTGTCGAATATTTTGGGTGTCGTCAGCCCGGGGAATAATGCTTCTATCGCTGTTTTAGAGAAACTCGGTATGCAGTTTGAGTGTTGTGAAAAGTGGCAAGATGGAAGCGATATTTTACGGTACAACTTGTGTATTGATTGATTTTATTTGGGAAGGTTTTTACCATATCGTTGAGTTTGAAGGTAATGGGTTTGAAGGTAATACCAATCAGTATAGGTTGTCATCAATTGTTCATCGCACGCATATTATAATAAAAATCGTAGCAGGGAGAGAGATGTGGCTAATGAAATAAAAACAGAGTTCCTTTCGGGGGAATGTATTGTATTAGAGCCTATGACCATAGAACATACGGCGGCGTTATCTTTAGCGGCTTCAGATGGTGAACTTTGGAATATTTGGTTCACAGATGTGCCTCATCCTGATGAAATGAAGCAGTATATCGAGGATGCGATAGCGTCTGAGAAGGCGGGAGAGGCGTTAACCTTTGTTGTGAGAGATAAAGTGTCTGGAGAGGTGATAGGTTCGACACGGATCTGCCGCTGGGATCAGTCAAATAGGCGATTAGAGATAGGTTATACCTGGTATGCAAAGCGCGCTCAAAGAACTGGCGTGAATACTGAAGCTAAGTTACTGCTCTTAACCTACGCCTTTGAAACCTTAGATGTGATGGCTGTAGAGTTTAGAACCCATTGGCACAATCAAGCTGCAAGAGAGGCGATAACACGCCTTGGTGCTAAGCAAGATGGCGTGTTGAGAAATCATCAGTTGCTATCAGATGGCACAGTTAGAGATACAGTTATCTACTCTATTATCGATAAGGAGTGGGAAACTGTGAAAGATAACTTGATGAAGAGAGTCGCACAATACAGTTAGAAGCTGGCTTAGATTCATCTGAATAATAAAATACGCACGGCTCAGCCTAAGGCTTATGGTGCGTATTTTATCGATACCATGTACTAGGGAGGGTATAAGATGGATAGTCGCATCATACAAGGACGATTAGAGGATGTGGATGTGATATCGCAACTCTTTAATGAATACCGTCAGTTTTATGGACAAATTGATGATCTGCCGTTAGCGAGAAGCTTCATCGCTGAACGCCTCAGTGATAACTCTTCAATTATTTTTTTAGCTATCGATAGCCATGGTCTCGGATTAGGCTTTGTGCAGCTCTATCCAGGCTTCTCTTCGATAAGTACTAAGCCTGTGCTCAACCTTAATGATCTGTTTGTAACGAAACACGCTAGGTGTGTCGGTTTAGGTGTTAAGCTGATGAAGCAGGTTATTCAATACGCACGGGATCATGGCATGGGTAAACTGGTGTTAGAGACACAAGAGACCAATCAGCCTGCTCGCTCACTTTATACCTCTTTAGGCTTTGAAGTTGATAATGACTTTCTTACCTATTCACTTGATATTAAGCGGTAACTAAAGTAGAACTGTCGTCAATTATTTCGATAAGTTTGTGATAGGGATCCCATGTTGAATTTCGTTAGTCAAAGATCTGATTCATTTTTTCACTTAACAGGTAAAAGTTTGCTGCTTGTGCCCGTTACTCTGTTTTTAAGTGCTACTGCAATGGCGACAGAAAGTCCAAGTGAGGCGGAGCTTGCATTTAATAAAGAGGTGCTTGAGTGTGCGTCATACTATCAAATTAGCTCGAATGTTATCGTAAACATGGATGCTCCACAGATGAAACCAGTGGGGGAGCGTTTGCTTAACTCTTCAAAGAAGGCCGTTGCATTAGCTGAGCAATATCAGAGCAAAGAAGCGGTGGAAAAGCAGTTGTCAGCTATTAAAGAGAAGCAGTTAGCCACACTGCCAAATGGCAAAAGTTTAGGTCCATTGATGAGTAAGTATAAAGTGGCTTGCCAGTCACTTTTATCTGAGCCACAAACACGCTTGGATTATTGGATAATGGCGACTATGTAAGTCACTAGAGCTATGATGGAGAACCTTATACTGATTGGTATAGGGTTCTTTTTTGAAAGAAAATGATGAGCCTTCCTGTCTAATAGCAAGCAATGTTATACAAAATGGTGAAAGACCGAGACGAGGGATAGATGAATTACTACTTTTTAGTCGCAGCTTTATTAGCATTATTGACACTCTTAACTCATCTTAGCCATGGAAGAAAAGAGTATCTGTTTCCTATGTTATCGAGTGAGTTAGACCCTGTTGTAAAAGCGGTATTTCACTGTATTTTTCATTTTGTATCCCTGTTTATTTTACTCTCTATGATCATTTTGGCAGCCTGTGGTTTTGACCTGATCTCCATGATGCAGGGGTATGGTTTAGTGCTATTTATTGCACTAAATTTTGGCATCTTTGCGATTTGGCAGCTTTTTCTTGCTTTTGATAGTGAGATACCATCGCCGTTTCGTCGACTGTTTCAATGGATGCCCTTTGCAGGGATCGCTATCTTAAGTTTAATGGGGATCTATTTTTAACTCTTATTGGATGTTTTAGCGCCAGCTTTACCTTTGATACTCCTCCTTTGTCATTACTTTTCCACTTCTGAATGATATTCACCTGAGATCTCTGTCAATTTATTGAACTTTCTGTATCTTATAACTCTAACTTTTGAATCTTGTCACCAGTAACAACTTTCATGTTTTTAAAGAGTTAACGAGATGTAACTGAGTTTGTTCCGTAGTAAATATTGAAACATTTATGCATAAACATAGATGTGGGTGAGAGCATTATGATCAAAGTCAATGGATTAACTAAAGAGTACCAGATGGGCAATACCTCTGTGTTTGCACTAAGAGGGGTAGAGTTTACGATTAATAACAATGAGTTTGTTGCCATCATGGGGCCATCAGGTTCTGGTAAATCGACATTGATGAATATCATAGGGTGTTTAGATAAACCTACTAGTGGTAGCTATCAGTTAAACGAGCAAGAAGTTGCTAGTTTAGATGATGATGCATTATCAGCGGTTCGCAACAAAGAGATAGGTTTCGTTTTTCAAAGTTTCCATTTATTACCGCGAATGAGTGCGCTGCAAAATGTGTTGTTGCCATTACGTTTCTCTAATCCGCCAAATGAAGATAGCCAATATGCGAGTGAGTTATTAACTCGGGTGGGCCTAGGGACACGGCAAGATCATAGACCAAATCAACTATCAGGTGGTCAGAGACAGAGGGTTGCTATCGCTCGGGCTTTGGTTAATCGCCCAGCTATTTTACTCGCTGATGAGCCAACTGGTGCCTTAGACAGTAAAACATCTGTTGAGATCATGGAGCTGTTTACCGACCTGCACAAAGCGGGGCAAACTATTATTCTTGTCACACACGAAGAGGAAGTTGCTGCTTATGCGCAGCGGGTTATTCGCATGCGGGACGGTCATATTGTAGAGATTGAAGATCGGAGCAACTATGCTGCTTGATTACCGTTCTAAGCTAAGCTGCCGTGGTTTATGCTCGCTGCTTTTACCATTTTTATTCACCTATATTTCGAGCGTCGCTGCCGATGAGTCACTGTTATTAACGGGAAAGGTCTCATCGGTAAAATCACAGTCATTTATGGTGCCAAAGGCCGGTGATGCATGGCGCTATCAGATACAGTGGATGATGCCGGAGGGGGAGATTGCTGAGCCTGGTCAAGTGGTGGTTATTTTCGATAAAACTCAAATTGATAATCAGATTGAGCAGCTAGAGGCGAGTTTACTTAGGGTGACAGCGCAGGAGCAGAGTACGTCAATCGACCTAAAAGCGAGTGTTTTACAGGCAAAGTTCGATCTGAAACAGAAAGAAACTGAGCGTGATAAGAGTCAGCTTGATGCCGATGTGCCTGCGGACTATATCGCTGCCAAAGAGTATGCGGAGAATCAATTTAAGCTGATGCAGGCCAACAGTGAGTTGATTAAAGCGGAACAAGCATTAAAAGAGGCCTTAGATAAGCAATCTGCCAGTAAAGCTCAGTTGGCTATTGATAGAAGCCGAGCCCAGCTTGAACTGCAACAAGCATTGGATGGAATTGAGCAACTTACACTAAAAGCCGAGATAAAGGGGCCACTACTTTACAGCAGCGACCCTTGGTCAGAGAAGAAGTATGCCGTGGGGGATACCGTACAGATAGGCCGTCAAGTTGCAAGCTTACCGGCAATGGAGGAGCTGGAGGTTGTCGCTTGGGTCAATGAGGTCGATGTCGATAAAATTAAGGCTCAAAGCCTGGTTACATTAAGGCTGGACTCTCAATCTGATATGTCCTTCAGTGGCCAAATAAAAAGTATCGGCAGGCAAGCTCAGAAGCAAACAGCTTGGGGAAACAGCAACTGGTTTAAAGTGGAGATCAGTTTTACTCCCAATGAAAAAGTAAAAATTATTCCGGGGATGAGCGTATTAGTGACCTCTAAGGAGAAGTTATGAAAAAGAGTGTCAACTCAATAGCCACGGGTATCACGGGCACATGGCGTAAAACCCTTTTACTCTCTTCGCTTACTTTAGCCTCAGCCTCTATGTTGTCGGCCTGCAATCATGAGTCTGTAACTTGGGTAGAGCAAGGTGTTCTAAGTCAAAGTATCGAAGCATCCGGTGAGCTGGTTTCGGCTGATACCGTCTCATTAATGCCACCTTCAATTCGCCGTGTGTGGCAGTATCAAGTTAAGCAGTTAGCTCAAGAGGGAGCAGAGGTTCAGCAGGGGGATATGGTTGCTCAGCTTGACACCTCTGACTTGACGCAAAAGCTCTCAGTTAAAACTGCTAAGTTAGAAGCCACTCTTCAAGATATTGAAACTTCCAAGTTAAGGAATGCAAAAAAACTTGAGGAGCTGAGGCTTGCACTGGCGGAAGACAAGATGAACCTTGAAAAAGCGGAGCGTAAATTCAGGCTGTCAGATGAAACCGTAGCTGCCATTGAAAAGATTAAATATCAAAAAGATGCAGAAATAGCCCGAGATAAGGTGAACTTGACAGAGCAGAAGCTAGATCTAGAAGTGAAAGGGGCTAAGCAGAGGGAAGCGATGTTAATGGGAGACCGTCAGAAGTTTGCTGCTGAAGTTGAGCAACTCAAACGTGGGATACAATCCCTAACGCTTATCGCCCCGAGAAACGGCATGGTGGTTTACGGTAATGACTCTCAAGGGAATAAGATAAAAGAGGGCCAGTCAGTATTTATGGGGGATGCGGTGCTTAGTATTCCAGATCTGACCCATATGCAGGTCAATATGACGATCCCGGAAGTTGAAGCGAGACGGGTTAAGATAGGTCAAGAGCTGAAGATTAGGCTCGATGCGAACCCTGATAAGGTGTTTACCGGTAATATTATTGAACTCGGCGCTGTATTTCGTAACAAAAATCAAGAGGTTCCTTTAGTTGTTTTTGATGCTGTTGCCAGCATAGATGAAGCGGATACTGAGTTGATGCGCCCAGGTATGACCGCCAAAATATCGATCGATATTGCTAATGAGAAGCAGGAGTTGCTGCTCTCTCTCGATGCTGTTCATTACGACGCAGGACAGGCATATGTGTATACTCCCGGCACTTTCAGCAAGAGTAAACAGGCTGTCACTATAGGTGCAATAGGTAAAGAGCGAGTATCTATCACATCAGGACTAGCATTAGGTCAGGAGGTTGTACTGCCATGAGCGAGTGTCAATTCTCTTTCATTAAGCCTGTATATGGCTCATTTAGCTTGAGTCGTCATTTAGTTAAATCATCAGCGTTAATCGCGATGTTGGCGTTGTCAGGCTGTAGCCAACAAGCCAGTGATGGTGTGTTAACCATGGATGTTCAGCGAGCGGATTTTACCTTTGATATACCTGCAGTGGGTGAGTTAGAGGCGAGCAATGCAACCGCCGTGACAGTACCTTCTGGTTTAAGAGGTCCACAATCTTTAGCTTGGATATTAGCCAACTTTACTCAAGTTAAGAGAGGTGATGTGGTCGCCAGAATGGATCCAGAGCGAGAAAATTATCGACTTAAGATGGAGCAGTTTGATTTCGATAAACTCGCTTTTGATAGTCAGATCCAGACAGAAAAAGACAATACCATTAGTCAAAATTTACTGGAAGGCACCCAGATAACCAGTCAAGAGAAAGATCTAGCTGAGCGTTACTTCAGTGATGATGAGCGGGTCTATAACAAGATAGAGATCATCGATCAGATGCGAAATCAGGACTATCTAGTGGCCAAGATGCACTATTTCGATTGGGGGTTAGAGCAACATGGCTCGCAAGCTGAAGCCGAGCAGGAGTTAATAAAGCTTAGGCAAAAGGGGCACTCAGCCAAAATAAGTCGGTATGAGAGTAATCTAAATCAGATGGAGATCATTGCTCCCCATGATGGCCTGTTTGTTTACCAAGCGGGTTGGGATGGTTCTTTTCCGGTTGTGGGTGACATGATGTGGTCAGGCACCTCCATTGGCTTATTGCCTGATACCTCAGTGATGCAAGCAAAGTTATATGTTCAGGAGTCAGAGGCGGCGGGTTTAGCCGTAGGAAAAAAGGCAACTGTTTTTCTTGATGCCTATCCTGACAAACCTTTTACTGGCGAAGTGACTCAACTTGATGCCTTGGCAAAACCTAAGGATAAAGACAGTCCAGTTAACTATTTTCAATTTACCATTAGTCTAGATAGAACCGAGGTGGGCATTATGCAACCCGGTAGGCAGGTTCAGGCAAAAGTGCATATGTTAAGTTTACATAGCGTGCTGACGGTTCCCAATCAAGCCCTTTTCCAAAAAGAGGGGCAGTATTGGGTCTACCTTAAAACAGCAGAAGGTTTTGTTAAGCAAACTGTGGAGATGGGCAGTCGAAGTCTCAATCGCACCGAGATCACTAAGGGATTGAGTGAGGGGGATGTGATAGCACTGACTACACCTCCAAAAAGGAGCCGAGTATGAGGCACCTTTTAGTTGAAAGCAGAGTTTATATCGAGGGAGTAAAGCAAGCGTTCGATGAGATGCGTCATCACAAGCTGAGGACGGCGTTGACCCTGTTAGGCATGATTTTTGGTGTAGGCGCCGTGATTGCTATGCTAAGCGTGGGTGAAGGTGCAGAGAAAGAAGCCCTTAAGATGATTGAGTCCATGGGGGTTAGAAACCTTGTGGTTAATGCAAGGCCCACAGATGGTGAAGCATTAAAATCTATACGTGAGCACAGTTTAGGGTTAAATCTAAGGGATGTTGAAAGTGCGAAAGATACGCTGCCTTTTGTTGAGCTGTGGAGCGCCGAGAAACAGGTCAAAACTTTTAGCTTGTTTAGTCCAGAGGGGCGCAGTGATGCACAAGTTAAGGGAGTCACCTCTAGCTACTTCTCATTAACGGCACTTAAGCTGAGTGAAGGTAAGATATTTAATTTAGATGATGAACGTTATTACAATCAAGTAGCAGTATTGGGGCCAGAAGCGGCTCGCAGTCTGTTTCCACAGGGAAAAGCGATCGGCAGTGTGATTAAGGTCAATCATCAATGGTTTACTGTGGTTGGCGTTTTGACCGATGCTGGTACGGGTCAGTCTAAGATTCAAGGCGTGAAGTTAGGCGGGGAGCGAAATCAAGTGTTTATCCCTCTGTCGACGGCATTGAAAAAGCTTAATTTTAAGCCCCTTGAGGATGAACTTGATTCGTTTAAAGTATCGATATCTGAAGGTGTTGAGCCCTCTTTGGCCGCGAAAAGTCTGCGTCACTTAATGGATAGGCGCCATGGTGGAGAGAGAGATTACGATATTGTGGTGCCTGCGGATCTGTTGGCGCAGCATCAAAAGACACAGCAGATATTTAATATTGTGATGGCATGTGTTGCTGGGATCTCCCTACTTGTGGGCGGGATCGGGATCATGAATATCATGCTAGCAACGATTATGGAGCGCACTGGAGAGATAGGTCTGCTCCGTGCGTTAGGTGCCAGACGAAAAGATATCGCGCGTCAGTTTCTTATCGAGAGTATCGCCATCTCTGCAACGGGTGGCATCATCGGGATCGGTGTGGGCTTGTTATTGGCGATGGTGATTTCAACCGCTGCCGGCTGGCCTGTTGCCTGGTCTCCTTTTGCGATTATTTTGGCATTAGGTGTATGCATGACCATAGGTGTCGGTTTTGGACTTTATCCAGCGAAGAAAGCCGCAAAGCTGGATCCTATCGTGGCTCTTCAACGGGACTAGTCACCATTATGCAGCCCACTTGTGAAGTGGGCTGCATCTTTTCTTCCTGTCTAATTTTATCCTGTGACTTTCTCAATATGTTGAGTGCTGAATAGTTATTAAACCGCGGCTGATTATGTTTTATTCGGTAATCATAAAAGTGGGTAACAATTCAGCGGGAGTGAGGCTTTCAGAGCATTTTTTGAGAGAATAGAGGCTAATTAAGGTATCCTTATGCTCCATTTTTTCGTCTGGCTAACTGCTAGGCAATGAGTTTTATAGTAATTGGTATAACTCCCTCGAAATAGAAGTCTGTTATGTTTTACGATCAAAATCTAGCTATACGCTATCCTAAAGGCCCCTTTGCCATGTGGAGCGTTTACAGTTTCACAGGCGCCTCGATTCTAGCCTCTATTGTGTTTTCACTCCTGTTATTTCTATCGATTGATGATGATCCTTTGATGCAGTTTCTATTTGGAGGATTGGCAATCATCTTTGAACTAGGCAAATTCTTCGCCTGGTATGAGGTGGGTGAGCGCCATGCCAGACGAAACTACTCAGGTATGATCTTTGCGCTGGGCTTTTACCTTGTATTGGCAGCAATTTCTATTGGTGGCTCGGTTGGCGGGATCAACAGTGCGACCAATAAAGCGCAGAGTCATGTTGCTTTGCATCAGAGTAAGGTCAATGCATTTGATATGCAGATAGCTGCCATCGATAAGCAGATAGCACTTAACAATGTTGCTGCTGAGAAATACATCCAAATGGAGCGAATAGCCACAGGTGTCGTGAGAATACAGAATGAGAATAAACGGCTCAGAGAGGAGCAGCAAAAGTTAGCGATACAGAGAGATAGCCTGCCGCTTGCTGAACAAGGTTCTGTGATTGGATTGATTGATGGTTTAGCATCTTTTTTACACACATCACCCCATACAGCTCAGTTAGGGCTAGTGGTGTTTCTCTCGATACTGTTGGATTTCTTTGCCGCTTTCTTCGTTGGTTTGATAGGTGAGGAGAACCGCTTTCGTCATCAATATCGTCATATGAAGCCGATTACCATAGACAGCTTCACCTCAGGTGAGATGAAAGAGCCAGAGATGTTGAGTCACTTCACGCCCACAATCAATAGTGAGTTTGATGTAACAGCTTGCAATGAACCCAATAAAACCGCTTATGAGAGAGTGATTGAAGCCCTGAGCACCCAAGAGGTGATGTGCAGTAAACGTGCTGTAGTAAAACAGTTAAAACTCAAGCCAGATGAGGTGGATGTTATCTTTACTCAGCTCTTTAATGAGGGCATTGTTAGCAAGAAAGCCAACAATCACTTTCAGTGGCATGGCTTGGCGACAACTCATTCCTAAGAGAGAGTCATAACAGGAGACTCCATTAACTGAGAGTGTTAATTTGTATGGAGGTCTGGCGAGCTTAAAAATAACCTTGATAAGGAAACAGTGTGAAAACTATTGGATTGATAGGCGGAATGAGCTGGGAGTCGACATTAAGTTACTATCAGGCGCTCAATCTTAGTGTTAAAGCTGAATTGGGTGGTTTACACAGTGCGAAAATAGTACTGGTTAGTGTTGACTTTGCTGAGATTGAGAAGCTTCAGCATCTTGGAGAGTGGGATAAAACCGCTGCGATCTTATCTGAAGCTGCAAGCGGGTTAGAAGCGGCTAATGCTGACTTTTTCATGATCTGTACTAATACCATGCACAAGGTTGCTGAGCAGGTGCAGGCTAAAGTGAATATTCCGCTACTGCACATTGCCGATGCTACTGCTGAGTTATTGGTTAAAGATGGTATCAAGAAGGTAGGGTTATTAGGCACCCAATTTACTATGTCTGAGTCCTTTTATAAGGGGAGGCTGACGGAAAAATACGGTATAGAGGTACTAACCCCAAGTGATGATGAACAGTCAATCATTCATCGAGTTATCTATGATGAGTTATGTCAAGGTGTGGTAAATACACAATCACGAATAGCCTATGTCGAGATCATTGAAAAGCTGAGAGAGAGTGGCGCCGATGCGGTGATATTGGGTTGTACCGAGATAGCTCTGTTAGTCAAAGAAACAGACACCAATGTGCGCCTTTATGACACCACAGCTATTCATGCTGAGGCAGCTGTCAAATTAGCATTAGATTCTTGATATCGTATTTTTAGTCACTTACAGCCCTGTTTTAAACAGGGTTTAGAAGTGTACTAATTTGAATATCTTCATGATGCTACTTTGTTAGTATCTTGATCTAGGATTGATCCTCGGATGTTTTTAAATTAGTGCTTTTTGCTCTGTTTCTCGCCAAACCTGTATGCTTCCTGAATGGCCATGTTGCTCTTTGTTGGAATCGATAACCTTTATGCCGAACTTGTATTAATCTGCATGCAATTTATAAGACAGATGTAACAACAATAATCAGTTCGGGGAATTACTTTGAAAACATTAACTATTGCAGCAGCTTCTCTACTCGCCATTTTTGCATCAAGCAGTGTGGCAGCAGCCAACGATCATAGCGGTTTTTATGTGGGTGGCAGTTTAGGACAACTAAAAGTAAAAACAGAGGATAGCGATAACGGCTTAGGTTTTGGCGCCTATGGTGGTTATAACTTCAATGATTGGTTTGGCTTAGAAGCCAACATGTATCTTTCAGGAGATCTTGGTGGCAATGGTTATGACTTAGGTGCTGGCTCGTTTGCTTTTACCCCTAAATTTACTTACCAGATTAATGACACCTTTGCCGTGTATGGCAAAGTAGGTATTGCTTCTATGGCCGTAGTATATCGACCTGATAGAGGTATAGATGAAGACTTCACTGGGTTTGGTTGGGTCTATGGGGTAGGTGTTAATGCCTCTATTACTGAGAACCTTAACATCCGTTTAGGCTATGATATTGTTAAAGGCGATCTCGACTCTGAGTATTCATTAGGTGAGCAAAATGTGGATACTGATATCTCTAATTTTGCTCTAGGTATGCACTACCAGTTTTAAGCTCTAACAGGCTAAATGATAAAAGGGATACTGATACCGTTAGGTATCGTATCCCTTTTTTGTGTTTCTCACTTATCTATGTCGATTGGTATAAAGTCTTAAAGCACTAAGCTTCCTAATGCAAACCCTAACGCGACAGAGGTAAAGATGGTCACAAGTCCAGGGATAAGGAAGGGGTGATTAAATACCATCTTACCAATTCGTGTCGAGCCCGTATCATCCATTTCTACCGCTGCTAATAGTGTTGGGTAGGTGGGTAAAACAAACAGGGCACTTACCGCTGCGAAAGAGGCGATTGCTGTTATTGGTGCAACACCTATGGCCAGTGCGGCAGGCATAAGGGCTGTAGTGGTGGCACCTTGTGAGTAGAGTAGCATAGAGGCAAAAAACAGAGTGACGGCTAACATCCAAGGATATTGATTGAGTATGTCTGCTGATAGCGCCTTAATCTCTGTGATATGACTGGAAACAAACGTATCTCCTAGCCAAGCAACACCTAATACACAGATACAGGCACACATACCGGATTTAAACGTTGGAGCATTGGAGATCTCTGATGGATCTATCTTGGTGATTGTCACGATAGCTGTAGCGGCCGCTAGCATAAATACCATGATAGCTTCATTACGGCCCAGTGCTGGGTCTTGAATGAGATTAACCGTATCTGAAATCAAGGTCGCATAGACAATTACACCAACAATGGCGGTGACAAAAATAGCGGTGGCTGTTTTTGCTGTCGGCAGTAGGTTTCGCTTGGTTTGTCCCTGTAGTTTAATCAGGCCTTTAGCTTGACGCTCTAGAAAAACAGGATCGTCTTTTAATTCACAGCCAAGGAAGTTAGAGACAAATGCGCCTATCATACAGGCTGCAAAAGTGGTGGGAATACAGATGGCCAGCAAGGTTAAGTAGCCCACGCCTAGAGGCTCTAAAATACCAGAGAAGAAGACGACAGCTGCGGAGATAGGTGATGCTGTAATGGCAATTTGTGAAGCAACAACTGAGATCCCTAATGGACGTGAAGGCCTAATTCCTTGCTCTTTAGCAACTTCTGCGATAACTGGTAAAGTTGAGAATGCAGTGTGGCCTGTTCCTGCAAGTAGGGTCATAAAATAGGTGACAATAGGTGCGTAGAAGGTGATGTGTTTAGGGTGTTTTCTAAGAAAACGTTCCGATAGATCGACCAATAGTTCCAGTCCGCCTGCCACCTGCATTGCAGCAATTGCGGCAATAACAGACATAATGATCAAGATGACATCAATGGGGATGTGCCCGGTATCGACCCCTAGAAATAGTGATAAAACGAGGACACCAGCACCGCCAGCTAATCCAATTCCAATTCCACCGATACGTGCCCCGAGATAGATAAAAGCGAGCACAACGAGCAGTTCAACAACGACCATAATTAACCCTAATGTAATAACATTCAGCGAAAATATACCGATTTAAAAGTGGTATATTGATTTGCCTGAGGAGAAGCTTATGTTGTTTTTGGTACCGCTTTTTCCTAGGCGCTAAATTTTACTCCCCTTATTCCCTATATAACGGTACTTAATTGACTATTTCTTTAAGCTGTGATTTTGCTCACGCAGCCCTAAGTTTTTAATGGGGTAGGTGCACAATTATTCAGATTTTTGATTTAACCTAAAATCGCATATTGAGTCAGTTTTACACCATTAATAATCATCTTATTGATTGTTTTTTATCAGAACTTTTTCTGAAATATCGCTCAAGGAGTTCATAAGTTGTATTTACCTTCTTAACACCTTCCTGTAACTTAACTGTAACCGGTCGGATTTATACTTTGTGCTGGTTTTGGATGTAAAAACAACAGCAATCTGAACAGAAGAGTCAAATGCTGAAATAAAACTAGGTTAAATGGGTTATTTTAAGGGGTTAATATGTTTACCAAAGCGAGCTTGCTTGCCTTGGCGATAGGTGGTGTGTCCACGTTCGCTCAAGCAGCAGACAATCTGATCTTTTCTGAGTATGTCGAAGGCAGCAGCAACAATAAAGCGTTCGAACTCTACAATCCAACCACCGCAGCGCTAGATCTTAGCCAATATGAAGTTAAATTCTACTTTAATGGTAATACACAAGCTGGTACAACAATCAGCTTAAGTGGCTCATTGGCACCTGGAGAGGTGTATGTGGTTGCTGATAATGATGCAAATGCCGATATCTTAGCTATTGCCGATCAAGTCAGCAATAGCAGTTTTTACAATGGCGATGACGCGCTGGTATTGATGTCAGGTGGTGTCGTTATCGATAGTTTAGGTCAGGTTGGTTTTGATCCTGGTAGCCAGTGGGGAAGCGGAGATCTCTCTACTCAGAACAACACACTTAGGCGTAATCCAGATATGTTGATCGCAGATACTGTGGTTGATGATGAAGCGAGCTTAAATACTTGGTTAGGTTTTGCTCAGGATGATATCTCTGATCTGGGTATGTTTGACGGCTCAGGTCCAATTGATCCGCCTCCACCAGTGGATCTCGTATGTCACGATCCATTTGTGACAATCCATGCGCTGCAAGGGCAAACTGATGTGAGCCCATACAATGGCCAAACTGTTGAAGTTGAAGCGGTTGTGACCAGTAATCAAGAGGCAGGCCTTAAAGGACTCTTTATCCAGATGCCTGATGATGCTGTCGATGCAGACCCACTGACCTCTGAAGGTGTCTTTGTCTATACTGGCGGAGATACAGGTTATCTTGCTGGCGACCTTATTCGCATGCAAGCTATGGTTAAAGAGTTTAATGGACTCACTGAACTGACTGATCTTGTATCCCATACATTGTGTGCTTCTGCTCAGGCTATTCCAAGTTCAGCAAGTGTGACACTGCCTGTTGCTGATATTGCAGATCTCGAAGCCTTTGAAGGTATGCGAGTGAGCTTTACTCAAAACCTTGTCGTTAATGAAGTCTATAACTTAGGCCGTTTTGGTGAACTATTGCTCGGAAGTGAGCGTCACTTTATCGGTACGCAAGTCGCGGCACCTGGCGCCGATGCTTTGGCTGTTACTGCTGCGAATGCAAGGGATGCTATCGTACTTGATGATGGCTTAACGGCTCAAAATCCGGATCCAGTTCGTTACCCTTCACCTGGTTTAAGTGCCGATAATACAGTTCGTGTTGGCGACACTGTTACTGGATTAAATGCCATGATGCACTATGCATTTGGTAAGTACCGTTTGATGCCTGTTGATACGGTTAATTTCATTGCTGAAAACGCAAGAACGCTTGCACCAGAGCTCGTAGCGGGTGGTAATCTAACCGTGGCAAGTTTTAACGTTCTTAACTACTTCAACGGTGACGGTGCTGGTGGCGGATTCCCGACTCCACGTGGTGCTGATACTGTGACAGAGTTTGAGCGTCAACGAGCGAAGATCATTAGTGCCATGGTCGGTATCGACGCAGATCTGTTTGGTTTGATGGAGATTGAAAATGATGGCTTTGGCAGCGAGTCTGCGATTGCGGATCTGGTCTCAGGTCTGAATGCAGCTATCGGTGAAACTCGCTATGGCTATGTTAATGCAGGTGGAAGCTCTATCGGAACTGATGCAATTGCTGTTGGGATGATCTACCGACTCGACAAAGTTAGCCCACAAGGCGCGGCTAAAATTCTGTCAACGGCTAACTCACCGTTAGACGATGCTGGCGCACCTTTGTTTAATGATGGCAAGAACCGTCCTATGTTGACTCAGTCTTTCTCTGTTAATGACAGTGATGAGTCATTTGTTGTTGCAGTCAACCACTTCAAATCAAAAGGCAGTAATTGTGACAGTCTTGGCGACCCTAACCTCAATGACGGTCAAGGAAACTGTAATGTCACTCGTACCCGTGCAGCGCAAGCTGTAGGCACTTGGTTAGCGGCTGAATACCCACAAGCTCCAGTGCTCTTGATTGGTGATTTGAATGCCTACGCACAGGAAAATCCATTAACGGCATTAAAAGATGCTGGGTTTACTGAGCTGTTTGATCACTTAGATAAAGTCGGTGCATACTCTTATGTGTTCTCTGGTGAAACTGGTCAGCTAGATCATGCTTTAGCCAATAGTGAACTGATTGACAGTGTCGTGGATGTTACTGAGTGGCACATCAATACCGATGAGCCGCGTATACTGGACTATAACGAAGAGTTTAAGTCGGCTTCTCAGATTGAAAACTTGTACAGTGATAATGCTTACCGCTCATCTGATCATGATCCAGTCATCGTCTCTTTACTGCTTGAAGCGGCTAATATCGCTCCAGTGGCTAGTTTCACTTTTGAGCAGCAAGGTGCTGTGGCTAACTTTACCAGTACCTCTGCCGACGAAGATGGTGAGCTGGTTAGCTACGAGTGGACATTTGGTGACGGTAATGGCGCTGATGGACAAACTGTGAGTCATGAGTATGCTCAAGATGGTGATTATGTTGTGACACTAACGGTGACGGACGATGGCGGCCTAAGCCACAGTGTTTCGCAAACTGTGACTGTGGTAACTGAGCCTGAGAATATGAAGCCAGTTGCTGTTATTCATCATATTGATCTTTGGTTTATTGATATTTTTGTATCGCTTAGCTATGACGAAGATGGTTATATCACTAGCCATAAGTGGAAGTTTAATGATGGCAGCAAAATTAACGGCCCAGTGGCGGTTAAGTTTGCAAGTCGTGCATCTAAAGTTAAGCTGGTTGTAACAGACAATGATGGCTTAAAAGACAGTGCTAAACTAAGATTTTAAAGAGAGTTTAACTTGTTAGTTAACAATAAAAAGCCCGCATAGCGGGCTTTTTGTTTAAATAGAGACTATTTTTTTATCCACTTACCATTTGAGCTTTTGATATATTGACCACGTTTGGTGGCTTTCATCGCTTTCTCAGCAGCGAGTTTTGCAACTTCACTAGCAGAAATACCATTTTTTCTGGCAATCTTTTCGTAGTGAGCTTTACGTTTTGCATTCACCTCTTTTGCTACCGCAGTAGCTTGAGGGTCACTTTTTATAACCCCTAAATAACCATTAGGTTGCTCGCCAACTAATCCTTGTGATTTAGCGTCTTGTAACGAGATCGCAAATGTGTTTAGGCTCAGCAGTAAACCTGCGGCGAGCACGAGTAACTTAGTTTTCATTCTGTCCCCCTTAATTAACTGAGCCGTTAAAATAGTTCATCATTGGTAAGTAGCTCATCAAGCTCTTTATCCACTTTAATGCGTATTTCATGTTCAATCTTAACATTGAGATTGATCACGATTGGCTTATCTGGTGGCTCTATCTTCACTGTGGGCGTGCAGCCCGTCAGTAGCAGGAGAGCGGTGATTGCGCTCAACGTAATGCGTTGGATTTGCAACTTTTTCACGGCTATTTCCTTTTATCCAGTTTTTTGAAGTTATTTGGGTCTAGGCGCTAACTATAACGGGTTTAAGATGACAATAAGCTGAACGCCTGCTTTAATTCATCGATTGTTCTATTTGAGTCTGTAGCTTATCACCTATCTGCAAACTCTTTAAAAGTAGTAACATATTCTCCTCTTGAGAGTAGTTCAAGTGAATAGGCCGTTCAATCCCTTTTGTGTGACCTTTCACATTGACGTTTAAGATGGCATCTCCCGATGGCTCCATATCAAAGGTACTTGCAAGCTCAGAGTATTCAAGGTGCTCCAAAGTTGAAAAAGCAAAGTCCAGATAGGGCTGCGACGTTCTCATCTGATCTACCGCAGGGTTGCCGCTGAGGGTAATAAGTCCACCCGGTGCACGAGCTGCCAGCCGTCCACCAGTGACAGAAACTTTACCGTCGAGAAGATCGACAGGTAATACACCATCAAATATCCCGTCGGCGTAGAGTCCCACTTGCGGTTGTATCTCTATCAGCTGGGCCAGACTTAATCCTTGAAGCACTAAATAGCCATGGGAGGGAGCGTTTAGGTTTAGGTCAAATTCGGGGAGAAGAAGTTCGCCTCCTAATAATTTACCGCCCGCATTCATCTGGATATTGGCATTCGTCAAATTCGCCGGCACACTGGCTGACTGACTCTCTAACTTTTCTGAGTCCTTTGATATAGATATGTTGGCATTTGCTTTGAAGTCTTCGATAAGCACACCTGGGTTAAATGCTACTGCTGATAGATTGATGTCGGGACAGGAGAGTGTACTTTGCTCCTTAGGAGGATCTATAGATTGATCTTTGCCAGTACGATTTAGCTCTAGGTGGCAGCTGGCATCCATCATTGCGCCTTCAAAGGGGAGCTCGTTGATACTGCCCCTGAGCTCACTTAATCTTGGGGTAAAATCTAAGGAAAATCGGCTTTTTGATAGGTGAACATCGCTATTTTGTGCTGCTTTCCTCTCTTGGGTGAACAGGTAGTTAAGGTCTAATCTAGTGTGACCATTGAGATTGAGGCTTGGTGGAAGGGAGTAATTTGCATTTATCACGCTTAATACCGAGCTTATGTCAGTGTCGAGTATCGCTTTCCCCTCAACAGTAAAGTCAGTTAGGTTGGTTTGAGTTAAATCTGGCGTGACTGTGTGCGTCGAGTCTAGATTTAGCCCATCGAATAACCAGTGCTCTTGGGTGTTTAAATCTTGTTTATTCCAGTTGAAGCTCTGTATTAGCTCGCCTTGACTCAACTCAAGGAGCTTTTCTATTCTAAGGCGTCTGTTCTTATGGTAACTGCGCTTTATCTCGAGTCCCTCAATCTGGTACTTGGCTTGGTTTTGCAAGCTTTGCTGCTTAAGCAGTTGGTTCAAATTAGTATGCTTATCGATAGCCAATTTAAGGTTTGCAGTCTCCATCAATGTCAGCGCAATGGAAGGAAGTTGAATGTTTACCTCCTGATTGAGTGAAGCCGTTGCTGTATTTTTTGATTGTGCTTGAGCCACTTGAGGCCCTGTTTGCACCAGTTCATTGGCTAGTTGTTGGAGTTTAACCCTTGGGATCTCTAGCGCTAGTTGAGTTGTTCCATCATCAAGTTGTGACTTTTCTAACTTGATCCTATCCAGTGACTGCAAGTTTGCTTCTTGGGTTGAAACTGAGATGGAAGGGGGAGCGAGTCCCTCAGTTTTACTCATTTTTTTATCTAAGAAGTTAATACCTTCAGAGTTTAATGAAAATATAGAGCCGTTAAACTTAATCGCTAAAACCTCTGGCTCGTTGCCCGTAGGGTGCTTTGTTGCTGAGAGATAACTGGGCGTATCTGTATGAAGGCTAAGGCTGTTAGCGCTAAAGCTCACCTCTTTTGTTTTAGAGGAGGGCTGCTTATGGTCATAGCTGACCGGACCTAAGGCCAACGTCAATGAAGGTAGTTCTATTGAAAAGGTATCGTTTGAGTTATTGAGATTAAGAGGGGAGTGAGTTTGCAATGAGAGTGATTTTACACTCATGACCATAGCATCTTCTCGATTACTCTGCTCTTGTGACATGGGCTCATGCAGCATCAGCTCTTCACTATGAAAAAGTGTCGCTTTATCTAGATTTAGGCTGAGCTCTGTCGATACCTTGTTGCTCTTTGCTTTTACTTTCCCCTTTAGTTCTGAAGTGGTTTTTGCGAGCTCAAGGGCATAACTGGAGAGCTGCTCAGGTAGGATAGTGGTTAGTTCAAGCCTCTTTTTGGTTACAGTATTAAGTGACCAAGTCATCTCTAGCTCAGCCCCTTGAGTTTCACTTTCCAAGGTTAGGTTTAGCGTTTGTAATTGGGCCTTGGCAGAGAGCATTTCGTTCTCTATCGCGAGTTGAATCTTGGGTGATAGAAGCTTCTGCTCTGCAAATGAGTAGTTGAGCGGTTCGTTCAGCTCGAACTTCATGCTCAAGGGGTTAAAAGAGGTGGCTTTATTGTCTGGATGCAACAGCTCAATCATTTCGTGAAGCGACTTATTTTTAATTAGTGAGCGTAATGCAACTTGCTGCAGGTATTCGGGAGCGACTGCTATCGAGAAGGGCTGTAAGCTCAATGATAGATCTGCAATATGGCCATTAATCGTAAATTTAGCAGTATGATTAGGCTCATTATTTGTGGGAGTTAGAGATGCTTCAGGAGTGATAACGAGATCCGCTAATTGTGTCAATTTGAGATTTGTGTCTATAAGTTCATGGTTTGATCTTAGTTGTGCGGTTTTGAGATTAAGCTCGGCTTGACTATTCAGTGTGCCACTCAGTTGTAATCCTAGCTCATCAACTCTCTGCTTTATCAATATCAGATGAGTTAACGCCTTGTTATTAAGAGGCTGTTTGGCAATATTGTTAAGGAGTGTTTGAACTTGCTCAAACACGACTGAGGTAGAGAAGGCCCATCTTGTGTCACTTAATTGAGCATCCATCGATAATAGAGTTTCGCCCTCTTGCGTGAGTAGGCTAGAGAGTGAGCCTTGGTTATCTAAGGTGAGGTGCGCTAAAACCAGATTTAGTGGATTAGTGGTTCCATTTTTTAATGTTAGTCTTGTTGGCCCAATCTCTACCTGCGGGAGTTGAGCGATATCCAGTGCCACAGTGGGACCCTGTTGATCGACATTTTTCCCCTCATCAGTGAGGATATCAGGATTGAGGGCGACATCCACTTGTCCCAGTGAGATTTTAGCTATTTGATCCGTTGAAAAATTGAGTAGAGAAAAAGTGGGGGCTAAGGTTAACTCAAGATCTTTAATCTTGATGTCGCTATCTTTTACCTCAAGGAACACATTGGCGAAGTGCCATTGAGTGAGCGAGCGAGGTCGGATACTAAGCTTAGTTATCTGAGTGTCATAATTGGCTAGATATTGATTGGCAAACTTAGCTGTCAGCCACTCATAGCTCATCAACAAGGCTGTGAATAGGCAGATAAAGAGAAGTGTAAAAGCGAGCATAAGTCGCTTCATCCGAGATAAGGTTCGGAGCATCAATATAGTTTTTCCCAGTTATTTGTTGAGTTTAGTATGATGAAAAAACAAATATTTGAAAAGTGACGATTATATTGGCTGGTATTAAGGTCAACTCCATAAAGAGCAATAAAAAAGCCAAGCTAATATTCATCAGTATAAGAATTAGCTTGGCTTTCGTTTATACCTTCAACAAAACTAACGCTTCCAACCGATCTTAGTGGTTAAGGTGTGCGACTCATCTGGGGCTAAAGTTACGGCATCATCTAGTACGTTAGCCGCTTCTAAGCAGACCATAGAGAGGTAGTCGTCACTATTGAATCGAGAGAGGCGTTGAGATTTCTCTATCCAAGGGTTCCAGAGTACAGCTGATCTACTATTTTCACGGCTAACCTCTATCACACCGTCAGGTGTCACTAGCTCCTGCAGATCACTTAGCTTGGTATAGACGCGATCAGTCTCTTTGTCGAAGGAGACCTCATCACCTTGCTGCTTAAATGGACCTTCTCCAAATTCAATGTATTGAGACCCTTCAAATCCTTTGGCCTTGAGTTTAGAGATATCCCCGATAGGGAAGTAGGTATGCAGAGCCTGCGTAAAGCTAATAGGGTAAGCAGATAAGTTTGTATTTTTGAGGGATACCGTTAAGGTGTCATTTAAGATAAAGAGCATTTCGACTCGAGTGTCGTGGGGCCAATAAAGCTTATCTTCCTCACTAATTGTCAGCGTAAACCTAAGCTCGACGCCAGAATCTTTCATCTGTACAGACTCCAGTGCCCATAATCGAGTACGAGCAAAGCCATGTTGTGGCCAGTCAGGGTTATCGTTCATGCCAAACCAGGGCCAGCAGACTGGTATTCCGCCTCTGATCCCGCTACCTGCTTGATAGTCATCTGCAGATGAGACCCAAAGTAGAGGCGCTTTTCCAGTTGGCTGGAAAAAGTCAATTTGTGCCCCTTGTAGGAAAATTCTGGCTTTACATGCCGGAGTATCAACATCGACGTACTCTAATCCGTTGGCGTGCTTTTTTGTTGTCACTGAACCCATGCTCTGTTTCCTCATTCCAAATGCTGGACTCACTTATATTGATACAAGCTCGAAATATTGAGATTGCTTGAATATGTTTGATAGTGAGTCGGAATAATAATGCAGCTAGCTTAGCTTGTTTTGCACTTTTTCATAAGAGGCACTTGTGTTCTATTTACGGTTACGCTGTTCGGGTGCGTAAACAAACTGAGAAAAGTGAAAGGTTTCAGTAACGGCTCAGTGAGATTGAGGTCAATATCTTGCGTGGACGTAAACTGCCTCTTGTAAAAGTTATTATTTAAACGCATGATTGAAACCATTGTATGAAAGGTCTGAACTTTATTAGCTGCGTATAAAAATAAAAGGATTAGGGAATGCCGACATATCAAGCACCACTTCGTGATTATCAATTTGTATTAAATGAACTACTCAATATCTATGGAGAGAGTGAGTTACAGGGATTCGATGAGATTGATGCAGATCTTGGCGATGCCATTCTTCAAGGTGTGGCAGACTTTGCTACCGAGATCATGCTACCGCTAAACAGTAGTGGTGATGTCGAAGGTTGTAAGTTGCTTGATGGTCATGTTATTGCACCTAAGGGCTTTAAGGAAGCTTACCAGCAGTATGTGGATAATGGTTGGGGTACATTGACCTGTGATCCTGAGTTTGGTGGCCAGGGACTTCCTGAAGTTATTGGTGTGTTTGCAACCGAGATGAAAACCGCCACTAACATGGCGTTTGCCATGTATCCAGGGTTAACTCATGGCGCTTATGCTGCGATACATGCACATGGAAGTGACGCATTAAAGCAGAAATATTTAGAAAAACTGGTGACAGGTGAATGGACTGGAACCATGAATCTAACTGAGTCACACGCGGGGACAGATCTGGCGCTACTGCGTACAAAAGCTGTTGATGCGGGTGAGGGATTTTTTGCTATTTCAGGTGAAAAGATATTTATCTCATCTGGTGATCATGATTTAGCCGAAAATATCATACATCTAGTGCTAGCCAGACTACCCGATGCACCGGCAGGGGTGAAAGGGATCTCTCTGTTTGCAGTGCCTAAATATCTCGTCAATGACGATGGCAGTATTGGTGATGCTAACACATTGTGTGCGACTGGGATCGAGCATAAAATGGGGATCCACGGAAACTCAACCTGTGTGATGAACTTTGATGGAGCACTCGGTGAGCTAGTGGGAGAGCCTCATCAAGGCTTACGCGCCATGTTTACCATGATGAATCAGGCAAGATTAGGAGTGGGCGTGCAAGGTCTAGGTGTCTCTGAGATCGCCTACCAAAATGCGCTTATTTATGCGAAAGACAGAATTCAAGGTCGCGGCTTAAGTGGTGTTAAAGCCCCTGAAATGGCGGCGGATCCTATTCTAGTCCATGGTGATGTTCGTCGTATGTTGATGTCTCAAAAAGCCTTCAACGAGGGCGCGAGAGCCATGATGGGCCAGCAAGCGTTATGGCTCGATAAAGCTGAGCGTCATAGCAATCCTGAAAAAGCCAAAGCGGCCTCTAAACTAGCGGCACTGTTTACCCCTATTGTGAAAGGTTTCGTGACTGACAGAGGCTTTAATGCCTGTGTCGATGCTCAACAGGTCTTTGGCGGCCATGGTTATATCCATGAGTGGGGAATGGAGCAGTTTGTACGTGATATTCGCATCGCCATGATCTATGAAGGAACAAATGGCGTACAGGCACTGGATCTGGTTGGCCGTAAGATACTGTCAGATAAAGGAGCTGCGCTGATGAGTTGGTCTGGGCTGGTTAAGCAGTTTATCGGTGAGAACATGGGCAATGATCAGATGAAGCCCTATATTGCTGGTTTGATGGATGCCTCTGGTGATCTTGAGAAAGCCACTCAGTTTATCGCGACTAATGCGGAACAGAATCCTGATATTCTTGGCGCTGCTTCAATGCCATATATGCAGATATTAGGGATCACAGCCTTGGCTTGGATGTGGGCACGTATCGCTTCAACGGCAATCGTAGCGCTCGAGAACGGTACAACTGAGCTTGAGTTTTACCAAGGTAAGTTAAAAACCGCCAAGTTTTATATGAACTATTGGGCGGTGCAAACCAGAAGTTTACGTAAACAGATAGAGGCGAGTAGTGAACAGTTAACTCAATTTAATGAGGCTGATTTTTAACGATTAGCTAGTTACTGCTCAGACTCGGTCTGACATCTTATCTAATTGATCTGCGGAGCTTGTGTCTCTGCAGATCAGCTTTTCTCAGCGTATAGATTAACAGCACTAAAGATTGTTTTATCTCTTACCGTTAAACCGTCAATTGCATTAACTCTCCCCATCATCTCCATTTAAAATTCATACTTAAAAACTCATTAATTAAGTGTATTTTGATTATTTGAACTTTTATGTAAACTTAAACGGTCATTTTTCTCTTACCATTGTGTCAGTTTACTAACAGGAGTCCCTATATGAAACTTAAAACATTAATCATTCTTTTGGCGGGTGTGGCATCATTTTCAAGTCAGGCATTAGAGATCAGTAGTAAAGATATTCATGAAGGTCAGCTGATGAGATCTAAATTTGAGTTCTCAGGAATGGGTTGCAGTGGGGGAAATGTATCGCCTCAGCTTTCGTGGTCTAATGCGCCAAAGGGGACCAAAAGCTTTGCCATTACAGTGTTTGATCCCGACGCGCCAACTGGCAGTGGCTGGTGGCATTGGACGGTATTGAATTTACCAGCAAGTACAACTCACTTAGAGCGAGGCGCTAAAATCACTAAAGGCCTTGAAACTCGCACCGATTTCGGTAAACCAGGTTTTGGTGGGGCGTGTCCGCCAGAGGGTGATGGTATGCACAGGTATCAGTTTACGGTCTGGGCTTTGCCACAAGAGAAAATAGACCTTCCTGCCGATATCTCTCCTGCAGTTGTTGGTTTTACTCTTAACAGTATGGCCCTAGATAAGGCTGTACTGACGGCAACGTTCGTCCGTTAAAGTAGGGATATTCGGGGATAAGATGGCTAAGTTAATCAGCGTGCACGCTTTTAAAAGCTCGCAACCTCAAGCATTAAGAGATGTTCCCATCTATATCCCCAGTATTGTAGTTGTGCAAGCGGGTGCTAAGCTGCTGAGTTGGCAAAGTGATACGTTAACGTTCGAGAAGGGAACCTGGCTGTTTGCTCATGCTGAACAATCGCTTACTTTTATTAATCACCCCGCTAACTTTGCATTTCGTTCAATTCAGATCTGTTTCTTATCGCCTCCTTCCTTAGCGATTATGGCGTCGATCGCTGCCAAGAGGGGAAGACATTTAACCAAATCACCTAAAGTGGCCTCTAGTACAAAACTTGATTTTGCTTTGAAACAGCTACTTGCTATGCAAGAGCTGGACTTTACTGAGCAAACTCAGCAGCACTACCTCGATGCCTTCTATCAAATACTGTTAGAAGCTGGGTTACTGCAGCTGCTTTTCCCTGGGGCAGATCTTTCAATGCGAGAGAGGGTATGTCGCTTTTTGAGTAATGAGCCAGCTAAGGCTCATTCCATTGATGAACTTTGTACACACTTAGGCCAGAGTCGATCGACGTTAACACGACGCTTAGCAGATGAGAGTACCAGTTACCGTGAGCTCTTAAGTGAGACTCGTATGCTCCATGCGCTCAGCTTGATGCAGGCCAGACCCTACAAGCAGTTAGAGCTGGCATTGGCCTGCGGTTATCAGTCTGAAACCCGCTTTGGTCAACGTTTTCTCAAGCAGTTTGGACTCACTCCTAAACAGTATATGAAAACGCTTTAAGCCAGTTTTTCTGCAATTTCTCTATATCGTTATTAACTATGTTTTTTGCTTGGCTAATTATGAATTAAACTATAGTCATTTATTCTTTTTAGAGAGAATCGGATCGTTTTTTATTGTCTTTTCCATAAAGTCTAAGAAATATTTTGTTTTTAAAGGCATATAATTATTTGCTGGATATACAGCATTGATAGGGTAACGCTTATAATAATCTTTGAGAATATGAGTTAGTTTTCCTGACGAAATATAAGAGGTAACTAACCAGCTTGGCATTAATGCTATTCCAGCATCTGCTAATAGCATCTCCATTAATCCAAATCCATTATCGCATTGGAAATTTCCAGTGATCTGTACTGAGGCATCTGATTTTTGATTGGAGAAATTCCATACTGTACCTTTGGGCGATAAGCTGTATACAAGGCAGTTGTGTTGTTTTAGTTCTCTTGGATGGTTTGGAGTGGAGTAATTTTGAAGGTAAGTTGGTGAGGCGACAATAATAAGATCATCATAACCTAACTGTTTAGCGATCATTGAAGAGTCTTTTAAATCGCCTAAACGAATAGCAAGATCAATACCTTCTTCGACGAGATGTAACATTTTTTCATTGAATATCAAATCTAAATGAATATTAGGATAGGTATCCAAAAATGTTGAAATGACGGGGGCTATATAGAGACCACCGAACATGGTAGGGACTGTTACTCGTAGTTTTCCTTTAGGTGTTGCGGTCATAGAGCGAGCCTCTGATTCTGCTTCCTCTATCTCACTTAAAATATTTACCACTCTCTCATAATAACTCTGGCCTGTTTCGGTTAACTTGTGAGCTCTACTTCCTCTCACCAACAGATGAGATCCTAATTCTGATTCTAAAGCCGCAACTCTTTTGCTGATGGTTGCTTGATTTGTATTTAGTTCTTTGGCTACGGCAGAGAAGCTGCCAGTTTCAACGACTCGAATAAAAGATCGCATAGCAATAAGTGTATCCATAACTATTCCTTTTAGGCATAGAAAGTATGCATATCTGCCTAGATTTAATCCTTAAAGCCATAGTTTATACTCTAATTAAGGTTGGAAAAAGGTTAAAACAGAACCTTTAACTAAATAAAAAATATCAATTTTTAAACAAAGGATACAAAGTGGACTGTCAAGCTTTACGTATTATTCATCGTGAAAATCTTCCTGTTGGAGGCTTCGCCGGTATCGTAGAAACTCGTATGGTGATGAATCCAGACATTTGGGCAGAAGCTGCTCAAAATAATGAAATTAGTCACGGTTTAGGTGATTTTATTTATCTTGCTAGTGGTTATTTTAAGCCGAATGAAGGTGTGCCCATCCACCCCCATAATGATGTTGATATTGTCAGTGTTATTTTGAGCGGCTCAGTTGGTCATAAAGGAAGCTTAGGAGATGGCACTGTCATAGAGGGGCCGGGTGTTCAGGTTCAGCGTGCAGGAACTGGAATGAGGCATTCTGAATTTAGTTTAAGTCAGAGAAAAGCAGAGATTATACAGGTTTGGTTTCGTCCTCCAGAACAGAAGTTAACACCAAAATATCAGAATTTTGAGCTTAAGCGAGGGAAGCTAACGACCGTTTTAGGTGGAGAAAATGATGAAAGCTTTAATAGTAATATGCTATGTCGAGTTGGATTTGTTTCTCCAAGTCAAACTATAGAGTGTGATACATCTTTTGTTGCCATGATCATAAAGGGCACGGCTGAGGCGAATGGTATTGCACTTAAAGAGGGAGATCTTTTTGAGGGGGAGGAGTTAATGCTTTCTTCAAATGAGGGCTTTGGACTCATCCTCATTACAGGGAGTGAATAACATTCATTTCTATAAATAATAAAGATGATTTTTTAATAGTTCTAAGATTAAATAATTGTCTAAGGTTTATTATTAAATAACGTCCGCATCATTAACTAATGCTATTTAATATATTTCATGCTTGGTGCTTATATTTTGTTATAGGTAATTATTGCTTGATTACCTTCTTAACTAACTAATAGGGAATGTTTATGAACATAGTTAGAGTATTGTTGAAAAATATAATGGTTGTCATATCATCTTATGCCGTGAGTTTTATTGTTTATGCAGGAGCACTTCCTTCATCTGCCACTATTCTTGAGTTTGCAGAGAAAGATATTCTTTTTGTAGCAGACTCCGATGCGAGTCAGATAGTGGCGTATAAGCTACCACCTCAACAAGCTGCAAAAACCTCCTCTAGTTATAATCTCGAGGGAATAGGTACAAAAATAGCTAAACAGCTTAGTGTTGGTGAACGTTCGATTAGTTATCACGACATTGCAGTTCATCCTGTTAGCAAGGAAGTTTATATCTCTCTTTCTGTATTAAAGGAAAATAAAACTGTGCCACTCATTATGAGTGTTAATCAGTCGGGGAATTTAACCGAAATTAATTTGAAGTCTTTAGACCATAGTGTCAAAAAATTAGTTAACACTGCTACAGATACCGTGAAATTCTGGCGTGATATTCCTGCTACAACACTGGCAATTACAGACTTAGACTATATTAATGGCAACTTATATGTATCTAGTTTATCTACTGGTGAGTTTGCCTCTACTTTACGTAAGGTCTCATACCCATTTGATAAATCGACAACTATCTCAAGTATTGAGATCTATCATGCGGTTCACGATCAAACAGAAACGAGAGCACCTATTCGTGCTATGGCTGTGTTGGAGATCGGCGGCGTTGAAACCGTTGTTGCTGCTTATACATGTACACCCTTAGTGACAATTCCTACTAGTGCTTTAGATAACGGTGCTCATGTAAAAGGTAAAACGATAGCTGAATTAGGTTATGGTAATACGCCGTTGGATGTTATTTACTTTTCAGCTTTGAACAATGAGCAAAAAAAGGAAGAGTTTGTACTTGTTATTCATAAAGAGCGTAGCGCAGATCTGATACGTGTTGCAGATTTAGTGGAAGCAAATAAACAGGAGGGATTATCGACACCAGAGATGTGGGCTAAAGCCGGGGTTGTCACGCGTCCTGTTCCACTTGCTGGAGTATTACAAGCAGCAGATCAAGATGAGCAGTTTATTGCGACTTTAAAGAGAAATTTAATAACAGGGGATATTGACTTAGTTTCATTCCGTAAAGGCGCATATTTTCGTTTAAATGACTTTATTAGTGAATATAACTTTCCCGATTACCAGTATGTACCAGAGCAAGATATGTTTCGTAACTACCAAAATCTGTTGAAAACAGACTCAGATTACGGTGATTTGATACGTCAACAGCAGGCTCAAAAGGAAAAGAGATAGTGAATGCTTTATCACTGAGCTTGGTACTTTGGATGTTGTTTAATGTTTCAATAGCGCAGGCTTCAACCTGTGAAATAGAGAGTGAACAACTACAAATTTCAGCTGTTTACCCAACAGCTGAAACATTACCTGAAAATCTCTTACGTTTTTATGTATATTTTTCTAGGCCGATGTTACGTGAAGATATACTAAAATCCATTTATCTAGCTAATGAAAAAGGGGAAAAGCTTGAAGGCGTTTTTCTTGAAAATAGATTTAACCTTTGGAGTCCAGATAGCACGCGATTAACTTTACTTTTTGATCCTGGACGAGTCAAAACGGGGTTGGTTGCATACAATGAGATGGGGCATGCACTCACTCCTGGGAGTGAGTACCAATTAATCATAGATAAATCTGTTATGAGTGTTGCTGGCTGTACTCTTGAACGTCAATTTATCAAGGAGTTTAACGCAACAAAAGCTAACTATGAATTGCCTGATATAGAGCAGTGGAGCCTAAGCCAGCCTATTGCAGGCACTCATGATGCGCTAAATGTTACGCTCAATGGCAGCATGGACCATGTGTCTTTAGCTTATCGCTTAAGAGTAAAAGACAGAGAGGGCGAGGTCATTTCAGGAAGTATAGCTCTCTCTAAACAGGAAACAATGTGGATTTTTGTGCCAGAAAAACCATGGAGGAAACGTCCATATAGGCTGGTCGTCGATCCTATGTTGGAAGATATTTCTGGAAACCGGATCACAGGTTTATTTGAACAGCCTTTGTTGATGAGTGGCAAAGCTGAGCTAAAGAACTGGATTAAGATAGACATACAATCAGCTTTATAGCACCAAGGAAAATCACTCTTGAAATAAACTTATCGATGCTAACTGCTATAGAGTTGTCTAGTAACTGCGTTTATAGCTTAACAAAATGAAGCAAGCGATTATTGGCTGGCATGGTGTGGTCGGCCATTAGCTTTAGATCTTGCTCTTTTGCAAGTTGAACAATCCACTCAATATCGCGTATCGCACTTTGAGGGTTTTGCTCTGCGAGCCAGATATCGAACATGGCATTACTTTCACTGGTGTAGTTTCCTCCATAATTAAATGGCCCGTAGATGCAGAGTTGTCCTTGGGGCTGTAAATGCTCTCCGACGCCGTTAAAAAAGGCTTCTACCATCTCTTTAGACATGATATGCAGCGTGTTGGCAGTAAACATAGCATCGAAATTAACCTGTTTTGATAGTGGCCAAGTTTGGGTCACATCGAGTGTTAATGGTTGTCGTAAATTCATTAGCTGTACTTGAGCTAATCTCATCTCTATCCCTTCAAGATAGCCCTGTTGATCACTGGTTTGCCAAATAAGATGTGGCAGATGTTGAGCAAAGTGGACGGCGTGCTGCGCAGTGCCAGTGCCTATCTCCAGCAGGTGTCTTGAGTTTAAAAATAGCGGCCTTATCACATCAAGGATAGGGGCTTTATTGTTTTCACAAGCTTGAGAAAAGGGGAGTTGATTTATGTTCATTCTATTACGCCCAATGAATAGGAAAACTTATACTGATTGGTATTAGTCATAGTTAATTTGATACTGTATCTTGTTCTTTCTATTCAAAGAAGGGAAGGATAAGAGTTTATGGAGAGTTGGATATGAAACTTATCAGTGTAAGTGAGGAGCATGTTCACCAGATGATGCTCTGGTTTGATGATAAAGACTCACTGTATTCTTGGGCTGGTCCTGGTTTTCGCTATCCATTTACCTATGATAGCTTCATTGAAGATCTTAATCTGGACACGTTAACATCATTCTCTTTGGTAAATGACACTGGCGAGCTTGTCGGATTTGGTCAGTGTTACCGCCGTAATGGCAAATGTCACCTAGGACGCCTCGTTATTGCCCCCCATTTTCGAGGGCAAACTTGTCAGATAACAGGGTTGATAGAGATGAAAGTGAGTCATTACCTGATCTTGACTTTAAGTGAGTTAGGGTGTGAAGCGTTAGGGATCCCTCTTGTCACAGGTTCAGTCTCTTTGTTTGTGTTAAATCATAATCTTCCAGCCCTTAATCTCTATCTGTCGTTAGGTTTTATTGAGAGCCAATACCCTGAAGCTATCCCGATTGATAACTGCCTCTATATGGTGAAGTGATTTTAATTTTAGTGAGACTTGCTAAAACATAAGGAGTATTAATGTCTGAGTATCTTGCCATCATCAATTGGAAGCGAGCCGCTGATGAGTCCTTTATTGATAATGAATATAGCCGAGGTCATCAGTGGTCTTTTGACGGTGGAGTCGAGATTTCAGCTTCCTCTTCACCTCATATTGTTCCTTTGCCGTTTTCTGTGGAGGCTAATGTTGATCCAGAGGAGGCATTTGTCGCTTCACTCTCAAGTTGTCATATGTTGTTCTTTTTGGGGATTGCGGCAAAAAGGCGTTGGGTAGTTGATGCGTATCATGATAATGCTGTGGGAGTAATGGAGCTGGATGAAAGTGGGAAAATGGCGATGACTAAGGTACTGCTTAGGCCCAAAGTGACGTTTTCAGGAGAAAAGCAACCAAGCTTGGCTCAACTTGAAAAAGTGCATCATCAATCCCATGAGCAGTGCTTTATTGCGAACTCAGTAAAAACTGAGGTGGTCACTGAAATCGTATTTTAGCGAGAGAAAGTTGATGCTAGGCGGGGGATAAAGGGTCAACACTTTAAAAGTAAGTCGAGTACTGGCCTACTCGACCTAACCTGAGTTGTAAATGATGACAAGCTCTTAGGCTAGTTTCATGATTCTACATTCAAAAAACAGCAAAATAATTGGTGGCAGATTCACTACTTGTGCTCGCTCCCTAGGCGTTTTTTCGTTTGTACATTTTGGTTTGACACTGCACAAGTCAACTCAAGATTTAACATTAACAAACTATCTGTCTAAAAAATTAGACTAAAACTGTCTGTAGTGTTAAAAATATGTTCTCCCTACTTAAGGGAAAAGCTGTATATCTTTTTATCAACGGCCAGTGGAAAAAAGGAATTTATGTTCACAACACCAGAGATAGTCAAATCGCTTCGGTTGTCACAAGGATACAGTGTCACTGAACTGGCAAGTAAGATGGGGTGTAGCCGACAAACCATATATAACTGGGAGGATGGGGTCTCTGAACCTAAACTGTCTCAGTTTTTGCATTTATGTGTGATTGTGGGGCTTAACCCGAACAATTTACTTCCCAAAATACCTTCAAAAATGAGTAAAATACAGTTCACAGACAAGGAGTTTCAAGATGATAATCAGCAATCCTCCACTGATTTCACAAAGTAGTCAGCTAAAATCAATATCCTCAAGTGAAGTAGAGATCACACCGAATACTACTGGGGGGGATGTTCAGCCACCACCAAAAATTCAAGCAGGTGGACTGATGATCACACCAAATACGACAGGGGGAGATGTTCAGCCACCACCAAAAATTCAAGCAGGTGGACTGATGATCACACCAAATACAACTGGGGGCGATATTCAGCCACCACCAAAAGCTCATAGTGATGAGACGGTTACCTATTCTCGAGGCGTTTCAGGACTTAGCTCTTCTGACGTTGATAAAATATCAGGTGGCCATACCCCAATATCCGTTAATGTGTGATATTCAGTTAGGTTTAAGCAGTGAAGGTTAACGTATTTAACACTTTTGTTTTAATTGTGTTTTTACTGGTTGAAGTTAGGAATAGGATGTTTCCAGACTTATGTTAGAGTATTTTTCACTGCTTAACCGCATTGAATGGGCCATTATTATCATAGCTTTTGCTGTGAGTGCCCAATCTGCTAATATCCGTTGGTTGACGGGTACACTGATTGTTTTAAAGACAATAGATGTGTTAATCATTGGGGTAATTATAAAGTGGGGAGGTTTTTATTACCTTGCAATCTCACTTTTTGATGTTGTTATTATTGCTATGATATTGAATCGGCAGAAAACGGCCTCCAAAATTGCTAACCTTAATATTCCTATTCTGAGTCGACTTGCATTAGGCTCTGCCCAATATTATAAACTGACAAGTAATGAGATCTGTTTAATTTTACTGTATCTAGCCTCTATTGTGATTAACCTACTCTCTTTGATTGAGCGTTTAGTTCGTAATTACACTGAGTTTGAGCCTATGTTTATCTATAACAACTATCCAATGGCTAAGTTTGTACTTACTGTTTTAAGCGTACTTATTTTATGTTCTCTTGCGATAAATGGCGCAAACAATCTCTATCGGGACAGGAAAGGACAAAAATTATAATTTAATGGCGAAGCATGAGTTGGTTACTAATGGGAAAATTTTCAACGTAAACCAACTCATTCAAAGGTGAGCATTTTGCTAATGTATATGGCTAGCTTTCAGCTTTTCCTGCTTCTTTGGCTTTCTTAATATCAAAATTATCCAGTAGAAGAAGGTTGTCGGCTAAGGCTGATTTGAGCTTAGTTGCGGGAGGCGTTTTTTTATCACGACTTAATGACTCCCTTCGCGTCACAGATTCTAATAGTGCTTCAAGCTTTTCGGGGGATTCAAGCTCGAGATCCGGAAGCTTTTTACTGCTAGCGTCATTATAAAGTTTAAACTCATTCTTTAAGTGCTCTTGAGCCTCTTTGATTCTATTCATCTGCGCTTCTCCATTTAAAATAAATGTCATCTAATTAAGCTAGTTCATAAGATGGGTTTACGCAAATTATTGAATTTCTCAATATTAAAATGAATTCATCGCTCTTTTGGTTTAATTGTATGATCTAGTTTGGTTAGAAAAAGACCCTTTTGATGCCAAAAGGGCCTTTGTTAGTCAAAACCGACTAGGTTAGGCTTAAATGAGACAGCCTTGTAGTATGTTTACCTACTTAGTCACTGGTGTGGTTAGGTCAATATTGTAGATGGCAAAGCCAAACTCATCGGTTAAATCTGTGCGTTTAGTTAATGGGCGAACTTGGTTATCGATAACAAATTTATCAGCAAGTTCGCTGTCTTGGGTTTCAAAGCGGATATCTAACTGAGTGGCAGTATCGATCGTCACAAAGTCCCAGTTATTGTCAGCAGAGGGATCCACTTCTCCATTGGTCTCTGTTTCATCTGTGATGTACTGAGCTAGAGCTTCACGATTACTGTCTGGCAACTCCATGATGACGTAGTCTGATCCCGTACCTGCAAACTTACCACCAAATGCGCGGTAGTTATTGGTTGCGACGATAAACTCTTTCTTAGCTAATTCATCACCGGTGAATACCGTATCACCTTGGGTATAAGCCAAGTCAACAATGCGGTTTGCATCTTCATTGACAAGCTTACAATCCCCATCGAACTTAGTGGGTTGAGTGACATCTATTTTGTAAGTCACACCATCGATAACATCGAAGTTGTAAGTTCGGTGTGTGTCCCAGTTAATTAGGTTTTGTGGTGTCGAGATGCTTGGATCAATCTGATTAAACTGGTTTGCACTGCACTCCAACCAATCTTTTAGCTCTGCGCCAGTAAGTTTAACGGCAACCATAGTATTTGGATAGAGATAAAGATCGGCGGCATTCTTATAGGTCAGATCTCCTGCTGGTACTTGCACGTAGGAGTCTGCGTCAGCAGCGGTGCTGTGACGTCCGCCAGCTTTAAATGGAGCAGCCGCAGAAAGCACCGGAATATCTTTTAATGCGTCGGTTAGGTTAGCTTTGACTTTAGCTATCTGTGCATCAGAGACAATCTGCACTGTTGGATCATCCTGCACTAAGGTCAGGAAGCTATACATATCAGCAGAGGCTCTACCAATAGGCTGATCTACGTAGCTAAGTGTGCCTTGGTGCTCAAGCGCTACAGCGTCACGAATACCATTATCGGCAGTGACGAGTTCAGGCTGTTCTGCATTTTTATCATATATCGGTGATGCTTTAGCTGAGCGGTCGATGACAACCCAAGCGCCGTTTTGCATCTCGAGTTTAAGATCGACAATACCTAAGTTATCACCCCAACGACCAGGCATTACCGCTGCCACACCGTTGATTGTTCCTTTCTCTAAGTCAGCGTTTTCCAATCCTTCAAAGGTAGCTGATGGGAACACTGAGTGGCTGTGGCCAAAGGTGATGGCGTCAATCCCCTCCACCAATGAGAGTGCATAAGTGGCATTTTCATCGTTAACATCAACCGGATTTGATGGCGTGCCGACACCTGAGTGAGGAATGGCAACAATCACATCCGCACCTTCAGCTTTCATCATAGGGATGAACTTTTCTGCGGCTTCAACAATCCCAAGTACAGTTACTTTGCCTGAAAGGTTTTGTTTATCCCAAAGTAGAATTTGTGGAGGAACAAAGCCGATATAACCAATTTTGACGGTTTGTTGATCGCCATTGCTGTCGATAACAGTTTTCTCTTCGATGATGTAAGGGGTGAAGAGGTTGTCGCCCTTGGCTTTACCTTCCCAGCAGTCAGCTTCACATAATACGTTAGCATTGATATAGGGGAAGTTTGCACCAGCTAGGGCTTCCTCTAAGAAATCTAGCCCGTAGTTGAACTCGTGGTTACCAATATTACCTACAGAGTAGCCTAAGGTGTTCATCGCTTTATAGGCGGGGTGAGTACCACCTATGGTGTTATCGCGTTTGAAGTTGTCGGCAACGTAATCCCCCATTGGGCTACCTTGCAGCAGATCACCATTATCAACTAAAACGAAGTTGCTAACCTCAGCGCCTTGCTGTTTGATCAGGCTAGCGGTTCTTGCCAAGCCTATGGTTGGATCATATTTTGTTTTGTAATAATCATAATCCATGATGTTAGTGTGTAGATCTGAGGTTTCAAGAATTCGAAGGTCAACCTGTACGGCTGATACCTCTTCATTGTTATCATCTGAACCACAGGCAACTAATCCTAGTGTGGATGCTATCACTACCGCTAAAACTTTTTTATTAAACATATCCATCGTTCTCTTGTATTTAGACCCCGAGAGAGTGCTATTGCAACTTTCTCATTTAGCTGATGGTTACTCTCTGTTAACGTTACTCAGCTTGATGGATTATATAGAGATCCAATGGCTTTTATGTGACATGAGGTAGGCTTGTTGTGATGATATCTCTGAATTAACTCTTACCTGCTTAAAATGTGAACTTGGTGTTTTACATGATGTTTTGTTTGTTAACGCTATGATCGTTTTGCTAATAAAAGGCTCACGGTAATTGAGATAAAAGACAGGCATAAAAAAACACGGCATCAGCCGTGCTTTTTACTTTCATTAGCTTTTTGGTTTACTTATTCAGTAAGCCACGGCTGCGAAGGAGTGGATCAATACCTGCTTCTTTGCCGCGAAACTCTTTATAGAGTTTCATCGGATCTTCACTTCCACCTTGTGAAAGCACTGTATTTCTGAATGCATCGGCAGTGGCTTTATCAAAAATACCATTTTCTTTAAAGGCTTCAAATGCATCCGCACCTAAGATATCAGACCACAGGTAACTGTAGTAACCAGCTGAATATCCACCAGAGAAGATATGAGCAAAGTAAGTACTGCGGTAGCGTGGTGCAATCTCACTGATTAGGCCCATCTTGTTTAGAGAATCAGCTTCAAATTTAGCCGCATCTTTTGGCGTGAAGTCTGTGATGGTGTGCCAATCTAAATCAAGTTTAGTTGCTGCCATATATTCAACAGTAGCAAAGCCTTGGTTGAATTTACTCGCGGCTTGGATCTTTTTAACCAACTCTTGAGGAATAACTTCACCTGTTTTGTAGTGCTTAGCAAACTGAGCTAGCACTTCTGGTTGTGTCATCCAGTTTTCCATCACTTGTGATGGGAATTCAACATAATCACGTGGTACAGAAGTACCAGCCTGTGAGCGGTACTTCACATCAGACAGAATACCGTGAAGTGCATGACCAAACTCATGGAAGAGTGTGCTTGCTTCATCGAAGGTGAGTAGCGAAGGCTCATCACCGATTGGGCTAGGATAGTTCAATACGTTAACGATGATCGGCATAGAGTTGACACCATTCATATCGTATTGCTTGCGGTAAGAGTTCATCCAAGCGCCACCACGTTTGCTATCACGAACGTAGTAATCGCCTAAAAAGATCGCCATGAGTGAGCCATCTTTGTCATACACTTCCCAAGTGCGTACATCTTTATTGTACTTAGGTAGATCTGTGCGCTCTTTTACCGTGATACCAAATAAACGGTTAGCCGTGTAGAACACACCTTTAAGGGTATTTTCTAATGAGAAGTAAGGGCGAGTTTGCTGCTCGTTGAAGCTATATTTAGCCACGCGGATCTTATCGGCATAATAGTCCCAGTCCCAGGCTGCTAGTTTAAAGTTTCCACCTTGCTCATCGATTAGCTCCTGCATAACGGCAACTTCAGCTTCAGCTTGACCCAATGCAGCAGGCCATACCTTGTTTAGCAACTCATAGACATTTTCAGGCGTTTTAGCTGTGCGCTCTTCAAGTACTAAATGTGCGTGTGTTTTGTAACCTAGCAGCTGAGCACGCTCTGCACGCAAGGCTGCCATCTTAGCCAAGATTTTCTTATTATCATTGGCGTTATCATTGTTAGCACGTTCGATGTAGCCTTTGTAGAGTTTTTCACGAAGCTGACGGTTATCTGCGTAGGTTAAAAATGGCGTAATTGACGGGCGTGATGTGGTAAATACCCATTTGCCTTCATGTCCACGTTTAGTGGCAGTTTGCGCTGCAGTGCTGATAACATCACTCGGTAGTCCAGCTAGATCCGCTTCATTGTCGATAACGAGTTCGAATGCGTTGGTCTCTGCCAACAAGTTATCACCAAACTCTAGGCTTAGTTTGCCAATCTGCTCATTTAGGGCGCGTAGCGTTGATTTATCCGCTTCGTTTAAGTTTGCACCACCGCGAGTGAATGATTTATAGGTATCTTCAAGTAGTTTGGCTTGGGCAGTATTAAGGTTAAGTCCCTTACGCTGCTCATAAACGGCTTTCACTCTCTTGAATAGTTTATCATTGAGTAAAACATCATCGCCGGCAGCTGAAAGCATAGGCGACACCTCTTTAGAGATGGCTTGAAGCTCATCATTAGTGTCTGCACCGGTTAGGTTATAGAAAACACTGGCAACTTTAGTCGTTAAGTTTCCAGAAAACTCCATCGCTTCAATGGTATTTGCAAAAGTAGGCGCCGCAGGGTTATCGATGATGGCCTGAATTTCAGCCTTATGCTGTGCAATACCTGCTTTAAATGCGGGCAGGTAATGCTCGGGTTTAATTTTATCGAAATCTGGAATACCAAAATAGGTGTCATATGGCTTAAAGAATGGATTAGAAGCATTATTTTCAATTATTTGCGCTGCTAGTACATTGGGTGCGATTTGTGTTTCAGTACTGGTATCTTTGCTTATATTTGAAGCACCACATGCACTAAGAGCTAATGCTAAAGCGACTGCTGATACGATTGGTTTGAGGGTTAATCCCTTCATATTTATATCCCCGATTATGCTTGTTTTAATTCTCGTCAATTTAATTACGCTAACGTTAACCTCTTTAAGTACCACGGATAAAGGTGTTAAATCTATTAAAAAACGGTGTTATTTGTAACAAATGGTGCGGTTAGCCTATTTTTATACATTTAACAGCCTCATTTATGGCTGGAGTCAGGTAGCATTCACTATTTCGAATGCGCCATTTAATCTGGCGTAGAGTCAACCCAAGTTACTCGACTTTTAACGGGGATAATTTGTTAGCCAAGTGCCGCAGTACGCCTGTTCTAGGCAGGTTAATCTTGATAGCCAATGACTGGCGAAGTTAAAAGATAAAGCTTGTACTCACCAACAGATACAGTATCCTTTTGAATCTAATGGGCAAGTATTGACCTCTTCGCTGATGAAAATGTTTCAAATATGGCTCTCGTAAGAGCCATAGGCTGAACTATTCTCTAGTTAGAAGATGTACTGAACACCCGCACCACCTGACACATCAGTCTGTGTACCCGTAGTGACGTTGAATGTCGCTGACATTGACCAGTTAGCATCGAATGAGTGGGCGACTCCCATGGCTGCTGAACCTTCACTGCCCGCGAAACCGTAACCAAAGCCAATGGCTGTTTGACCAGCACCTTGTAGCAGGGGACGCGCGTTGGTGATTGCGTGCATCGAAGCCTGTACACCATCGATACGAGTATCTAAGCGGTCAACGTGGCCATATAGGTCGTTAATACTTAGCGTGTTGAAGTCAATCTGCTCCTTGTTAGCCGCGATGGCAGAGGTGTTTTTACCAATGTTGCTGGTGTTCTCGCCGATTGCATCTGTATTGTCGCCAATCAGGCCAGTGTTGTTATCGATAGCATCTGTGTTGTCGCCAATCAGACCAGTGTTCTTATCGATAGCATCTGTGTTGTCGCCAATCAGGCCAGTGTTCTTATCGATAGCATCTGCGTTGTCGTCGATTCCTTGGTTCACTTCTTCGAAGCCGTCGCGAACGTCATCGACAATATCTACTAAGCCTTGGTCAACTGGGTCTGTGCCAATAGGCTGGTTACCAATCGGATCTTTAACATCGTCACCGATTGGGTCAACACCTAGATCTGGTTGTCCCGGGTCTTTGATGTCGCCTTGCCCTGGGTCAACATCGATGATGTCGTCATGAAGTGGTGGACGGTCACTAACGATTGGGCGAACCTGCATGTCGTCCTCGATTGGGCGAACCTGCATGTCATCATCAGGGTTGGTGATGTCGATGATTGGGTCTACACCAATTGGTGAGTCTGCAACTGGGTCATGGCCAATTGGTGAGTCAGCTACTGGGTCGTGGCCAATTGGTGCGTCAACTACTGGGTCGTGGCCAATTGGTGAATCTGCAACTGGGTCGTGACCGATTGGACCACTTGGTTCAGGGTCAACACCAATTGGATCATCAGATACTGGGTCTGTGCCAATGTCACCAACTGGCTCAAGACCTATTGGACCCTCTGGCGGCATAGGACGCACCTGCATGTCATCTTCAATTGGACGCACTTGCATGTCATCTTCAATCGGTCGTACCTGCATGTCATCTTCGACAGGGTCAACTGTAATTGGATCTTCAACTGGTAAACCATTGTCTGGCTGGATTGGTCGAACCTGCATGTCGTCATCAGGGTTAGTAATGTCGTCAAAGATTGGATCAACACCCATTTCGTTATCAACAGGGTCAGTACCCATATCATCAGATGGCAGTGGGCGAACTGTCATGTCATCTTCAACAGGGTCAGTGCTCATGTCATCTTCAACAGGGTCTAGACCGTCGAAGATTGGGTCAACACCAATTGGTGACTCAACAGGTAAGCCCACAACTGGCTCCAGGGGACGCACGCTCATGTCATCATCAACAGGGTGCAGGTCGAAAACATCTTCAACGATTGGGTCTAAGTCACCGTCGTTGTCTTCAAATGATGGCATCTCAGGTACTAAGTTCTCACCATGATCACCAACAGGGTTGAGGCCAATTGGCAACTGGTCAACAGGGTCTAGGCCAATGTCACCCTCAAGAACTGGGCGGCCTTGCATGTCGTCAGGTAATGGACGCACTTGCATGTCATCCGGCAGTGGACGAACTTGCATTTCATCTGGCTGCGGGCGAACCTGCATGTCATCTTCGATTGGGTTAAGCCCATTGAAAACTGGGTCAATAGTGATGTCACTCACTGGCTCTAGGCCAATCTCACCTACTGGGTTGGTGCTCATGCCGCCTTTTACTGGCTCTAGGCCAATCTGCTCTGCCATTGCTGGTACTGATAGTAGTGCTGCTACTGATACTGCTAAAACTGTCTTTTTCATTGCTATGTTCCATCTATTAATGTCGGCATTATGCCGTGGGTTCCCCGCAGGGGAGTTCTGTTAAAGTCATTCGTTAAAGTCGTTCGCTATAGTCGGTCAGCTAAACGTCTGCACTTGCTTATTGTCATCTTGTGACGGTAGCGCTGCTTACGGTCCTCTTTGTAGACGAGGAAGCCATCACCAATGTGGTCACGTGTTACTTCTCGTGTTTCACGTTCCAACTTGAGCGCGCGTAGTGGCATGCTTGCAATGCGTAGCTTGGTCGCACACACTGTGTACTTAGCTGCGAAGTCAGCGGCTACCCGTTCGTCTAAACCAGCATTTGCTCGTTCACACGCCATGATTGAAATTCCGCCTAGTACCAGGATTAGTACTGCTGAATTGAATCGTTTTGACATCACTCGTCCTCTTCATCTGTTTCGAATTGTTTCGCGTCATCGCCGCCAGTCTCGATGTTGGTTAGCGCTGTTACTGATGCCGCTGAAATAAGCGGTACTGTTAATGATTCCTTCATGGAACTTACTCTCTGTTTGTGTTTATTGGGCTGTCTACGCCCGAGAGGAACCTTACTGTCTGTCTTTTTAGGCCATCGCTATTTGCATAGCAGGCACAGTGTACTTGTCTGCGTTAGTGTCGTTAGCTACAGTTGTTAGCATTTTAGCTAATGCGCTGGTAATTAGTGTCGCTGTTATTTTGTGTCGTGAAATAGCCATGTTTCGACCTCTGTTATTGGTACTTATTCTGCTTTGAATTGTGCGTTCGGGCGTATTTATAGGACAACACCATCATCGCCGTCTTGGTTCTCAAAGTTAAGCATTTGTAACTTATGAATCACCACTAAGCACCCTTGCTAATTTCTAGGTAAACAGTAACACTGTATTTGCGGTGAAAGCAAATAAAAAATCGAGTGTTGCGAAATTCGACGTTTTGTACTCTTTGTGCCCACTTTGGAAGAAAGTGCATCTACATGCCGCTTGCAACATGCGACACTCTCAAAAGATATGGCATAGAGTGTCTGAGATAGTCGCGGTACCTAGCTCTTCTTGAGGCTGGATTTGCACGCAACCTGTACAGACTGGACTCCTTTTCTCAGTGCCAATGGGTGGCTGAGATTGCTATCCTACGACCGACCAAATCGCAAGCAAAATATTACTGACCTGTACACGAGTACATATAGCTGCGCATTAATTTGACGCCTAAACAGTGCCCCTGTTATAGTGAATAATAGAGTTAATAATTATGGCGGAACAAATGGCGTACAATGAAGATACCCAGAAGGCGGTTCGACGGGTTTGGGATGAGTTCAAGAGTGAGACAGGGACGAGCCAAGCAAAAGCGGCCAAAGCCCTCGGCATTAACCAGTCGGCGTTAAGTCAGTATCTAAGAGGGGAGATCCCCCTTAATACAGACTTCTTGGCTAAGTTTGCAAAACTAACAAAGTCCGACTTAGACTCCTTGGGAATAACTCCCGCCACCGTAGGGGCGATGCCGCTAGAACTAAGGTACACGCTGTCAGGGCGTAGGCTACGTGACACCAGTGCGCTGGTACCCTCGCCGACCTCATTTGAGGGCTGTTTCGGGATAGTAGTCGATTACGACGATTTCGCCCTACCAAGAGACAGCATTATGATTGTCGATGAGACAACAACAATCAAAGAATATGACTCGGTTATCCTAGTCTCACGCGATGACCGAATGATCAACGGCACCATCAGGTACACCCCAGATGGATGGGAGGTTCTTGAGCCTCACGCAAGAGGGGCGCGGCGCTTCGTTGTGGGAGGAGACGACACTATTTACAGATTAGGGGGCGCGTTCCTACCCGAAAGGCATGGGCGGACTTTCGAGCAAAAACCTGCACGGGGTTAGTACTCCGTTTTTTGGGTTAGCGTTTAAGTGGTAATCCTGCTAGTGGTGCTAGTCCTTATACTATTATCTCTGTTGCCTATCAAAACGAAATATGAATAAATGGCGCTAGCAAAAAGTTAGTGCCATTTTCTTCTTAAGCTATAAACTGCCTGCTTCAGTAGATGGAACCACTATATTTCTACTCCTTAGTGCTTCAACCTTCTTTTTCACCTTCATTATCTATTCTCGGGTTATAGAGTCTGCTGATTTTAGCCTAACTGCATTTTCGTGATAGTAATCAATACTTTATTTGTTAATATCTGTAAGAGTGACGTACGTTATTTTACGCGATAAGACTGATAACAATGCGAAACAACCAACCCGTGACTCAAACGGAAAAGACTCTAACCGATAATTGTATTTTACTGTCGACCACCAATCTTGACGGTAATATTAAGTATGCCAATGAGAGCTTTACCAAGGTTAGTGGCTACAGTTTTGATGAGTTACAAGGTCAACCTCACAACATGGTGCGGCACCCTGATATGCCAGAGGCTGCCTTTCAGTCACTTTGGGAGCGTATTAAACAAGGGAAACCTTGGGTTGGTATTGTTAAGAATCGCACCAAGTCAGGCGATCACTACTGGGTTAATGCATACATAGCCCCTGTGTATGAAAATGGCAAAATCCACGAGTATCAGTCGGTACGCCGTAAGGCTACACCGGAGCAAATCCAGCGCGCAGAAGCGATTTACCAGCAGGTAAAAGCGGGAAAGCAACCAAAAGCGCTACGCAACCCACTTCTAGGCTTTGGGGCAAAGTTGTATGCTTGGCTGCTGTCGATGTTAGTGATGGCGGTTATTTTAGCGAGTTATTCACCGATAGCTGCGGTGATACTACTTAGCCTAGTTGGCGCGATTGGCTTGCACCGTATCTTGAAACCATTCAACCAATTAGTGACACAAGCTAAAAATACTGTTGATGATCCTCTCGCTAAAGGTGTATTTACCGGCCGGCAAGATGAATTAGGCACAATAAGTTTTGCGCTGCAGTTCTTACTTACAGAAACTGGTGGCGTGATAGGCCGAATGGCGGATTCAGCTGGCTCAATCGAGTCTCTTAGCGCGAGTTTAAACGATACCATCCACAATACACGACAGCGTGCCGACAGCCAGAGTATGCAAACCAGCCAAGCGGCCACCGCGATGGAAGAGATGAGCGCTAGCTTTGCTGAAGTGAGTAATAATATTCACAGCGCGGCGAGAGAGATGTCGGTGAGTAACCTTTCTGCAGAAAAGGGCCATCAACTGCTTGAACGGGTGATTGAGTCCATTACCAAACTCAAAGATGAGGTGGGTAACTTTGCTTCAGTCGTCGCTTCAATCGAACAAGATAGCCAAGATATCAATAAGGTTTTAGAGGTGAACCGTGGCATTGCAGAACAAACAAATCTGTTAGCACTTAACGCTGCGATTGAAGCGGCTAGGGCGGGAGAGTCGGGTCGAGGCTTTGCGGTGGTTGCCGATGAAGTGCGTCAACTTTCTAGCCGTACCAGTGAGTCTACCTCTCATATCGAAGCTATTGTTGCTAAGTTCCGCGAAAGTACCGTTATGGCAGCTAAGACCATGGAGGCCGGTCAACGCAGTGCTGAGCAATCGGTAGACTTGGCTAAGCAGGTAGATGAGTCATTTGAGGCACTACGTCACTCAATTATTAAGATGAATACTATGAGTGATGAAAATGCTTGTGCTATGACCCAGCAAACGACCGTCGCCAACGATATCAGCCACTCAATTCAAGTGATCAGTGAGCTCGCAATTGAGAGTCTTGAACAGACACAAGATGCAGCAGAGCGTGGTCAGCAAGTGTCTCGTTTATCGACTAAAACCCATAGTTTATCTAAGCAGTTCTGGGAGCAGAGCGCTGTAGGATCCCCTCATAATTCTGCTCCCCAGCATCCGTGAGACCTTGATAAGTCTGATAATTGCCTCATCGATTCCAGGAGGTCTTTATCGGACATTTTGTAATACCTCCTTCGCCTTAGTAACTCTTTTCCCATTCTTACTACGGATAGCACACTACGATTTTTTACTGTGTTAGCTTGAAATTGGCTCTGTAATTTATTTGTCAGCCCAAACAGTCCTACCCACCAAAATGCGAGCTGAACAAGCAAAGCAATGAGTAGCAAGATATCCATTCTAGCCGCACTTCTTGTACGGCTGTGACGTAGGCTAAACCCGTAGGCAGGGCTTTTTAAATCCCGAAATGTCTCCTCTATCTGCATACGTTTACGATAGATATTGACCAATTTATTAGGCGGCATTGCTTCCATCGTCAGGTTGGTAACCAGTGCCCAGGGTTCTTTGGCTGTTCGTTCATAGGTCCATTGAGCCGTATGATGACAGTCGGTTGTCGTACTTCTTTGCCCTTTTCGCCCTTTCGCGCGCTCTTTAAAAAGTACCAGCTCGCATAGCAACGGTTTTTTAACCGATAGCGCAACCAACTAATACTGTGGGCATGGTGTTATTGCAAATCAACCATTTGGCATGCCACTGATAGACAGCAACTCTTTCCCTGTGCAGATGATGGTTACCAAGCAACCTATCCATACGCTTAATGGAGTGTTTAGTGTGTGTCGCACTGTTATTGATATGCCGACCTAATGAAGTCAAAGTCAGCTCATCTGAATCGACGAGTGCTTGGCAAGCAAGCATGAGAGAGTTGAGACGCTTTAGGTGAATTTCAGGACAGTGTTCATACAGAGATTGATGTAGGATAGACAGCACTTGCACCTTGAGCTCCTGAGTTTGATGTTTGTTCGCACCTTCATCAGATCATACTCAAGGTGTAAGTTCACCCTATTTAGTTAATTTATTAGAAAATCATCAGGGGATTCGTCAGTGTGCAGCCTGCAGATCCGGTGTTGTGGGCTCAAGATCCTTTCTTGTTAGATACTCAATCTCAGCCAGGTAAGTTAATTGGTCGCGGCACTGAAGACGATAAAGGCGCCATTGTCACCGCCATGTATGCCATGAAATCAATTAAGGATAAACAACTTACATTAAGTAAGCTCTTTCCTAATGCGTTAAGTTTTGGCCCCACCATGCCCGGCAAGGCATATACGGGACACACGGAGAATGAGTTTATGACTCAGGAGCAGTTTATGCTGAATCTAAAGATGTATACCGCGGCGTTTATTGAGTTAGCGGTTGAGAAGTAGCGAGCAAAAAAAATCGCCAGTGTTTGGCACTGGCGCTCTCTCGTTACTATTGACTCTAAACTAGTTATGTATTTTAAATTGGCTAAATGAAGTTCATTAATAACCTAAATTAATAACCTAAGGTTTCACTGCCCGCACGTCTTGGATCTGATGCGCCAAAGATGCCTTCATCTGTCACCATGATTGACTGAGTGGAGCCCATGGCATTATTGATTTTCACCTTATGCCCTTTAGCTCTTAGCAGTTCTATGGTGTCACGATTTAAAGTATGTTCAACTCGCAACAGATCCGGTAACCATTGATGATGAATACGTGGCGCTGCTGTGGCTTCAGCGATATTAAGATCGTGATCGATAACATTCATGATGATCTGCATGGTAGTGTTGATAATACGTGACCCCCCTGGACTGCCCGTGATGATAAAGGGCTTGCCATCTTTCATCACTATGGTTGGACTCATGGAGCTTAGTGGGCGTTTATTTCCTTCTACAGCGTTTGCATCACCACCGACTAAGCCATAACCGTTTGGTGTGCCTGGTTTAGCAGAGAAGTCATCCATCTCGTTGTTCAGTAATATTCCTGTGCCTTTAGCCACTAAACCTGAGCCATAACTGAAGTTAAGGGTGTAAGTATTGGAGACGGCATTGCCCCACTGATCAACCACCGAGTAATGAGTCGTTTGCTTGCTTTCATAGGGGGCTATGTTACCGGGTTTTACTTCGCTACTGGGTGTGGCTTTATTGATCGCTATTTGGCTGGCGAGCTTTTTAGCGTAATCTTTGTTGATAAGGGCTTGTACTGGCACTTTATAAAAATCTGGATCGCCTAAATATTCGCTGCGATCGGCATAAGCGCGGCGCATCGATTCAGTCATTAAGTGCAAGGTTGCGGCTGTATTATGGCCGAGCTTATCGATAGGGAACTGCTCAAGAATGTTTAGCATCTCTATAATATGTACGCCTCCTGATGAGGGAGGGGGCATGGAGACGACTTGATAGCCTCGATAATCACCTTGAACCGGTTTACGCTCAACCACTTTATAGTTTTTGAGATCGTCCAGTGTCATGATCCCGCCTGCATCTTGTATCGCAGCCACCAGTTTTTCGGCTGTTTCACCTTGGTAAAAACCTTCGCTGCCCTTTTGTGCTATCAGTGATAGTGAGTGAGCCAACTCAGGTTGCTTTAACAGATCTCCGACCTGATAGTCGCTGCCATCGGCTTTGTAGAAGATCTCTGCAGAACTTGGCCACTGAGCGATACGGCGCTTTAAACCTGTGAGTGATGTGGAGAGATCTGGCGTGACTGAAATACCATTTTTGGCCATTTTAATGGCAGCCTCAGTGACCTGTTTCATGGTCATGGTGCCGTATTTTTGTAAGGCCAGCTCCATCCCCATCACAGTGCCAGGCACGCCAACGGCTAAGCCATGCTCTCGGCTGAGTGCGGCAACTGGCTCGCCTTGCTCATTGAGGAAGATATCTTTGTGCGCTTTAGAAGGAGCCATTTCACGGTAATCAATTGCTATGGTTCTGTTTTGCTCAGCCAGATGAACCAGCATAAAGCCACCGCCTCCGATATTGCCAGCCCTTGGTAGGGTGACTGCTAAACTAAAGCCAACAGCGACAGCCGCATCAACGGCGTTGCCACCTTGCTTTAATATCTCGACACCGGCTTGTGTAGCTAAAGCTTCCTGACTGGATACCATGCCATGTTTAGCCCAGATAGGCTGTGCCGTTGCCATATGGCTGTAGATAGATGCTTCTTTAGCCTGTGCTGGTGAAACAAAGGCTGAGGAGAGAGTGACGAGTGGGGCTGCTATCGACATGGCGACGAGTAAGGTCTTGAACGCGCGCATAGGCTTCCTTGTTATTACTTATAATTAATTATCAGTGCAATGTGACGTTAAAGAAAACAAATTGCAAGTGGTACGCAAGCTATCATTTATTGCCCTAGTTTGTGCCCCTGATTTTTCGAAGGTTTATGTTATTCTCAATGATCTGTTTTTAATCACTTTTGAGCCAGAGTATTGATGTCAGAGATCCAGATTGAATTTATCCCAGCAATTTCATTAATCCCTGCTCAGGAGTGGAACCACTTAATGTCGACGGGCTTAGATGAAAGAACGAGTATTAACCCCTTTGTGCGACATGAGTATTTAGCCGCATTGGAGTCAAGTGGTTGCGTCTGTACTAAAACAGGCTGGACACCGATGCACCTTACTGTATTACAAGGCGAGAAACGCTTGGCGGTAATGCCACTTTATGAAAAGACTCACTCCTATGGGGAGTATGTTTTTGATTGGGCGTGGGCAGAGGCCTATGAGCGAAACAGTATCGATTATTATCCTAAATTACTCTGTGCTATCCCTTTTACGCCAGTAACTGGGCCGAGAGTGGGGATTGCTAAGGACTTAACTCAGAGTGAAGCGGCATTAGTGTGGTCAAAGATTGCTGAGCGTCTTAGCGAGATGCAGCAAAAGAGTGGCTACTCTAGTTGGCATGCGCTGTTTTTAACTAAACCTGAGTGTGACATGTTTTCAAAGCAAAATGCATTGAACCGAGTTGGTACCCAGTTTCATTGGATGAATAAAGGCTATCACAGCTTTGATGATTATCTGGCAGCGATGCATTCACGAAAACGTAAAGATATTCGTAAAGAGCGTTACAGAGTCGCTCAATATGGGCTTACTATGCGTTTTGTTGATGGTGGGGAGGTGACGGATGAGCAGTGGCAGGCGTTTAGCCACTGTTACCAAATGACTTACGCCAAACGTTCGGGCCACTATGGTTATCTTAATTTATCGTTTTTTAAATCATTAGCGCAAAGTATGCCTCATCAGATTAAGTTACTGCTAGTGGAAGTTAATGAAGAGGACAGTGGTGCTGGTTTTGAGGATAAGCAGGGCCAACGAATTATTGCATCAGCACTCTATTTTTGTAGCGATACTCATCTATATGGCCGTTACTGGGGAGCATTAGAGTCGATTGAAGGGTTACATTTTGAGGTTTGTTATTATCAGGGGATTGAGTATTGCATTGAGCACGGGTTACAAACCTTTGATGCTGGCGCTCAGGGGGAACATAAAGTTCCCCGAGGGTTTGAGCCAGTAACTATCTATTCAAATCATGATATTGCTCATCCCGCCTTTCGTGATGCGATTGAGCATTTTACTCACCAAGAACGCGCTCAGATAAGCTGCTATATGAAGGAGATGGGTCAATCACTGCCTTTTAAGTCTAGTGATTAACCTAAGGCTAGCCAGAAGCCAACACCTATCATAAGTGAGCCTGCTATCCGGTTCATCCATTTGATATTATCCCCACGGCTTAAGAAGATCTTTAAGCTTTTTCCTCCAGCAGCGTAGGCTAACATGCTGATAAGCTCAGTAAAGAGTATGATACTTAGCAGGGCGACAAACTGAGGAGCAAGCTCCTTGTCGACATTGATAAAGGGGGGAAGCAGGGAGATCATAAATGCCCATCCCTTAGGATTCGCGATGGCAGTGATAAAACCTTGTGAAATCAGCGCGCCATTACTAATCCTAGCAGATTGCTCATCGAGCTTGGCCATCTTACCTTTAGCGCGCCACATCTGAACACCGATATAGGCTAAATAGATACCTCCTACCCACTTTAATACCTCAAAGATTTGTGGGTAGTTAAGCATGATACTTGCTACGCCCATTACTGCTGCGATGGCGACTAAAGCAACACCAACAAGCTCACCTATCATCATCCATAGGGTACGGCGAACACCAATACTCATACCTAATGTCATGGCGAGTGTCATGCACATTCCCGGTGTGATTGAGACAAAGAAAAAAGTGGGCAGAAAAACCGCAAGTAGAGCAAAATCCGGCATGTTAATGGACTATCTTAAAGTAATTGGAGGGGCAAGTTTATCCCTATATCTCTCCACTGAAAACAAAAAACCAGCAACATGGGCTGGTTTTACATCTAGGTAACCTAGTTAAGCAGGCAGTGTAACCTAACTGACTGAATATATGTGGAGTTTACAGTACACCACGGCGCTGTTGATCGCGCTCAATTGATTGGAATAGTGCGGTAAAGTTACCTTCACCAAATCCTAGGTTATTTTTACGCTGTATGATCTCAATAAAGATAGGACCAAACAGGTTCTTAGTGAAGATCTGCAAAAGATACCCATCTTCATCACCATCAACCAAAATTTGGTGATGCTTGATGCGCTCTCTGTCTTCAGTTACCTGAGGAAGCTTGTCAAAGATGGTGTCGTAATATTCAGGGATAATATCTAATGTCTGAATTGATGAACCTTCCATCGCATCGAGTGAGGCGACAATATCGCGACTTCTAAATGCCAAATGCTGAACACCTGGGCCATCATAGTCTCTTAGGTACTCATCAATTTGGTTTTTGTCATTGCCTTTACCTTCATTGATTGGAATACAGAAGCTGCCATCTGGCGAGCGCAGTGCATAGGAAACCAGTGCCGTTTGAGAACCTTTGATGTCAAAGTAACGCACTTCTGTAAAACCAAAGATATCTTTATAGAAGTTTGCCCACTTCTCCATTGTGCCCTTGTAGACATTATTGGTTAAGTGATCGACCTCAATAAACCCTTTCTCTTGGGTAACAACTGGGTTTTCTAGATCAACAAAATCATTTTTATAGATATTATTCTCTTCACCGAAGATATCGATAAAGTAGATAAGGCTATCGCCAATACCGTAGATAGCTGGATAAGGATGATCCTTACTTGCTTCATCGGCAGGCTTAGCACCACGCTCAACCGCACCTTCGAAAGCAAACTTAGCATCCTCTACACGCCAGCCCATTGAGCAGATTGCAGGTCCGTGGCTTTTAGCAAACTCTGAAGAAAATCCACTACGTTCGTTGTTTAAGAGGAAATTAATATCATTTTGCTTGTAGTAGGCAATGTCCTTTGTCTTACTCTTTTTTAGTTTAGAAAAACCAAAATCGATAAAAACCTGATGCATGAAGTCATGCTCTGGTGTAGCAAATTCTGTAAATTCGATACCCAGTAATCCCAGTGGATTTTGTTCGCTTGCCATTGTCTTATCCTCGTTCAATTTAACATCACACGCCGCCACTCTTCGATGGCTGTTGAGTGAAGCATTTATTGTTCACTAAAAGTCGTGGTAATGAGTGCTTATCTATTAAGCGTCGTCTTGTTTGTTTTCTTCACTCAGTTTGATGACATATCTGGTTTGATATCGATCATGTACTGATTCTATGTGTGATCTAAGTATCAATTTAGTTGGTGACTTAAACAAAAAAAAGAATAATAATTAGCTTATCTTGAACAAATTATTAGATGGTATCATATTGTTTACATCCTTGGAGGCCATATGCGGATAGATGTCGACACATTCAAAGTGCTTGAGATATTAGTCGAGGAGGGAAGCTTCGCTAAGGCCGCAGAGCGTTTACATAAGGCTCAGTCTGCGGTGAGTTATCAAGTTAAAAAACTTGAACATCACTTAGGTGTAAAGCTTTTTTGTCGGGATCAGTACCGTGCTGAATTAACACCTGAGGGCAAAGTTATCCTTGCCGAGGGGCAAAAACTGCTGCAATACCTTGCCAACATTGAACATTTGGCCAGCAAGTTCAGTGATGGGTGGGAACCCAAACTTGAACTCATTGTCGACGGATCTTTGCCAATGGAGCCCATTATGAAGGCATTGAAGCGGATGACATTGGAGAATATTCCCACAAAAATCCAGTTGAATGTGGAGTTTTTGTCTGGTGTTCAGGCAAGGTTTGAGCGAGATCAAGCGGACTTGATGTTAGTGAAAGACTACAAAACAGGGCCTCATTACCGTCCACAGTCCCTTCCTGATATCACAACCGTTCTAGTTGTTTCATCAAGCCACTCATTGGCGAATGTTCCTGATGTTTCGTTGCTTGAGCTACAAAGCCACGTTGAGTTGACCATAGAAGATTCATCACTTGATATGCATTATCACGACGAGTTGCAGTTTGGTGGTGACAAAGTGTTTTACCTTTCGGGCTTCATCATGAAGAAAAATGCGTTGGAGATGGGACTTGGCTTTGGGTGGATGCCAGATTTTCTTATTCATCAGGAGTTGGCAAGTGGCGAGATGGTTGAAGTCGACTTTACTGGGGGAAGCCGTTATACCTTTACGCCTAAGTTGGTGTCGACAATGGAGCGGCCTCTGGGAAAGGCTGGACAACTATTTACTGATTTCATTCTTGATGAGTTTGCTAAAGCTGAGCTCTCATACTCCCTTTAGCGACATTGAATCTCAGATTGCGAAGCAAATTAAGAGCCGTCATCCATTTTTTTTACCTCCTTATGAGCAATGAGCGACATAACATCATCTAATGTGCTCCTAAGTAAGCTGCAGAGTTCAGAGGGGAGTGAGTAATGAGTTTTGAGCTGGATAAATTTCAAGCTCTTGTATCTGAGGATGAATCTAGAAAGATAGAGCTTAAATAACACTTCGTACTGTTAAGCTTAGGTTCAGATAGCTTACCTTAAGATGGTTTCATTGAAGGTTTGCCCAATGCTGGTACAGCATATGCAAATCCATTTGTAAGTTGTTATGAGATGAAAAATCTTCATTTACGCAAGCAATGTCTGCCCGCTTGCAGGGGGTATTAGATGAAACCATTACTACTCGACCATACATCTTCTCTTTATGCTAAATATGTGAGTGACTTAGCCTGCGGAGAAAAAGCATTATCTATATTTAAAATGCACGAGTTTATTGATGAGCTGGCTGAAAACAGCTTACTCTTAACTGATTTCAATTGGGATGACTGGTATCACAACAGCCATTTAGTTGACAGGCCTGAGTATATTGCAGATGCCAGTTTACATGAGTGTCAACTCTTGCTTACCGCCATGACACGTTTAGAGCAGTTCAGCCCTGGCGTGATGGATAATATGCGCCGAAGTGGGGTGTTATTGGCGATTATGGAACGCTTTAACTGTTTATCGTTAAAGCTTACAGCATAGATAATAGCAATAAGTATAAAAACGCCAGCATATGCTGGCGTTTTAGTTTAAAACTCACACAAGTGGTTACTTACCAAATGGTACTGGCTTTGGCGTATTGGCGTTTGATGGCGGCAAGATAGGCAAGACTATCTGAGGCTGATCGCCAGTTAGTGATTTTAGAAATGCGACCATCTCTTTCGTTTCCTGCTCAGTTAAACTCTGTCCCAGCTGAATATCTGCCATAACATTAACGGCTTCCTCGAGTGTCCAGGTGGCACCATCGTGGAAGTAGGGATAGGTGAGTTCAATATTTCTTAGTGTTGGCACTTTAAATACATGCATATCGGCTGCATTACCTGTGACAGCAATCCTTCCCTCAGCAGGGTTCTTAGTGTGGAAAGGCTTGACGAGTCCCATTTTCATATACATGGTGCCGCCAACCGCAGGGCCGTTATGGCAGCTGACACATCCCTTATCTTTAAACAGTTGATATCCAGCTGTAGCTTCAGTTGTTATTGCTGACTTATCACCTTGTAAGTACAGATCAAACGGGCTGTTTGGCGTTACTAAGGTTTTCTCAAATGCGGCAATGGCATCTGTGATATTGTCGATAGTGATCTTACCGTCGCCATAGACGTTTTCAAATCTTGCCTTATAAGCGGGCATAGAATCGATTGTTGAAACCGCCAGTTCATGGGAGAAACCCATCTCTTTGGGATTAGCAATCGGTCCACCAGCTTGTTCTTTTAAGTCTTTAGCTCGGCCATCCCAAAACTGTGCTAGTCCATATTCAGCATTTAATACTGTAGGGGAGTTGATTGGACCCTCTTGCCAGTTATGGCCGATTGAGGTCGGTAGCGCATCGACACCTCCCGTAGAGAGATTGTGGCAAGAGTTACATGAGATAAAGCCAGATTTTGATAGTCTTGGTTCGAAGAAAAGCATCTTACCCAGTTCAACTTTCTCTGGTTCAGTGATATTTGCTGGCTTGATGATCTCAATGGGCTCTTTGGCCATGACAGGAGAGGCACAAATAGCGGCTAAAACGGCAAGTGCAATGGGGGAAAATAGTTTCATAACAGACCTCACTGTAAGATGTTTAAATCGATTAAGCTTATCGACGCAGGCATGATATTCAGTTAAGGGGAAATCTCATAACTATTTGTTTCGATGGGGACTATCGTAGATTTGGATTAATTAATCGTGAGGTTGATCTCAGACAGGAGGGGGATATTTCGCTAGTATTTATGCGCTGATTCAAACTTTGTTTAAAAGTGTGAATCAGGTGGTGTCGTTGCCATGTTGGATTGGAGCAAAAGTTAAGGTTTCATTCTTTTTAATAGGATTTTTCTATCGAGCCAAGCTGCAGATGCTGAAAATTGTTTCTGGCTTTTACGTAACCAGACTTTTGCCCAAGGGTATTCAAGGCTTAAAATTGCTAAACCGATTGGAAGAAGTAACCAAGCAGGCCCTGGTAAAATAAGTAAAGCGGCGCCGAGTAAAGTGAGTCCTCCACCGAGTACTGTTATGGCAGTCTTTCGTAGCATAAGCACCTCTCATCATTGTTATTCTAGTTAGTTTCTCACTGTTTATTCCTCATTGACTAGGCAAGAATTGTAACAAAGGTTGATTTATTCTTGGGCTAAACAGGCTATAATTGCTTTCATCACTATGGATTTATGGACCGTTTTTGAATTGCTATTAAGGAGGTTATCAATATCGATAACAGTACTTTTTTAGTTTGCGGTAATAAAAATAACTCTATCTTTGCCACTCTCTGTTTTCTGCTAGGAATATTGGCAAGTCTTCTTGCACCTAAAGTAAATGCAGAAACTTTGCATCTCACTTCACTTCATTGGCCACCCTATTCGAGTAGTCAGCTAGCTGAGCAGGGGGCGGTCATTGCCATCACCCGAGCGGCTGTGAACGCCATGGGCCATAAATTAGAAGTTGATTTCTACCCCTGGAGTCGAGCCGTTAGATTAGTGAATAGAAAGGGGGCAAAATATGACGGTTATCTTCCTGCCTATCCTTATCCTACCGAGAAATTTGTTTTTTCAGATGTTTTAGGTACCAGCCCGCTAGGGTTAGTAGAGCGACGTATACATCCTGTAAGCTGGCTAAAAGCCTCAGATCTTAATCAATATACCTTAGGTGTCGTGAGAGACTATGTGAACACCAGTGAGCTTGATGCCATGATTAAACTGGGAACTCAAAAGGTCGAGGTGGTGAATTCTGACGAACATAATTTGACAAAAGTGGCAACAGCGCGAGTGGATGCAGCTGTTATGGATGTCAATGTGTTGCAGTTTTTACTGTTACAGAACAAGTTAAAACCTTTGAGCAGTAAAGTACAAGTAAATAAACATATCTTAGAAAACAAAGATTTGACCATTGCATTTGCGAATAATTCACAGGGGCTTTTTTGGCGAGATATCGTCAATGCAGGCTTGGCTAAAATTGACAGTGATGCAATGCTTTCAGCTTATATCAAGAACAGTGAAAGCAAGTAAAGCTCTTATCACACCTCGAATAAGTGAAGGGAATACTTGCCAAATTGATGGTTTGGCAAGTGAGACTAGCCGTTACAAAAACTAGCTTGTATGTTTACCCACTTCCCAGCCTTTTAGTACAAGTAAGCTTTCTCCTGAGGCGATAGCTCCCTCTTCCAGTGTGGTGGCCATGGAGTCATTCCAGCGATTAAGGTAACCAAACAGCGAGATAACCCCTAGTATTTCAACAATCTCATCCTCTTCCCAGTATTGATGTAGACGTTGGTTCAGCTCCTCATCAACCCCATTAGGAACAGTTGATGCTGCTACTGAGAAATCCAATGCGACGCGCTCTGCATCAGTAAACGCAGGGTGCGTTTTATATTCCCATATATTATCGAGTTGAGCTTGCTCGGCGCCATAGCGCTCAGCGGCTCTAATAGTATGTGCTTGGCAATAACGACAGCCAGTAACATTACTGGAGACATAAGCGATTAATCGCTTGAGTGAACTTGTCACTCTCCCCTGATTGTCCATTACAGCCATATTCAGCTTGATAAATGCTTTAGCAATTTTTGGCCTCCTCATCATGGTCAGCACACTATTGGGGCAAAAGCCTAATGTTTCATTAAAAAATCTAGCAAGCTCTAAAACTTCTTCATTGGATTCGAGTAGGGGGGTAACGAGTGGCATGACTTATCTCTTTTTTGTTTGACTATGATAGTTAGCCTACAGACTCGTTTTTCAACTAAAAAGAGACAGTACAGGTTAAAAATAGCGGTACACTTTTAACAAAAATACTAAAAAGGTTTTATATTTTAATTTTGTACTGATAGTGTATCAGCCATCCTACAATGGGAGTGTTTTATGCCTATTAAGAAATACCAACTGGTTGCGGACACGATTTCCCAGCAGATCTTGACTGGTTATTTTCAACCTGGAGAGAAAATCCCTTCAGTTAGAGCCAGCTGTGAGCAGTTTCATGTCAGTATGACAACGGTACAGGCGGCCTATGAGATCCTTGAAGATAATGGCTTAGTAACCAGTAGGCCAAGTTCCGGTTACTTTGTTTCTCGTTTAGCTGATACGGAGCACTTAACGCCAATAAAACCACAGGGGATCTCGGTTTATAACCGGATGATATCTGTGCTGAATGACTGTCATAAAGATGGGGTTATAAACCTAGGTACCGCGGTGGTATCGCCCTCACTGCTTCCCACTCATCAAATTAAGAAGCTCCTGAATAAGCTGACCCGCGATCATATGCTTGAATTGGTGGCGCCTGAATTTTCATCAGGTTATCCGCCCTTAAGAAGAGAGTTTGCCAAACGGATGCTTAATGTGAATGTTGAAGTACACCCTGATGATATTTTGATCACAGGGGGCTGTCAGGATGCTATTGCATTAGCATTAAGTGCTGTGGCAAATGCTGGTGATATTATCGCTGTTGAAAGCCCATGTTTCCCCGGATTATTGCAGGTGATTGAATCACTAGGTATGAAGGCGCTGCCACTTCCTTGTTCGGGGAGTTTAGGGATGAAACCTGATGTATTACAAGATGCGCTTCAGTCCTGGCCTATATCGGCCATAGTGCTTGTTCCTTCATTCAGTAATCCTACTGGGAGTCTTATGCCGATAGAGAGCAGAAAGAGGGTGATAGAATTAGTAGAGGAGTATGATATTGCGCTTATTGAAGATGATCTTTTCTCTGAGCTTAACTATCAAGATAAACCAGTACCGGCTATCAAGTCATTAGAGATGAAAGGGAATGTGATCTATTGCTCCTCAGTTTCTAAATCATTAGGATCAGGCTTTAGATTGGGCTGGTTATGCGGAGGGAAGTATCACAGCAAGGTTATGAAATTAAAAGCTTTTAGGAATGTATCTGAGCCTTTAATTATTCAGATGTTGATTGCTGAATTGATGAAACTGGGCGGATATAGTAAACACCTTAAAAAACTGAAAATAGCCCTACATCACAATCAAAAATTGATGCAAGTCTGCATCAAAAACTCCTTCCCTAAAGGGACGCTGGTGAACTCTTGTGATGGTGGTTATGTCCTGTGGGTACAACTTCCTGAGTTGTGTGACTCAAGAGAGTTGTTCACGCAGGCCATTAAAAACGGGGTTGCATTTTTCCCTGGAGATGTATTCTCCCCCCATGAACACTACCTTAGTTACATCAGGTTTAATTTAGCCGTGAAATGGAGTCAAGAGATTGAGCAAGCCATTAAATGTTTAGGTGAGTTGGTTAAATACCAGCTGGAGCGAAGAGCAGCTCAGTCACAGATAGAGCGAGCTGCTGTAAATTAGATTATGAGATAACTGTTAGCGTTTAAGCTTTAGCAACAACGGTTTGGCCTATTGGCGTTAAACTTAAAATAGCCAATTTAAGGTGTTGAATGCCAAATGGAATGCCTATGATAGTGACAAAGCATGCTAAGGCATGAGTAATATGTCCTATTGCTAACCAGATCCCGAAAAGCAGAAACCAGATGATATTACCTAGGGTACCGAATGCACCGGTTCCAATGTCCTCTCGGCCTGTAAGGCTTTGACGATTCATATGGTCTTGACCAAATGGCCAGAAAGTCATCTCGCCAATTACGAAACATGCTCGTCCGAAGGGGATACCAATTATACTGATATAACAGAGTAATCCTGCGACCCACCAAGCCAGTCCCATCACAAAACCACCAAGAACAAACCAAGCTATGTTAAATATTAAACGTAATACTGCCATTAATGACTCCTAAATAAAGGCTGATGCTAAAAGATCACAAATGAGTGTGAAGTTATGATCCATAATCTTAATAGGCTATTTTTGTGCCACATCTGTATCTTGTTGTAAATATTGGTTTTAACTTAGATTTATCTTTGGTGCGTTAGTGAGAAATACTTGTATTTAGTTATTTTGCTCAATAGTGGCAAGTGATAGAATTCTTTGAATACGGTTTGAAGGCTAATTTAGAAATGAAGTTAAGTAACACACCTGTCGACTCGCTTGTGATGTTTGATAGACAGATATTTATTAAGCGTGATGATCTGCTTCATCCAGAGTTTTCTGGCAATAAAGCACGAAAATTTGCCTATTTTCTCGCCCATGATTTTCCTAAAACCAAAAAGTTGATCGGCTATGGCTCGCCTCAGGCTAATTCACTCTATTCAATGTCGGCTTTGGCTAATCTTAAAGGGTGGACGTTGGACTTTTATGTGGATCACATCGCTGCACAAGTGAAGTCTCAAACAGAGGGAAACTATGTTGAAGCCTGTGCAAATGGGGCGAATGTCATTGATTTGAGTGAAAGAGACGATAGGGAAGGGCGCAGCTGCGAAGAATATATTAAAGAGAAAGCATTGCTCAATGAACCTCAAGCGCTTTATGTCCCTGAAGGCGGGCGATGTGAATATGCTGAGTTTGGTGTCGCGCAACTCGCCAGAGAGCTCATCGACTGGGCTGCTCAAGCAAAGCTAGAACAGTTAAAAGTGTTTCTTCCCTCTGGTACAGGGACAACAGCACTGTTTCTTAATAAGTATTTTATTGAGTCCGGCTCTGATATTCGAGTGTTAACCTGCGCTTGTGTTGGTGGGGATGAGTATTTAAATCTGCAATTTACCCAACTATCTCAGTTTGAAGCGTTTTATCCTGAGGTCACCTCTTTGCCTAAAAAGTATCATTTTGGGAAGCTTTACCGTGAATGCTATGAGATGTGGCAACGTATCGATGAGCAGGGAATTAGATTTGAGCTTTTATACGATCCGGTAGGCTGGATAGCGCTTGAAGAGTATTTAAAGAGTGCTAGTGAACAAACTTCAATCATCTACATTCATCAGGGAGGTTTACTGGGAAATGCCAGTATGCTGCCGAGATATAAACGTAAGTTTGGTTAGTGAGTTAATGTAAGCTTGGGAAGGTTTTTTACCAGTTGGTCAGGCTAAGTATCTGTGAAATTGATACAGCCTAGACCAAAGGTAGATGTTGCTTAGATGCTTAATAGCCGACGTAATGAAGTCGGTCCTATCTGTTCTTTAAGAACAATCGATACTGATGAGAGGAGTGTATCGAACTGCATTTCATATTACTTCTTTTTCGGTTTACTTGTTGCTTGAAAGCAACCACTTCATAAACGTTAATGCTTCAGTACGCTTAGAAAATGTTTGTCTATTCTTTCCAAGGCTATCGGTAAATGCGATAGATGACTTGTTTAAAGAGATAGAATTTACTGGAAAACTAACTGTGATCTCATGACCATTTACATTGTACGACATATGCCATACTCCTTTTATTTTTTACTGCATTATTAGCAGTGAACATATAACTATAAGATATCCTTAGCATTATTGCGAAAGACGAATTTAAGATTCGTTTTGAGCCTACCCATCTTTAGCACCTTAATCAAGGCTGTTCGTTATCTATAAATGTTAGTGTTTGTAACAGTTTAGATTGAAGCTTTGATCTAATCAGATTTAATCATAGTGGTATGACAGTAATATGACTAGTTTTTAGATGCGAACCAGGTGTATTAATATTTTTGCGTGGTATTGACGAGAGGAGTCAAACAAAAGGCAAACTACTTTACAAGGGTGTTCAAAATCAGAGCACAGTATATCCCTAGTTTTTGGCTTGTCAATAGTTATCGAGTATCTTTTTCATCCTTTGTGCTACTAATATTTAGCGTTATAAACTGTTGTTTTATAAAATAAGTGATATTATTTTGTCACCATAGTGTCTCAATTTGGTTGTGCTAATGCGCCTTTTTTGTATCTCTGTCATGTTTTTTATTTTGGGTTTGCTTGGCCCTTCGTTGGCGCTAGCAAATACTGCAAGCCTAATACCAGGAGCTAATGTAGCTGAAGAGCCACACACTGCATTGAGTGTCCATCAGCAGTTTCAATATAAAGATAAGCATAACAGAGATACGCCTAAGGGAACGCTTGAGGGGTTCTTCAATGCCGCTTATGAGCAGGATTTTGAGTTAGCGTCACAGTATCTGGATCTGCGTTACCTGCCTGAGAATATGTCTCAAGAGAAAGGCCCTGAATATGCCACCATGTTGCAGGCGATTATTGACAGAAATGTATGGATTAACCTCGATGAACTAGATGATACACCTCAAGGATCAACTAATGATAGTTTGCCCTCATACAGAGATCTCTTTGGCCGAATAAAGGTGGAGAGTGGTGAGGTGATGTTACTGCTTCAACGAGTGCCGTCTGACAAGCGTTCGATCTGGAAGATATCGAATGCCACCGTTGCTAAAATTCCTGAGCTTTATAGTCAACTCGGGTATGGGCCTATCGTTGAGTGGTTTGTTGAGACTATTCCCGAAGGTCGACTGTTTAAGATCAATCTGTGGGAGTGGGCGTTGTTGCTCACATACCTTCTCGCAGCGTTTGTGATTGTGATCCCTATTACCTGGTTGATTAAGTTAGTTCTGTTAAAGTCTAGCCTTAACCTTAAGGTTGAGCTTGGCTATATCGCTTCAGGCCCATTGCGTTTTTTTCTTGCTGTGGTGCTTGATAGAGCTTGGATTGCTCAAAGCAGTATCTCTCCTCTTGCTCTGGAGGCTATTAATACCGGATTTTTACTGCTGATCTCGGTTATATGGTTGGTATGGTCCTCATTAGGTATTATGAGTGCAGGTCTAAAGCAGCGCTTGATTGCTCAGGAGCATCAGCAAGGTGCATCTTTACTGGGGCCCTTGACTAATTTCGTTAGAGTTATCTTTATTGCCATCGCTTTTTTGGTTTGGTTGGAATTTTTAGGGTTTAATGCCAGTGCAATCGTGGCGGGAATGGGCATTGGTGGTGTTGCAATAGCCCTAGCATCTAAACAGTCGATTGAAAATTTTATTGGAACGATCACGCTTTATTCTGCAGCTCCCATTAAAGTAGGTAACATCTGTCAGTTTGGCTCTATCAAGGGGACGGTTGAGGAGATTGGGCTACGTTGTACTCAAATTCGTACATTAGACAGAACCTTAATTCATGTGCCTAATGCAAAATTAGCTGAGATGGAGATTGAAAATATCTCTGAGCGTGAGAAGATTCGCTTTAAAGCTGACATTCGGCTCGATTATTTTACTCGTTCAGAGCAGCTAAAGGCTATTATTTCAGATATCACTGAAATGCTAGAAAACCATGAGCTGATAGATGAAGACCCCTTGCGAGTTACCTTTCAAGGTTTTGGATTACACGGGCTCCAAGTCAATATTTTTGCGTATGTTGGGACAACTAGTTTTCCTACTTATCAGAAAGTTGCTCAGGAGTTACATCTGGCGATCATGGATATCGTTGAGACCCATGGTTCTAGAATTATTCCTGTTGCGCCTATAGCTGCTAAAATTTAACTATCCATAGGGTAAGTGATAGCTCTATATGTTATTTATTCGAGTTTTATCAGGTTTAGCTATGGTTGTACGGACTATAATTAATTAGCAATGTTACCAGAGACCGAGTGTCTCTTTTTCCGAGAGTTGTATTATGACAAAAGTACTAGATTCAGTAGACCAACGTACCCAATTAGTCGGTGAAAACCGCTTAGAACTTTTATTATTTCGAATTAATGCAACTCAACTATTTGCCATCAATGTCTTTAAAGTCAAAGAGGTGGTTAAGCTTCCTCCTTTAAGTTCTGTGCCTGGAAGCCACTCCCATATCTCGGGGGTGGCTAATATCCGCGGCTCTTCCATTCCAGTGATTGATCTTAGAGGTGCTATCGGCTTTTCACCTATGAGTAGTGAGCAAGAGCGTAACCTAATTATTACCGAATACAATCGTAGTATTCAGGGATTTATGGTGGGTAAGGTTGAGCATATTGTTAATATGACTTGGAGTGATATCTTGCCTCCACCTAAAACTGCCGGTAATCACAACTACCTAACGGCTATCTGTAGATTAGAGATCGACGGCGTGGTTAACATGGTATCGATTATCGATGTTGAAAAGGTGTTGGCGGAGATCATTAATTACGACATTCGCCTTTCAGAAGGTGTGTTAGATGAAGAGTTAGCCAAAGAGATGGTTGGCCGTAGAATATTAATTGCCGATGATTCATCAACAGCACGAAGACAGATTAAAGAGACGCTTGAGCCATTAGGGATTGAGATTTTAGAGGTGTCCGATGGCTTACAAGCACTCCAGTTACTGCAAAGTTGGTGCAATGAGGGAAAATCGGTCTACGATGAGATATTAATGCTAATCACAGATGCTGAGATGCCTGAGATGGATGGGTATAAGTTAACCTCAGAGATACGAAGTGATAATCGTATGTCGGATCTATTTATTGCATTGAATACTTCATTGAGCGGCAGTTTTAATGAAGCCATGGTTGAGAAAGTAGGTTGTGATCGATTTATCTCTAAGTTTCAACCGGATCTCTTAGTCGGCGTAGTACAAGATAAATTGAGAGAGCAGAAAGAGGAGTAAAAAAGAAGTCATAGGTGCTTATCATTAAAGCAGCATTAGGCTGCTTTATATTGTTTTAATACTGATTTAGTATAAAGCCAGTTAAAACCAAGTTGAATCACTCAGCTCTTCACCCTGTTCAAGGGACAGGTCTTTCAATACCTCCTGTTTAGTTCTCTTGTTTGATGCGATATTGATCCGGCAGAGTCGAACCGCATACGCGAATCGATTTCGGCCCACTTGTGAGACGATTGCCTGAAGAAAATGTTTATCTAGCCCTAAGGTTTCGCTGTAGTGTTTAATGGCTTTTGAAAGGGAAGAGTATTTTACGCCATCGAAATCAAAACTTGTTTCTCTCTCTTCGATATCAAGAGGCACACCGTCAATTGAGATAGACCAGCTATGGGCGTTCACTCTATCTCTGGCAATCAGATACATCATCCAACCGCTTTTTTTAAAGCCCTCAAAAACCTTGCAGGAAAATTCAGAGTCAATTAACTCCTGCTCAGTCCAATTAATGCCAATGGCGAGATGCTTAGCGTAGATCCGCATTAACTCATCTTTAACGGCTATCTGACACTCCCAGATAGAGGTTAACTTATGCTTTTTAGCTAACTTTAAGCACTCTTTACAGGCTGGAACAGCCAAGCTTGGGTGCGGTGTATGGCTATTAGCATGATACTGAAAAGAGTCGTTACATGGCTCAGCACAAAACCAGCAGGTATGACGAAGGTCGAAGGGGATATCGATTAGGGGGGCTGTTAGCGTCATAACAGATCACTGTGCATGACGCTATTGTGTGTACTTTTCACTATGAATTATAGTTTGTAGAGAGGTTACTCCTCTTCTACGTTAACCAGAGACTTAGCGAGTATGATGGGGTCCATCTCTAAGCACTCTTGATCTTCTTGCCAGTTAGTTCCAATCAAGACGCCATCTTCATTAAGATCTGAGATCCAGAATTCGAGTAGATCGGTTAACCCGATAGCAACGGGTTGGTAATTAGCCCACTCATCATTACAGTGCACCTTAGCTTGTGCTTCAGTAGACCAGAGTGGCATAACGTCGGTATCTTCATATTCTGAAGAGTCACACACGACCCAACCTTCACCAGATTCATCTTGCAGTCCCCAGACAGCTTGGTGTTGTTTCACATCTTCGATAAAGCTGGCTAATATTGGATTTATTTCTGTCATGTCAGGTCTCTTAAGTGAGTTATTTTTTCGGGGTCATTATACGACATCGCACCTATTCGCCAAGTGATCTTTAGCATTTTATCCTTAACTTGAAAAATTAAGGTTATTTCCATCTTGCGTGAGTATAGTAATTATGGCTCAATTTGAGCTTGATATCTTAAGGCCTTTTTTCTGACTATTATTGTCGGCCTATTTTTGACAACATTTTTGGAGTATTCATCATGATTAAAAATGTCCCTTTAGCATCTCTGCTACTGTTTTCGAGTTTGAGTACACCACTGGCCTTTGCGTCAGATTTTTCCTCTTGTGTGGTTGAGCTGCAAAAAACCGCCAAAAGCCAAGGTCTGTCTGCCGATACCATTGAAAACACTTTAGGTAAGGTTAAATATGTGTCTCGGGTCATTGAGCTAGATAAAAAGCAGCCAGAGTTTAGTCAGACCTTCGATAACTATTTCAGTAAGCGAGTCACAGATTGGCGTGTGAAAGAGGGGAGGCGTTTACTCGCTGAGAATCGTGAGCTCCTTAATCAGCTGAAAGATAAATATGGTGTACCTCCACAATATTTAATGGCCTTTTGGGGTTTAGAGACAAATTTCGGCTCCTACAAAGGAAAGATGCCTGTTTTAGACTCTTTAGCGACATTAGCTTGTGATCCCAGAAGAAGCGGATACTTTACCGGTGAGTTGATGAAAGCCCTTAAACTCAAAGAGGAGTATCAATTTGAGGCAAGTGAGATGGTAGGCTCATGGGCGGGTGCCATGGGTCACACTCAGTTTATGCCCTCTGCATATACAGCCTATGCAGTAGACGGTGATGGTGACGGTAAAGCTGACTTATGGAATAGTAGGGCTGATGCGTTAACCTCTGCGGCAAACTTTCTGCAGCAACTTGGCTGGCAGCGAAATGAGCGTTGGGGACGTGAAGTTACCCTACCTGATAACTTCAGTTATGAGTATTTAGGTAAGCGCCATGAACAAGCTTTAGTGAAATGGGCTGAGCTAGGGGTGATGAAAAATGATGGCAAACCTATATCTACACCGGATATGAAAGCTGCACTTTACTTACCTGCTGGTCATACAGGCCCCGCTTTTCTGGGCTATAAAAACTTCGATGTGATCATGCGCTGGAACCGTTCGACTTTCTATGCGATTGCTGTCGGTCATCTTGCAGATCGTATCAATGGTGGAGTTAGCCTGACAGTGGCGCCGCCTAAACAGGATAATTTAAGCCGAGCACGGGTTAAGCAGCTTCAGGCAAAGTTGAATGAAAAAGGGTTCGATGTCGGAAAACCTGATGGTGTATTAGGGGCTAACTCCAAATCAGGGCTGCGAGAATTTCAGCGTTCTGCAGGTTTAGTTGCCGATGGTTTTCCAAGTGAGGAAAGCTTTAATGCGCTAGGCGTTAGATAAACACTAGAGCTGGTGGGGGAGTTTTGGTAAGCTTCTTCTCCAAAATTTAAGTCAGTATTATGGTTAAGGACAGTTAATGAGCATTAAGAACGATATGGTAGTTCAATTTAACTACACATTACGTGATGAACAGGGAGAAGTATTGGAGACAAATGAGGGGTTAGATCCGATCGCATACCTTCATGGTCACGACAATATGATGCCTGGCGTTGAAGATGCCATTGCCGGTAAAACCGTTGGTGAGAAGTTCTCTGTTACCCTAGCGCCAGAAACCACTTATGGTGTTCGTAATGAAGAAGCTATTCAGCGTGTTTCAGTAAAGCATCTTCAAGGTGAGAAAGTGTGGAAAGCTGGAATGCGCGCATTGATCAATACCGATCAGGGTCAGCGTCAGGTTACTATCATCAAAATGGGTAAGTTTATGGCGACCGTTGATGTTAATCACCCGCTGGCGGGTCGCGAGCTGACTTTTGATCTTGAGATTATCGATGCAAGAGCGGCAAGTGATGAAGAGATCGCTCATGGCCATGCTCACGGTAAAGGTGGCCACCACCACTAGGCTCAAAGAGATTAAGTGAGCAGATAAAAACCAGCAACATCTTGCTGGTTTTTTTGTTTTATGTTTATTTTCAGGAATGGGCTATGGTCATCGATTTTTCTCAAGGGAAAATTATTCTGACATCCTTTGAGATCCAGATTAAATTATCGACACCGGGTAGTGGTATGTATGCCATGGCCGAGGATCTCAAGTTTATTGATGATGCGTTAATCATCAGCGCCGATGCTGGCTCTGTAAAATGGAGTTTGCGCTTGGACTCTATTGAACAACTTAATATGATCCGTGAGACTCTGGGAGTCGCTTGAGTCTTGCTCGTACCGTCTGACGTCCTACGGTGAGTCCAGCTAACAATCCAAGCCATTTTTAATATATTAATAAGGATCTAAGGGAAAATATGTCAACAGTATCATTAGAGCGGATCACGATAGAGCCTCAAACTAAAGCCACTGCTTGCGTTATCTGGCTCCATGGCTTAGGTGACTCTGGAGCAGGTTTTGCGCCTGTTGTTCCTGCATTGGGCTTGCCACAAGATCATAGCATTCGATTTGTTTTTCCCCACGCACCTGAGCAAGCCGTGACGATTAATCAAGGCTATGTTATGCGAGCTTGGTATGACATTAAGAGCATGGATCTGCATAACAGGGCGGACATGCAGGGGGTGTTGGAGTCTGAGCTGTCGGTCAAAGCGTTAATCCAAGAGCAGATAGACTCAGGTATCCCAGCAAGTAGAATTGTGCTTGCAGGGTTTAGTCAAGGTGGGGTTATGAGCCTGTTTACAGGCCTTAGATATCCTGAGAAACTTGCTGGAATTATGGCCTTATCATGTTACCTGCCAACAGCCGATAAGCTACCTGATAACTTAAGTGTAGCGAATCTTTCGACGTCAATTTTACAACATCATGGTGAGCAAGATGATGTTGTGCCTGTGAGCTCAGGTAAGATGGCAAATGAGCTACTCAATGATGCAGGATACAAGACTGAGTGGAAAACATATCAGATGCCCCACAGTGTTTTACCCGAGCAGCTAAGTGATATTGCGAAATGGTTGCGCAGTGTGTTGTTGTAAGTTTCTGCTTTGTAAATGATTTTATTTGGGCTCTGATGTCAATTTATTCTGTCTGTTCTGATTTTCGAAGAGTATGAACCGGGTTTAATTTTAAATAACTCATTGAAAAAACAAGGTAAGCTTTGCTTAAGTGCTAGCTTACCTTTTTATTTTGCCTTTTTATTGCTCCTTCTCTTTTACACTTGTTTTACTTCACGAACAATAATGTTAATAACTGTATGTTTTAACAAAGTTTTTACTCTCCTTTTTGCAATAAACTTAACAGTTTTCATCTCACCCTTTGGTATGATGTCGGTCAGCGAGATCAGAGAATCCGTGATGTTAATAACTAAATAATTAAAGGGTTGATGTAATGATAAATAAGCTAGTAAAAGGTGTTGTCGCAACGGCTGTCTTAGCTGCATTGGCGGGCTGTAATAGCAGCGACGATAACAATACTCCACAAACAGCATGCGAAGCTGCGGGCGATGCATGTACTAAGTTCACCGTTATCCATACTAACGACAACCATGGTCGCTTCTGGCAAAACAGCAAGGGCGAATATGGTATGGCGGCGCGTAAAACTGTTATCGATCAAATTCGTAATGAAGTTGACCTAGCTGGTGGTGAAACCATTCTACTCTCTGGCGGTGACATCAATACAGGCGTTCCAGAGTCAGACATGCAAGATGCTGTACCTGATTTTATCGGTATGAGTATGCTGGGCTATGATGCGATGGCTGTGGGTAACCACGAATTTGATAACCCATTATCAACTTTAGATATGCAAGCTAACATTGCTCAGTTCCCAATGCTAGCAGCTAACATCTATAAGAAAGACAGTAATGGCGAGGTCACTTCAGAGCGTTATTTTGAACCTTACCGTGTTTTTGAGATTAACGGTCTTAAAGTGGCTATTATCGGTTTCACAACGGTAGATACGCCTAAAGTCGTGAGCCCAGATAACGTAGCTAGCCTACATTTCACTAAGCCTCAAGATGAAATTCAGACCGTTCTTGCTGAAATCGAAGCCAATGAAAAAGTCGACATGGTGTTTGCTTTGACTCATATGGGTCATTACGCCAATGGTGAGCACGGTACAGAAGCTGCTGGTGATGTGAAACTAGCTCGCTCATTAGAGCAGGGCCAATTACAGGCAATTATCGGTGGTCACTCACAAAACCCAGTGTGTATGGAAGGCGATGGTTATGCTGACTTTAAACCGGGTGATGAGTGTAAACCAGATGTTCAAAATGGCACCTTTATTATGCAAGCCCATGAGTGGGGCAAGTATGTAGGCCGCGCTGATTTCGAATACATGGACGGTGAGTTGAAGTTGGCCAGCTATAAGCTGATCCCAATTAACCTGAAAGAGAAAAATGAAAACGACGAGCTTGTTTTCATCACAGAAGAGATAGAGCAAGATCAATTGGTGATTGATGCACTGCAGCATTACCAAGATTTCGGTCAAAAGCTATTAGATGTAGTGATCTCAAGCACTGATGGCAAGCTTGAAGGCGATCGTGAAGTTGTTCGAGCAGAGCAAACCAACTTAGGCCAACTATTAACTCGCGCTTATGGCGATTGGGTGACGGCTAACTTTGAGCCAACAGTCGACTTTGGTGTGATGAATTCAGGTGGTATCCGTGACTCTATCGCGCCAGGAACTGTGTCATACCGCGACGTGTTAACCGTGCAACCATTCAGTAACGATGTGGCATTTGTGACGATGTCAGGTACTGAAGTACAGCAATATCTTGCTAATGTTGCATTAAAGACTGGCGGTGGTATGCCTCAGTTGTATCCTATGGAGATGAATGTAACTTGTGATGCTGTTGAAATTAACGCTGAAGCAACACCAGCAGATATTGTGCAGATCGCCTCTTTAGGTGGACGAGACTTTAAACTTGAAGACAGTTACACCTTCTCACTGATCAATTTCAGTGCAAAAGGTGGTGATGATTATCCAAAGATCACAGAGCATGCAAACTATGTTGATACTCAGCGTAGCGATGCATCGGTACTTCGCGAATACTTTGAGAAGAACCCAAATATCAAAGTGGCTGATTACGATCCTGCCCAAGGTGGACACCCTGTGTTCTACCGTGGTGGTGCGGTCGTTAAGAGCTGTGCTAAGTAACCTAAGAAGTTAATCTTCTCTACTTTGATAAAAGCAGCCTCGCGGCTGCTTTTATTTTCTATTTCAGATCTGCAACTTAATAAAACCCGCATTTTCCTTCTTTATTATCTAGCAGTGCTCTTTATAAAACGTCATAAACTCTTCATCAGTTCTTCACACTTGATAAAACTGCGATAATATTTTAATCAAGGCTTAAAATTTAACACGCCAATACGGCCGCTATTGTTCTTTGAACAGGTCAAGTTTTATTCATTTAACTAAGTATTTAATCTATTGAAAATATAGAGCCTAAACCCATTAATATAAAAAGTTGCTGCGCTTAATTTAATTTTGCTGCCGACGTCGATTTGCCACTGTTCTTATATAGAGACAATCGCCGCTACAAATCACCCTTTTAAGAAACATTAACATCACATTTATTCATTAAAATGACACATATTCGATATATTCTTTGTTATTATGTTCGCCAGCGAGATCATAGAATCCGTATTTTTAAAAAATGATGGTAATAATTAAAACTATTTCAATAAAAATCTAGGGGTTGATAGTAATGAAAAATTTGTTAATTAAAGGACTTGTTGCATCTGCTGTACTGGCTGCATTAACGGGTTGTGGTAGCGACAATGATGATGCACCCGTTTTACCGACAACCTGTGCCGAAGCAGGTGAGGCGTGTACCACTTTCACTGTACTGCACACGAATGATAATCATGGCCGTTTTTGGGAAAACAAGCATGGCGAATATGGCATGGCGGCACGTAAGACACTGATCGATCAGATCCGTGCTGAGGTCGAGTCCAATGGCAGCGAAACAATCCTGCTTTCAGGCGGTGATATTAATACAGGTGTACCTGAGTCAGATCTGCAAGATGCGCGTCCTGATTTTGTTGGTATGAACCTGATTGGTTACGATGCGATGGCCGTTGGTAATCATGAATTTGACAACCCGTTAGCAACCGTTGAGATGCAGCGTGAGCTGGCAAACTTCCCTATGCTGGCTGCTAACATCTATGATAAAGCTTCAGGTAAGCGTTATTTTGATGCTTATAAAGTCTTTGATGTAAACGGTTTGCGTATTGCCGTTGTTGGTTTGACGACTGAAGATACTAAAAAAATCGGTAACCCTGAATTTATCAGTGGTCTTGAATTTACCGATCCTGCCACAGAGATCCAGAAAGTCATTAAAGATATTAAAGACGCCGATGAAGCGGATCTTATTTTTGCTACTACCCATATGGGACATTATGCTGATGCGCAAAATGGCAGTAACGCCCCGGGCGATGTGGCCATGGCTCGTGCAGTAACAGCTGGCGATCTGCATGCGATTATTGGTGGTCACTCTCAGAACCCAGTTTGTATGGAGCCTGGTACCAACGATTATGCTGACTTCACCCCAGGTGGCGACTGTACACCTGATAAGCAAAATGGCACCTATATTATGCAAGCTCATGAGTGGGGCAAGTATGTAGGACAAGCGGATTTTGAATACTTCAACGGTGAACTACACCTTGCAAGTTACAAGCTTATTCCGGTTAACTTGAAGAAGAAAAACGATGCAGGCGACCGTGTATTGATTGGTGAAGAGATCACACCTGATGGCACAGTATTAGAGATCCTGAAGCAGTACCAAGAGAAAGGTCAAGAGCAGTTAAACGAAGTGATTGCGACAACAGCTGAGAAGCTTGAGGGTGATCGTGAAAACGTACGCTTTATGCAGACTAATTTAGGTCATTTAATCTCAACTGCGCACACCTCAAAAGTCAATGCTGATGTTGGTGTGATGAACTCAGGTGGCGTACGTGCATCTATTGAGCCTGGTGAGATCACCTATAAAGATGTGTTAACCGTGCAGCCATTTGGTAACTCTATCACTAAGAGTACAGTAACAGGTGCTGAGTTAACTGAATATTTAGGCGCTGTTGCATCTCTACAGATTGACTCTGGTGCTTATGCACAACTGACAGGTGTAAAAATGACCGTTGATTGTGTTGCTAAAACTGTTGATATCAGCGATGTCAATGGCAAAGGCTATGATGCCGCTGCAACCTACACATTTACCGTTCCTAGCTTTAACGCTGCTGGCGGTGACGGTTACCCTGTATTGACCCCTGTGATGACAGGTTTTGTAGATGCAGCCGTTATGTATGACTTCCTAAAAGAGAAGGGGTCTATCGCTGCGGGTGAGTTTGCACCGACTGGTGATGTTGTTTATGAGAACTCCATGAGCACTGATGGCTGTCAGGTACTAAGCACTCAGTAATAAAAAGCGTGTTTTAGGGTAAAAGAGTAGGGTAGCTTTCGAACTACCCTTTTTTTGATTGAAAATGTGTCACTAGAAAAAGTTTCACTTTTTTTGTTTACAATCCTTGAAAACGAAAATATTGGCTACATATAGTGAGTATGGGACGCTCAATGAGGTTCCTAGTTAATGAAAACGAGATGCCTTCGGGGTCTAAATTTGTTAGCGAATATTGATTATGAAAAGGTGCGACTAAGCTAGCGATTTAGCTGATGTTGACCAACTTAAATTAACTATATTGCTTAAGACAAGGATATAACTATGCGTAATTATGATTTAACTCCACTATACCGCAGTGCCATTGGTTTCGATCGTTTAGCCCAGCTTGCAGAGCACGCTGCATCGAACAAAGGCAATTCAGGTTACCCACCCTATAATATCGAACTGCTTAATGAGACCCGTTACCGTATCACTATGGCTGTTGCCGGCTTTACGATGGATGAGCTGGATATTACCAGCGAAGGTGACAAGTTATTAGTGAAGGGCACCAAAGCTGAGCAAGATAAAGAGCGTAAATACCTTTATCAAGGCATAGCAGAACGCGGGTTTGAGCGAACATTCCAGCTTGCTGATTATGTGACTGTTGTGGGGGCTAATCTTGAAAACGGTTTGCTCAATATCGATCTTCAGCGTGAGATCCCTGAGGCGATGAAGCCTAGAAAAATTGAGATCGGTACATCAAGATTGATCGACTCTGAGTGATTATCTGATTATCTGATTATCTGATTATCTGATTATCTGATTATCTGATTATAGCCTGGACTCTATAATTAAGTAACACTCAGAAATAGAAAGGGAGCCTAAGGCTCCCTTTTGCACATGGATGTGCTTATCCCTGATCGCAAGGTACCTGAAATGCTCCCAGCATTTGTCGGTATTCCCTACACTGACCCATAGGGATATGGGGAATGTCTTTAAAGCGTATGGAACGCTTAAGACCATGTAGGTCAAAGCGATAGAAGGGGGGCTCCTGCAAGTAATCGCTTCTTAAGCGCGCATCGCTTTTTCACCACGGCTAAGTCCAACGACGCCAGAGCGAGACACTTCAACCACTTTAGTGACTTCACCAATGGCGCTGATAAAGGCATCAAGCTTAGCGGTAGGCCCTGTTAACTGAATCGTGTAAAGCTCAGCGGTAATATCGACAATTTGAGCTCGAAATATATCCGCAGTGCGTTTTACTTCCTCACGAATACTGCCCTTGGCTTTCACTTTGACCAGAGCGAGCTCTCGCTCGATATGTTCAGATTCAGTGATATTGGAAACTTTTAGAATATCGATTAACTTGTGTAGTTGTTTTTCAATCTGTTCCAGTACATTTTCATCGGCAAACAGGGTGATATTGAGCCTTGATAGTGTTGCATCATCGGTTGGAGCTACCGTCAGTGTTTCTATGTTATAGCCACGTTGAGAGAACAGGCCAACAACTCGAGACAGGGCGCCAGGTTGGTTTTCAAGTAATACAGATATAATACGACGCATTAGCTTTTCTCCGTTTTGCTTAGCCACATCTCATTCATTGCCCCACCGCGAATAAGCATTGGGTATACGTGCTCTGTCTGATCGACATTGATATCAACAAAAACCAACTTATCCTTCATCGCTAGTGCTTTCTCAAGTCCAGACTCAAGCTCTGATGAGTCACTGATTGTGATCCCCACATGACCATAAGCTTCAGCAATTTTGGCAAAATTGGGTACTGAGTCCATATAGGAGTGAGAGTGGCGGCCTGAATAGATCATGTCCTGCCACTGCTTTACCATGCCAAGAAAACGGTTATTGAGATTAATGATTTTTACAGGAATATCGTATTGAAGCGCCGTCGATAACTCCTGAATATTCATCTGTATTGAACCATCGCCAGTCACGCAAAGCACTGTTTCATCAGGCTTAGCTAGCTTGACCCCCATAGCCGCTGGCAAGCCAAATCCCATGGTGCCGAGTCCGCCTGAGTTTATCCAGCGACGTGGTTTATCAAATGGATAATAGAGGGCGGCAAACATCTGGTGTTGGCCTACATCTGAAGCCACATAAGCGTCACCTTTGGTGAGTTTATGCAGGGCTTCTATTACCTCTTGTGGCTTAATTTTTTCACTGGTTTTGTCATAGGCAAGACTCTTACGTTCACGCCATTGATTAATTTCACTCCACCAGTAATCGATGGCAGCTTCATCTCGGTTGTCATCACTGGATGCATCTAGCTGAGTTAACATTACATCGAGAATTTTATCTGCCGAGCCAACGATAGGAATATCGACACGTATAGTTTTAGAGATAGAGGAGGGGTCTATATCTATGTGTAAAATGGTGGCGTTGGGACAGTACTTTTCAACATTATTGGTGGTTCTGTCATCGAAACGCACCCCGATACCGAAGATTAAATCGGTATTGTGCATCGCCATATTGGCTTCGTAGCAACCGTGCATCCCCAACATGCCTAAGCTATTTTGATGTGTTCCAGGAAAAGCGCCGAGTCCCATTAAGGTACTTACCACAGGGATATTTAGCTTTTCTGACAGGGCTAAAATCTGCTTGTCGCACTCTGATATGACTGCGCCGCCACCTACGTAAAGTACAGGTTTTTTAGCTGCAAGTAGCGCCTGTATACCACGGCGGATCTGCCCTTTGTGACCTGAGGTCGTTGGATTGTATGAGCGCATGCTGATGTCATCTGGATACTCATAATCATGGAGTATCTCTGGATTCATGCAATCTTTTGGTACATCGACAACAACAGGACCTGGTCGGCCGCTGGCTGCGATAAAAAAGGCTTTTTTGATGATCTCAGGAATATCTCGTGCGTCAGTGACCAAAAAGCTGTGTTTAACAACGGGCCTTGAGATACCTATCATGTCACACTCTTGGAATGCATCGTTACCGATCAAATTACTCGGAACCTGACCAGAGACAATCACCAGAGGGATTGAATCCATATAAGCAGTTGCAATACCGGTAATGGTGTTGGTGGCACCGGGGCCTGATGTGACAAGAACCACACCGACTTCGCCTGTTGCGCGGGCATAGCCATCGGCCATGTGTACGGCAGCTTGTTCGTGACGAACTAAGATATGTTCTATTTTGGATTTCTCGTGTAGGGCATCATAGATATCTAACACGGATCCGCCTGGATAGCCGAATATATGTTTTACGCCTTCGTCGATAAGTGAACGGACGATCATACTGGCGCCGGATAACTTCTCCATTTGTAAACCCTCATAAGTTACCGCTACGGTATGCAGTATCTCGATACAGCGACGGTAATCGCTTGAATATAATGAGTTTGGACGGTGATCCTCACTCTCGATATGCCGATTAACATTTGGTGTAATGTTAACCATCACCTTGTAAGGTGCGACATCTGTTTAAAATGAACAGAATTTCATCATATAAAAAAGAGCACGGATTTCAACCCTTTTATGCAAAAAAACTCTTTAAATGAGAAAAAATCGTGTTTAAGGGGAGTCAAGACCCTTTTGGGTGTGAAAAGGTAAAAATGCAGAGAAAGGTTCGTTTCTCTGCATTTATAACCATTTTTGTACTAAATGTGATTAGCGCCTACTTTGGCTTTCGAGAGTGGCTTTCAAGATTGCTTATTAAGATTGCTCTTCGCATTGAACGCCGTGAGCCGCAAAAAACTGACAGAGGCCAACTAAGAGGACGGCGCTTAGCATTAGCGCTGAAAACGGCACTGCAGTGCCCGTATAAAATAGGGCAAGCAAGGGGCCTGCCATGGCGCCACAGCCAAAGCGTAACGTGCCGATCACAGCGGTGGCTGTGCCAGTCTCTTTCTTGAATTTCATCAGCACAATGGCGTCAGCATTGACGGACATTATCCCTAAGAAACCCATAAAGGGGATTAACATGGCCACAGTAAAGTGAAAACTAAGCCCAAAAAGGTTAGCCAGTAACAGTGCAGAACCTGCAAGTATCGCTAGTAACGTCGAGACTTTTAACATCAGCCTTGAGCCGTAACGGACAACAATTCGGCTGTTTATAACATTAGCTAACATGAGTGCGCCAACGTTGGTACTAAAGAGTATGGCAAAAAGTGATTTGTCTAAGCCAAAGACCTCCATGTAAACAAAAGGGGAGGCGGTCAGGTAGCAGAAAAAAGCAAATGAGGTCAGCACGCCACTGGCGATATGCAGTTTTGTCCCTGGTTTGGTAAAGACCACGGCATAAGCCCCAAAGAAGGATTTTTGGCTGCGACTGTTTGCATCACTGTCGCTTGGCATCTTTAATTTCCACAAAACAAGTGCCAGCAAGATGAATGCGTAAGCGGCAAGAATGAAGAAGATCAGATGCCACTCTCCAAGCTCTAAGATAAGACTGCCTATACTAGGGGCTATCAGAGGGGCTAACATCATGATTAAGCTGACATATGACATCCCCTTTGCCGTGTTTTCTCCATACACCTCTTTGATGTAACCTGGCACCACAACCGTCGCGGCTGCGCCAATAAAAGCTTGTGCAAACCTTAATGCCAAAAATAGCTCAACATTGGTGACGAAGGCCAAACAGAGGCTCATCAGCATAAAACCTGTTAAGCCCATCAGTACAAGGGGGCGCCTACCAATCCTATCTGCTAACGGGCCAAAACAGAGCATACCTAAGGCATAACCTGCCAGATAGATACTCAAAGATTGCTGCACTGTGGTGATATCGGAATGGAAACTACTGGCTAAGGTTGCCATTGCTGGCAAGTACATATCGATAGCCAAAGGGGTGATAGCCACAATGGCGGCTAACATGGGGATTAATATGGCAAGGTTAACGATAGCGACGGGTGTAACTGTAGCTGGCGATTGCTGTGGATCTGTTTGCACTGATACCTCTTGATACTAAATCTTGCTGTGAAGGGAAAATTACTTAATACGGCCGTGCGTGAGATATCTTTATACCGTTCGGTATGAGTCAGATATCTGAGAGATGGATGATTGTACGACTTATCATCCGAGTAAGCTATGTTGAAATGGACTCTTTACTGAATTAGCTGGGGCAATTTGTAACGAAACTTTATTTGAGCTAAGACCTCTCATTTTTAGCTCTCGTTAACCATTTAAGCTTATTCAGATTGAAAATTAAAGTTTGCTCACTGTCTTAAATTTGTCACCTTGTTGTCATCTTTTGTTCGCTTTATGTCATTAGGTTATCTGGTCAAATTCTTGAGATGACATACTTTAATGGCGGGCATAATGAAAACAACAAACAGAGCTATATCGGTAAGTAAGAGAGTCAATATTCAGCAAGGGGCGATAGTTGAGTATCGAAGCGTTATTCAGTCCTTGTTAGCTATACTAGTTAGCTCTTTTTTGTTAGCAGGCTGTGGCAGTGATGGCAAGGATGGCATCAATGCACTGATCAATGTGACTGAGCTTGATGTGGGAAGTGAGCAGTGTGCACTTGGTGGGCAGATAATTCAGACGGGTTTAGATATTAATGGCAACGGTCTGCTTGAGAGCGATGAAATAGATGACTCACAGACACAAATTAACTGCAAAGAGAGCAATAAACCCTTGGCTGCAGAGTTGATTGGTCGGCATAGCTCTGGTGTCTTTGGGCAAAGTACAGCAGAGATTGTTGATTATCATGGAGCATCGAAAAGAATATATGTGGTGAATGCAAACAGTGGCAGAGTGGATCTGCTTAACGCATCACTTTTGGTTGATGCCACTGCTGTCAATACAGAGAGTGCTTTGGTTTTAAATAATCTGCCAAAACTTGGGGAGATCGATGTTGCTGCCGATATCGCCTTGGCAGAGTTAGGGGGTGTTAATAGCTTAAGTATCTTTGATGATCTGTTAGCTGTGGCTATCGAAAGGGGAGATGGACAAGGCAATAAGAAGCAAGCTAATGGGTTTGTTGCCTTTTATCGTTTATCACAGTCAGGTGAGGCCAGTTTTATAAAAGCCGTTGAGGTCGGTGCATTACCTGATAATGTCACTTTTACCCATGACGGCAATAGTTTGATAGTCGCTAATGAAGGAGAGCCTAATGGGGCATACACTTTAGACCCTGAGGGAAGTATTGCTGTGATCGCGATTGTGCAAGGTGTGCCTGCTGACAGTGCTAACATAATAGGCTTTAGCGACTTTAATCATGGGGGAAGTCGAGAAAGTGAATTGAGCGAGCAGATAAAAATTAATGGTCCTGGCTCATCGGTGGCTCAGGATTTAGAGCCTGAATATATCTCTGTTTCAACAGATAATAATACCGCTTATGTGAGTCTGCAGGAAAATAACGCCATTGCTGTGGTTGATTTAACGACCTTGACGATTAGGGATATTTTACCTTTGGGCTTGAAAGATTTCGGGTTAGAGCGAAATGGCATTGATGCCAGTGACAAAGATGATCTGATCAATATCCGTGCTTATGAAGGCGTTTATGGCCTCTATCAACCTGACACTATCGCAAGCTTTTCTTGGAAAGGGGGAAATTTTATTGTTTCTGCCAATGAAGGTGATGCCAGAGATTATGCTGGCTTCTCTGAAGAGCTAAGAGCGCAAGATCTGCTGTTAGATGCCAATCACCCTCAAGTTGCTTCGATACAAGATAAGACACAGCTAGGGCGTCTTAAAGTGACCAACTCGATGGGAGATGAAGATCAAGATGGTGATTTTGATAAAATAATAGGTTATGGCGCTCGCTCATTTTCAATCTGGGATGAAGCGGGAAATTTAGTGTTCGATAGTGGTAATGAGTTTGCTCGTATCACTGCAGCGGTTTTAGGTAGCGATTTCAATAATCACAATGAAGAGAGTAAAGGAGATAGTCGTAGTGATGATAAAGGAGCAGAACCTGAAGCGTTAGCACTGGGAGTGATTGGTGATAAAAGGTACGCTTTTATTGGACTTGAACGAACATCCGGTTTTATGATTTATGATATTACTAACCCATTTGATGTTCATTTTATCGACTATGTGGTCAATCGAGACTTTAGTGTCGAGTTTGAGATAGATGGAGATAATATAAGCGGTATGCCAGAGCTTGCTGGTGACTTAGGCCCTGAGGGGATGAAGTTTGTCTCAGCTGATAAGAGTCCAAACGGGCAAGCGCTGTTGATTATTGGCAACGAGGTTAGCGGGACGACCTCTGTTTATCAGCTCAAGTAACAGGGGTAAGCCACTTCATTGTGGCTTTTTTATTCTATATTGTTGGCTGAAAACGCGCTGGTTGAACGCTAAAAATACGCTGGGTGAATGATTACTTGAACGATTGATCTGCTTGACTTAGTGCAAATGAGCTTGTCATAAATTGGGTTTACATGCTTTTATAGACAGATTGACTGCATAAATAGGATATAAAGTGGTGATATGAAGAAACGTTACCTTTTGGCTTTACTGTTTTCTCATCTGTTTGTGGCCGGTGGTGGTTTTATTATGGGGATATACCTCTTGCCGATAATGACCGCTCCTGCTGCTCCTCAACTGTCAGTGTTGGAGTCTACGGTTCAAAGTCGTGAGTTTAGTGGTCAATTTTCACGAGAAAGAGTTGACAGTGATCTACTTCATTGGGGAGAGGGGGAAGTTTCAATTAGTCAGGATTCGATAGCCTTTATTGGCAAGCTAGCACCGGGTCCCGATTACCGGCTCTACCTGTCACCAGAGTTTGTCGAAACTGAATTGGACTTTAATCGTCTGAAGTCATCAATGGTGCAAGTGGGGGAGATTAAAACTTTTGACAACTTTCAGGTGGCTCTGCCTGAAAATATCGATCCTTCAAATTATGTTAGCCTGATTGTGTGGTGTGAATCATTTGGCCAGTTTATTACCTCTGGAACTTATGAAACAGTTGCTCAGTAAAAACTGAGCAACTGCCTGCACCATCAACTCTCTTATGGGTTAACTGGCAAACTCCTTCTCATAGGCAAGCATAAAATCTTCTCTTATCGCTTGCTCTAGGTGAGATGCCCGCTCCGTTGGACAAAAGATCATGATATGAACATGCTGCTCCCCAGTTGCTCCGCTACTAACATGGATATGGGGCTCCGATCCGGGTAAGTCGACGCCCGCGTGCTTCTCAATGATACTGTTATAGCGTTTTGCGACTTCATGAAAATCTTCACAATGTTGCTCTATCTGCACTGTCAGAGAGGGAAATAATGGGTATAGATTAACGAACTTGGGCACTGTAATGGTGAAGTTATGGTACACATAGCGCTTCATGAAATTCAGGTTTTTGACTGGGTAGGTAAAAAAAGTACTGTTAGGGAAGGTCGCTGTTTTACCTGTGTAGTGGTACTGCCCATGGTGGAGATCGATCTCCTGAATAACCGTTGCCATTAAGTTATGTTCAATCACTTCGCCGCATAAACTTCCTACCTCTATCCAATCACCAATGACGAATGAGCGAGAACTTGCGCGCTGAATTGAGCCTGTAAAACAGAGAATAATCTCTTTAGATGCAACGACAATGGCAATTGCGATGGCTGTTACAGACAATGCAAACTTGTTGATCTCTGTTTGCCACAACATGAAAAGGATAATAACGAGCAGGGTGAATGTGCCATTTTTTGTCCGAGAGATCCATTTGCGCTGCCCGTCACTCAAAAAAGAGACATCCCCACGAACCTTATAAATAATCAGCCGCTTAGTTGCCGATATTAAAATGATGATGAGCAGGGTAAATATAAGTTTATGAGCGAATAAAAAATCCATCACTAGGGTTAGTTTTTCCACAAAAGCCTCTTCATAAGGGAGCGGGCACAAAGGTGCGATAAGTCGTAATTAATCTTTGGGGTTACTCTAAGGATATCGCTAAAAAAATACAAGCAAGCAGCATATCGCTTGAGCAAAGGGATAAGCTTTAGTTGTATTAACACCTGCCTATCTTGTTAGCGATACACAGAGTGAGCGAATCACATCTTTGTATAAAGTTTTTCACTCTCAAGTATCAAGGAGTTAATCAAGATAGATCCAAGCCGATAAAGACTGCCAGTTTTCCACCAGAACTAGACTTATTAACTATGCTTTTAGTTAGCACTATACGTCATGACCCCTTTTCTATGCAGATGAAGCGGGGCTATGGGCAAGTATTTTATTGTTTATAAAGCTAGTTTAGAGGTTTTCGATGAGCAAAACTCAATCTCAGGCACTCGCCAACTTGACGATCACGAAGAAATTACAGCTAGTCATCTTAGTTAATTTGATGCTGGTGAGCCTCATTTGTGTCTACGGGGTGAGCTTATTAATGTCAACAGGGAAGGTGGTTGAGGAGACAGTGTTATCTGAGATCCCAAGGGTGAGTAGCTTAACGCGCATTGAGTCTCATCTGTTTAAACAGAGAAGCTATTTTGAAAACTCGTTACGTTTAGCACAAGAGATACAAGTTGATGTTGGCGCAGAGAGGGAGACCGCTCTGCTTAATCTAACAGGTGAATTTAATCGTAACAGTCTGCTTTTGAGAGACATCTCAAGCAAGATAACCGATACGCTCGATAACTCTATAACTGAGTTAAAACAACATATAGGGTCAATCACAGGGTCAATCACATTAGATAACAAGCTTAATACAAGTCAAAAGGTGCTTGATGCGACCTTGGAGCTTAAAGCCGAATACCAAGAGTATGAGGAAGTGCTCTTTAATATTCTAGACTCGGTTGAGTCGGGGAAGTGGGAGTACAGCAGCTATTTTGAGACCATTAAAGAGGTGGAGAAAGAGTTAAGGAGGGTGGATAAAAAATTGATCGCGCTGCGTGATGGTGCTGAAGGTCATATTCAAACTCTATTTGTCAATAACAGGTTGAAAGGAGAGGCAGGCGTAAGAACAATGATTCTTCTTGTTGTTATGGTCTTAGTTCTAGGCTTAATCATCTCCCTGTTTGTGGTCAGACGGATAATCAAACCTATTAGTGAAGTTAAGAGGGTCATTGATGGCGTGATGAAGGGGGACTATAGCCAGATCACATCATGGAAAAGTGATGATGAAGTCGGTGAACTGTCTAACTCTATCAATGAGGTTATAGCAACGATGAGGGAGGTCACTGAACAGGCTGATTTTATCGCTCGGGGAGACTTCTCTAGAGAGGTGCAGATTAAGGGGGAGCAAGATAGGTTAAGCGTCTCCCTGCTTGAGATGAAATGTCAGATAGAGGAGAGAAGTGCAGCTTTATCGCGGAGTTTAAGCCTTAATCAGGGAGTGGTAAATACAGCGGTCGATGGCATCATTTTAATCAAAGATGACGGCACTATTCTTTCGGCTAATACTGCCACTGAGAAGATGTTTAACTATTCTGCAGAGGAGCTCATCGGGGAGAATATTAAATTCTTAATGCCGGAGCCCTACCACTCCGAGCATGATAACTATCTCAGCAGGTATAAAGCGACAGGGATAAAGAAGGTAATAGGTAAGGGGCGTGAAGTGGAAGCGCTGCGTAGTGATGGCAGTACTTTTCCCATTTTCCTTTCGGTTGGAGAGGTCAATCAAGGCGATGAAACTCTCTATACTGGTTTTATTCGCGATATTAGCCTGCAGAAAAAATTTGAGCAAGATATGCTCAGCAGCGAAGCGCTTAACCGTGGCATGGTTGATACTTGTTTAGATGCCATCCTCTCAATATCGGAAAAGGGCGTCATTATTGCGTGTAATAGTGCGGCTCAATCTCTGTTCCAATACTCTAGCGAAGCCTTACTCGGCAAGAAGATTAATACCTTGATGCCCTCACCGTTTACTGAAGAGCATGACTCCTACCTTCAAAACTATCTAACTTCAGGAGTAAAAAAGGTGATAGGGCAAGGAAGGGAGGTGATTGGCTTAAAAAGAGACGGCTCCACTTTCCCCATGTACCTGACCGTTGGTGAAGTTAAAGGAGAGGGGGAGAGTATCTTTACAGGTTTTGTCCGGGATATCACAGTGCAGAAAAGAGTTGAGCAGGAGATGATCAAGAGTGAGGCGCTCAATCGTGGCATGGTGAATACCTGTTTAGATGCCATTTTATCAATCTCAAAAAAAGGTGTCATTATTGCCTGCAATAACGCAGCTCAATCCCTATTTCAATATTCAAGTGAGGAGCTGATTGGCAAAAAGATAAACAACTTGATGCCAAGTCCATTCACCGAAGAGCATGATGGTTACCTTGAAACATATCAGTCTACCGGAGTCAAAAAAGTCATCGGAAAAGGACGAGAGGTCATAGGGTTAAAAAAAGATGGCTCGACTTTTCCCATGTATCTCACCGTTGGTGAAGTTGAACAAGATGGAGAGGTGATCTTTACCGGTTTTGTCCGTGATATCACCAAAGAGAAGCGTTATGAGCTTGAGCTGCAACAAAGCAATGAAGACCTTCTGAAGCAAAATGAACTAAAGGGGCAGGTTTCTAGGATTAATGATCTCACTCAGGGGGCAACGGATTTGATGAAGATGTCCGATGACATTATCTCTGCGTTGGCCCAGATGATGAAGGCTGGTATTGGGGTGATATATACCTTTGATGAAGCCAAGATGGGACTAACACTTTCCGGAAGTTATGCCTTTAAAAAAAGAAAGGCTATTTTGTCCTTTATTACTATGGGTGAAGGGTTAGTCGGTCAATGTGCAAAAGAGCAGAAAACCATACTCCTTACTCAAGTGCCTAACGACTATATTCAGATAAATTCAGCCCTAGGGCAGAGCGCTCCCCTCAATGTGTTAGTGGTACCCGTTCTGTTTGAAGAGGCGTTGGTCGGTGTTATTGAACTGGCTTCATTTAAGGAGTTTAGCGATGAACAGATAGAGGTGATAGAACTTATCTCCAATAATTTAGGGATCGTGATTAACAATCTGAGTAACCAACAAAGGACGCAAGCGCTTCTGTTGGAGACCCAGAGACAATCGGAGGAGTTACAGGCTCAGCAGGAGGAGCTAAAAAGTTCAAATGATAACCTTTTAGAGCAGACTCAACGCCTTAAAGCTTCTGAGGAGGAGTTAAAAGAGCAGAGTGAACAACTGAAGGTTTCCAATGAAGAACTAGAGGAGAAACAGATATTTCTGAAGCGTCAAAAAGATGAAATAGAGACGGCAAAAGCAGACCTGACGGTCAAGGCTGAAGAGTTAGCACTTGCCAGTAAATACAAATCAGAATTTCTGGCTAATATGAGTCATGAGTTAAGAACTCCTCTCAATAGCTTGCTTTTGCTTGCAAAAGGGCTGGCTGATAATAAGAGTCAGAACTTAGATGAGACAGAGGTTGAAGACGCTAGAATCATATTTGATGGTGGGAATAATCTACTCTGTCTTATTAATGACATTATGGATCTCTCAAAAGTTGAGGCTGGAAAACTCTCCATTCATATCGAAGAGGTCAACCTTAGTACGCTCTGTCGCAATCTAAAGCAAGTGTTCAATCCAATCGCTAAGAGCAGAGAGTTAGTATTTGATATCAAGGTTGATGAACAACTCCCTGCGACTATCTACAGCGATGGCCAGAGGATAGAGCAGATCTTAAGAAACCTACTCTCCAATGCCCTTAAATTCACCGAAACAGGTAGTGTGACTCTAGAGATCGGTTATTCAGCACCAGATACTCTTTTTTCACACAGTAGTTTAGATGCTAAGAGTGCATTGTCATTTGCCGTTATCGATACCGGGATCGGTATTCCTGCAAATAAGATCCAAGCAATATTTGAAGCGTTCCAGCAACAAGATGGCTCAACCAGTAGAAAATATGGTGGAACTGGACTGGGCTTAACTATCGCTAGAGAGCTCACTCGTCTGCTCGGTGGAGAGATCCAATTGCAAAGTGCACCGAATGAGGGCAGCACCTTTACGCTGTTCCTGCCCAACACTTTCGATGTTAAAGGTGTAGAAGCTAAGCCAGATGGAGGCGAAATTGTCTCCGATATAAAGTTTGCAGCAGAAAAAGCGGAGGAAATTTTAGACAAATCTCTAGATAAACCTTTAGCGCCATTAAACCTGCCCCCCTCATCCATCTCCTCATTACAGCCATACCCTGAGTTTATCCCCGATGATAGGAAAAATCTGCATCAAGGTGAGCCGTGTGTATTGATTGTTGATGATGACCCTGTCTTCGCCAAAATTTTGCGGGATCATGCTAGGGAGTCAGGGTACCAATGTTTGGTGGCTGGGGATGGTCGCATGGGGATCTTTTTGGCACAGGAGTATCAGCCCACAGGTATTATTCTCGACATCATGCTACCAGACATTGACGGTCATCAGGTTTTGGAACAGCTTAAATATAACCTTAAGACTCGGCATATACCGGTGCAGATCATCTCGGCGCACAGTGAAGATAGGTGTGCAGCCCTAATTCAGGGAGCGATAGGTTTACAGACCAAACCCGTGAGTCAGGAAACACTGTTAACTGTGTTTGATGAGATTAAGGCGTTCTCCTCCAGTGAATTACGTCACCTGCTGGTTATCGAAGATGATAGCGGCAATCAAACCTCCATCATTAGGTTACTGGAGGATTGTGATATTGACATTAAATGTGTCGACAGTGGCATTGAGGGGGTCGATGAGATCTTATCGGGTCAATATGACTGCATTATTTTGGACCTAGGATTGCCCGATATCAGTGGTTTTGAGGTGTTAAATCGCGTTAATTCCAGTGAGCTGGAACGGATCCCTCCGGTGATCATCTACACAGGAAAAGAGATAACCGATGCCGAGCAAGATGAGCTAAATAAGCTCTCATCGACAATAGTGATCAAAGGCGTGGGCTCTGGTGAACGTCTATTGGATGACGTTTCTCTTTTTCTACACGACATAGAAAAACGCTTTGGCAGTGAAACGAAAAAGACCATAAACATGCTGCACGATGAAGATGCCATGTTTGAGGGGCGTAAGGTACTGATTGTCGATGATGATTTGAGAAATACTTATGCGCTTTCTAAAAAGTTAATAGAGGTTGGTTTTGCGGTGGACATGGCCCACAACGGCAAAGAGGCTGTCGAGCTGTTGGCACTTGAAAAACATTTCGAACTGGTATTGATGGACACCATGATGCCAGAGATGGATGGCTATGAGGCGATAACATTAATCAGGGAGATGGCGCATTACAAGCAAGTACCAATCATCTCCTTAACGGCCAAAACTATGCCGGAGGACAGGGCGAAATCACTGCAGGCTGGAGCATCTGAGTATCTGACCAAGCCGATCGATTTCGAGAAGTTACTGTCCATTATGCGTATCTGGCTGTTTAAGCACTGTCGAGGAGTAGAAAATGTTAAGTGAGCTTAAATTTAGAACTCAACTGCTACTGAGTTACGCCGTCATCTTGATGTTTATGCTCATCATCGCGCTGGTGGTTTTCTTCAGCGTTAAGTCTTTAGAAGATGACCTGAGCTGGGTGGAACACACCCACGCAGTGCTGGATAAAGCCGCTCAAATTGAATCCAAAGCTGTTGATATGGAAACAGGGATGAGAGGCTATCTTTTAGCGGGAAAAAAGGAGTTTCTAGCCCCCTATGAGGAGGGGGAAAAGACGTTTTATGAGTTAGTTAACTCGCTTAAGTCCGATGTAGATGATAACCCTGAACAGGTAAAATTGTTAGATGAGATCACCACCACAATTGATGAGTGGCAAAAAGAGGTGACAAAGCCTGTCATAGCTCTGAGAAGTGAGATTGGCGATGCCAAGTCGATGAATGATATGGCTGAGGTGATTAAGCAAGCTGAAGGAAAGAAAAGTTTTGATAAATTTAGAGTTCAAATTGGCAGCTTTATCAAACATGAACAAGCCCTAGTCGCAGAGCGCCACCGAAGCCTTGAATTGAGTAACAATAATAAAGAACTTAAACGACTTGAAAAGCTAGAGGTTCAATCATATCAGGCCATCTTGATGGCGCAAAACATCCTTGCTGCCGCCACGGATATGGAGACTGGCATGCGTGGTTTTTTACTGGCAGGTCAAGAGCGCTTTCTTGAGCCCTATGAGCAAGGAAATGAGCGGTTTCATAAGTTAATCGATGAGCTAACCCTATTTGTTGATGCAAGTCCACAACAGCTCACACGTTTATCTGCAATACGCTCCATTATAGATGCTTGGATAGAGAAGGTCGCCGAGCCGCAAATCGTTTTACGTGAAGAGATTGGTGATGCTAAAACCATGGACGATATGGCAGATCTGGTCGGAGAAGCCAAGGGAAAGGTCTATTTCGATAAATTTCGTGCCCAGATAAATACCTTTAAAGAGAGAGAGCGGGTGTTACTGGATGAGCGCCAAGAGTCCTTAAAAACGACAGAATCTCTGGTGATAAATATAACCATATTTGGCACCTTGCTTGCCATTTTTGTCGGTTTAGTCGTCGCATTTCGATTAACCAAATATATCGCCGCTCAGTTGGGGGGAGAACCTGCTTACATTGCTGAAATTGCCCGAAATGTCTCCAATGGCGATCTGAGTTTGGAGTTAGAAACAGGCAGTAAATCTCAGGGGATCTTTGCCCAGATGCAGCAGATGATGTTGACCTTAAGAGATAAAACTGATCTGGCAGAGAGGATCGCCGTTGGTGAGTTAGATCAAGTCGTTAAACTTGCTTCAGAGAAAGACACCTTAGGCATTGCGCTTAAAGGCATGTTGAAGAACTTAAACAGTGTTGCCGATCAAGCTGATGCCATTGCCAGAGAGGACTTTAGTAAAGAGGTGGTGTTTAAAAGCGACAAAGACCGATTGGGTATCGCCTTGCATGAGATGAAAAATCAGATTAAGGAGAGAAACGTTTCATTGTCACGCAGCTTAAGCCTTAATCGTGGCATAGTCGATACGGCTGTTGACGGCATTATCTCGATCAAAGGCGACGGTACAATTCTCTCGGTAAACTCCGCCACAGAGAAGATGTTTAAGTACTCTGCCGAATCACTTATTGGCCAGAATATTAAAATGTTAATGCCAGAGCCCTATCACTCCGAGCACAGCACTTATCTTAGTCAGTATAAAGCCACAGGGAATAAGAAGATCATCGGTAAAGGCCGAGAGGTGATGGCCCTTAGAAGTGATGGCACGACTTACCCTATCTACCTGTCGGTTGGAGAGGTTCAGCAGGGAGAGGAGACACTGTTTACTGGCTTTATTCGTGACATCACCCTACAGAAGCAGTTTGAGCAGGATATTCTCAAGAGGGAAGCGTTAAACCGCGGTATGGTCGATACCTGCCTTGACGCCATTCTTTCCATTACGACCGAGGGAGTCATTATTGGTTGTAATTGCGCAGCTGAGCAGCTGTTTCAATATAAGAGTGACGAGTTAGTTGGGCAAAAGGTCAATATGTTAATGCCTAGTCCCTATAGGGATGAGCATGATCAGTACCTAAAGAGTTATCTCACGACCGGTATTAAGAAAATAATGGGTAAAGGTCGAGAGATTATAGGCACCAAAAAAGATGGCTCAACCTTTCCTATGTTTTTAACTGTGGGTGAAGTTGAGCAGGAGGGAGGCACGATATTTACTGGCTTTGTCCGCGATATTACTAAGGAGAAGCAGTATGAGGTAGAGCTTCAAAAAACCAATGAAGATCTGCTAAAACAGAATGAACTTAAGAGTCAGGTTTCGAGAATTAACGATTTGACTCAAGGGGCTTCAGATCTAATGGCCATGTCCGATGAGATTATTTCGGCTTTGGCTGAGATGATGAAAGCTGGTCACGGGGTTATCTATACCTATGATGAAGCTGACGATGGCTTAAGTCTGTCGGGAAGCTATGCTTTTAAGAAAAGAAAGGCCGTACTCCCCTTTATCGGCATCGGTGAAGGGATTGTGGGCCAATGTGCTAAAGAGAGAAAAACCATTCTTCTGACTCAAGTTCCATCGGATTATATTCAGATACATTCAGGTTTAGGTCAAAGCTCTCCCTTGAACGTGCTAGTGGTACCTGTGCTATTTGAAAGTGAACTGATAGGTGTGATTGAGCTAGCTTCATTCAGAGGTTTTACTGATGAGCAGCTTGAGGTGATTGAGCTTATCTCCAGTAATTTAGGGATCGTGATCAATAATCTTAGGAATCAACAGAAAACACAGGCCCTATTGTTGGAAACCCAGAGACAATCTGAGGAGCTACAGTCACAGCAAGAGGAGCTTAAAAGCTCAAACGAGAGCTTGTTAGAGCAAACTCAACTGCTTAAAACTTCTGAAGAGGAGCTAAAACAGCAGAGCGAAGAGTTAAAAGTGTCTAATGAGGAGCTAGAGGAGAAGCAGGTATTCCTGAAACGTCAGAAAAATGAGATAGAAGTTGCAAAAGCCGATCTGACTGTTAAAGCCGAGGAGTTGGCGCTGGCCAGTAAATATAAATCAGAGTTTTTGGCCAATATGAGCCATGAGCTTAGAACGCCTTTAAATAGTTTACTTCTGTTAGCTAAGGGGTTGGCGGATAACAAGAGTCAGCACTTGGATGAAACGGAAGTGGAGGATGCAAAAGTTATCTTTGATGGCGGTAATAACCTTCTATGCTTGATAAATGACATTATGGATCTGTCAAAAGTTGAAGCCGGTAAATTATCTATTCATATCGAAGAGGTCAATATTGATGTACTTAGTCGGAATTTAAAGCAAGTATTTGATCCTATCGCTAAAAATCGAGGTTTGGTATTTAATATTGAAATAGATAAAGCGTTGCCGCCTTCGGTGAGCAGTGATGGTCAAAGGGTTGAGCAGATCTTAAGGAATTTACTCTCAAATGCATTGAAGTTTACCGAAACAGGCACAGTGACACTTAAGATTGGTTATGCCGCACCAGATGCTAGTTTTATCCATAGCAGCTTAGATGTTAAGAGTGCGCTTTCGTTTGCGGTCGTTGACACAGGTATTGGTATTCCAGCTAATAAGATCCAGGCAATCTTTGAGGCATTTCAACAGCAGGACGGTTCAACCAGTAGGAAGTATGGTGGCACTGGGCTTGGTCTGACCATAGCAAGAGAGCTGACTCGTCTTTTAGGAGGAGAGATCCAACTTCAAAGTGTGCCTAATGAGGGAAGTACTTTTACTCTTTTCCTTCCTAATGCTTTCGACTCCAATGCCATAGAGGATAAGAAGGAGGGAGGGGCTATTGTTTCCGATATAAAATTCCACAATGATCAAGCAGAATCTGAACATGTAGAGTCAACAGTTTTACAGCCAGAGGGACAGCTTTCAGTTTCTACTTTGCAACCCTACCCTGAATTTATTCCCGATGACAGAGCACATTTTCAGCAAGGAGAGCCTAGCCTGCTAATTATCGATGACGATCCTACCTTTGCCAAAATATTGCGTGATCATGCTAGAGACAATGGTTATCAATGCTTGGTTGCTGGTGATGGTCGTATGGGGATCTATCTGGCGCAAGAGTATCAACCTAACGGCATTATTCTCGATATTATGTTGCCTGATATTGATGGTCATCAAGTGCTGGATCAATTGAAGTTTAGCTTGAAGACTCGTCATATTCCTGTCGAGATAATCTCTGCCCATAGTGAGGATAAGAACGCGGCGCTAGTTCAAGGAGCTATAGGCTTACAGACAAAACCCGTTAGTCAGGAAACGCTGTTAAGTGTGTTCGATGAGATTAAGTCATTCTCATCCTCTGAGTTACGCCGTCTGCTGGTCATTGAGGATGATGCGGGAAATCAGGCTTCAATTGTTCGGCTGCTTGATGGTAGTGATATCGATATCAAGTGTGTTGATAATGGCAGTGAAGGGGTCAAGGAGATTTTATCGGCTCAATATGATTGCGTAATTTTAGATTTAGGCTTACCTGATATCAGTGGTTTTGAGGTCTTGAAACAGATTGAAGGCAGTGAGTTAGAGAAGATGCCGCCAGTGATCATCTATACAGGTAAAGAGATCACAGATGAGGAACAGAGTGAACTGAACAAGTTTTCATCGACTATCGTGCTTAAAGGTGTCGGATCTGGTGAACGTTTGCTAGATGATATCTCATTGTTTTTACATAATATTGAGTCGAGGTTTGATACGGAAGGGCAGAATACGATTAATATGCTTCACGATGAAGATGCCATGTTTCAGCATCGAAAAGTGTTAATTGTTGATGATGATATGAGAAATACCTATGCATTATCGAAAAAAATGATTGAAGTCGGGTTTGAGGTTGAGATGGCTCACAATGGTAAGGAGGCTGTGGAGTTACTGACTGAGGATAAGAGTTTTGAACTGGTATTGATGGACACCATGATGCCGGAGATGGATGGCTATGAAGCGACCAAATTAATCAGAGAGATGAAGCATTACAAAAAGCTGCCTATTATCGCCTTAACGGCCAAAACTATGCCTGAGGATAGGGAGAAGTCTTTACAATCTGGCGCTTCGGAATACCTAACCAAGCCGATAGACTTTGAAAAGCTGTTGTCCATTATGCGGATTTGGCTATTTAAGCATTAGTGCTGGAGGTAGGACATGTTGTGTATGAAGCCAGAAGATATGCAGGAGTTTGAAATTAACCAGTTACTCGAGGCTATCTATTTTCGTTATGGCTATGATTTTAGAGATTACTCTAAGGCTTCTCTTGAGCGAAGAGTACTACACCGAGTGCAGCAGTCTGATCTAGGTTCAATCTCTGAGATGTTACCTAGAATTATGCATGATACTGAATTTTTTGAGCTGTTTCTGCGTGATATGTCGGTGACTGTCACTGAGATGTTTCGTGATCCTAAGGTGTTTAAAAAGCTGAGAAAAGAGGTGTTTACCCAGCTTAAAACTTACTCGAGAGTTAATATTTGGCATGCCGGGTGTGCAACTGGTGAGGAGGTTTACTCCATGGCCATCATGCTTAAAGAGGAGGGTTTACTGGACAGAACAAGGATTTATGCCACGGATTATAATAATCACTCTTTAGATATTGCTGAAAAAGGGATATACCCAGCAGAAAAAATGAAGGGATACACTGAAAGTTATATCACTGCTGGCGGTAAAGCATCATTTGCCGATTACTATTTGGCAAAGTTTGGCTCGGCTAAAATGGTTGAATCATTAAAAGAACATATTACTTTTGCTAATCACAACCTAATGAAAGACCAGCCATTTGCAGAGATGCATCTGATCGTTTGTCGAAATGTACTTATCTATTTTAATCCTAAGTTGCAGGACAGGGTGCTCACTTTATTCAAAGATAGTTTAATCTCGAGAGGCTTTTTACTTTTAGGTGATAAAGAGACGTTGGATTTTAGTCAAGTTAAACCTTCGTTTGAAACCTTCAGTAAGGAAGAACGGATTTTTAGGCGGATGATGTATGTTTGAAGCGATAGTGATCGGGGTTTCAGCTGGAGGGTTGAAAGCATTGACAGCAATTTTGCCCGTACTGCCATCTGATTTTCCGTTGGCTGTGATTGTGGTACAACATCGACATCGAGACTCTGATAACTTTTTGGATAGATATTTAGATGACTTATCATCAGTCAGAGTTAAAGAGGCCGAGCCTGGAGAGGTTATTTTACCCTCATATGTCTATATTGCACCAGCTGGCTACCACTTACTTATTGAAAGAGATAAAACCTTAAGTTTAAGCATAGATCCCCCCGTAAATTTCTCTATTCCCTCTATCGATGTTCTCTTTGAATCTGCAGCGGCTTGCTACAAAAATCACCTGATTGGGCTTATACTTACAGGAGCTAATTCAGATGGAAGTCAAGGTTTGAAATTGGTTAAAGACTATGGTGGCTACGCGATAGTACAAGCCCCTGAAACTGCAGAGGTCGATGTGATGCCAAAAGCTGCAATAGATTTGGTCGATGTAGATAAAGTGATTCCATTACAAGAGTTGGGTGTTTTTTTAGCTCAAGAGAAGTTTAGCTCTAATGTTGAGATGAGTAGGAGAGTGCTAAATGAGTGAGCCAAGACCCAAGATCCTTGTCGTGGATGATGAGCCCAATAACTTACGTGTCTGTGAAAGGATATTAGCCCCCCTAAACTTAGATATTGTTAAAGCCAGCTCAGGGCTTAAAGCTTTAGCTGTTGCGCATAAGCATGATTTCTTTTTAATCTTGATGGATGTTCAGATGCCAGGGATGGACGGCTTTGAAACTGCCTCATTGATTTTAGATCATCCTAAAACTTCCCATATTCCAGTGATATTTATTACCGCTTTTGCTCGTGATGAAACCTTTGAGTTTAAAGGGTATATGAATGGTGCAGTGGACTATCTCGTTAAGCCTATCAATGATGAGATATTAAAGAGTAAAGTTGGCGTATTCCTAGAGCTTTATAAGGAGCGACTAAGGCTAGATAAGGCATTTAAAACAAAGAAAAAAGCTGAAGAAGAACTAAAAGTACACAAGGAAAACCTTGAAGAGACAGTGAAAGCAAGAACCCAAGAGTTACAACTCTCAATAGAGCACCTGTTAACCACTCAAGATAAGTTGGTGAAAGTGGAAAAGATGGCTTCCTTGGGGCGTTTGGTTGCAGGTGTCGCCCATGAACTTAATACCCCCATAGGTGTGTGTGTGACCGCGGCCTCTTTTTTGGAAGAGGAAACCAGCAGGATCAGTGAAAACTTAAAGGATGAGTCTTTGAGTGCAGAGGATCTAACCAGTTTTTGTGAGTCATCGATTCAGGGTTCTGAAATGTTGCTTTCTAACCTTAGCCGGGCGACTAACTTGATTAAGAAATTTAAATTGGTGGCGGTCGATGTATCGACGGAAGAGCTATCAAGTTTGAATGTGATAGCACATATTGATGAGATTATTATTGAGATATTGCCCGCTTTGGATCTAACACACCATCAGATAACCATAGAGGGGGATAAAGATATTGTCGTGGAAACTTATCCAGAAACGTTAAAGCAGGTGTTAAAAGAGCTGATGTTGAACTCAATAACCCATGCTTTTGAAGAGGAGATTAACGGCAGTATAACGATCAAAATAGACAGAGTCGATAATAAGGTTCGTCTTACTTTCTGTGATGATGGTCGCGGCATGGAAGCGGACACTTTAGCTATGGTTTTTGAACCCTTCTTTACAACTCGCCGAGGTTCAGGTGCGAGTGGTTTAGGTCTTTATATCGTATTTAATCTTGTGACTCATGTGCTTAAAGGTGAGGTTGTCTGCAGTAGCACGCTTGATAAAGGGACTGAGGTTGTTATTACTTTTCCCGTGGAACACAGCTATTAAAACGATTTATCAGATACTCCAGCCTTTCGACTTTAGAACGATTACTCATATACAAGACTGATTCAGCTTTTGACTGATACCTCTTTTATTTTAATTGTTGACCATTTGTGGTTCACTAATTGAGCATGTTTTGGTTAGAGGTGTGAGAAATGAAAACTATCTTAGGGGTAATAGCTGGTATTTTCTTTGGTAGTCTTGTCAATATGGCCTTAGTGACGTTAGGTGGAGAGCTAGTTCAGCCCCCTAAGGGCGTTGATGTCACAGACATGGAAAGCCTTGCCTCCTCTATGCACCTTTTTGAACCTCAACATTATCTTTTTCCATTTTTAGCTCACGCTTTTGGAACATTAGTCGGTGCATTTGTTGCGGGTAAAATTGCCGCGACAGGATTCTATCGCGCTAGCTTGTTTATAGGGCTCTTTTTTCTATTGGGCGGCATAGCAAGTTCTGTCATCTTGCCTGCACCAGCTTGGTTTATTACGCTAGATTTAGTTTTAGCATATATTCCCATGAGCTGGCTTGGCTTTTGGTTATCAAAAAAACTCACTAAATAGAGGTATACCTTCTTACTTTATATAGAGGAGTTTCCACAAAGCCATTGCACGTTAAACGACCGAGTAAGCACTTTGACTGAGGGTTTGTATTGTTGTTTCAATTTCATGCAAACTTTTTGTAAATTGAGTTAGGCTTTGGGCTGCGCCAATACTGATACGGATATGATTATCATGGTTATCAAAGTCATCCCCATTCCGCACTAGTATGCCTTTTGCTGCGAGGGCGGTCACAACGTGGTGAGCTTTTAAAGGAGAGTTGAGCTTTAACCAGCCATTAAGTCCACGCCAGCGATGCTGTAAGTTTAAGCGCTTACACATAGCGATAGCTAGGGCTTGTCGCTCGCGAATTAACTGATCCCTTTCACCCACTAATGCCTGTGTATTAATTAAGCGAGCTGCAATCTCCATATTCAGTGGTGATACCATCCAGCATTGGCTGTGTAGAGCAAGTTTTACGGGGGCAATAAGTGCTTCTGGCAATAGAATAAAACCTTGGCGTAGTCCACCAGAGAAAGTTTTTGATAGGCTTGATAAATAGATAACTCTTGATTGTGCTTGGACTGAGTGCTCGCGCGCTTGTTGCCATAGTGGCAGGTGCCACTCCTCAGGAAGGCAGTAATTTACATCATCTTCAAGAATATAGAAGTTATGTTCAATCGCCAGCTTTAATAGGGCTTGACGTTGGCTGATGCTGTATTGGATACAGGTTGGGTTTTGGTTATTCAGCGTCAGGTAGAGCAGTTTAGGCTTATATTGCTCAACTAAAGTTTGCAGTGCTATCAGATCTAAGCCTGAATCGGTTAGGGGGATCGAATGGGCATCGAGGCCAAGTTGATTTGCTGCGACTCTGATCCCTGGATAGCAGTTTTCTTCGTGCATTAAAACATCGCTCTTGCCGAGTAGAGCGTTTAACACTGAAAACAGTCCTTGCTGCGCACCATGGCAGAAGATGAGCTGCTTTGCATCTTGCTCAATACCGCGAGCGGTAAGCCAATGATGAAAAGCTTGTTGTTGGTGAGCCAGAGGATCGGCCTGGTAGCCCATAATTTGATTTAAGGTGACAGGGTCTTTGGCAATCTCGGTCAATATATCACTGAGCGCTGCTGTTTGGTTGGTCAAGGGAGGTTGACAGGTCGCAAAATTAACTTTGCTACTTTCCGTATTTTGGGCTTTTGCTTTGACATAAGTGCCATCACCTCTTCTCGCCTCGACATAGCCTCTCTGCTCAGCCAGAGCATAGGCTCTGGTAATTGTACCTATTGTTACACCGATTGTATCTGCTAATTGTCGCTGTGGAGGTAACTTACTGTTTGGTTTAAGTTCACCTGAATATATGGCTCGTTCAATCGCAGTTACTATCCTTAAATACTTAGGCCCGCTGAACTCATTGAGATCTAAATTCCAAATTGTACCCATGACAATAAACCTGTTGATCCTAATTTAATTATCGATAATATGCACTTTAACATAAGTTGTGTCAATAATTGTATGCGTACAATTATTGGTGGTAGTTAAATATATTGAAATGGGAGTGAACAATGCAAGAGACACTTTGGACCTTGATGCTATCTGCCGCGTTTTTCTGTGCCACTATGACGATGACGCCTGGCCCTAATAATGTGCTATTGGCTCAATCAGGGGCTAATTACGGAATAAAACGCAGCTTGCCTCATATCTTGGGAATAAGAGCGGGGCAAACTTGTTTACATATCTCAGTTCTTTTAGGGCTAGGTAGTTTATTTGATATCTGGCCCATGTTTCACCATGTACTAAAAGTGCTTTCGATTGGGTATCTACTCTATTTGGCTTACCGGATCTCAACAGCTGTGGTCAATGATGATCCTGCTGATCAAGAGAGTAAACCAATGACCCTTAAGGAAGCGGCTCTGTTTCAGCTTATTAACCCCAAATCTTGGATGGCAACCATTACATTATGCAGTGCATTTACCGTTACTGGAGAGGCGTATTGGCTGAGTGGTCTTTTGGGGATGCTCGTGTTTAATCTTGTTGGGTTTCCGGCCTCGTTTACTTGGGTGTTGCTGGGGTCTACGATTAGAAATCAATTGAATTCTGCTAGACGACGAAGTCACTTTAATTGGTCAATGGGGTTTTTGTTATTGTTAACCATCCCCTTAATAGTCAAGTAGTGACGTATTAAACCTTTATAAATAGCCTGATGATTGATGGAGTTGTAATGAAGATAAAAATAGATATTATTGATGCATTTACTGATGTTAGGTTTAAAGGTAATTCTGCTGCGGTGATTATTACTGATACTTGGTTGCCTGATGAGTTGATGCAATCAATAGCGGTTGAGAATAACTTGTCTGAAACGGCTTTTGTGAAGCGTTTAAATACGCAGGATTATCAAATAAGGTGGTTTTCTCCTATTACAGAGATCGATTTCTGTGGACATGCGACGCTCGCGGCCTCTTTTGTGATTTTTAAGGAGCATAAAGCCGTTGAGGAGATAAGGTTTACAGCAAAAGCTGTAGGTGAGCTTGTGATCACAAAATCTGATGACAACTATATTCAGATGTCATTTCCTAATCGCATGCCTCAAAAGCTTAATAGTGTACCCACTGCCTTAATTGATGGGCTATCGATAAAGCCCGTTGATGTATTGCGTAATGAGCAAGCTTATATTGTGGTCTATCAGGATAGCTCTGATGTTATCTCTGTAGAGAAAGATGATGAGATACTAAAACGACTGGCACCTTTTGATGTTGTAGTAACGGCAAAGGAGAATAATGTTGATGGAGAATATGACTTTATCTCTCGTTATTTCTGGCCAGCCAATGGAGGAGGGGAAGATCCTGTAACAGGCTCAATTCACACTGGACTGGCGCCCTATTGGTCAGCGCGTTTAGACAAAAATGAGCTGAAAGCTTATCAGGCCTCTGCTAGAGGGGGAGAGCTGCTATGCCGTGTTGATGGAGAGCGTGTCTATATTTCGGGAAAAGCGGTGCAGTACTTAGAGGGCGTTATTCATCTATAGCTAAGGGGCTTTAATTAAATTGAAGCCAGTTCTGCCAAGGCTGATCATTTCAGCTATCTTATGCTTGGACTAAGTTGTTTGAACTTAAGTACTAAGATGAGAGCCCCCATTTGGCGATAATAAACAGATCGTTAATACTGGTATCACTTTGCTCTGGTATCGCTTTTCGTTTGATATCTAAAACGGTAAAGCCATTACTCTCTAAATGATCACACAGGTGCTCAGCGCTATGGTAATGGGTGTACATCTGATCGCCGCTGCTCGAGGTGTCAAGCTTAGATTTAGTATAGTCACCCTCCATGGTACTAAGATAGATAATCCCTTCTTTCTTTAGTAGGTTTGCTGAGTTTTTTATTAAAGTCTCTGCATCCGCCCTGGCAATATAGGGAAGACAAAAGCCACACATAATGGCATCAAAAAGGTGATCGATTTGAGAAATATCTCTACAGTCCATTACTTCAAAATGACCACTGGGGTTGTTCTCCTTTGCAAGTGTGACCATGTTAGGCGCAAGATCTATACCGTGCAGCTTGATCTCATCGCATCTTTCAATGAGAAAACGGCTGATATTTCCCGGCCCACAGGCTATCTCAAAGATTTCAGGGCAAACCTTTTGATTGATTAGTTGGCAAAAAAGCTCGAAAGTATCATCATAAAGCGATAGATCCATATACTTGTCTTGGTATTGTTGGGCGAACTTGTTAAACGTATTTACACTTAACCTATATTTATCCAAGTTAACTCCAGATGTTATTTTTTAGTTAGATTACTTTTTATCTATTTTTATTACTAGCCCTATGGATATTTAGCATATTTAAAAAGAGCCGTTATCAAAGTTTAAACTCTGAAATAAACTGTTTAAATTCAATCGCACTCTTTTTAGGCACTTCAATCATAGGAAGATGGCCTACGCCACTAAAGGTACAGACCTTATGTTGATTTAGTAATGGGCACATTATGTTTATGCTGCTTTTATCTAATATTCGGTCTTTCTCCCCCCAAATAATGAGTACAGGTATTGTTATTTTATTTAAGTAGGGCAATAGATCACTGTTATGAAAGTCATTAAATATCTTGTGATGCAGTTGATGCTTATGAGCTTGTCGCGCTAAATGTTCTCGTTTTAACGGTAGAGGGATATGGTTTGATTGTCCGAACACATAGTCAAAATATTCGATGGGGTCGGCGCAATCGATGAGTGGATGAGGATGGCCTGCATTGAGGGCTTTGATCATGTCACTTTTGATTGGAGTATCGATACCTGCACTATCTAACAAGGTCACAGAGATGAGGTTGTCAGGCAATAACGCCGCATAGGTGGCAGCAATTTGCGCCCCCATTGAGTTACCAAGTAGGTGGAAAGTAGGGAGTTCAATCGAGGTAATAAATTGATGAAGTCGTTGCACTTGTGCTTCTATGCTGTAGTCAGCTTCAAGTGGCGCATCACTCTCGCCGTGACCAAGCAGATCTAGAGCAATGATTCGATACTTGCCTCCCAAGAAAAGTGACATCATGGGCCAGTTGTCTTTATTGGCAGTAAAGCCATGAAGCATAACCAGTGTGGGTTTATTGTTATCTTGCTTATTTGGTTTGTTGTCCAGATAGACAATACGTTCTCCCATAATGGAGATCTCTTTACGTTTAAAGCCTGCCAGAGTTCGAGCACACGCAGTTAATAGCCGATATAGGTAGGAAGGGGTTAAATAGATTAACGTAAATAGTGTAAGCAGAATGAGGATTAATATGGATATAAAGAACCAAAACATGAAGCACTCCTTTTGAGAGAATTGCTTTTCCTTAATATGGCTCAGGAATTATTAATATTGCTCTCATCTAATATTGAGGTTAACACAAATTTGAGAGAGAGGTAGTGCTAGGGTTAATGAGTTGCCTCAGATTTAACTGGATGGCTGTTATACTTGCTTGCTATAAATAAAGCGGGTAGATAATCAGTACCGCTCTTACTACTCCCTGTAAGAATAACTTCAGTGTCCTGCCCCAAACAGATACTCCTGTTCGTTATCTAACCACAGTGGGTACTTCTTCATGATAGTGATAAAAGCGTCACTGTTTAGGTGGTTAGCTAGCCATTTCTGTAAGTTTGGGTAGGGGGCTTGTTCAAACCAAGTTTTGTCGACATGGGCAAATTGACGCACAAATGGATAGATGGCGTGATCGGCAATGGACTCATGATGGCCGAGAAGGTTGTCACTTTGGGTCAAAAGTTGCTCTAGTTGGGAGATAAACTGCTCACCTTTCTCTCGGTAATAGGTGTCACTGAACTCTGGGTATCTGTCTGCATACTTGTACCTGTCAAGCCAAGGTTTAAAGTTTTCATCATTGCTTCTGATTAATGCCATTGCGACTTTTTGTTGCTCTAGGTTGCCTTGCAATAGCAGATTATGTGGATCGTTTTGGGTTAAGGCCCACTGCATTATCTCTAGACTTTCATCAATGACCTCTTGCTCGCACGTAATGAGTACAGGAACCGTTCCTTTTGGTGAGGCATCTAACATGGGTTGAGGTTTATGTTTCAGAATAATCTCCCTTAACATCACTTGGGATCCGGACAGGTATATACCTAACCGAGCTCGCATGGCGTAGGGGCAGCGTCTAAAAGAGTACAGGGTTGCTAAGGTCATAATTTCTTTGTGTATAGGGGTCATTTGAGCCTATGTTGTGGCTTTTGATGTTAAAAAACAATCTTGATGTTGGCTCATCTCCTTATTAGGACCAACTAAATGGTAATACCCCTACATTTTGTCTCTTTTTGTTCGAGTGTGACTCAGGTAAGATTCTTCGCGTTTTTGCGGGCTTGCTCACTTTTGTGGGCGGCTTTATCATTGAGTTAAGATGCACCGGAGATTAAGCTCCGGCTAGCTGACGAGGTTATTATGTCCCAAGTTGTTGTGTGCGCGCTTTATAAGTTTGTTTCCCTTCCTAATTTCGAATCTATTCAAAAACCGCTTTTAGTCCATATGGAGGGGGCTGGAATTAAAGGGACGCTATTGCTGGCCAGTGAAGGGATCAACGGGACTGTCGCGGGCTCACAACTGGCTATCGATAACCTACTTCAGTGGCTTGCCAAGCAAGATGGCTTAGACAGTATTGTTCACAAGCTATCATTTGATGAGACGATGCCTTTTTACCGAACTAAGGTGAAGTTGAAAAAAGAGATTGTCACTATGGGCGTCGAGGGGATAGATCCTCTTAAAGTTGTCGGCACTTACGTGAAACCTAAGGATTGGAATCAGCTTATTTCAGATCCTGAGGTGTTGCTGGTCGATACCCGTAATGAATATGAGGTACAGATAGGGACATTTAAAAATGCTGTTGACCCTAAAACTGACACCTTCCGCGAGTTTCCTGCCTATGTGAAAGAGCATTTAGATCCTGCTAAGCATAAAAAAGTTGCCATGTTTTGTACCGGTGGGATCCGCTGCGAAAAGTCCACTGCTTATCTTAAAGAGCAAGGTTTTGATGAGGTCTATCATCTTGAAGGTGGCGTGCTTAAATACTTAGAAGAGGTTAAGCAGGAGGAGAGTTTGTGGGAGGGGGAGTGTTTTGTATTCGATAATCGCGTTGCTGTGAATCACGCATTGGAGAAGGGGCAATATGATCAATGTAACGCTTGTCGTATGCCAATTACTGAGTTGGAGAAAGCCAGTGAGGCATTTGTTCAAGGGGTAAGTTGTCCGCACTGTATCGATAATATCTCTGACAAACAGCGTCAACGTTTCGAAGAGCGAGAGCGTCAGATGCAGCTTGCTGCTAAGCGAGGGGAAGCGCATATCGGTAGTGATGTTGGTGCCGTTATTCAGGCGCGTCGTGATAACAAAGAAAATCTTAAAAAATCACAAGTTAAGTTGAATAATAAAAAATAGAAATAAGTAAGGTAGACTCAAAAATGCGGTCTATACTGAGTGTGCAATATGAGATTTTTTAATCCTGTATCGGGCGATTAATACCTCAATGTTGTAAGAAAGCCGTCCTAGACGGCTTTTTTTTTGCCCAATATTAATGTTTTAATCATCGCTATCTTTTGGTTGACTTGACGCATCTCCATCGCTCTTACTTTTTTGCATTACTCCTTCGAGTAGATCCATAGGAAGCGGGAAGAGTATAGTGGAGTTTTTCTCACTGGCGATCTCAGTTAAGGTTTGTAGGTACCTTAATAAGATGGCATTGGGCTCTTGAGCTAATTTACTGGCAGCTTCCACTAGCTTAGTTGAGGCTTCCATCTCGCCGGAGGCATGGATCACCTTGGCACGTCGAGTACGCTCAGCTTCAGCTTGGCGGGCAATAGCTCTGACCATGGTCTCGTTCAGATCAACATGCTTAATCTCAACATTAGATACCTTGATCCCCCAACCGTCGGTTCGGCTATCAAGAATGTTCTGAATATCTGTATTGAGCATCTCTCTGTTGGCTAACATCTCATCGAGATCGTGTTGCCCTAGTACAGAGCGAAGCGTTGTTTGAGCCAGTTGAGAGGTGGCCTGCAGAAAGTCTTCAACATTAATAATGGCTTTTTGAGCATCAATCACCCGAAAGTAGATGACGGCATTAACACGGACAGAGACGTTATCTCTGCTTATAACATCTTGGGTGGGCACATCCATGACAACAGTTCTGAGATCGACTCTCACCATCTGTTGAATAATAGGGATGACAATAATTAATCCCGGTCCCTTAACTTTATAAAATCGCCCAAGTAGAAAGACAACGCCTCGTTCATACTCCCGTAAAATTTTGAATGCACTAATAAACAGTGCAACAATCAGGAAGAGGACGGCAAAGGCGAACATGGGACCGCTTTGAAGTAGAGGCTCCATCAGTGACTCCTTAGTGAGAGTTAGACTCTGGTGAGTGGGTCGATGTCGGAGGGCTGGCAAGGATTAATGTCAACTCCTCGATACCACCGACTGTGACTGTTTCACCCTTAAATCGTGCAGTTGTCGTTGTGGCAGCCCAGCGCTCTCCCTCAAGGAGCACGAAGCCGCTTTCATTAAAATCTTCAATAACTAGGGCCTTAGCACCTATGATGGCCTCTTGACCGCTGACGATAGGCTTTTTACGTGAACGCCATAGATACCCTAGGAGAAAGATGAATAGTAGGCTGCTTACTGTTGTCATTGCAGCAATGACGGGGGGGGATATTTGGAATGAGACTTGATCTGTATCCATCAGAAAAATGGAGCCCATAGTAAAAGCGACAACGCCGCCTAATCCAAAGATCCCAAAACTCGGGATTAGCGCTTCGGTGATAAACAGGGCAATACCAAGAAAAAGTAGCGCCATACCAGCATAATTGACCGGCAGTAATTGAAAGGCATACAGCGCAATGACCAAACTGATAGCACCTGTGATCCCTGCGATACCGACACCTGGACTATAAAACTCAAGTAGCAAACCATAAATCCCGATGATCATCAGTATATAGGCGATATTGGGGTCGGTAATTGTTGCGATAAATTGGTTACGCCAATCTGGTGCTAAGCTCTCAAGTTTTGCTGACTGGAGAGATAACTCATGGAGCTGGTTGTTGATTGTGATTTTACGGCCATCAAGCTGCTGGAGCAGCGAGGTCGGTGAATCAGCGATAAGGTCGATGACATTCTTATTCAAGGCTTCAGTTGCCGTTAGGGTTGCTGCTTCCTTAACTGCCAGCTCTGCCCACTCTTGGTTTCTTCCTCTAAGCTGGGCAAGAGCGCGTATATAGGCGATGGAATCATTTAGGATCTTCTTCTCCATGGCAGATGCAGTGGGTTTGTGCTCAGGTTTATCTTCTGAGTTTGGTTTATCTTGCTTATCCTTGTTAAATGGCGAGCCGCCAATGCTCACAGGTGTCGCTGCGCCTAAAGTAGTTGCGCTCGACATAGCTGCAAAATGGCAGGCGTAAAGCATATAGGTGCCAGCACTGGCAGCCCTAGCCCCTGACGGGTGGACTAGACAGGCAACTGGAACCTTTGAGTTGAGTATGGCTTGATTTATCTCTCGTAGGCTTGAAACCAATCCACCTGGAGTATCAATCAGGATAATTATTAGGGGGGAGTGTGCAGGATCGACTTTGACTATCTCCGTGACTAAATAGTCACCTATCGCAGGTCCAATGGCTCCAGAAATACTCAGCACGGGAACAGTTTGAGATTGTGAGGTAGGGGGAGTTTGAGACGGAGCTGCAGCGGTTGAGCTGGAAAAAACAGTGAGTTGAAAAAAGAGTAAACATACAAACATGGCCATGACGTAGTCGATGGCGGCACATGATATCTGTCTTGCTAATCTATATGCGATGGCTTTAAAAACGCTTATGTTCATAGCGATGCCCTCGATTGGTGTTGTGCCAATTCTAATTACTATTTTAGGCGATCTATCCCATGCTGGCTAACGGTTATTTGCTACGCCATTGGCTATACTTATCTATGTTGTATTGCGGTTCTTCGAGCTAAATTTTGCTTGAGTCACTGTTGATAGGAGGTATCGTTATGGCCATTGCAATCACACTTGAGTCTTTTCTTAATGATAACCACGTGAACTACTCGTTGGTTAAACATCGAAGAACTTTATCTGCACTTGATTCATCCTCTGCGGCGCATTTACCTTGTACACAGGTGGTTAAGTCAGTGATGTTAGTGAGTAATGATGGTGATTATTTAATGGCGGGTCTTAGTGCTGGTCGCAGGTTATCTGTACTTAAGTTAAGTGAGTTGATGGGAGAGGCTTACCATTTGGTCGATGAAGAGGCACTCTTGAGTCTATTTAGCGATTGTGAAGAGGGAGCAATTCCAGGCATTGCTGAAGCTTACGGCATTAAAATGATATTGGATAAACCCTTAATTGATGAGGAGAGCGTCTATATTGAGGGAGGGGATCATTGTCATTTGATAAGGTTAAATCACCTTCAGTATACCCCGTTACTCTCAGGTACACTGCTTGGCGACATTAGTGGAGAGGTGATTGGTTCCCCCTCATTCGGCGATACAGACCTTCTGTAAAAACTGGCTACTTTTCGATTACTCTGGATGGAGGCTTAGCAAGCTCTAGTCTCCTTAGTTGATTTTTGCCGACACTTTAGTCGGGCGTTGAGTTTTTGTGATATCTAATCACTCATTCCTCTTTTTACTCATTTCAATGTGTGTTATTTTTCACGGCTTTTTATCTGTTTAGGCTAGTCGCCCAGGGGCAATTAAATGTTTGTCGGTTTTGATTATGGAAGTGCCAATTGCGCCGTTGGTGTTATGCAAAACAGTGAGGTGAAACTACTGCCTCTGACTGAAAGTTCACACTATTTAACCTCAACGCTCTATGCATTAGACAGAGAGTTGATTGCCGAAGCTGTGTATCAACAGATGCCAGACTCCCTTAAAGCTGAATATGCCAAGGTCCGTGCATCTCAATTAACCCGCGCTCGCAGTGCTCGCAGAGAGCTGGATCTAGAACCCGATGAGCAAGCTGTATTTGTCGGCGAACAGGCGGTAAAAGCCTATTTAGATATGCCCGAAGAGGGCTTTTATGTCCGTTCACCTAAATCATTTTTAGGGGCAACTGGCTTGAGAGCGGATCAAGTTGCGCTGTTTGAAGATATCGTCACCATGATGATGTTGCATATCAAGCAAGAGGCCGAATCCACTCGCGGTTTAAACGCTAAAGGGGCAATTACCCATGCTGTGATTGGCCGTCCCGTCAACTTTCAGGGGATTGGTGGAGAGGAGAGTAACCTACAGGCTGAATCAATACTGAGACTCGCTGCCAAACGTGCAGGCTTTGTTGATGTGGACTTTCTGTTCGAGCCATTAGCCGCAGGTATGGATTACGAAGCAAGCCTTGATGAGGATAAGCTTGTGTTGGTTGTCGATGTGGGCGGCGGTACTACTGACTGCTCTGTGGTTAAGATGGGACCATCTCATGTCGATGCAAAGGAGAGAAGCCAAGACTTTCTTGGTCACAGCGGTCAACGCATCGGAGGGAACGATCTTGATATCGCACTATCGATGAAGGCTTTTATGTCTCACCTAGGCTTAGGTTGTCACATGGTGAATGGATTGCCAGTTCCGAGCAAACCTTTCTGGAATGCTGTAGCGGTCAATGATATCAGTGCACAGCGTGATTTTTCATCACTTAACTCTCGAAAAACTATCGAGGAGCTGATAAAAGATGCCAAGCGTCCTGAGTTACTGCAGCGTTTGTTGAAGGTACAAAAAGATCAACTCGGTTACCGCATCGTCCGCAGTGCTGAGCAGGTAAAAATCAGCTTGTCAGATGCCAACTGTGTGACGGCTAACTTAGATTATGTTTGTCCAAATTTACATGCTGAAGTGACACAAGCTCTGTTTAAAGAGGCGATTGAACTGCCAAGCGCAAAAATAGAGGCCTTGATGAAGCAAGCATTAGAGATTGCAGGGGTTAAGCCTGATGTTATCTATGTCACTGGTGGAACGGCGCGAAGTCCAGCTATCTACGATAAAATTGCTGCCATGTATCCTGAAACTCCTATTGTTGTTGGTGATCACTTCGGTAGCGTAACAGCAGGTTTAACGCGTTGGGCTCAAAAGGTATTTGCTTAGTCATATTTTGGGGTGTAGGTTAATCAAAAGCTTAAACGAGTTATACCAATCAGTATAAAGATTTGATCGCTCAGCGAGAGTTTAGCGGTCCTGAGGCAAGGCAACGAGTGAAGAGCATAGTTATTCTACGGTCAAGCTCGTTAACACAGCATCAGAACCGCTAAAACTCGCCTGTAAGGAGTGTTTTTGGCTGCCTACTTCTGCGTTGAATGAATTCACAAGGGAACAACCATTCCATCATCCATTCGCCTTGAATTAGTTTGCCAAAAGACACTCTGAGTAGATCAACTTCTTATACTGATTGGTATTAATGACTGTTAGATTTTTTTAAGGATTAAAGATGAAAAACCTTAAGCTGTTAAGGACTGCCTCATTGGTGGTGATGTGTAGTGGACTGAGTGCCTGTGGTGACGATGTGGCTAAGGTGAGTTTAGGCATGTTTACCACCAAAGATGTGCTTATTGACGCAAAGCATGATCCTAAAATACCCGGTGTGACTTGTCATATTAGCCGCGTTGAAGCAAATTTGAGTATGGCCGATCCCTCAGATATGAGCATCTCTTGTCGTCAAACTGGCCCTATTACCCAGGCTGAAATTGCCAGTATTGATAAAAGTAAAAACGGCGAGATAGTCTTTAAGCAGTCTTTGAGTATATTGTTTAAATCATTAAAGGTTCGCCGTATATATGATGCTGAGAACCAAACTTTACTCTACCTCTCTTACTCGACTAAAGAGACCAAAGGCAGTGATAAACATGCACTGTCTACGGTTCCTCTCTATGGTACTCAAGCTTGGGTAAAACCAGCTCTCCCTGTAGAACAAGCTAACTAACCTTGATTGAACACTCATTATGAGTGTTCAACTTTTCATACCAATCGTGCTAGGTACGTTAACTTATTAACGTCAAATGAACTAGGTGGCATTAATAAATATCATCGAATTAAGCGGTCAAAAACAGGTAGACGCTTTTTAGATAATGTTAAAGTTAGATGACAGACAATAAAAAGGCCGCAGAGATGCGGCCTTTTGTTTTGAATGTCGCGGTGATTACTTCACTCGCATACCAGGTTGAGCACCTTCATGTGGCTCTAAGATCCACAGATCTTTGTTACCAGGACCTGCAGCGAGTACCATGCCTTCAGACATACCAAAACGCATCTTACGCGGTGCAAGGTTTGCTACCATTACAGTGAGTTTGCCTTCAAGATCTTCAGGCGCGTAGGCTGACTTAATCCCTGCGAAAACCTGTTTGGTTTCACCACCAAGATCAAGCTGAAGTTTAAGTAACTTATTGGCTTCAGGTACATGTTCGGCTTTAGCAATACGGGCAATACGAAGATCAATTTTCGCGAAATCTTCGAAGCTTATCTCCTCTGAAATAGGATCGCTTTCAAGGGGAGGACGAGTATCGACAGGCGTGTCTGCCACTTTCTTGCTATCTGCTTTCTTTGGCGCTTCTGCTGGGATCAAGTTGTCTTTAGACGCTTCAATAATCGCTTCAATATTCTTCATATCGACACGTTGCATTAGAGCCTTAAACTTAGCAATCTCATGACCCGCTAGGTCGGCATTCAACTTATCCCAAGTCAGTGGGAACTGCAGGAAGGCTTCAACATCACCAGCAAGCTTAGGCAGTACAGGTTTTAGGTAGGTCACTAAGATCCGGAATAGGTTTAATGCGTTAGAGCAGACCTGATGTGCTTCCTCTTGCTTAGCTTCATCCTTAATTAACTGCCAAGGTGCTGCATCGGCAACATAAGCGTTAGCCAAGTCGGCTAAGGCCATGATCTCACGCATCGCCTTACCAAATTCACGGCTTTCATATAACTCAGCGATGAGAGTCTGTTTACCTAGGAAGGTTTGCTCAAGGCTAGTGTCAGCGACTTTTGCTAACTTGCCATCGAAACGCTTACTGATAAAGCCAGCTGTTCTTGATGCTAAATTAACGAGTTTACCGACAAGATCAGAGTTAACACGCTGAGCGAAATCTTCAAGGTTAAGATCAAGATCATCAATACGGCCACTTAATTTTGCGGCATAGTAGTAACGAAGGTATTCTGGGTCTAAGTTATCGAGATAGGTACGCGCTTTAATAAAGGTACCTTTCGATTTTGACATCTTAGCGCCGTTTACAGTCACATAACCGTGAGCGAAAACGCTAGTTGGCTTACGGAAGCCTGCACCTTCTAGCATGGCTGGCCAGAATAGGCTGTGGAAGTTCACAATATCTTTGCCGATAAAGTGGTACACCTCAGCACTTGAGTCTTTTGCCCAAAAATCGTCAAAGTTTAGATCTTCACGTCTGTCACACAGGTTTTTGAACGAGCCCATGTAACCGATAGGGGCATCAAGCCATACGTAGAAGTATTTACCTGGCGCATCAGGGATCTCAAAACCAAAGTAAGGCGCATCGCGGCTAATATCCCACTGCTGTAGCCCTTGTTCGAACCACTCACCAAGCTTGTTAGCTATCTCGTCTTGAATCGCACCCGAGCGAGTCCACTCACTTAGCATGGTTTCAAAAGCTGGCAGATCGAAGAAGAAGTGCTCAGAATCTTTCATCACTGGTGTGGCACCAGAGACGGCTGATTTAGGGTTAATCAGATCTGTCGGGTTGTATGTCGCGCCACAGTTATCACAGTTATCACCGTACTGATCTTCACTTTTACACTTAGGGCAAGTGCCTTTGACGAAACGATCCGGAAGGAACATAGACTTTTCAGGATCGAATAGCTGCGAGATAGTGCGGGTCTTAATGAAACCTGCATCGCGAAGCTTAAGGTAGATGTCACTTGAAAGCTCACGGTTCTCAACACTATGTGTGCTGTGGAAGTTATCAAATTGGATATTGAAGTCAGCAAAATCTTGTTGATGCTCTCTGTTAACTTGCGCAATCATCTCTTCAGGCTCAATTCCCATCTGTTGAGCTTTCAACATGATCGGTGTGCCATGGGCATCATCTGCACAGATATAGTGACATTCATGACCACGTAGCTTTTGGAAACGTGACCAAATATCAGTTTGAATATATTCCAGCATATGGCCTAAATGGATAGGTCCGTTTGCGTATGGAAGTGCGCTTGTCACTAAGATTTTACGTTGTGAATTTGCCATCTTGTCTCAAAATCAGTTAAGGGCCCAAAAAGATTGGCATAGATACTAACCGATCCCTTCAAGAGTTTCATCAAAACATGCGCTAAGTGAGTTAATTCTACGCGAATATTGTGGGCTTTTTCTGGTACACTTGGGCAAATTATTTATAGAGGGTTGCACTTTTGTCTTCAGCTTCTCAGGATTATCGTCTTAGCGATGAACTTCTCGGGCCTGTGTTGGCCATTTTGGACGCTTACCAAGATCCATATTTAGCACAAGGATTAGTCAGTGCTGGTTGTGTAAGTAAACTATCAATTGATGGTAAACGTCTTCAGTTAGGACTCTGTTACCCCTATCCCTGTATGACTCAGTATCGAGATACTGTGATGGCAATTACTAAGAAACTTGCGGTTCTTGATGCCATTGATGAGGTTGAGTGTGAAATTGATTTTCAACCAGCCAGTATCTCAGCAATCTCAACCGTTGAACCTATACCAAATGTGAAGCAGGTGATTGCTGTTGCTTCTGGTAAAGGTGGTGTGGGTAAATCGACTACCTCAGTTAACCTCGCATTGGCGTTAGCGGCTGAAGGGGCAAAGGTTGGCATCTTGGATGCGGATATCTATGGTCCATCTATTCCACTCATGTTAGGTGTTAGTGATTTTAGACCTGTTTCAGCTGACGGTAAGATGATGTCTGCTGCGACGGCGCATGGGATCTCTGCTCAATCTATTGGCTTTATGCTTGCCGATGACGAAGCCGCGGTTTGGCGTGGGCCTATGGCTGCTGGTGCCTTGGCTCAGCTGTTAAATGAAACACTATGGCCGGAGCTAGATTACTTAGTTATCGATATGCCACCAGGAACTGGTGATATTCAATTAACCTTATCTCAAAAAGTACCTGTGACAGGTGCGGTTGTGGTTACCACTCCTCAAGATATTGCTCTTGCCGATGCTAAGAAGGGCATTAGCATGTTCCAGAAGGTGAATATTCCTGTGCTCGGCATAGTGGAAAATATGAGTTTTCATATGTGCAGTGAGTGTGGTCATAAAGAGCATCCCTTTGGTAGCCATGGCGGCAGTAAGATGGCGCAGCGTTATCAGGTACCCCTTTTAGGTGAGCTGCCTCTTAAACTTAATATTCGCGAGGATGTCGACAATGGTAAACCAACTGTTGTTGCTGATCCCGATAGCGAAGTCGCGGCTCTATATCGCGAGATCGCAAGAAAAGTAGGCGCACAATTAGCGCTAACTAAAGTACAATCCACTGTATCAATCAGTATTTCAGATGACGAATAAGGTAACATCAGCATGAACTCTCAGTGTGTCATTATCGGTATCGCGGGTGCATCTGCATCAGGTAAAAGTTTAATTGCAAAGACGATATTCGAGGAGTTGTGCCGCGATCTTGGTACGGATCAAATTGGCGTTATCGCCGAAGATGCGTATTACAGAGATCAGGGACATCTTTCAATGGAGCAGCGAGTGCTGACCAACTATGATCATCCAAAAGCGTTAGATCATGAGTTGTTATGCCGTCACCTGCAAGCACTGAAAACTGGCGAGGCGGTAGAGATCCCAACTTATAGCTATAGCGATCACACGCGTATGGCCGATACGATTAAGATGACACCGAAAAAGGTGATCATCTTAGAGGGGATTTTATTGCTGACCGATCCTGCATTAAGAGGATTGATGGATGCAAGTGTATTTATGGATACACCATTGGATATCTGTTTTATGCGCCGTTTAGCCCGTGATGTTGCAGAGCGTGGGCGTACAATGGAGTCTGTGATGGCGCAATACACTGAAACGGTTCGACCTATGTTCCTACAGTTTATCGACCCCTCTAAGCAATATGCGGACATTATTGTGCCACGTGGAGGAAAGAACCGCATCGCCACTGATATCCTCAAGGCGAGAATTCAACATCTGCTCGCCAAATAATATTGCTGAATCCTTAAGGTGCCGTGTTATCTAGCCGTTTAACTTGTTAGGCTGCTAGATAATCGCTTATGTTTGCAGTACCTTACCAAGTGGTAACCTCAGAGCAATGATGGATAAGGAGCTAAAGAGTTAATGACACAAGTGTGGGTAAATGGTGTGCAGGCCAAAGAGATCGACCCGTTAGATAGGGCGATAGCATACGGTGATGGTCTGTTTGCTACTATGCGTATTGCTGCTGGAGAGATACAGTTTCTATCGGCGCACCTTGCCAGGTTAACTCAGGGAGCCAAGCGTTTAGGTTTTACTTGGTCTGCTTCACAAGAGTTGCAGGGCCTGCTTAATTCATCGGCGTTAACTCAGGTTAATGGCTGTGTTAAGTTGCTGCTCAGTCGCGGTGTCGGTGGACGAGGTTACGCCGCGCCAGATGCTTGCGGTATTAATGAGGTACTCTCACTTTATGAGTTGCCACAACATTACGCTCATTGGCAAAGTGAGGGCGTATCACTGAGCTTGAGTGAGGTTAAATTAGCAAAGCAGCCAAGGCTTGCAGGAATCAAACACCTTAACCGCCTAGAGCAGGTGCTGATCAAATCAACAGCGCTACCAAGCTCGTTTGATGACTGGCTGGTGCTCGACAGTGATAATCAAGTTATTGAATCATCCATGGCAAATCTCTTTTTTGTTAAAAAAAACACTGTTTTTACCCCAGCAATTAGCCACTCTGGCGTTGCTGGAGTGATGAGAGAGCAAGTGATTCACGCTTTAGTTGAATCTGGTTATCATATTGATATTAAAAAGATAGGTTATACCGATATTGATAAGTTTGATCACTGTTTTATGACTAATAGCCTTTTTGGGCTGGTGGATGTAAACCGTATTGGTACCATCAACTATTCTAAATACTCACTTTCAGACAGATTGAGAAATACTCTGCAACTTACCCTATGAAAAAATTTATTATCGCTTTTACCGCAGCCATCTTTACTCTGTTAACGTTAGCTGGTGGTGTTAGTTTATGGACCTACAATACTGTTGTAGATTTTAGTCAGTCGACACTTAAGCTTGAGCAAGCACAAGATATTGAATTAAAGAGGGGGACCTCTTTTTATCAATTGGTGAGCTTATTAGAGCAAAGGGCGTTAATCAGTGATGGTTGGAAACTGAAGATTTTGGTTAAGCTTCATCCTGAGCTGGCTAAGATCCGAACCGGTCTCTATGAAATCAAACCTGGAGAAACCGTGTCGGGTTTGCTGGAAAAATTCAATCAAGGTAAAGAGAAGGTATTTGCAGTCACTCTAGTTGAGGGACAAAGTATTAAAGAGTGGACTGCCATTTTAAACACCTTGCCACACACTGAAGCCACCGAAGATGTGTTTAATCTTGTGCTAAGTGAGCAAGGTGATGATTCAGGCCTGCCCGAAGGAAAGTTTTACCCAGATACCTATCATTATCGCGCTGGGGACAATATTAAATTATTAGTCACTCAAAGTTATAACAAGATGCAGCAGGAGCTAGAAGCTGCTTGGGCTGGCCGCGCTGATAACCTGCCACTTAAGTCCCCCTATGAACTGCTTATTATGGCATCGATTATTGAAAAAGAGACGGGTAAAGCCAGCGAGCGCCCTTGGATCTCAGCGGTATTTATTAATCGCCTTAATAAAGGGATGCGCCTGCAAACCGATCCAACTGTTATCTATGGTATGGGGGAGTCATATAAAGGGGACATAACCCGTAAAGCACTGAGAGAGATGACGCCATTTAATACGTACAGAATTAATGGTTTAACACCGACTCCCATCGCAGCACCAAGCGGTGCAGCCCTGTTGGCTGCCGCGCATCCAGCAGAGGTAAATTACCTTTATTTTGTCTCAAAAAATGATGGTAGCCATATATTTTCAAGAACATTAGTCGAGCACAATCGTGCCGTAAACAAATATCAGAGAAACAGATGAGCAAGCAAGTGAACAGCAAATTTATTGTCATTGAGGGCTTAGAGGGCGCGGGTAAGTCTAGTGCTATCTCATTGGTTCGTGATTTTATTGAGAAGCACACAGGAGCAGTACCTGTCTGTACACGTGAACCTGGCGGAACACCGCTGGCTGAACGTATTCGCGATCTGGTGAAAATTGCCGATGAGACAGATCCCTTATGTGATGAAGCTGAGTGCCTCCTATTTTACGCCGCTAGAGCCCAGTTGGTTGCTAACGTGATTAAACCCGCGCTTAAGCGAGGTGAATGGGTGTTAGGCGACAGGCACAACTTGTCCTCTTTGGCCTATCAAGGGGGCGGTAGGGGGCTGAGCACGTTAGTTGAGTCTGTGAGTCGTGCTACGTTAGGCGATTTTAAACCAGATCTGACTATCTATCTTGATATTGAGCCTAAATTGGGTCTGACCCGTGCGGCTAACCGTGGCGAGCTTGATAGAATTGAAGTTGAAGAGATAGCGTTTTTTGAGCGTGCCAGACACACTTTTCTCTCCTACGCCCAGCAAGATGATTCGATTCAAGTGATTGATGCAGGCCAAACCATGGCTGAAGTCCATAAAGATATTTTGGCCTTGTTACAGGCGCAGGATTGGTAATATGCAAGATATCCCTTGGCTTAAACCTGTGATCGCCGATTTTAGTGAGCAACTTAAGCTGCAACATGTTGGACATGCCTATCTGTTAGGGGTTCACCAAGGTTATGGCGGGGAGCAACTGACGCAAGATTTTGCAAAAGCTGCACTTTGTCACAGCGTCACTGACCAAGGGGCTTGCGGCTTTTGTAAAGGATGTCAGTTAGTCGAAGCGAATAACCACCCAGATCTCTATCATTTAATGGCGGATGGAAACCAGATAAAGGTCGACCAAGTCAGAGCGCTTTGCCAGAAGCTGACATCTACCTCTCAGCAGGGGGGAAGAAGGGTTGCCGTGCTTTCTCAATGTGAAAAGCTTAATGTTGCAGCTGCCAATGCCTTACTGAAAACCTTAGAGGAGCCGGGGAAAGATACTTTACTGCTTTTGCAATCGGATACTCCATCACGTTTGATGGCAACCATCAGTAGTCGTTGTCAGCGGGTTCACTTTCACTCTCCCAGTATTGAGGAGATTAAAGCTTGGCTATCTCAGGATAGGGAGCTTAGTTCTGATGTAACTTGGTGTCTACCTGTCATGGGAGGTCCACTGGAGCTGGTCAGTGCGTTACAAGATCAACGCTATGAACAGCTACTTCAGTTACGAAAAGACTGGGCTCAAAGTTTGTCCTCTGGCCACCTGTGTGCTAATTTAATTAATATCAATGAAAAGCAAGTTTCTGATGCAATTAAAGTTTTATATTTAATTTTAAGGCAGAAACTGGTAAAGCAGACCCAATTAGACGCCCTGTTAAGAGTGCAAGTTTCAGAGCTGGCGGCTAAGGTAATGGACACTTATCATAGGTTAAGTGTTATGCCGAACGTGAATTATTTGGCACTTTTTCAAGGGTTTATCTTAGAATATAGAAAGTTGACTTAAAGATAACCGATTTATGATAGATCTCGTTGTTAATTTTGACACGCTACATCATCTATACCGTGCCTATATGCCTTTTATTCAACCTGTTGGGCTATTTGTGTCAACGAGTGAGAGCCATTATTTAGGTCAAGAGTTAACTATCGCTTATCAACTGCCAGGTTCAACTACCAAATTAGAGTTTAAAGGTGCTGTAGTCTGGATAAACCCCCTAGGTGCCTCGGGTGGACGTCCGGCTGGAATAGGGGTGAAGATCATAACTGAGCCTGAAACCCACAAGCACCACATTGAGAATCTATTGTCACGTGAGCTGGCTTCAGGGGATCAAACCTGCACCATGTAGCCTCTTGATTTGACCTATCTTAGCTAGACTTGTATTCTTCACCTCCTTTTATTTTCTTCACTTTTGCTGGATAACCACGTGCTCATCGATTCCCACTGTCACCTTGACCGCTTAAAAGCGGCCCCCGATCAACAAAGCCTTAGAGATATTTTGGCTCAAGCTAAGAGCCGAGGTGTTGATTACTTTCTCTGTGTTAATGTACGCCAACAAGGCTTTGCTTCAATGCGGGATAAGATGGCCGAGTTTGATCAGGTCTTTTTGTCGGCTGGTGTTCACCCACTTGATGTGCAAGAGGGGCTAAATAGAGTGGAGCTGAATGAGTTTGTCAAAGATCCTAAAGTAGTGGCGATAGGTGAAACAGGGTTAGATTACTTTTATGCTAATGAGACGAAAGCCTTGCAGCAAAGCTGTTTCGAAGAGCAGATCGCGTTAGCAGTTGAGGTGAACAAACCATTAATTATTCACACCCGCGATGCTCGTGAAGATACGATCAACTTTTTAAAAAATGGTCACGCCGATAAGGTAGGTGGTGTACTGCACTGCTTTACCGAAAGCTGGGAGATGGCCAAAGCTGCTATCGATTTAGGTTTTTATATCTCAGTCTCTGGCATTGCAACCTTTAAAAATGCCGGTGAGTTGCGAACTGTGATGCGCAAAGTGCCGAAGGATAGGCTGCTTGTGGAGACCGACTCTCCCTATTTATCCCCTGTGCCTCACAGAGGAAAAGAGAATCAGCCTGCTTATGTGAGGGATGTGGCCGAGTTTATTGCTGAGCTGAGGGGAGAGAGTTATGAGGAGTTGGCAGAATATACGACCAATAACTTCTTTACTCTATTTTCTGATGCTGCGAAATTAGTTGGACGTTAGATAAAAAAAGACCCAAAACTATTCCGATTGTTTTGGGTCCAGGGGAATGGCTCTGTTTAAAGAGCCGTGCGCTACTGTTGAGATCCTCGCAGGAATTACTCTCTGGCTAATAGTGTAGTTGACCTAAATCGCTTACACCGTATATTCTGACCATTTATTGCACAACATTGTAACGAGATATTTCTTAGCTGATTCAAAGCTCAGTTTTTGCTTTAGCACTGATCACCTTGTCTCGCACTAGCTCTCTAGGTAAGTTGTTTTTTAGTCGTTTTCCTAGGTGTTTTGCGACGCCAAGTGCGCAGTGATGATAGGTTAAAATCACCTCTCCTTGTGGTTTTCCGCCATCTTGTAGCGGAATATCGCGTCCCATCAAATACTCTATTGCTTGTGTTTCATTGAGCTCGATGGCGTTGTGTTTATCTGATAGTGCCATAATTGCTTCATGGCGGACCTTAAATCCTTTCTTTAGCCCGTCAGCTAATTTAATTCCAATACGCTGAAAGCGCATCTTTCCGATAAAATCGGCCATTTTGGCTGGGAATAACCAATATTCAAGATCTCGCTCCATGATTAAACCATCTTTAGGCAAGCTGATGCCAAAAGTGTGCTTAAAATAGTGGTTAAGCTCATCTTTTGTTTTCTTAGTTGCTGCTGTAAATGGGAAGTTTTTCTGTGCTTTTGGTAGAGGCTTCTGGCGCTCAACATCGGCCACTTTACGGATTTTAGCGATGAAGAAGCCTTCACTATCGTAAATTTGCGGCCAAACGTGCAGGAACCCCTCTGAAGTACAAGATCTGTCGGCATCGGGAAATAGCTGACTCAATGGCTGAAACTCGACTGCGTGAGGAAAGCACGACATTAAGTGCTCACAGACCTCTTGATTTTCACTGCGGCTAAGGGCGCAGGTTGAATAGACTAAGCTCCCGCCAGTTTTAAGGGCGAGAAATGCTGATTCAATTAACGCCTTCTGGGTTTCAATAATCGAGGCATTTTCTTCTAGGCTCCAGTTACGCAGTGCTAACGGGTCTTTTCGTATTGTTCCCTCTCCGCTACATGGAGCGTCGAGTAAGATGGCGTCAAACTGATGATAAAGATATTCACCAAATACGCGAGCATCGAAATGAGTCAAGGCGGTGTTGCAGACGCCCATGCGTTGTACATTGGCGTGAAGTACTTTGACCCGGCTAGAGGAGTATTCGTTGGCAACTAACAGGCCCTTATTATCCATTAAACTGGCCATCTGAGTGGTCTTCGAACCTGGTGCTGAGGCCATATCGAGAATGGTGTATTCAGATGAGTTATCCATACCGTCAAACAGCGCAGTAGGGGGCAGCATGGAGCTGGCTTCTTGAATGTAAAAAAGTCCCTGAATATGTTCTATGGTATTGCCAAGCTGTATCTCATTGTCCAGCGCCACCCAAAAACCATCACTGCACCAAGGGATCGGATCGAGCGTCCAACCTTTAGGTGCCATTAGTGCAACAAACTCTTTTGATGAGATCTTTAATGTATTAATGCGAATAGAGGGCCGAAGGGGCTTACTACTGTAGCTGATAAAATCATCCATCGTGAGATGAGCTGGCATATCTTTAGCTATGCTATTGATAAAATCTTGATTTAATTGAACCATAGGAGAGAAACTGTTACCGAGCAACGTGTTATTTTGCGCGATTATAGCATAGCATGGCTTAGTAAGCGTAAGAGGAGAGCGGTAACATCTGCCTGTTTAGGAGTCGGTGTATATCTCCTCGACTCAGTAACGATTAGCGAGTGAGAATAAGGGGATCTTGTGTTAAATCGGGTGTGGTTGTTTTTCTTTGTAACGGCGATGATTGCCATCTCTATTCAACTTTTTAATGGCAATATTGAGGTGTTATCAAACTCAGTAAATGCCCTCTTTGATAGCTCAAAACTTGCTGCTGAAATCGCATTGGGATTAATTGGTGTGCTCTCTTTGTGGATGGGTCTGATGAGGGTGGGGGAGAAAGCGGGCGTGGTCGGCTTCTTTGCGAGTTTGTTTGAGCCATTACTCTCCCGTTTGATGCCTGAAGTGCCCAGAGGTCATCCAGCTTACGGCAGTGTGACCATGAACCTAACTGCTAATATTTTGGGTTTGGATAATGCTGCGACACCTCTTGGGTTAAAAGCGATGCAAGATCTGCAGAATTTAAACCCAGAAAAGTCAGTGGCCACCAATGCGCAGATCCTGTTTTTAGTTCTTAATACCTCATCTGTCACACTGGTGCCAGTGACCGTGTTTCTCTACCGCGCCCAACAAGGCGCTGCAGCACCAGCAGATATCTTTCTACCTATCTTGTTAGCAACATCGGCATCGACCTTAGCGGGTGTCATTATAGTGTCGCTGTTCCAGCGGCTATCACTACTTAATGCCGTGGTGCTAGGTTATGGCGCAGTGATATTTGGCTCTATAATGGCATTAGTGTTTTATCTGGGAACCTTGACGACGACGGCCATAGGTACCTTGTCGACAGCGATGGGTAATGGAATATTACTGCTGCTGGTGTTTAGCTTTATACTGGTGGCCGGATTGCGTAAGGTCGCTGTGTATGATGAATTTATTACGGGAGCGAAAGAGGGATTTTCTCAGTCAATAAAGCTTATCCCATATCTGCTTGCTATGTTGTTGGCCATTGCGTTACTGCGGGCTTCAGGTGCGTTAGATTATCTGCTAAATCTGATCTCTGTGCTGGTTTCCGTTGCCGGAGGTGATACTCGTTTTGTTGATGCGTTGCCAACGGCAATCATGAAGCCTTTTAGTGGTTCAGGAGCCAGAGCCATGATGTTAGAGACCATGGAGCACCATGGTGTCGATTCATTTGCTGGGCGTTTAGCCGCTATTTTCCAAGGAAGTACTGAAACCACTTTTTATGTCTTAGCTGTCTATTTTGGTGCCGTGGGGATCAAGAATGGACGACATGCATTAGCCTGTGGGTTAACAGCAGATTTTGCTGGAATTGTCGCTGCCATTTGTGTCTGTTATTACTTTTATGGGTAGCGAGTTGCACAATACAGATAAAAAAGCTGACGAAATGTCAGCTTTTTTATCTGGTAAATACCTGTTTATCTTAGAAGTGATAACTTACTGAAAGCATGGGGCCGATAAAACTGTAATGGAGGTTATAGTTGGCGATATGCAGATCGGCTTGAGTCTTTTTATGAACATAATCGACATCGACCTCATAGTAGTTAAAGGCTGCTGTCATGTGCCAATTTTCGGTTATCTCAGCTTCAACTCCAGCTCGAATATCGACTAAATTACCTTTAAGATCATCAAGTTTGATATAAAAGTATTGTGCATGGGCGGTAAACCTAAAGCCTGGCATAAATTCGTAATCGCCATAGAGACCGATATCTGGAAGAGGGGCTGTTACGCTCTCCTCAACCATCTGGTTGGTTGGGGTTGCTCCACAGGTATCTAAGCTGCCGCCATCGATACAGGCACCTATATTTCCTTCAAACCCTGTTTCAATAAACATGGCATGGAGTCCGAGAGATAGCCCTAAATTGTAATTATTTCCCTGTAGAAAATTATAACCATAACCTATGCGGGCGATATCGATATTAAGGGTGGTTTTAATTTTAGCCCCTAGTTGAATATCGTAGATTTGATCGTCAAGATTGACCTGAAAAGGGGTTGTTATCTGCTGTACATCAGCATTGCGATGTAGTTGCTTCCAGTCGATATATAGACTGTGTTTATCGTTAAAGTGGTAAAAAACTTCGAAAAAAGGTAAAAACTGTGACTCTTCAAGCTTAAGATCTTGTTCGAAATCAATTTCAAAATCATTCCCAAGAATGGGGTTAGTAACATCCATGCTGGAATTTGAGTTCGAATAAAACCCTCCTATTCTAATGACGGTTTTACTGTCATCTTCAGGAAGTGGGCTCATTGGCTCTTGGGCCCAGCAGGGCGATGTTATTAATAGACCTAATACGGAAATGCCTATCTTTCCAAGCATAAAGGCGACTCCATTAACTGTTATTATAATTATATTTTTCTAAGTTGTTGATTTTATTGATTTGTACGTAAAATCTAGTACTATAGTATCAGAATGAGTTTATTTGTGAATGATTTGTATCAAGAAATGTCAGAATAAATTGGATAAATCATACTATTTTTTCGAAAGGTAAACCTCTTCAGCCCGAAGGCGACTGTTTTCAAGGCCTGCGAGATAGTTCAATTACTGAGGAGCCGATTCTCCCCATCAGTAACTGATATGGATTATGTTTATTTTTTGTTAATTCGCTCTTTTGTAGCTAAAGAGTTATAGGTATCGAGATCCGAGGATCACGGCCCATGTGATGGCGCATAGTGTTAGGCTCATAAATACGGCCGCAGAGGCGATATCTTTTGCTTGACCGCTTAACTGATGGTGTTCACTGCCTATGCGATCGACAACGGCCTCAACTGCTGAGTTTAGCAGTTCGACAATCAGTACAATAAATAGCGTCAATATTAATAACAGACGTTCGATGGTCGTGATGTCGGCAACTAGAGCGATGGGCAACATTAGCAGTGCTAACATGACCTCTTGTCTGAATGCAGCTTCATGTACCCAAGCTGCTTTTAGCCCCTTCATCGAAAAGCCTGTCGCTCTAAATACGCGCTTTATACCGTGGTTATTTTCAGGTTTCATATTGTTCCAAAGTAAATTTGTGAATGCTTTATGCTGGTTGATATGGCAGTGTTTATTGCTGACAGTCTAATTTTTGCAAGAGTATAACATTGTGAAAATATGAGACCAATTTCAATTAGTTTGGTTCATGTTCTACACTCATGAGCATCGAGCTAATTAATAGCGTGATTGAGATTAATGGAATTGATCTTGAATATTTTACGAAGGAGCGTTGAATGAAAACCTTAAATAGAAAATGGGGTGAGCTTGCCCTATTTCTCCTCTTGTTTATGTCACTACCCTCTGTTGCGGAAGGTGAAGATGCAAAGTCTATTCAACTTGCAACGAATGCTGAGATCGAGGGAGAAATAACACAGTACCTTATCAGTGAAAAACTCGATGGTGTGAGAGGATTTTGGGATGGGGAACAGCTTTATACTCGCTCAGGACTTCGCATTGTTACCCCTGATTGGTTTACACATCATTTCCCTACCTATCCTCTAGATGGTGAACTTTGGATGGGAAGAGGTACTTTTGAGCAAGTTTCAGGCTTAGTGAGGCGTAAAACGCCGTTAGAGAGTGAGTGGAAAAAAGTGACCTTTATGGTATTCGATTTTCCCGATAGCAAACTCCCTTTTGGTCAACGTTATCAGTTTTACGTGAAAGCCTTAGCCGATATTTCACCCTATCTATCGGTAATAGAGCAGATTCAAGTAGCGAATGTTGAGCAACTCGATGCCAAACTTGCCTTAGTTGTTAAGGGGGGAGGAGAGGGGTTGATGCTGCATAAGCAGAATGCTTTTTATGTAGCGGGTCGAAATCGAAATTTGATAAAACTTAAGCCATTTTATGATGCGGAAGCGACCGTTATTGCTCATCTTCCCGGAAAAGGTCAGTTCAGTGGCTTACTTGGGGCATTACTGGTTGAAACACCAGAAGGTTTGCGCTTTAAAATAGGCACAGGCTTTAGTTTAGAGGAGCGACGACAACCGCCTAAGTTAGGGGATATTATCACTTATAAGTATTTAGGTTTAACCCAGAAAGGTACACCTAGGTTTGCCAGTTTTTTGCGGGTAAGGGCTAGTCAGTAAGCCGAATTAGAGAGTATATTTTGGCATATTCGCCGTTTGAATGATGGATTATTTATGAAGAAAATAGAATCAGTGTTGTTTGTCTGTATGGGCAATATCTGCCGTTCGCCTACTGCAGAAGCCGTGTTTAGGGTGAAAGCTAAGCAGAGTGGTTTAGATATTGAGATCGATTCAGCAGGAACCTTAGCTTATCATCAAGGTGAATCACCGGATCCACGAACGGTTACCGCTGGGGAAAGGCGAGGCTTTAGTTTTGAAGGGATGAAAGCGAGGCCAGTGATTGATGAGGATTTTGCACATTTCGATCTTATTTTAGCCGCTGATGTCCAAAATATTCGGGAGCTACAAAGTCGCTGCCCTGAGCAGTATCTAGATAAGATTAAGTTGATGCTCTCCTATTGTGAGGAGGGGGCTGAGCCATCGGCTCAGGTGCTGGAAGTGCCAGATCCCTATTACGGTAAAGGAGATGGTTTTGAGCGAGTATTGGATCTGCTTGAATCGAGCTGTGAGCAATTAGTTAGGCTGATAAAGTATTAAAGGTAAAAACTCAGCCTAACTTGAGACCGGCTGAGTTTTTACTATTTTAACTATCGAAGGGGCTATTTGTATCGCTTACCAGATCGTTTAAGCTTTTCTGCTTCCTCTTTGGCTTGCTTTTCAGCTTCTTTCTTCGCCATTAAGATAGCCACTTCCTCTTTCTCAATTTCAGCCATCTCTGGAGTTTCCAGACTAAGTTGGCCTATTTTCCCTGAGCGAAACTCGTGAAGCACCAGCTCTGATACCTTATGCAGATCGATTCGACCGCCAGGTCGCAGTGCGCCTCTTTTACGGCCAATAGCTTCGAGTAGTTCGATATCGGTATCAGGCAGCTCTTTGAGCTTGTAACGTTCAGCAATCGCTTCTGGATAAGCTTGCAGGAAGTACTCTGCGGCAAACATGGCCACATCCTCATATTCCATGGCTGTATCTTTGATTGCACCAGTAATGGCTAAACGATAGCTGCTTTTCTCATTATCGACCTTTGGCCACAAGATCCCTGGGGTATCGGAGAGAACAATGCCGTTTCTTAGGTTGATGCGTTGCTGCACTTTAGTGACGGCGGGTTCGTTACCTGTCTTGGCAATCGTTCTGCCCGCCAGTGTGTTGATGATGGTGGACTTACCTACGTTAGGTATTCCCATAATCATGGTACGAATATCTTTCTCTATCTTGTCGCGACTTGGTACAAACTTGCGGCATAGATCAGGAATTTTTTTCACTTGAGCCGCTTGTAATGTGGTGATGGCCATCGCCTTAACACCTTGTTCGCGCTCTAAGTATTCTATCCAACGTTGAGTGGTTTCAGGATCGGCGAGATCTGATTTGTTCAGTAATTTGATGCAGGGCTTATCGCCACGTAAGCTAGACACGACAGGGTTTTCGCTACTATAAGGGATTCTGGCATCTAGCACCTCGATCACGAGATCAACCTGAGGCATCACCTCTTCAATCTCCTTACGTGCCTTGTGCATGTGTCCTGGGTACCACTGAATTGCCATGTAAACGCCCTGTCTCTCAAAAACTTAATTGCGTGGATTTTACCTTGTTAAGGTGAATTTTAACAAACAAAAAGCGCCTTTCGGCGCTTTTATCTAATTCTGTTAATCAAGAGGTGGTTAAATTACCCCCAACTCTCTCAATCGCTCCATTAAGTAACTATCAGCGGTATATTTGTCTGAGAGCACAACCTCTGGATTCGGATGCAGAAACAGAGGAAGAGAGATACGTGACTTGCTCTTATCTGCACCTTCTGGGTTTATCACTCTGTGGCTTGTTGATGGGTAATAGCCGCAGGATGCTTCCTGTAGCATATCGCCGATATTGATAATAATGTTGCCAAAATCACTTGGAACATCTAACCAAGAACCATCCTTTACCTGTACTTGTAATCCTGGCTCATTGGCAGCAGGCAGTACTGTGATTAAATTGATATCTTCATGGGCTGCAGCACGGATCGCTCCCATCTCTTCATCGCCAGACATGGGCGGATAATGCAGAACCCTAAGTAAGGTTTTTTGGCTGTTCTCTATCATCTGTGGTAAAGAGATGGAAAATTTAGCTTTAACTTCAGCTGGCGCATAAGATTCTATCCAGCCTAGTAGCTCTTGAGCCAATGCATTGGCTTTATCATAATAAGCGAGAATATTCTCTCTTAAGCTATCGGGAATACGGCCCCACGGATAGACGTGATAGTACTCTTTAATATCTTTTACACTATGACCTTTGGCAGTTTCAGAGATCTCTGCAGGAAAGAAACCATCTTGTGTCTCAGGCTTAAAGAGGTATTCACGTTTCTCCTCTGTATTGAAGAATGCTTGCCACTCTGTATAGATAGCTTCGACTAAGGCTTTGTCGATAGGGTGGTTACTGAGTACACCAAAGCCGGTTTCTCTTAAAGACTTTACAAACTCTTCGGCGCTATTAGGTGCTAGGTAATCTATGGTTTCTAGTTTCATTTTTGCTCACTTATTATTTTACCTTGATCAGTTTAACGAGGCAAAAGCGCAGGATCAAACCCGTGTGAGGCAAATCACCTTATGATTGTTTACCTGTGAGGCTGATGTCACGGTAAATAGTAGATATAGCATAATTAACAGTTAGATAGATAAGAACAGGCTGTCTAAATATATTTTAAGTTCAGAGCATAAAAAAGGCGAGCTACTCGCTCGCCTTTTTTGATCACTCTTTCACGACAAGGTTAGTCTAATTTGTTATCAGCGATCTTGTAGTGAGGATCTTCAATTAAGTTAACCTCAACTAAGTCTCCCGCTTTATGTAGTAACTCTTTACAGTCATTACTTAGGTGACGTAGGTGTAATCTTTTGCCACTGGAGCCATATCGCTCTGCTAACGTATCAATTGCGTCGAGTGCTGAGTGATCGCAAACGCGAGAGTTTTGGAAATCAACAATCACATCAGCAGGATCGGTGTTTGACTGGAATAGATCTAGAAACTCTGCCACTGAGCCGAAGAACAGTGGACCGTTTAGCTTATAAACTTTCCAACCGTTTGCATCTTCACTGATCTCAACATTGATATGCTTAGCATGTTCCCATGCGAATACTAATGCGGACACGATAACACCAACAAATACAGCAAAAGCAAGATCGGTAAATACGGTTACAATAGTCACGAGTATGATAACGAATGCGTCATGTTTAGGGACTTTTCTCATCACCTTAAAGCTTGCCCACTCAAACGTACCAAGGACAACCATAAACATCACGCCAACTAGTGCTGCTAATGGGATCATCTCAATAAGCGCTGAACCAAATAGAATAAAGGCCAGTAGGGCAAGTGCTGCAGTAATGCCTGATAATCGTCCACGTCCGCCAGAGTTAATGTTGATCATCGACTGACCTATCATGGCACAACCACCCATGGCGCCAAAGAAGCCGCTAGTGATATTACCTACACCTTGTCCGATACACTCTTTATTGCCTTTGCCACGGCTATTTGTCATCTCATCGATAACCGTTAAGGTCAACAGAGATTCAATTAAGCCAACAGCCGCAAGTATGAGTGAGTAGGGCAGTATGATGTACAAGGTTTCCAGTGTGAATGAGACTGCCGGAATAGAGAAAGTGGGTAGGCTGCCTGCGATAGTCGCATTCTCATCACCACTCATGGATTTTAGAAAGTCCAGTACAGTACGGGTGTCGAGATTTAAGAAGTAGACCAAAAGGGTTACGGTAACGATTGCGGCAAGTGACGATGGGATCGCTGATGTCAGTTTAGGCAGGAATTGGATGATGACCATAGTCAACAGCACAAGTCCAAGCATTAAGCCTAGCTGCTCCATAGGAAGCCAGCTCAAAACGCCATTAGCATCGGGAGCCTTAAACTGCCCTAGCTGTGCAAGGAAAATGACAATAGCTAAACCGTTAACAAAACCTATCATTACCGGGTAGGGAACGATACGGATAAATTTGCCTAATTTAAGCAAGCCGAATGTCACCTGAATCAGTCCCGCAAGAACCACAGCTGCAAACAGGTACTGAACACCATGCTCTGCAACTAGCGCAACCATGACAACGGCCATTGCCCCTGTAGCACCAGAGATCATGCCTGGTCGTCCGCCAATCAGTGCGGTAATTAGCCCCATTATAAATGCGGCGTATAAACCCACCATAGGTTCAACACCTGCGACAAAAGCAAATGCGACAGCTTCAGGAACGAGTGCGAGTGCAACCGTTAAGCCTGAAAGCAGATCAGCTTTGCTACTGGCAGTTTTGTGACGAATTAGATCAAACATTTAGCCTCTGTTATAAGTATGTAGTTTTTAGATTGATAGCGGTCGCGAATACTAACAAATTATCCGCCTTATACCAATCGGTATGAAATAAAAAGCCATGCTGTAATGCATGGCTTTTTGATTATACAGACTGACTCTTAGCTATGGTTTTACCATTTCCGAGTTCGCTGTATTTGCAGTTCTTGCTGCCCTAACAGGCTGTGAATTATCGTTTGAGTCATATTGGCGGCCCATTGGCGTCGCAATATTTTCTCTCACTTCAACCACTGGCTTAGTCATATCAGACGTCACCATAGTACCAAAACGGCTACTTGAAGCAGGTTTAACCTTAGCTGTATTTACAGTAACTGGCTTAACACTTGCTGCAGTCTCAGTCTCAACAGTCGTTTCAACTTCAACCTTAACCGGTGTCTCGGGTCTAGCTGGCGCTGCTGATGCTACTGATGCTTCAGACTTGGTTGGCGCAGGTGTCGCTTCAGCTTTCACTGGTGCTTCAGGCTTAGTCGGCGCAGATGTCGCTTCAGCTTTCACTGGTGCTTCAGGCTTAGTCGGCGCAGATGCGGCTGCAACTTTTACTGGTGCTTCAGGCTTAGTTGGCGCTGATGCGGCCTCCGCTTTCACTGGTGCTTCAGGCTTAGCAGGCTCTGATGCAACTTCAGCTTTCACTGGTGCTTCAGGCTTAGCAGGCGCTGATGCAGCTTCAGCTTTCACTGGCGCTTCAGGCTTAGCAGGCGCAGATGTAGCTTCCGCTTTCACCGGCGCTTCAGGCTTAGCAGGCGCAGATGTAGCTTCCGCTTTCACTGGCGTTTCAGGCTTAGCCGGCGCAGATGCGGCTTCAGTTTTCACTGGCGCTTCAGACTTAGCCATATCAAGAGTCTCTGCAACTAGCTGAGTGTCAGCTTGGGCTACTGATTCAGATACTTCAGCGTTAGCCGCTTCAGTGGCTTTAGACTCATTGGCTTGATTTTCAACCTCAATTTCATTTGGAATGAAAGCAGGAGCTGCACCAGATGAAGTCTCTGTTGTCTCTTCATCTCTGCGGCGGCGTTGACCAGCGGCTCTAAGATGACGTGGGCTACGACGGCTACGACGTTGACCATCACGAGAATCAGACGCCTCTTTGCCCTCTGTCGTCTCCGTATTCTCAGTTGACTGAGATGCAGAGCTTTCAGCAGAGTTAGCTGTGTCGCTTGAGTCATCACTCTTTGCTGTGCTTGGCTCAACTGCTTGTGCTGATTCAACACTGGCTTCAACAGGCTTGCTTTCGACAGTTTTAGCGTCGGCTACCACTTGGACTTCAGCTTGAACAGTATCTGATTTAACTGCATCAGCTGCCTCTACCTGTTCTGCTGTTTGTGAAGCAACAGCCTCATCCGCTTGAGGCTTAGGCTTAGCTTTTCTAGGCTGACGCTTTGGACGGCTCTGCTTCTCCTCGTTGGCTTTAGGTTGTGCTTGCTCTTGTGGAGCAGGCACTGAATCTACAACTGTTTCAGTTTGCTCGTTTTCAACGCGTACTTTACGGCGCATATTACGACGTTGACGGCGCTCTCTAGCCACCTCTTGCTTAGGTTGTTCTGCAGTCGTGTCGTTTTCACTGTTTTGATTACGATTAGACTTGCTATTGCGAGGTTGACGTTTAGTTTGCTCGCCTCTCTCTTTGCTAGCACGATTCTCTTTATTCGAATCAGCATTCTTGTTACGGCTGTTACGAGGATTGCGCTCTCTCTTTTCGCCAGACTGCTCTTTATCATCACGTGGACGGCGGTCATTGCGGCGAGTATTACGTCGTGCATTCTTATTTTGATTATTGCGTCCAGACTGTTGTGGCTTCTTAGGCTCCTCTTTCTTCTCTTCAGATTTGAAAAGAGCACCAATAGCTGACAGGAACTTGGAGATAAGTCCAGGTTCGTTACTATCCTTAACAGTTGGCTTCGCTGCAACACTTGGTGTTGCTTCAATTGATTTCTTAGGCGCTGAGAAACCTTTTAATGCAGGCTGAGGTGGCGCTGCACGTTCAAGTTTACGCGGCTCATAAAGCTTAGCTTCAGGCTTGTCTAACAGCTTATAGCTAGATTCACTGATCTGATCATCTTTACGATGACGGGATACGCGGTAATCTGGCGTAGTCATGTTTGGATCTGGGATCACATACACTTCGACATCGTGGCGCTGCTCGGTGATTCGGATCGCTTTACGCTTTTCGTTCAGCAGGAAGGCCGCGACATCAACAGGTACAACCGCTTCAATTTGTGATGTGTTCTCTTTAATCGCTTCCTCTTCCATAAGACGCAGAATTGAAAGTGCTAAAGATTCAGTGCCACGAATAGTGCCTTGCCCATGACAGCGTGGACATAGGTGCGCAGCTGACTCTTCAAGGGAAGGGCGCAGACGTTGACGTGACATCTCCATTAAGCCAAAACGTGAGATACGACCTAATTGAACGCGAGCTCTGTCGTGGTGAACGGCGTCACGCATTCTGTTTTCAACTTCACGTTGATGACGTACAGGGGTCATATCGATGAAGTCGATAACCACCAAGCCACCTAAATCACGAAGACGAAGTTGACGGGCAATCTCATCAGCTGCTTCAAGGTTAGTATTGAGAGCTGTCTCTTCAATATCACCGCCTTTAGTTGCGCGGGCAGAGTTGATATCGATTGAGGTGAGTGCTTCAGTTGGATCGATAACAATTGAACCGCCAGATGGAAGACGAACTTCACGTTGGAATGCGGATTCAATTTGAGTCTCAATCTGGTAATGAGTGAACAGAGGAACTTCTGCTTCATACTGCTTGATACGATCAACAAAATCAGGACGTACAAGTGATACGTGCTGCTTAGCATCTTCAAAAATACGCGGGTGATCGATCAGAACTTCACCGACATCACGACGTAAATAGTCACGAATAGCGCGAACAATAACATTGCTCTCTTGGTGAATTAAGAAGGGGGCTGGACGACTGTCGGCTGCTTCTTTAATTGCAGCCCAGTGGTGAACTAGCACCTTAAGATCCCATTTTAGCTCAGCTGAATCTTTGCCTACACCTGCAGTACGAACAATTAAGCCCATACCTTGAGGTACTTCTAGTTCAGACAGTGCTGCTTTTAGCTCAGTACGCTCATCACCTTCAATACGACGAGAGATCCCGCCTGCACGAGGGTTGTTAGGCATAAGAACAAGATAAGAACCAGCAAGGCTGATAAAGGTTGTCAGTGCGGCACCTTTATTACCACGCTCTTCCTTATCTATTTGAATAACAACCTCTTGGCCCTCTTTTACCACCTCTTTAATATTGGGGCGGCCTTGGAAAGAATAACCTTTAGGGAAGTACTCTCTTGCGATCTCTTTTAGGGGTAAAAAGCCATGACGCTCTGCGCCGTAATCAACAAACGCGGCTTCAAGTGAAGGTTCTACTCGGGTTATTTTACCTTTGTAAATATTGGCTTTTTTCTGTTCATGACCAGGACTTTCAATATCTAGATCATACAGTTGTTGCCCATCAACAAGGGCAACGCGCAACTCTTCAGATTGAGTTGCATTAATTAACATCCGTTTCATTATGACGTCATTCTTCTAAAATAAGGTCATCAAACGACTTTATCGCTGCATTACGGGCCTAGCATTCGTAACTGAGCCTCACGGCTAGTGTCTAGGCAAGGTGCGCATTTCTGTAAGACGCATTCGCTGCGTGTCGCATCCATTTATGGCTTATTTTTTAATATTTACAAAAACAAGGAATTCGTTGTAAAACGTCAACCAACCCCATAAATTATTCAGTACTTTCCGGTAATGCCAAATTCGAATTAAGTTCGTTTGATGATTAGTTAAAAATAATCTTCGAATTTTGGGTGCGATTCTTAGAGAAACCACGTTGTAATGTGGGCTTATTATTCTGTTTAGTCGCTAAATCTTGTTTTAGGTCTATTTTCAATGTGAACGACTTGCAAATCAATGGTTTGCTACAGGTATAAAAGCTTTTTAGTCTCTATTTCATACGCAAGCGTTGAGGGATTTGTGAACACTTTTTTCACTAGTTATCCCCAATCGCCGATGAAATATAGCAATAATCAATAAATTCAGCAAATGGAAAGGCACAAAATTCTTATAACTTGTTGTACAATACGCACCTTGATGTACATATAGGCGCACCATGAATAGCGAATCTCCCAAAATAAAAGTCCAACTGGTAACCATTGATGAAGATCATGTTGGTCAACGCATAGATAATTTCCTACTGACTAAGTTGAAAGGTGTGCCTAAGAGCATGATCTATCGGATTGTGCGTAAGGGTGAAGTCAGAGTAAATAAAAAGCGAATTAAACCTGAATATAAGTTACAGGATGGGGATATTGTCAGGGTGCCTCCTGTACGCGTATCTGAAAAAGATGAGAGGCCAGGGCCTTCGGCTAATTTGAGTAAAGTATCTCAATTAGAAGAGCGTATTCTGTTTGAAGATAAGCATCTTATTGTACTGAATAAACCCGCTGGACTGGCTGTTCATGGTGGTAGTGGTGTCGACTTCGGTATTATTGAGGCGATGCGCGCTCTGCGTCCAACTCAGAAATTTCTAGAGTTAGCTCATCGTCTAGATAAAGACACCTCCGGTGTACTGCTTATAGCAAAGAAGCGTAGTGCATTAAGACATCTTCATGATCAACTTAGATTTAAGAAGATGCAAAAAGATTATCAGGCATTGGTTAAGGGCACATGGCAAGCAAGAGACAAGGCGATTAAAGCGCCATTGTTAAAACTGACTCTAAAGTCCGGTGAGCGAATTGTGCGTGTTAATCAAGAGGGGAAAGAGTGCGAAACTCGTTTTAAAATTTTGCAGCGTTATCAAGGCAGCACCTTAGTGCAAGCAAGCCCTGTTACAGGTCGTACTCATCAGATCCGTGTTCATTGCCAATATACTGGTCACCCCATTGCTTGTGATGAAAAATACAGTGAGCAGAAATATGATGACAGTATGCGCGCTTTAGGGCTCAATCGACTTTTTCTTCATGCGGCTCAACTGCGTTTTACTCATCCTGGCAGTGAAGAGGTGATGATAGTGAAAGCCCCATTAGATCCTGTTTTGACCCAGACATTAGATAAGTTGATAAAAATATGAAGCAATATGAGCTAGTCATATTTGATTGGGATGGCACCTTAATGGACTCTGTAGGCAAAATTGTTGCCTGCATGCAGCAAACAGCCAAAGTGCTTGAATTTCCCACTCCATCAGAAGTTGCAGTACGCAATATTATCGGATTGTCGATGCAGGAGGCGTTAAATACCTTGTATCCTGATGGGAATGAAAGTGTTTATCGTCAGATGATTCAGGTGTATCGTCAGCAGTATCTTGAACTTGATACCACTCCAAGCCCACTTTTTGATGGGGCTGAATTACTTTTAAAGCAGCTAAATCAGATAGGTTATCAGCTAGCGGTTGCTACGGGTAAAGCCAGAGTTGGTTTAGATCGTGTGCTCAATGAAACAGGGTTAGGTCAGCAGTTTATCGCGAGCCGCTGCGCCGATGAAGCTGTGAGTAAACCCCATCCTGAGATGATTAACCAACTATTAAATCAACTCAATGTGAAGCCCGCAAAAGCGTTAATGATAGGGGATTCAGTGCACGATATTAATATGGCTAATAATGCTGGAATCGATGCTGTGGGAGTTAACTATGGCGCCCATGGAGAGAGTCAGTTGCTGACATCGAACCCAAAGAGCATTATCAGTTCGCCACTGGAACTACTCGGTTTTCTGGGGCACTAATTGAAGATGTGGCCCATCAAGATGAAAGGCTAGCACATGCTAGCCTTTTTTGTTTTCTATCTAGAGTTGGTGGCTTTATTGTGAAGGCGTTTGCCTGATAAAGCCTGTTGCCATTGAGACTAAACCTAGTCTTTCATTTCGTTTGTTTCTGTACATATCTTTATCGGCTTTACTGATGATGGCCGATAGTTCCATTGTTGCATCGTTAACTAAACAGTGGCCGATACTCGCTGATAACGGCAGACTTTGCCCTTCAATGTCGATATCGATAAAGAGTTGACTATTAAGTCTGTCACACAGATCTTCGAGTTGAAGCTGGTAGTGCTCATAAGTGTTACCGTGCGGGAAGCTTGCTAACACAATGAACTCATCACCACCGATCCGCGCAACTATTTCACTATCAATTGTAGTGTCTTGTATCTTTGAAGCGACATACCTCAGTACCTTGTCTCCTTGATGGTGACCATAGCGGTCGTTGATCTGTTGAAAGCCATCAAGATCAATATAAAGTACGGCGAGTTGTAATTTTGCTTGCTCCTGCTCTCTTAATTTGCCCTCCATCACTTCAAACAGAGCCCGGCGATTTAACATCCCTGTTAGCGGATCATGATTAGCTAATTGCTGTATTTTCTCATTTGCAGCATGCATATCGGTTATGTTGTGAGCAGAGACAATCACACCGACAATGTTTCCCTTCTCATTGAAGTAGGGGTTATGAAGTATGTTCATATATTGAGGCGCAGTATGGGGGGGATGGATCCAAATGCGTGTCTGTACGGTTTCCCCTTTCAAGGTTCGGTCTAGTAAAGGTTTTAATACATCGTTGAAAACCACTTTTCCATGGACCTGTTCGACGCTTTTACCGACAATCTCTTGGGAAGATTTGTTAAATAAACTTTCATAGCCTTTAGAAACTACATGGTAGGTATATGAGTCATCGACAAAAGACATCAAGTGTTCTGTGACTGCAATCATCTGCTTATGCAGAGCGAGCTCACGGGAGATAAGTAGACGTTTATATTCAACGCCGATCCTTTGAGCCAATAATCTGAAAAACTCTTTTGATTTCATGGTCTCAGTTTGTGGGAGGGGATCCATGACCAAAATATGGCCTATAGGGTGACCTCCATCATCCAAAATTAACTCTGCTTGGTAACTGTTGGCGCCCAGATCTTTAATCAACTGGAAGTTTGGAAATTTAGTTTGCAGATCTTTGGCAAACAGTAGGTGAGTGTCTGGGTATTTCTGTCGGTAAATGAGTTCACAAGGTGAGCCCTCTAAATCGAACTCAAATCCAGGCACAGTGTGTTTTAGATCGCAAAAAGCCACCACTTCAGCTTTGCCTGCCACTTCTGATGGCCTGCCAAAGGCAGCCCAACGGCATTGAGTTACAAGAGCAAGTGCTTTTAGCGCACGTTGAAAAAAACGTTCGTCAGTACAGGGGGCTGCGAGTAGTGCTAAAGCTTCTTCAATATCTGTCATCGACCATTCCCAAAATAGCAGTGTTCAGACATCCGTGTCCAAAGAGGTTTAATAGGTATTTTTGATTGGAAGTGGGGCGTTATAATGTCGAGTCTTTCGCCCCTTGTAATATATTGTAGTTACAAATTGAGGAAACGCAGTTTTTGTGACTGAATTTAGTGTTTTTATTTGCGAATAGTGAGTTTTTAGTCTACTAAATTCTGTGAAAGCACTTGGTAGCCCTGCTTTGAGAGCATATCGATAAGGGTGATTAGAGGTAAACCGACAAGGGTGTTGGGGTCTTTTCCCTCTAATTGCGTAAAGAGTGCAATGCCAAGACCTTCACATTTAAAGCTTCCTGCACAGAAGTACGGCTGCTCTGTTTGGAGGTAATACTCAATTTGTGCTTGGGTCAGCTCCCTAAAATGCACTTTAAAGGTTTCTATACGGGTGTCACTTAGCCCAGTATTGATATTGTGTAGTGACAGACCAGTATAAAAAGTGATGATCTGATTGGAGGCTTGTGTGAGTTGTTCCACCGCTTTTTCATGGGTTAAAGGCTTACCTACAATGCTCCCATTTATGACTGCAACTTGATCTGAACCGATCACTAATCCTTGAGAAAGGCCTGCAGCGCCTTTTAAGGCTTTGCTTTGAGCAAGACGCATAACCAGCGCATCGGGGGCTTCGCCCTCTTTAGGTGTTTCATCAATATCGGGCGAACAGGTATCGAAGGGGATGTTTAGCTTCGTTAGCAGTTGTTGCCTAAAAGGGGAGGTAGATGCAAGGATTAACCGAGATGACATAATAAAACTCCAAATAGATTATTGCAGCAAAAGAGCAAAACATAGTTAGTTATATCGTTTATCTTCAGCTGATTTATGGGGAAGTTTACTGTTTTTTGATGATGGAAATCCCACACTTTTTATTTATCTAAGAGAAAAAAGTTCGTTCGCTTCTATTTTAAGCGTGCGTGACTTGAGTAAATCTTCGAGCTTGGGTAAAATTTCTAATCCATTAATTTATGTTTTTAGAGTTCAAAAATGTGGTAAATGACTCTTCTTATAGCAAGAAGGCGAATTTTCCTTTGACTCTAAGGATTTCAAACTATAATATGCGCGCCTTATGCAAACAGTAAAGATACCGGTTTCAATTGATCCAATACGCGCTGCTGCGAGTCAGCTTTCTTATGAAGGTACGATTCCTGGTAAGCAGTTAAAGCGATTAAATGAGTTAAGTGCCGGCGACTGTTCCGATGTGGCAGTGTCGTTTGAATGTGGCGTAGATATACAGGGGATAGTCTACCTTAAAGGGAAGGCTGTGACGGAGCTCACTCTGAATTGTCAACGTTGCATGACACTATATACCACAAAGGTTACGGTCGACTTCAATTTCACTCCCTGTGGGAATGAAGCTGAAATCGATGAGCTCCCGGATGCGTATGACCCTATTGAGTGTAATGAAATAGGCGAAGTTCGTCTGCATCAATTGATTGAAGATGAATTGATAATCGCTATGCCCCTTATACCGATGCACGCTGACGAAAGTTGTGGCAAAGGCGATAAAGACATAGTTGTAGGCGAGATTGAACCTTCTCAAGAGGAGCGTCCAAATCCGTTTGCAGTGTTAGAAAAACTGAAGAGCAAGTAACCTAGGAGACAGGTAAAATGGCTGTACAACAGAATAAAAAATCTCGTTCAAAGCGTGGAATGCGCCGTTCACACGATTCATTGAGCACTGCTCAATTGTCTGTGGATGCAACGAGTGGTGAACTTCACCGTCGTCACAACGTGACTGCGGATGGTTTTTACCGCGGCGTAAAGGTTATTAACAAGTAATTGTTGATACTTTTATGACAGATCTGACGCTTGCGTTAGATGTGATGGGGGGCGATTACGGCCCCCGCGTCACAGTGCCTGCAACTTTGCAGGCACTTCATTTATATCCCTCTCTACATGTTGTCCTTGTTGGCAACCAGCCTGAAATAGAGCATTTTCTTACTAAGGCTGAATCCAGTATTCGTCAAAGAATTGAGATCCTTCATACGACTGAAGTCGTCAGTATGTCAGATCGTCCTGTCCATGCACTTAGAAATAGAAAGCAGAGCTCAATGCGCTTGGCTATTGAACTGGTGCGTGACGGTAAAGCTCAAGCTTGCTTAAGTGCAGGAAATACTGGTGCACTAATGGCAATAGCTAAAGTGCTACTTAAGACATTACCCGGTATTGATAGACCTGCTTTGGTAAGCTGTTTACCAGCGGTTAATCAAAAGCCTGTGTACTTACTTGATCTTGGGGCTAATGTCTCTTGTTGCAGCGAAACGCTATTCCAGTTTGCTGTGATGGGCTCTGTGCTTAGTGAAGCTGTCGATAAGAATGAGCAACCTAAAGTTGCACTTTTAAACGTTGGCATCGAAGAGATTAAAGGTAACGATCAAGTTCAACAGGCAGGGCAACTGTTACAACAAAGTCCGCAAATTAACTATGTGGGCTTTATTGAAGGTAATGATCTTTACTCTGGCAATGTTGATGTCATTGTCTGTGATGGTTTTGTTGGTAATATCACATTGAAAACCTCTGAAGGAATCGCAAAATTGTTGGTCAATCAGTTGGAAAAAGGACTGACCAAAGGTTTTTTTGTGCGATTAATGGCCAAACTAATCGCTCCCCGCATAAATTCTGTTCTTAAACAGATGAACCCCGACCACTACAATGGTGCAAGTTTGATAGGATTGCGCGGAATTGTAGTAAAAAGTCATGGCAGTGCCGATGAATCTGCGTATTTGCAAGCGATAACCCTTGCAGTGACAGAGGCGCAACGTAGACTCCCAAAGATGATTGAAGAACGTCTTGAGTCGATTCTTTTAGATATTAATAACTGATACCTCCTTAATATGCATACAAAAATTCTTGGAACTGGTAGTTATTTACCAGCACAAGTGCGTAGCAATCAGGATCTGGAACAGATGGTTGAAACCAGTGACCAGTGGATTGTTGAACGCACAGGTATCTCTGAGCGCCGTATTGCCGCTTCCGATGAGTCTGTATCGACCATGGGATTTGAAGCTGCGAAGAAAGCCCTTGAGATGGCAGGCATCGAGGCAAGTGAACTCGATATGATCGTGTGCGGAACGACGAGTGCAAGTAATGCATTTCCGGCCGCAGCGTGTGAGATTCAAGCTATGTTGGGTGTCCATACGATCCCAGCTTTTGATATCGCAGCAGCTTGCTCAGGTTTTGTTTATGCACTCTCGATTGCAGACCAGTATGTCAAATCTGGTATGGCTAAAAAGGTGCTAGTGATAGGCGCAGACGTGTTATCACGTCTTTGTGAGCCAGAAGATCGCGGCACTATTATATTATTTGGTGATGGTGCTGGTGCGGCTGTAATTGGCGCCTCAGATGAGCCAGGTATTCTGTCTACTCATATTTATGCCGACGGTAGACAAGGCGATCTGCTGAAATGTTCATTCCCTCCCAGAGCCGGTGAATCATCTGCTGCGGTTGGTTATATGACCATGAAAGGCAATGATGTATTTAAGGTTGCGGTAACACAACTCTCCCATGTTGTGACCGAGACTCTGCGGATTAATCAGATTGATAAGTCTGAGATTGATTGGTTAGTGCCACACCAAGCTAACTTCCGCATTATAAAAGCAACAGCTAAAAAGCTAGGCATGAGTTTAGATAAAGTGGTGCTAACCCTTGCTAAACATGGTAATACTTCTGCTGCTTCTGTTCCAATTGCCCTTGATGAAGCGGTTCGTGATGGCCGAATAAAGCGTGGTCAACTCTTAATGTTAGAGGCATTTGGAGCTGGTTTTGCGTGGGGCAGTGCATTAGTTCGTTTTTAATTACTGTTTAAAACGGTAATTAAATTTTCATCTTGAATGTGATAGGTAGAGTTTATGGATAATTCAGCTTTTATCTTCCCTGGCCAAGGCTCCCAAGCAATTGGAATGTTGGCTGAACTTGCAACTGAGCATGAGATTATTGCTCAGACTTTTTCTCAAGCAAGTGATGTTTTAGGTTACGATCTTTGGGAACTTGTACAACAAGGTCCGGTCGAAACCCTCAATGAGACAGATAAAACACAACCTGCATTATTGACTGCAAGTGTCGCAATTTGGCGTGCATTTGAGGCTAGCGGTAAAGCACTACCGAGTGTACTCGCGGGCCACAGTCTAGGCGAGTATTCAGCGTTAGTATGTGCAGGAGTCATCGACTTTACCGATGCAGTTAAATTAGTACAGCTTCGTGGACAGTTGATGCAGCAAGCGGTTCCTGCTGGCAGTGGTGCGATGTTTGCCATCATAGGTTTAGATAATGATGCCATTGCTAAAGCGTGTGAAGAGGCTTCACAAGGCGAAGTGGTAAGCCCTGTTAACTATAACAGTCCAGGTCAAGTGGTTATTGCAGGCAGTAAAGATGCCGTCGAACGTGCCGGTGCACTTTGTAAAGAGGCTGGCGCTAAAATGGCTGTAGCATTGCCAGTTAGTGTTCCTTCTCATTGTGAACTTATGCGCCCAGCTGCTGAAAAGCTTGCTGTTGCACTTGAGTCAATCGAGTTTAAAACGCCAAAAATCCAAGTGATTAATAACGTGGATGTTGCGTCACCCAGTTCAGCAGAAGAGATAAAAGATGCGCTTGTCAGACAGCTCTATTGTCCTGTGCTGTGGTCCGATACGGTAACAGCAATTTCAAAAGCGGGTGTGACTAACTTGTTTGAAATTGGTCCAGGGAAAGTACTGACAGGCCTTGCAAAACGTATTGATCGTTCGTTGACAGCAAAAGCGGTTAACGATACTGCATCACTCGCAGCATTGACCGAATAGGAGAGTTAGATGAGTGTAAGTATAGATTTAGCTGGAAAAGTGGCGTTAGTAACAGGGGCTAGCCGTGGTATTGGCCGTGCGGTTGCTGAAACACTGGTTGCAGCTGGTGCAAGAGTTGTTGGTACTGCGACAAGTGAGCGTGGTGCTGCGGCGATTCAAGAATACCTAGGTGATAGTGGTTTAGGTCTTGTTTTAAATGTAACAGATGGTCAATCTGTTACCGATCTTTTTGCCGCGATCAAAGAGAAAGAGGGCGATGTTAACATTTTAGTTAATAATGCCGGAATTACTCGAGATAATTTATTGATGAGAATGAAAGACGATGAATGGGGTGATATCATAGATACGAACCTGACATCGATATTTCGTACATCAAAAGCGGTTATGCGCCCTATGATGAAAAAACGTCATGGACGCATCATTAATATCGGTTCTGTTGTAGGCTCTATGGGGAATCCAGGCCAAACAAACTATTGTGCAGCTAAAGCTGGGTTGATAGGATTTACAAAATCTCTTGCAAAGGAGGTTGCATCTCGTCAAATAACAGTGAATGCTATTGCTCCTGGATTTATTCAGACGGACATGACCGATGAGCTGACTGAAGAGCAGCAACAAGGTATCATGTCTCAGGTGCCGATGGAGAGACTTGGGCAAGCACAAGAGATCGCTAATGCTGTGCTGTTTTTAGCTTCAGACTCTGCTGCGTACATCACTGGAGAGACTCTCCATGTGAATGGCGGCATGTATATGGTTTAAGGGTGATAGGCTGACAGCACTTTATTTTATTGATGTTCAGCGTCAATATGGGCCACTTTCGTGGTTAGACCACGAAAGTTAAGCTTGCATTGTGTGTCAAATTGAATAAACTACTCGCAATCTTACGCAAGTGCGTAATTTGAATAGGAAAGAAAACTAATGAGCAACATCGAAGAACGTGTAAAGAAAATCATTATTGAGCAACTAGGTGTTAAAGAAGAGGACGTTAAGTCTGCAGCATCTTTCGTTGACGACTTGGGTGCAGATTCTCTGGACACGGTTGAGTTGGTTATGGCTCTAGAAGAAGAGTTTGATACCGAGATCCCTGATGAAGAAGCTGAAAAGATCACTACTGTTCAAGCAGCGGTTGATTACGTTTCAAAGAATCAGTAATCCTGAATTCTTGAAAACAGGCAGCATTTATGCTGCCTGTTTTTGTTTCTGGCAATTGGAAATTGCGTGTTCCCTCTACTAGTAGTATTTTAATTTCTAACTGCTCAGAACCTATTTCAGTACCCTTAGGTACATTTAGAAACAAATTATATCCCTATCATGTTTAACTCAGTATAAAAGGTGAAAACGTGTCTAAACGTCGTGTAGTTGTTACAGGCCTTGGCCTGGTCACCCCTGTTGGTAATACCGTAGATTCAAGTTGGGAAGCGTTACTTGCTGGTCAAAGTGGTATCGCTCCAATCACCAAGTTTGATGCCAGTGAATTTACGACTCGTTTTAGCGGCTCTGTCAAAGATTTTGATGTTGAGCAGTACATGTCTAAAAAAGATGCACGTAAGATGGATCTCTTTATTCAGTACGGTATGGCTGCCGGCATACAAGCGATGACAGATTCAGGTCTGGATATGGCTAAGCTAGACCCTTCCAGAGTCGGAACTGCTGTTGGTGCGGGTATGGGGGGAATGCCTCTGATTGAACAGGGTCATTCAGCGCTGTTGAAAGGTGGTCCAAGAAAGATCTCTCCCTTTTTCGTGCCAAGCACCATAATCAACATGATCTCGGGCCACCTCTCTATAAAATATGGTATGACAGGTCCTAACTTTGCGGTGACGACGGCGTGTACTACTGGTGTGCATAATATAGGTTTTGCAGCCCGAACTATCGCCTATGGTGATGCGGATGTGATGATAGCTGGCGGTGCTGAAGATGTTACTTGTCCTCTGGCTGTTGGCGGTTTTGGCTCAGCAAAAGCGCTGTCGACCCGTAATGACGATCCACAAGCTGCGAGTCGTCCATGGGATAAAGATCGCGATGGCTTTGTCATCGGCGATGGTGCTGGTGTTATGGTGATGGAAGAGTATGAACATGCCAAAGCACGTGGGGCTACCATCTATGGTGAACTTGTCGGTTTTGGCATGAGTGGAGATGCATTCCACATGACGTCACCACCAGCTGATGGTGCAGGCGCTGCTGCTGCAATGGTTAATGCCATTAATGATGCAAAACTTGAGAAAGAGCAGGTGGGTTATATTAATGCCCATGGCACTTCAACTCCAGCTGGTGATAAAGCCGAAGTTGCTGCTGTTAAATCTGTGTTTGGCGACCATGCCTATAAGCTGCTTGTTAGCTCTACTAAGTCGATGACAGGTCATCTACTAGGTGCTGCAGGTTCTGTGGAAGCGATTATTACTCTGTTGGCTTTAAGGGATCAAGTGATCCCACCAACATTGAACTTAGATAATCCCGATGAAGGGTGTGATTTAGACTTCGTCCCTCATACAGCACGCAAACATGAGTTTGAATATGCACTGTGTAACTCATTTGGGTTTGGTGGGACTAACGGCTCTCTTCTGTTTAAGAAGCTCTAAAGCTAATTTTAATTAGTTTATTGTTGTATCGGAATAAAGCGCCTATATGGCGCTTTTTTTGTACCTATTTGGTATTAGATTAACGCCAAATGTCGTTTGGGTTAAGCTTAGTTAATATTGAAAATTATCGCTTGGAAGCTTTATGAGTTAGGAAGATACTGACGCTCTCAAAATGTAGCCTTAGGACAGAGCTCGCATGTTAAACCTAATCGTTGTTCCATTAATGCCACTGGTTGGCGCCTTGACTGCAAATCTTAATGAATTAATCCGCGGAGAGTCTGCAAAACTGCACCCAAACATGTCAATTGGGATGAAGACGTTTACTTTGGCGGCGGCAAGTTTTGCTGTTGTTTGGTTTGCTCTGTTGATCACAGCCATATATACAAGCAGTAATAACAGTACATTAGCCGGTATAGAAGTCTTGATACTCTTCTTAGCAGGTTTAGGTTTGACGGCTGTTGTAAAAGGCTCTCGTTTTATCAGTGATAATGCACAGTTGTGGATCTATCGTCTGGCTCTACCTTTTATTTTGCTGGCAAGTACTTTAGTTGTTTACTTTGGCTAATCAAAGCGAGTTAAATACTTAAGTTATACTCCACATTCGATTTATGACGTACAATTAAAGTTATTCTAAACGAATTTGAGATAGTTATGGCCGGGATAGAACGTCAGGTTACTTTAAGGTTTCTTGCAGAACCAGCTGATGTAAACTTTGGTGGCAAAGTTCACGGTGGCGCTGTGATGAAGTGGATCGATCTTGCGGCATACGCCTGTGCTGCCGCTTGGAGTGGCAAATATTGCATTACCGCTTATGCTGGCGGTATACGCTTTGTGAAACCAATCCATGTGGGAAATATCGTTGAAACGAGCGCTAAGGTGATCTATACAGGCCGTACTTCAATGCACCTTGGGATCGATGTTCGTGCTGGAGACCCTAAGCACCCTGAGCGGCACTTGACGACCCACTGTATTGTTATCATGGTTGCTGTCGATGATGATGGAAATCCATCTGAAGTGCCTGAATGGTGCCCTGTGGATGAGAAAGATATTGAACTTAGGGACTCAGCAATACGCCTAATGGAGATGCGTAAAAAGATAGGTGCTGAGATGGAAGCGCACGTTCAATAGTTTGTCTATGCTGTACCCTGTTAAAAGACGCATTTATGCGTCTTTTTTTGTGCCTGGAACTTTTTTATTTAAGGAACACTCTCTTCAGATAAACCAGATACTATTGTTTTAGTGATTTAGGTATGATGTTTAACCACTAGTTAAGGTGTTAAATAAAAAGGAAGTATGATGGCAAAAGTTGCATTTATTGGCCTAGGTGTGATGGGTTATCCCATGGCGGGGCATTTAGTTAGGCATGGTCATCAAGTGACGGTTTATAATCGAACACAGACACGAGCAGATGCTTGGAAAGCTGAGTTTGGCGGTAGCGTCGAGCTAACACCTTGTGACGCTGCGAAAGGAAAAGAGTTTGTTTTCGTTTGCGTGGGAAATGATGATGACCTACGTCAAGTAACACTAGGCGAAACAGGTGCACTTAACAACATGAGTGCTGGCAGCATTTTAGTTGATCACACAACTGCCTCTGCTGATGTGGCTAGAGAGATAGGTGTATTGGCCTCTGCAAAGGAGGTAGGCTTTCTCGATGCGCCTGTCTCTGGTGGACAAGCTGGTGCTGAAAATGGTCTGTTAACGGTAATGACAGGTGGTAATGAATCCCATTTTGTACAGGCTAAGCCGATTATTGAATCTTATGCGCGCTGTGTTGAATTACTTGGCGAAGTTGGCGCGGGTCAGTTAACAAAGATGGTTAATCAGATCTGTATTGCTGGTGTGGTGCAAGGTTTATCTGAAGGGCTTCATTTTGCTCGAAGTGCTGGTCTTGATGGTGAAAAAGTGGTTGAGGTGATAAGTAAGGGAGCTGCTCAATCTTGGCAGATGGAGAATCGTTATCAGACCATGTGGCAGGGGGAGTATAACTTAGGCTTTGCTGTGGATTGGATGAGAAAAGATCTCAACATAGCCCTTAATGAAGCCCGTAAAAATGGTTCACACTTGCCTTTGACTGCATTGGTTGATCAGTTTTACTCCGAAGTACAAGCGATTGGTGGTAATCGTTGGGATACCTCAAGTTTGCTGGCAAAGCTTGAGAAAAATAGAAAATAGAAAATAGAAAATAGAAAAAGGACTGCATCTGCAGTCCTTTTCAGTTTGAAACTCATTCGGTTTGAAAGTCAGTTAGGCTGGGTCAATCACAATATGTTCCAACTCAACGGCTGCAACAGCGTGGAGCGCATCCATAGTCGCACCGACCAAAGAGATCTTTCCTTTAGCGGATTCGATAAGCACTGCACGATTAATCTCAGTGAACTCTCGATTGTGTCTGGTCATCGTCGAGAGTGCCATCTGCATTGGCAGCATGGAGGGATTAAATGCAGCATTCTCTGCATAACGCCCACAGTAGGTCGAACCATCTTTAGTTTCAAGGACAACGGCTGCATAGCTGTTGGAATATGGCGCATAACTTAAACTTGCATGATCCAATGCTTCGATGATCATGGGATCTGAGCTATCAAGACTTAGTTCATGTTGCTGTTTGGATAATAGAGGCTCGGTAATATTAAGATCGCTTGGACCAAAAGCGTAGGGGAGGTAGTGAGCAAGAGGCTGTGCTTTCTGCTCTGGCAGATGAATCAACACCTTCTGTCCCTCTACCATCTCATTCATAAATTGGCGGCAGTGCCCACAAGGAGAGAAGTTGACCACCACATCTAAGATCTGAGTTTCACCACTGAGCCAAGCATGACTGATAGCGCTTTGCTCTGCGTGTACTGAATGAAACAGCGCTTCTCCAGAAAGCTCAAGGTTGGCACCCATATAGATATCACCACTCTTACCCTTGGCGATAGCACCGACATGGAACTCACTAATGGGAGGCTTAGCAAGGGCGGCTGCAATAGGAAGTAGGGCGAGTAGAAGTTCGCTCTCCTCTAGCTGACTTTTTGCTGTTAACATGCCTAGCTGTTGAGCATCAATATGTCCGGCAAAATCGGCATTGAGCAGGGGGATCAATGCATCTGATAACGGCTTTGGTAACTGAGCTATGCATTTTATAAATCTATCTTGCATATTCTAGATCCTGTCATTGTTAAGCTAATGAAGTACAGTTTAGTAATGGATTTACAAACTTAATGGGATCTTTCTCCCATTTAGTTTCATAAGTTACTAAGATAATGACATAAAGCAGTCAAAAGTTTTTGTTTATCTTCACTTTGTGACGTTTCGTTAACTAGGTTTTCCAGTTTGAACATATAGTCAGGGTCGTTGAGCCTACTTTGACAAAACTCTCGCCACTTCATGGATTCTGAATCATCGAAAAACTCAGGATAGTTGCGCCCACGATACCTGAATAACATCTCTTTAAGTCGACTATCATCGAAGTGTAGTTCAAGGGCGGCAAGATTTTGTGGCAAGGTATGGCGGATCATCTCCATCTTGGCTTTATCTGCTGAGCTAAAGAAGCCGCCACTGTATAATTGTAGATCAGGATCGTTCGAGTCAGACTCATATTCAACATCGAATACTGAGACCAGTTTCTCTCTCAATTCAGGGTGTTGTTTAAGTCGTTTATACTGTTCTCTTGCAAACGCTTTATCGATATCAAGGCGAGTCGCATTCTCATCGGTCAATATTTTGGTTGATGCAATAAAGGGGCATTTATTGATATGTACCTGTTTGACGCTGATAGGCAGCTCATCGGGCGCCAGATCGGCTCGTTTGGTGTACATTCGCTCTCTTATCTGCTCAACATCGAGCTCAATAAGTGGGGAGATATCCATGGCCAAATTGACACAGATAATGGCATTTTTATTGGTGGAGTGGTGCGCGACCGGTGCGATGATGCTAGCGCAACCATGTAGAGAGCTGATTTTCGAACTGACATGGATAAGGGGCTGCATATTAAGGACATCAATTAACTTAGATACCTCCTGCTTTTTCCTTAAGTTAAAGAAGTAATCAAACAGCTTAGGCTGTTTCTCTTTAATGAGCTTAGCCATATCGATAGTGGCGTAGACATCGGACATCGCATCATGGGCTTTTTCATGACTTAAACCATTAGCCTGGGTGAGATGTTCAAGCTTAAAGCTTGGCGAGCCATCCTCTTTCAGTGGCCACTCAATTCCTTCCGGTCTGAATGCATAACAAGCGCGAACAAGATCGATAATATCCCAGCGTGAATTTCCCTGTTGCCATTCACGGGCATAGGGATCATAAAAATTACGGTAAAACCCGTAACGGGACACCTCATCATCGAATCGAATGGAGTTATAACCCGCTACACAAGTATTTGGCTGGGAAAAAAGCTCATGAACTTTACCCATAAACTCAGCCTCTGGAACCCCTTTCAGATTGGCAAGTTGCGGGGTGATACCCGTGATCAAAATTGCTTCAGGAGAGGGGAGGTAATCATTGGCAACTTTACAGTAAAATGTCTCAGGCTCACCGATAATATTGAGATCAAAGTCGGTGCGGATCCCGGCAAATTGTGAAGGCCTGTCTTTAGCCGGATTAGCACCGAATGTTTCATAATCGTGCCAGAAGATAGTAGAAGTCGCGCTTGAAGACATAAGTAACAGCTTTTAGAGGTTATTTGTCAGCAATCATAGCATTGTATTTAGTTGTTTGTCCTTAGCGGTAAAGTCGAAAAAGGTTGTTGGCTCAATAGACCTAATTTAGTCGAAGAATATGTAAGCAATTTGGGGTTGTTGAGTATTAAGTCGAATCTTGCGTTTTAGGTGAAATTACAATTATTTTTAATAAGTTGGAAAACTGGTGCAGTGAAAAGAAGCAAGGTACAATTTCGTCTCGACAATAAGGTGGTGTACTATGTTTGAGCCTTTCTTAACTCAGCCTGAGATTATCAAAGTCGATAAACAGTGTAAGCTCTGTGTGAGCTTACATGAAACGACGGCTGATTTTAGCTTGCTCCAAGTGATGGACGGTCATATTGGCGAGTTTATTGTTGTCTCTGTAGCACCGACTGAGCTCTCTATTATGGTGCGTTTGCACCCGTTTCTCTGTGTTAATGTCGAGACCTCCTCATCTGAGTCAGAAGTGGCCCCATCGGTGTCTCGCTCTGTCGGACAAGGCTGGAGGTTGTTTTCAAGTTTAGGTGTATCACCGAGCATGTGTGCTCAAGAGTTGAAACGTGGAGTCAGTATTACACTCTCTTTCGATAAGCTTGCTCATTTCTCGCTTGAGGGGGGATCTCAATGGGAGATGGTATCTCTTGAAAAAGATAATCGTCTATTTCACGGGCCAAGGGAGTTATTAGAAGCGAGAGCTTTAGTGGCTAGAGGGGTTAATTATGAACTTTCAAGTGAACAGCTACTGCTTAGTATCAGTGAATTAGAGAAGGTAAGAGGTAAGCTTATCAAGTTTGGCGAAAGCGTATCTGTTCTCAGCCAAGCGAGATTGAGTGATGAAGTGCAAGATCTAAGTGCCCAGTTGACGAGGAAGAAGCAGTGGTTGTCTCGTCAATATCATCACTCTGTGGAGCGATTAAATTGGCAAATCTCAGCTAACCATGGCCAAAAACATGATCTGCAATCGAGACAGTTAGAGTATTATAGGCTGCTATCAACGACAGCAACGAATGAAATGGTTCAACAGCTCATTAAAGATGAAGAGTAGTTAACCCGATGGAAGAGAAAATGAATTACCTGTGTCCCATATGCAAACACCCCCTTTTATTACAAGAAAAAACTTGGTGTTGTCCAAGTAACCATAGGTTTGATTGCGCGAAAGAGGGCTATGTGAATTTGTTGCCGGTACAGAACAAAGGTTCTAAAGATCCTGGTGACAACAAAGAGATGATGTTTGCTCGAAGAGAGTTTCTCAATAAAGGGCACTACCAAGGCTTAAGCGATAGAATCAATGCGCTTGCTAAGACCTATGCTAAAGTTGCAAAAAATGGTTTAGATATAGGTTGTGGAGAGGGTTATTACAGCCATCGTTTACAGGAGTGTCTGTCAACCAGTAATGAGTTCAATCTTAAAGGGTTAGATATCTCTAAATCGGCGCTTAAGTATGCTTCTAAGCGTTACAAGGCGATCGATTTTTGCGTTGCCAGTGCATTCGATATGCCCTTTGCGGATAACAGTTTCGATCTTATGTTACGTGTGTATGCTCCTTCGTTGGATGAGGAGTTAAGGCGAGTGGTTAAAACTGATGGCATACTTATCACCGCATCGGCGGGAGAGCAGCATCACTTTGCGTTAAAGCAGTTGATATATGCTGAGCCTAAACCGCATATGAGTGAAAGCAGTCAGATCCAAGGGTTCGAGTTACTGCATAGGGAAAATTTAGCGTCCTTAATGGTTTTAGAGGATGAGAGCGATATCACTCACTTCCTCAATATGACGCCATACAGTTGGAAACTGACCGATGAGCAGAAATCTCAATTGGTGCAAGAGGGGCTTAAATGTGAATTAGACTTTAAAATAGAGGTCTTTAAGGCAATTTAAACTTTTTTGTTTATTTATTGAGCTGACGCTGTTGAGTTTTTACTCCATTATTTTATGACGGAAAATCCTAATACCAAGCGTCAGATAACTCTATAAAAAGATGATTTTACCTTGATTTGATTGTTGACATACCCCCAGAATGATTTATAGTGGATGCAGCTCGAAGGTTGCATTTATTTCATGTTCCAATACGATTTGTTCGTCCTGTTAACATAAGTAATGCCGGCATTTTCAAGCTCTACTGCCGTTTAGGCTATATTTTATTTAAGTTACAGGATTTATATCATGTCTCAAGTTACTGGCGTTGTTAAGTGGTTCAACTCTGACAAAGGTTTTGGATTTATCGAGCAAGAGTCTGGTCCAGATGTTTTTGTTCACTTCCGTGCAATCAACTCTGACGGTTTCAAAACTCTTGACGAAGGTCAGAAAGTTCAATTCACTGTGACTCAAGGTCAGAAAGGTCCACAAGCTGAGAACGTTACTGTCGTTTAAGCTTATGCCTTTGATTAGCTTCTAGCTAATCCAAAAGAATTTCTAAGAGCTGCGATTTATCGCAGCTCTTTTTTATTGCCTGAAAAATATCACCAATTAGCATTAGCACTCCAGCCTTATTGATCTCATCGAAGAGATACATCAATTGGGTGATGTCTTGCTAGCGTGTAACTAATCTATTGTTAAGCCATAAAAAAGCACCACATGAAGTGATGCTTACACAGCTTAAATGATGTGCTCTAGACGATTAAGAGAAGAGCTTATCTTCCAAGCTTCTACCCTTAAGTATCGCTCTATATCGCCAGTTGTTTTGCGAAAAGAGTTGGAAAAGTTGAACTTCAAGCTCAATAACATCACTAGCGGAGTAGTGAATTAAAAACTCATCCTCCTGTTTCTGTGTCACTGAGTTAACCCCATTAATGCTTGAAACCTCATTGACAAACTGAGCTTTATCACAAGATTGCATCGACACTGTGATGTACTCATCGGTTAAGTTTTCCTGTATTGAAACAGATTGACCCAACTGACCTTGGTCAAGGTAGAGTACTTGATCGCACAGCTTCTCTAACTCATCTAAGTTGTGTGAACTTATCACGAAGGTGATATCTGTTGAGAGGGCTTTGACCAGATCGCGAATCACCTTTGCGTTTGCAGGGTCTAATCCTGCTGTAGGTTCGTCAAGCAGAACTAATTGAGGAGAGCCTATTAAGGCTTGAGCTATGGATGCCCGTTTTCCCATACCATGACTTAAGGATTGCGGTTTTTGCTCACTGACATCGCTGAGTCCAACGAGAGAGAGTACTCTCAGTCCTTCCTCTTTTGCGGCCTTGGCTGTTAACCCCTGCAGTGTGCCAAAGAGCGTAAATTGGGTGATTAAATTGAGGTTAGGATCTAAGGTCGCATCTTGGGGCAGAGAGGATACTTTTCCAAGTAGGGCTCTACTACCTGGCTTCTCTCCTAGAATCGTGACGCTGCCTGAGCTGGGTAACAGATAACCACATAACAAACTAAATAAGGTCGTTTTACCTGCACCGTTAGGTCCAACAAGTGCGATGGGAGAGCCTGAATTTAGCTCAATAGAGACGCTATTAAGCGCGAGCTTACTGCCATAGGATTTACTGAGTTGTTCACATTTAATCAGGCTCATAGCGAACTCCTATTCATATAACTTCGTCCTAAAAATAGCAGTACTGCCGCTTGAATCAATGGAATTGGAGCATAAACAAAGCTGCCAAATCCTTGAGTGTTGATCATCATACTGAGCTGCGCTCCAGGCAATACCCACTGTATAAGTTCGGCAAGGGAGGGCAATTGGCTATTGATGATAGCGATAATAATCGCACTGATAGCCCAAAACAGAATGGCGTATATGGTTGCTTGCCTCGCTGTATTTGCATACAGAGAGAGAATGGCCATCATGGCGGTGTAGGGAAGCAAGATGATAAACAGATTAATGAAAACCAGTGCGCCAGAGCTAAGTGCCGGTAGCAACAGCGACATATCTCTGGAGGCTGCCAATATTACCGTGGCCAGTATTGTCAGGATGAGCAGAAGTGACTGGATCAGCATATGGCCAGTAAAGCGACCAAAGAAGATACTGTCACGTCCAGTTCTTAATGAGAGAAACCTAAAGGTGCCTCTGCTTTTGTCAGAAGCAAACTGATCTGCTGAGACAAAGATACTAAAAAGTGGAAAGAGATAGAGCGCTGCTATCCAAAATACCGCCATCTCAGCGACTTCCCATTTAAAGAGCTCATTGATTGAGTTCTCGCCAAATACGGCGCTAATAAGCTGTCTGAACTCTTCTGTTAGAAGAAAGCTTGATGCACTACGAATTGGATAGAGAAGGATCAATAACCACACTAGTGAAAACGCGAACAGTGAGATTAACCCTCTAGGGTTAAACAGGAGCTTCTTGAGCTCAAATTTTGCCAGTATGAGGCTGTTTTTCACCATACCGGGGCTTGTTTGTGATTCCAATGTGATCCCTTATTTTCATTATAATGAACGCCAGAGCGAGTCAAACTAGATGACCCTAACACCTAAACTAGCGGGTTAATAGCTGCATATCGTAACTTAATATGACGATAACTCACCATCCTACATAACGATTGTTAATCGAGAAGATCTTGTAGTGCTTCTTTGAGCGTCTTAACCTCTAACTCAAGCTGAGATACCCTAAGGGTTAATTCATCCATCTCATCTTGACGCTTACTTGGTGTCTCTCTTTGTGATCTGCTGTGCTCAGTTATAGGGACAGACTCCCCCTTAACTTGATCTGAAATTAACTCTTCGAAACGTGAGTCTCGTCTGCCAGGCTCTTTTGGTAATTGATGTACCAAAACTGGTTCTTTTTGCGCAAGGGCTAATAGTGCATTGTCAACTTCATTAAGGTCGGCAAACTGATGCAGGCGTCCACTGCGACTCTTCAGTTCACCGGGAGTTTGCGGACCTCGTAAGAGTAATAGGCAGATAAGTGCAAATTGTGCTGGTGAGAATTGAAGATCGCTAAACTCAGTATTACAAAACCTGTGTTTGTATTTAGTCACACGGGAGCCAAAACCAGTTTGGTCAGTGACAAGCCGCTTTTTCATTAAAGAGTCGATGGCCGATTGTGTTTCTGACTCTGTCATTGACATCACTGGCTCACGACTTGATTTTTGGTTGCAGGCAAGTGTGAGAGAGTTAAGTGACAAGGGGTATTGATCTGGTGTGGTGATCTCTTTCTCAAGAAGACAACCTATGATCCTAGCTTCGTGAAGCGATAAATTCATGTTTTGAAACCCATAAAAAAAGCATGACTTTGTTATAACAGAGTCATGCTTCTAATCAAAGGAGGGAGTGTGAAGATATCAGTTTACTGCTTGATAACTAGCCTGTTCCCTTTAAATAGAACTAAACTTGATCGACTAAGCGTATTCCATCAGGTGAGATAGTGATCTGTTTTGCCTTATATAAGCCGCCAATGCTCTTCTTGAATGCCTTTTTGCTCATTGATAGCTTGGCATAAATGGTGTCGGCATCGGTCTTATCATTTAATGGAAGATAGCCACCAGCTTGTTTAAGCTTAAACATAATGGTGGTTGAGTGCTTATCAAGCTCCTCTTTAACCCCTTTTTGCAAAATAAGATCTATCTTGTCATCACCACGAACTTGCTTGATGAAGCCCTTAACTCGTTGACCAAAGCTGAGAGAGCGAAACACCTCATTTTTGAAAATAACGCCCCAGTGACTGTGATTGATAATCGCTTTATAACCAAGATCCGTTGTACCACCGATAATCAAGTTAACCTCTTCACCCGCATCGTAGGGAGGCGGTGTTTTGTCGAGAAACTTATCAATTTTTGATGAGGCAACAATGCGCTCATCGGCGCTATTGGTATAGATGTAGACTAAGTAGGAGCGACCCTCTTCAATCTCTCTATGCTGCTCGCCAAAAGGTAGCAACAGATCTTTCTCTAAGCCCCAATCTAGGAAAGCACCATAAGGTCCCGTTGCAACGGCTTTTAAATAGGCAAACTCACCCACTTGAGCGATAGGCTTACGCGTGGTCGCAATAAGCTTATCTTCTGAGTCCAGATAGATAAATACCTCAACTAGATCGCCAAGGTTACACTCTTTTGGCATAAACTTAGTCGGCAATAAAATTTGGCCAAGTTCCTGCCCATCTAAATAAACACCAAACTCAACGGTTTTAACGACTTCAAGTCTGCTGGTTTTGCCTATTTGTATCATGTGATTCTCAATTGCTGACAATGTATCTTCGATTGCGGATTATAGTGGAAAAAGGAGTAATAATCTTGCGATGATTTACCTCTAATTTAGGTATTTGACTAAAAAGAGAGCATTAGCAGCCACTTTTAAAAAATTACATGTTAATGTTTATCTCCGATAATCGAAAACTTAACCTTGAAGATGTGATAATTAGTCTTGCATAATCATCGTTTGGGGTGTTTAATTGCGCCCCCATTTTTATTGGTTTAATGACTGTTGCCTCAACCTATTACTTAGGTTGAAATTGAGACGAAATGAGTTTAGAAAGACTCAAAGGCACCGTTTTTGTCTTGGTCTAAATCGATGTGATCATTGATAAGTTGGTCACACACTTATGGCTACTATAGGTTTAATGATATGAGTAATTGGTCTATTAATGATGCCCGCACAGGGTATAACGTTAATTATTGGAGTCAGGGACTCTACGGCATCAGTGATGAAGGTGAAGCAACTGTATCACCAGATCCAACTCGACCTGAGTGCAGTATAGGGCTCAACGAACTGGCAAAAGATATGGTTAAGTCAGGGGTTAACCTGCCTGTGCTGGTACGTTTCCCACAGATATTACACCACAGGGTGAATAGTCTGTGCCAAGCATTCAACCAAGCGATACAGAAGTATCAATATCAAGCCGACTACCTGTTAGTTTACCCGATTAAAGTCAATCAGCAGCAAACGGTTGTTGAGGAGATCTTGGCCAGTCAGGTCGAGAAAGAGGTGCCTCAATTAGGATTAGAGGCGGGCAGTAAGCCTGAGCTAATGGCTGTATTGGCCATGGCTCAAAAAGCCAGTTCAGTGATCATCTGCAACGGTTATAAAGATATCGAATATATCCGTTTGGCATTGATCGGTGAAAAACTGGGTCATAAAGTCTATATCGTGCTCGAGAAACTCTCTGAGTTAAAAACGGTATTAGAGGAATCAAAAAAGCTGGGCGTGACTCCACGTCTGGGTTTACGCGTACGCCTTGCGTTTCAAGGTAAAGGAAAGTGGCAAGCCAGTGGTGGTGAGAAGTCTAAATTTGGCTTGTCAGCCTCTCAGGTATTGACGGTAATTGAGTCGCTTAAGAGCGAAGAGATGCTTGATTCACTCCAGTTACTGCATTTTCACTTAGGCTCTCAAATTGCCAACATTCGTGATATTCGCCAGGGCGTGAGTGAAGCGGGTCGTTTTTACTGTGAGCTGCAAAAGCTAGGTGCGAACGTAAAGTGTTTTGATGTGGGTGGTGGCTTAGCTGTCGATTATGATGGCACCCGTAGCCAGAGCTCTAGTTCCATGAATTATGGCTTAACGGAATATGCGAACAATATCGTTAGTGTATTGACCGATATCTGTAATGAGTATGAGCAGCCGATGCCGAGAATTATCTCTGAATCAGGCCGCTATTTGACTGCGCATCACGCAGTGTTAATAACAGATGTGATTGGTACTGAAGCTTATAAGCCTGAAGATATTCAGCCGCCAGCTGAAGATGCCCCTCAGTTACTGCATAACATGTGGCACTCTTGGAATGAGATCAGTGGCAGAGCAGATCAACGAGCATTGATTGAGATCTACCATGACTGCCAGAGCGATCTGACCGAGGTACACTCTCTGTTCGCTTTAGGACAGCTATCACTGACTGACAGAGCATGGGCAGAGCAGGTGAACTTAAGGGTTTGTCATGAGCTGCAAGGCGTCATGAGCAGTAAGTACCGCTTCCATCGTCCGATCATCGATGAGTTGACAGAAAAGTTAGCCGACAAGTTCTTTGTTAACTTCTCACTGTTCCAATCTCTTCCAGATGCGTGGGGGATCGATCAGGTGTTCCCGATCATGCCACTTTCTGGTCTGGACAAAGCGCCAGAGCGCCGTGCTGTGATGTTAGACATCACCTGTGACTCAGACGGTACGATTGATCAATATGTTGATGGTCAAGGCATTGAAACAACACTGCCTGTTCCAGCTTGGAGCGCAGAGAGCCCCTATTTGATAGGTTTCTTCCTTGTGGGTGCATATCAAGAGATCTTAGGTGATATGCATAACCTATTTGGTGATACTAACTCTGCTGTGATCCGTCTCGATGATGATGGCCGAACCAATATTGAATCAGTATTGGCTGGTGATACCGTCGCGGATGTGCTTAGGTACGTTAACTTAGATGCCGTTTCATTTATGCGTACCTATGAGGAGCTAGTGAATAAGCATATTCAGGAAGATGAGAGAGCGAATATACTCGAAGAGCTGCAGTTGGGCTTAAAAGGGTATACCTATCTTGAAGATTTCTCATAAGCTGCCATGAACGCTTAGCTTATTTGTATCAAGTTAGATCAGGCCCCTAGGGGCCTGATATTGGGTAAGCCTACAGATGTTTTTTGAAGGGTCAGAAAAAAGAGTCGAGGTGCTAGTATCACCCGCAACTTGTTCATTACGTCTTCTCGATGAGCAGTTTTGGAGCGATGTGGTGGCCTGCGCTGACGCAGAAATACTCTCCAAGATGAGTAATGAGTGTTGTGATGCGTACCTGCTGAGTGAGTCTTGCCTGTTCGTGTGGGATGATAAGTTTTTGATGTTGACCTGCGGAACGACAACCTTAGTGGATGGCGTGATCTTTTTCGTCGATAAACTGGGTGAGTCTGCGATAGCCTCTGTGAGTTATCAGCGTAAGAGTGAATATCTCTCTCATCTGCAAACCAGCAATTTTGGGGAAGATCTGTCACGACTCAGAACAAAATTGTCCGGTTCAGCATACCGGGTGGGTCATCTAGATACTCATCATCACTATATTTTCACCTCAGCTCCTCAAACTCAGCCACTGAAGGTCAAATCCAACAGTGAACTTTTGATGTACCATATCAAGGGCGAGGTGGCTGACTATCTTAGGAGCGATGCACAGAGCTGTGAAGGGATCCGTGAGTTGCTTGAACTGGAGAACTTATTTCCAGACTTTCGCTTCGATGACCATCTTTTTACCCCTTTTGGTTACTCGATAAATGGCTTATGGGAGGATAAGTATATGACGATCCATATTACCCCCCAGGAGCAAAGCTCATACGTGAGCATAGAAACAAATTTGCACTTTGAACTCTATCCGTTCAATATATTCTCCGCATTGTTGAATAAATTAAACCCACAAAGCTGGGATGTGATTGGATTTAACCGCCAGGTTATAACGGATGGATTTCCCCCTTTTGTATCGGTAGCCAGTTGTGCTCTGCCGATCAATAACAATGAAACAGTACAGTTCAACCAGTATCAACAGCTAAATAGTGAGTTGTTGCAGCCTGAACTGTTGTAAGTTTAACTTTATAATATTACGGAGGTTTTATGACCACAATTGCTGACAAGCCCGATTACTCTCTTTATTCCAATGCATTTGGTTATTTAAGACAGCCATTAGATTTCAATCCTTTAAAGAGTGATGCCGACGTGGTGGTTTTAGGTTTGCCTTTTGATATGGCAACCACTGGACGCTCTGGTGGCCGTATGGGACCTGGCGCAATACGTCAGGCTTCGGTAAATCTTGCTTGGGAAGAGACGCGCTGGCCATGGAACTTCAAATTAAGTGATCATCTTAGTATTGTTGATGCGGGCGATCTGGTTTATGACTGTGGTGATTCAGCTGATTTTACCCAGAGAGTTGAAGATTTCGCGACCGCGATTTTGGCCTCAGGTAAGGCGATGCTCAGCTTCGGTGGCGACCACTTTGTTACGTTACCCCTGCTTCGTGCTCACTATAAGACTCACGGAAAGATGGCGTTACTGCACTTTGACGCCCACACAGACACATACAGCCAAGGAAGTAAATATGATCATGGCACCATGTTCTTCCATGCCCCTAATGAAGGTATTATCGATGCTGACCACTCTATTCAGATAGGAATACGTACTGAGTATAATCGAGATGATCATGCTTTTAAGGTCATTGATGCTGCGACTGCGAACGATCTTAGTGCTGATGAGATAGTGGCTCAAATTATTGAACGTATTGGCGATCTTCCTCTATATATCACGTTCGATATTGACTGTTTAGATCCCGCTTTTGCGCCAGGTACTGGCACCCCAGTTTGCGGCGGCATTACCAGCGATAAAGCGATGAAAATTATTCGTGGTTTAGCAGGTGTGAATGTTGTGGGTATGGATGTGGTTGAAGTTGCGCCTGCTTATGATAATGCTGAAATTACAGCGTTAGCCGGTGCAACACTAGGGCTTGAGATGCTGCACGTATGGGCTGAATCAAACAAACGTAATAAATAACCTGAGTTAAGCTGTTGCTCCCATGGATAGAGGATAAAGATAGATGTCAAAGCTGAGTGATATCAGACGAGAGTATTCATTAGGTGATCTCCACAGAGATGCTTTGCCTGATGAACCTATGAGTTTATTCTCTAAATGGATGGAGGAAGCGAGGGACTCTGAGTTATTGAGCGATCCCACCGCCATGTCCATTGCAACAGTGGATGAGAATGGGCAACCCTTTCAACGTATTGTGTTATTGAAGCGATTTAGTGAAGAGGGGTTTGTTTTTTTCACTAATCTTGAGAGCCGTAAGTCGCAGCAGATAGCCCATAACTCAAAAGTGAGCTTACTGTTCCCTTGGCACTCTTTGGAGCGCCAAGTGGCGATAACCGGTGAAGCAGAAGCTTTGTCGACGGCTGATGTGATGAAGTATTTTATCACTAGACCGAAAGAGAGTCAGATAGCCGCTTGGGTATCACAGCAATCGAGTAAAATTTCAGCAAGGCAAGTGCTTGAAACTAAGTATGCCGAGATGAAGGCGAAGTTTAATAAAGGTGAAGTACCCCTGCCTAAATTTTGGGGGGGTTATCTCGTCAAACCATCGAGTATGGAGTTTTGGCAAGGTGGGGAGCGCAGACTTCATGATCGCTTTCTCTATGATAAAGGGCTGTCGGGCTGGGATATCTCTCGCTTAGCGCCGTAAAGACTATTAAAAGGGACTGTGAATACAGTCCCTTTTTTATTGGGATGAAAACAAGCTCAATTAATTCATTCTCATTTACATTCTCCGTGTTTGATTCATATACTGTGTTGACTATTTCTGAATCTATTTAGGAACTGATATGAAACGAACATTGATAGCCCTAGTTTTTGGGACTGTAAGCTTTATGACGTCGGCAGCTCCATGGACCATCGATAATCAGAGCTCTGAGATCAATTTTATTACCACAAAAAAGGTGAATGTTTCTGAGGTACATGAGTTTAAACAGTTTGCAGGCAGTCTAAATGAGAAAGGGGAGTTTACACTCTCGGTCGAGTTGGCAAGCGTTTGGACCAACATAGAGATCCGTGATACGCGCATGAGAGAGATCTTGTTTGAGGTGGAGTCATTTCCTAAGTTGGAACTTAAGGCGAAAGTTTCACCTGGCATATTAACCAAGATGTCGGTTGGCTCTCGCAGTGAGATGCAGCTTAATGCCGAACTCTCTTTCCATGGTAAAGAGCAAATGGTGCCTATGAGAGTGAGTGTGGTTAAGCTGAGCGAAAAAGAGGTACTAGTGCTCAGTAGTCAGCCTGTGATTATTAATGCTGAGCAATTTGGCCTCTCTACTGGAGTTGAGAAGCTTCGTGAAATTGCTGGGCTGACCTCTATCGGTCATTCAGTGCCAGTATCTTTTATATTAAACTTAACCCGTTAGCGTTTTTCGGTTGTAATAACCATTAAATGGTATTAAAAGTTAAAAAAAGGACAATTAAACTGGCTAATGAGCATGGCATCAACCATGCTCTTAATGAGTAGTAGCATAGAGGTAAAGATGGTTACCGATAAAGATGGATATACGCACCTAATTCAATTTCTCACTGAGCATTTGTCACTCTTTGAAGGCAAGCATGATGAGTCATTGACTGATGATACCGTTTTAGAGCTGTTTGAAGAGCAGCTTGCTGCACAGATCATTATGGTGTGTGGACAAAATCCATCCTTAAACTTTGCACAGAGAAATAAAGTGATTAGGGAGGTAGATGCTATCGTTTATGATCTTGAAGAGATATTAGCAAGCGTCGCTCATCAAAAAGTCACACCTGAGCAGGTTTCATTTATCACAGAGTTTTCAGGTTTAATTAAAAACCTGTTTGATCAAGAGATTGCTAAACTACTGGTTTAGTAAGCAGTCATTTTTTTTGACTATTGCATTTAGGTCTACTCTATATGACATCTAAGCCTTTTAGCGAGCCAAGCGGCAATAGATCCACTCCTCGAGGTGAAAATGATGTCAGGCTAATCTACCCTTTTCACGATGACTATTTTTTTGAGCAAGGAGCGCGCTATGCTTGAACTGTTAAATGGTTTTGACCATGACACAGTTGCCATTAGAGCAACAGGTGTTGTGACAGGTAAAGATTATGATCAGCAACTAATGCCTGTTATTGAAGATAAGCTGAAAGATCATGCCAGCATCAAACTGTGGTATGAGTTTGACGATAAGTTTGAAGGAGTGACTGTAGGCACGCTTTGGGATGATGCAAAAATAGGTCTGTTTCACCTGAATGATTTTTACCGTGTAGCGATTATCACTGACAGTCAGTTGGTCGCAGGTATGGCAAATACCTTAGCTTATATGATCCCATGCCCTGTTAAAGTTTTTGCGCGAAGTGAGGCTTCTGAAGCCACACACTGGATGAAAGAGTCCTAATCTGTTATCCCCTTGTGAGTTCATTCAACACAGAACTCATTAATGACCTTGCTTTAAAAGTGCTAAATTCTTGCCTAGCAATTACAGCTTGGTAGTGATTGGTATTAATTTTATAAAGAAAATTTAATCTGCCGACTCTGTGTCGGCATTTTTATTTGTTTGTTAGTATGGTGGCACGTAATTCAAAGAAGGAACCGAAATGGTTAAAATTATTGGCTTTTGTATTTTATTTATGACGACAGCTGCGTGGGCTGGAGATAAAGCCATTATAGGTCCTACGGCCCATATGTTCGTGACTGAAACGGGCTTAAATTTCGAAGCAAGAATTGACACTGGCGCTGGAAATACCTCTCTGCATGCTTATGATCTTGAAGTGGAAGGTGGCAGTGCTAAGAAGATGAAAGATAACGTGGGCAAAATGCTCATGTTCACCACTGAAAATGCAGCGGGTGAAAAGAAACGTTTAAAGGGAAAGATTGTTAAAACATCAACGGTAAGTAACTCTCAAGGGCGTGAGACACGTTATATGGTTGAGCTCCATGTTGGTGATAAAGGTGCTGAGCGAAAGGTGAAAGTGAACCTAAGGGATCGCAGCCACATGGATTATAAGCTGTTGATAGGGCGTAACTGGTTAAAAGGTAAGTATATCGTCGATGTTTCAGATAAGAAGCTAATTGGTCCTGTGGCCCCAATTAGTATTGTTGAAACTGGACTTATGTTTAAAACACGTATCGATACTGGCGCGGTTGAAAACTCTCTTCATGCTGTGGATCTTCACGTCGAGGGTGGCGTTGATGATATGGAGAAAAATCTAGGTAAAACCTTAAGTTTCACCACAGAAAATGAGAAGGGAGAGGCAAAGCGCGTCCATGCCATGATTGTTGAAACATCCCTTATTCGTAACGCTCAGGGCAGTGAAGTACGATATATGGTGGAGTTAACCATAGGTGAGAAAGGTCAGGAATATAAAGTTAAGGTCAATCTCAGAGACAGAAGCAAGATGAGTAACAAGTTACTCATCGGACGTAACTGGCTTCAAGGTCATTACTTAGTGGATGTTTCAATTTAACTCATCAAGAGCTATTTCTCTTAAATAAAAAAGATGCTGCGGCATCTTTTTTATTGGGACTGCTAGGCTAGGGCTTTTTAGCGAAGTGACAGATAGTGCGCATATACTGATTACTTTTAGCTTCAAGGATGATCTGCCCACTAAATTGAGCTTTTAACCATCCATTGAGTCTCGACAGACTGCGTTGGCTGTTGCTTGAAAGGAGTTGCTCATTAAGTTGAGTCAGTTTTTCTGGGCTTACTCCTATGCCGTTATCTTCGACAGTAATGATGATCGTTTCGCTCTCCTGTGTCGCTCTTATGACGATGTTGCAACCAGAGCGCTTATCAATAAAGGCATGATTAAGGCTGTTATTAACAATAGAGTAGAGCAGGAGTAGCAGATCCCAAGAGGGAAGGTTGACGATAATATTTTCATCGCATTCTAGCTCAAGGTTAATATTCTCCTCTATTAATTTAGTCTCAAATACTGCCAGAAAATGGCTAAGAAACTGAGATAGATTAATCGCTTTGACGGCTTCGTTTTTGCTCAAAAGTATCTGCTGGAAATGCCTTAATGTGTCAGTATTGTGAGTCAGCAGCGCTAGCATAGTATCGAGTTTGGTTTCCGCTTCCTGTTGATTTTGGCACATCTGAGCCACGAGATGATCTTGCTCTATCATCTGTCTTTTAATAAGGGCTGAAAACATTGCCGGAAATAGTAGGTAAACATTGGAGTCCATGTGTCTTTGCTGCTGAGCGCCTAAATTTTCATGCTCTATTTGGTTAATGACCTCTTTTTGTTGAGTAATTCTTTGTTGAGCCTGTTTAATCTGCAAACTTAATTCTGAGAGCTCATTGGTCAGTTGCAGATTATTGTCGTGCAGCTCCTGGGTGATAACTTTTTGAGAGCTGATGTCGAATGCCATATTACCCATTGAGATGGTCTCACCTTCATCGTTAACAATGGGGAATTTCGTTATCTGATAAAGGGTTTCTCCATGGGAGGAGGGGAAGGCTTGTTCAAAGCTCTGGGGTTCTTGGGCGTCTAAAGTAACCCTATCGTGTTTCAGTATTAACTCTGCAATGTGAGGAGGAAAAAGCTGCAGATCTTTCTTGCCTAAAATCGCATGTCTTTCAATGCCAATAACTTCACAAAACCTGTCATTGACTAAGGTGTATGAACCTTGAAGATCTTTAATAAAGATGAGGTTATGAGAGGCGTTGAGTAATGAGTTAAGTTGAGTTTTGCGTAACTTTAACTCATTTTGTGCCAGTTGCTGGACGGCAAGTTGCTCCTCTAAGGCTAAATTACTGGCATCTAAACTGGCAAATGCGACTTCAAGCTGATGGTTGCGAAATACAAATGCTTGCGCTAGTTGTCCTACTTCATCTTTGCGCTTGGCAGCTTCAAGTTCGAGTTTAGCCACTTGATTCTCTTTTAAGGCAAAAACCATGCTTGATATTGGTCGAATAAAGAGTCTGTGTTGCAAGATAAAGAGCAGCAGCAGGCCGAAAAACTGCATCACAACTAGATAGAAGCCGATCCGTGCAGCAATATTATTGGCTTCCTCATTAATCGAATCCAGTGGAGTGACTAAAATGATTTTCCAGTAGGTACTGGGCATCAAGAAGATGGATACCAATGATGCTTGATTATTTTGCTCGTTTGGGCTGAGTTTGAATGAAGCGATAAGCTCTGCAGTATTGAGGGTTTTACTGGCGTTGAGGTTTATCAAGGCTGCAAGTTTATCCCTTTGATCTACTGGAGTGCTCTGCAATAGAGAGCTCAGCTGCTTCTGACTAAAAACTGGGTGTTGTTGGGCGCGCTGAATTAACTCCTCATCTACCTCAAGTAGTTTTTGGTTGATGATTGCCAGGTTTTGCTTGTGTTTAGCCAATTGGGAGAGTGGTTTAAATAGTGAGTTTGGCTCAATAAGTTGTGGGGATAGATGTTCATCGGGGAAGGCGATCACCTTATTGAGATGATCTAGAGCAAAAATATAGCCTTTATTTTCAGTTTTCTCATTGACAGCTTCATTAAAGAAGTGAGCTAAGCCTGAAAGGGTGATATCTATCGTGGCTACACCAAGAAATTGATGCTCTGACCACATAGGAACCGAGGCGGTTAACATGGTCTCTTTGGTGTAGGTGTCAATATAGGCTTGGGACCACAGTGCGGTATTTTGGGGGTAAAAGCGTATCGGTTTGTACCAGCTCTCTTCATGATAATCTGGGCCAATTTGACTATTGTACCCCTCTATCTGTTGCAGTTCTAAATCTTTGTTTCTGGACCAAAAAAAACTATCTCTTTGTTTATCATGGCTGAATGCTACGGGTTCTGGCCAGAGTCCACCGCCAGAGATAAGCTGATGTTTACCGTCAGTATTAAGTAAAGCCGGTATTGAGTCCTGTAACACTTGAGTATTGTTACTGTAGATCTGACCCAGTGAGGCGATAGAGCTGGCTAAACTCTCTATTTTCGTGGTGGTCTGCTCTAAGGTTGCGACAAAGGCTAAACCTTGATTTTGGCTAAGTACTATCTGAGTCTCCAGATGATGACTTTTTTCGATAGTAAATATTAGCCAAACACTGGAGATGATGATGAGCGATGCGATGATAAATTGAATAAAAGAGAATTTGATCGGTAAACTGTCACGCCAGCGTAGGACCTTTATGGGGGAATGAGTTGGACTAGAGTTACCCATAGCTAGCGTTAATCCTTAAATAGCTTATTAATTATTTTGAAACAATGCGATTAAACTGTTCTTTAAGCGCTTGTTTTAGCTCTTTTACATTTGATATTACGCTGCAGACCGTGATATCGCGAGCGATTTTTACCTTTTTGCCACCTCTTATTAACAAGTGGCTTGGTAATTATGAGAGTTGAATAATTGAACATCTTGATAAAATAACAGTTTAGCAAATAAAACAGTAAATTCCCGCTGGTCAAAAGCTTCCATGTCACGTAAAATTTGAGTCTTTTTCTATTTTCACAAAGAAATTAGCTAGCACTAAAAGCAATGGCCTGAGGGCCGCGCATTGGAAGAGATGATGTCACAGTTAACAGAGATCGTAGAACAGGCTTTAGCCGCCATTGAAGGGACGGATGATCTAAAAGCCCTTGATGAAATTCGTGTCGATTACCTAGGTAAGAAAGGTAAAATCACTGACATGATGAAGATGATGGGCAAGCTTAGTCCTGCCGAAAAACCAGCGTTTGGACAAGCGGTTAATCAGGCGAAACAGGCGGTTCAAAAGCACCTGTCTGAGCGTGTAGAGGGGCTAAAAGCTGCCGAACTGCAAGCGACTCTTGCCGCTGAAAGCATAGATGTCACGCTGCCGGGTCGTCGTATCGACAATGGTGGTTTGCACCCTGTGACACGTACCATTGAACGAATTGAAACTTTTTTCGGTGAACTTGGCTTTAGTGTCAAAGAGGGACCGGAGATCGAAGATGACTTCCATAACTTCGATGCGCTTAATATTTCAGAGCACCATCCAGCTCGTGCCGATCATGACACCTTTTATTTTAACCCTAAGGTGATGCTACGTACCCAAACTTCTGGTGTACAGATCCGCACGATGGAAAATGAAAAGCCGCCATTGCGTATTATCTCTCCAGGCCGTGTGTATCGTAACGATTACGATCAAACACACACACCTATGTTCCACCAGGTTGAAGGTCTGTTGGTTGCTGAAAACGTGAACTTTGCAGAGTTGAAAGGTATTTTGCACGATTTCCTACGCAACTTTTTTGAAGAAGATCTGCAGGTGCGTTTCCGTCCATCATATTTCCCGTTTACAGAGCCATCAGCTGAAGTGGATGTGATGGGGAAAAATGGTAAATGGTTAGAAGTACTAGGTTGTGGCATGGTTCACCCGAATGTACTTCGTAGTGTTGGTATTGATCCTGAGAAATATTCTGGATTTGCTTTTGGTATGGGCGTTGAACGTCTCTCTATGTTGCGCTATGGCGTTAACGATCTACGTTCATTCTTTGAAAATGACCTACGTTTTCTCAAGCAATTTAAATAACGGAGCTGTATTAGCATGAAATTTAGTGAATCTTGGCTTCGTGAGTGGGTCAATCCAAACATTAGCCGTGACGAGTTGTCACATCAAATTACGATGGCTGGCCTAGAGGTCGATGGCGTAGATGGCGTTGCCGGTGAGTTTTCTGGCGTTATCGTTGGTGAAGTTGTTGAGTGCGGTCAACATCCTGATGCGGATAAATTACGCGTGACTAAGATCAATGTCGGTCAAGATGAATTAATCGACATTGTCTGTGGTGCATCTAACTGTCGCCTTGGCATCAAAGTGGCTGTTGCCATGGTTGGTGCTGTACTGCCGGGTAATTTTAAGATTAAGAAAGCCAAGCTGCGCGGTGAGCCATCTTTTGGCATGCTTTGCTCTTATGGTGAGTTAGGTATCGATATTGAAAGTGATGGTATTTTAGAGCTGCCATCAGATGCTCCTCTTGGTACCGATCTTCGTGAGTACTTAAGTCTTGATGATGCCGTTATCGACGTTGATCTTACGGCTAACCGTGCCGATTGTCTTGGTATGGCTGGACTTGCCCGTGAAGTGGGTGTACTTAATCGCCAAGCAGTAACAGAGCCGACATGGGAAGCTGTTGTCCCCTCTATTGATGACAGTGTTCAGGTTGATCTTCAGGCGCCAGCATCATGTGCTCGCTATTTAGGCCGAGTTGTAAAGAGCGTCAATGTGAAGGCGGAAACTCCACTTTGGATGCAGGAAAAACTGCGTCGTAGTGGCATTCGCTCTATCGATCCTATTGTTGATATTACCAATTACGTATTGATTGAGTTTGGTCAGCCGATGCATGCCTTTGATCTTGCAAAACTTGAGGGTGACATTCAAGTACGTATGGGAAATGGTGCTGAGAAGCTCACACTGCTCGATGGTAACGAGATCACGGTTCCTGCTGACAGTTTAGTCATTAGTGACGCAAAGAAGCCTCTAGCGCTCGCTGGCGTGTTTGGCGGTGAATTCTCTGGTGTTGGTGCTGAAACTCAAGATATTATGCTGGAATGTGCCTATTTTGCGCCACTTGCTATTTTGGGAAAAACTCGCCGTTTAGGTCTGCATACTGATTCATCGCATCGTTTTGAGCGTGGTGTTGATCCTGAGCTGCAACATAAAGTGATGGATCGTGCGACGCGTCTAGTGCTTGATATATGTGGTGGTGAAGCGGGTCCTGTCTGTGAAGCTAAATCAGAAGAGAATCTGCCTAAGCCTGTTGAGATCACACTGCGCCGCAGTAAATTAGACCGTATTTTAGGCCATCATATCAGCGATGACGAAGTGACTGAAATTCTTCAGCGCCTAGGTTTCAATGTCGTGGTTGGCGAAGGTCAGTGGGAAGTAGTAACAGCAACTTACCGTTTTGATATGGCTATCGAAGAGGATCTGATTGAAGAGGTGGCTCGTATCTATGGATATAACAATATCCCTAACACGGCGCCCATCGCTTCTTTGAGCATGCCTGATCATAAAGAATCAGATATCAGCTTAAAGCGAGTTCGTAGCATGTTAGTGTCTCGTGGTTTCCAAGAAGCGATCACCTACAGCTTCGTCGATCCTAAGATGCAGGCACTGGTTCATCCTGAGCAAGAAGCGATGATTTTGCCAAATCCTATCTCAGTTGAGATGTCGGCAATGCGCCTATCAACATTAACTGGTCTGTTGAGTGCGGTAGGCTATAACCAGAGTCGTCAGCAGAATCGTGTTCGACTTTTTGAATCTGGATTACGCTTTGTTCCAGACGAAAATGCTGATTCTGGCGTGCGTCAGCAGGCGATGCTAGGTGCGGTTATTTCCGGTGCTCAAAACGACGAACATTGGTCAATGGAGTCAAAAACTGTCGACTTTTTCGACCTTAAGGGTGATCTTGAGGCAATTCTCGGCTTGACAGTATCCGACGAAGAATTTACTTTTAGATCAGCAGCGCACCCAGCGTTACATCCGGGGCAATGTGCTGAAATATTAAGGAATGATAGAGTAATCGGTGTTATTGGTGCAGTACATCCTAGTTTAGAGAAGCCTTTCGGACTCAATGGTAAAACAATTGTTTTTGAACTTGAATTAGATGCTTTGTTGCATGCACGTCTTCCGCTAGCCCAGACTGTATCTAAGTTTCCTGCCAATCGTCGAGACATAGCCATCTTAGTTGATGAGGAAGTTTTCGCCGGTGATGTTGTAAAAATGATAAGAAAAGTTGGCCAAAATCAGTTGGTTGGCATAAACTTATTTGACGTATACCAGGGTAAAGGTGTTGAGCCGGGCCAAAAAAGCCTAGCGATTGCACTTACATTACAAGACAACACTCGTACACTTGAAGAGAAGGAGATAGCTGAGATGGTTGATTCAGTTGTTGACGCTCTTAAGACCGAGTTCAACGCATTGTTGAGGGATTAAAAGTATGGCACTTACCAAAGCCGAAATGGCAGAGCATCTTTTTGAAACACTTGGAATTAACAAGCGTGTGGCTAAGGAGATGGTAGAGGCATTTTTCGAAGAAATTCGTCAAGCACTCGAAAGTGGTGAGCAGGTCAAGTTATCTGGCTTTGGCAACTTTGACCTTAGAGATAAGAATCAAAGACCGGGAAGGAACCCGAAAACAGGCGAAGATATTCCAATCTCTGCGCGCCGAGTAGTAACGTTCCGACCTGGACAGAAGCTGAAGAGCCGAGTCGAAGAGGCTAACGCTAAGTAAGAACGACTAACGTTAGTTAAATGTTAAGGCCACTCTAGGAGTGGCTTTTTCAGTTTGTTTATATCGTCAGAGGTTAGTTTTTTGTCGAGAAAACCTAAGTATTTTAATCGAAGTTTTCATGCTTCCTTGCTGCACCCTAAATATTGGCTAACCTGGGTAGGGATCCTAATCTTAGTGATTTTTGGTCTTATGCCTGCTTGGTTTCGCGACCCTTTAGCCAGACTTTTAGCTAAGTTGGTGATGAAAATAGCAAAAAAACCACTATCCGTTGCCCGTGTTAATTTAACGACCTGTTTTCCAGATAAGTCTAGCGATGAAATTGAGGCATTAATTAAAGATAATGTCGAAAATTTTGTGATGATCTTACTTGCCCAATCTGAGCTGTTAGTGCGCTCTAAAGCGAATATTATTCGTCGAGTAAACCTGCATGGTTTCGAACATGTCACCCGTGCTCGTGAAGCTGGACAGCCTGTTATTTTTATCATGCCCCATGTTTGGGGAATTGAGTATGCAGGCTTAAGGTTGAATCTGGAACTGTCCATGGTGTCTATGGCGAAAGCCCATCGTAATGGCTTATTTAACTGGTTTAATAACCGGATGCGAAGTAGCCAAGGTGGTAATATCTATATGCGTGAGGCGGGAATAAGAGCGTTACTCTCAGAGCTGAAAAATGATAATAGTTTCTTCTACTTGCCCGATGAAGATCTTGGTCCCGATAAGAGTGTATTTGCACCATTTTTGGGAACGGTGAAAGCAACCTTGCCCGTTGTTGGACGTTTAGCACAAGCTGGAAATGCGCAAGTTTTACCGGTAAAGATAGGCTATGACCAAACATCTCGCCGTTATGAGCTAACTGTCATGCCTGCTATCTCTCCCGATGAGATGCAGGGAAAAGAGAATGAGGCAATAGCGCTGAATAGGGCGGTAGAGCAGGTGATTCAAGCCTACCCTGAGCAGTACATGTGGTTCCTCAAGGTGTTGAAGACTCGACCCGAAGGTGAGTCACCTCTTTACTAGGTTTTCATTGAAAAGGTGAGTTTAGCTAACGCTGACTCACCTTTTTTATATCCGTGAAAGTGTTCTAATCTCAAGTATGTAACCCTTAAGTATTAATTCTTTTGTTTTAATTTTATCTAAACCTGCAGTTTAACTAGATTTTTTATCAATCTGTGACACTTCCGTGATAACTCCCCCCTATTTTGATGGTGCTCCTCTGTGTTTGAGTTGGAGCCAAAGCACAAATAACATAAATGGAATGGGGAAATGATATGAAGGTTAAATCTCTTTTACTCTCAGTAATATTATTCAGTGGAGTGGGTGTTGTAGCTAGTACAGGGGCGTCATACACAGAGATGGAGCAGGGAAAAGTCGCTGTTGCTAATCGCGCTTCGGGTTCAGTTTCAATCATTAATGCTCAGACTGACACCGTCGTTAGCACATTGCAGTTGCCTGCCTCTAACGCAACGCCAGAGCCTATGTATGTCGTTTATAAAGAGAATCGTCTTTATGTAGGGGATAGAGCCAATAATCGCATTGTTGTTTATGACAGTTTTGGCTTCAATCTACTCACTACAATCCAGGCGGGACAGGGTGTATTTCATATGTGGGCAGCAAAAAATGCTCAAATGCTGCTTGTAAACAATGATATAGATAAAACTGTTACTGTTATTGATACCAATTCATTAAGTGTATTAAATACGCTTTCTTTACCGGCAGATCTAATAGAGCAAGGCTTTAAACCCCATGATGTGTTTGTTTCTGACAATGGCAGATCAGCTTTTGTGAGTTTAGTTGGTGGAGGGAGCAGTGATGACTATGTGGTCAAACTATCGATTAAGCATAACCGTGAGCTTGCCCGCAAGAAAGTGGGGGGAGATCCGCATCTATTTATCTCTCCACTGAAGCGTAAAACCCTCTATGTGCCTTCTCAAGAGAGTGGTACTGTATTGGCGTTAAATACCAAAAACCTTGCAACCCGTTACCAATTTGATGTGCCCAATGCTCATGGGATATTCGCTCAAGATCGCCGTCTCTACGTCACCAACATTGCAGATGGTGGTTCACAAGGACTCTATACCATAGATGCAAAAAGAGGGCATATTATCGACACGGATAACGCGCCTTATGGTGCACCGCATAATATCACTGTGACCGCGAGTGGGAAAAAAATCTATGTGACTCACTCTGGCGCAACTCAAAATAAGGTGAGCGTGTTTGAAACCGTTCCTGGGATAGCATTACCTAGCTTCTCTACTGAAGTGACCGTTGAGGGCAATCCATTTGGCTTGGCTTATATTCCTCATTAAGTTAGCGTCAGCTTTTTTCTAGTCGAAAACTGATGGCGCTTAGCTTGAGTTGCTTTGCGCCATCTATTGAGTTATCGGCTCAACTGCTACTGCTTAGCGGCTCTTGGGTACTGTTCAATTAACTTCTGTATATTGGTCTTCAATACACTCTCCATACTGCCACCGAAGGCACCGACTGAGAGATCGCTCTCCGCTATAGCGTGAAATTTTACCTCTTGTGTCTTGGGATCGGTTACTTTTAGCACTGAGTCTACAGAGCCTTTACCTGCGCCAAAACCACCAAAGTAGCGTGCAGCCCTGTTACCGTAAACTAGGTCAATATCAAGGTCGACGGCTAAAGTTGTGTCTTTATTGTCTAAGGTGTCGACTAAAGTGTACTCGCTTTTTTCAACGTAGTTTTTTAGCTCTGTACGGGCAAAACCTTCCCATTCAACCATCTTTAGTTGCAGCTCTTCATTAGTTTTTGCCGCTTCCTCCTGTGAGTGGATATCAACCTTACCTAAATAGATATTCTTATATTGATGTAGATCACTTGAGCTTTTTTCTGTTCTAACATGTGCTGCGCCACAGGCTGTTAAAAAAGTGAGCATCAAAGAGAGAGACAAGAGACGTGTGATTATTTTTTTCATTTTAGCTTCCTAGCTTAATTTTATTGAAACAGTAGAAAAACCTTCTACATTGCTCAGTTTCTGCCGCTGTGGAGTTTCAGGCAAAAGACTGACGGGTGAAGATAAACCTATTGGGGCTTGATAACAAGAGTGAGTGTTATTAAAAGGTTGCAACGGGGTTGGTTTGATGCTCTTTTGAGCTGTAAGACCAATCATTATAAGAAATTAATGCCAACACACTCCTTACAGAACAACCCACTTATAAAAGTGGGTTGTAATAAAAAATGTTAAAGAATATGCTGATTATTAAGCTCTCTGGTGCTTATTTCACCAGCATCGATCTTCTTAAACTGTTTATATAGATACTCACGTGCTAGATCTGCGCGTTGTTTAAATTCAGCTTGGTTTATGACATCGTTATCCAGTTTCATTAACCTTGCTTCAGCCTTCCACCTCTTGATGATTTTAACCTCTTTTACCGGATCGATAGGTAAAATTTGTACATGTGCCTGATTCCAGCCCATATCGACATCAAACTCTGCCAGGTACTCTTTACCCGCTTCTACATTAGCTTCAAGTACAGAGTAACGTTCAGAGAGCGCAACAAAAGTATGCTTTCCTGGCTTTACTCGAACTTGAAAGTAGGTGCCGCTTCGAGTGCTGCCAACATAGCCCTCTTCAGACCAGATATCGAAGGGGACTTCACCAATTAAGGTTTCCATACGGTAGAAATTAATGACAGCGGTTTCATCATCAGGGCTAATGGGCTCAATTGCAGGTTTCATGACAGGGAAGCCCAATAATGCAGGGTTTGCTAACAAGTTATCGTAGGCATCATTCTTTCTTACTTCTCCAATATCTTTGGCTTTTTTCGTTTGCATCACCATAGAAGCGCCTAGATCATATTCAAGCTCCTTCATCTCTCCAGTTGTGTAATCAACTGACATAAAAAGGGTTTGGGCAGGTTTGTTATCGACTTTAGCATAAGCAAAGCCAGCTAAGCCTTGAACAAGATGAATGGAGTTTATCCCTGACTTTAATTTTAATAGTGTATGGGTGCCGTTGCCGAGATCTGCGACAACTTTATCATTGGCTGCAAGCCAGGCGCCACGGGCTCCACCTTGAAATTTAGAGCCCCTGACAACATAGACAAAGGTTTCATCTTGAGTTGGGGTCGCTTCTGGTTTGAACTGGCTAACAAGATCTGGGTCGACCTTGTAAGTTGTTGAACATGCAGTGCTGAGCAGTACAGTGGCAAGCGCGACAAAACGAGCTGCATTGAGCTTTATTTTCATGATTTTTATTCCCTTAAAAAGTTCAAACAAAAGTACGACACGGGCGCCAAACTGTCAACAAAGTTGTAACATAGGTTTTGGCTGTTTTGTAGGCTAATTATCTTAAGGTGGAGCTAGGGGCGGGATATATCGCTACTGGACTAAGGGTGAGCAAAATGTTGACTAACAGTTGCGAACTTGTCATTCTCAACTTCACTTAATTCATTCTTTACATATTTCTGCTTTATCAAAAGCTTTATCAGTTTCCCGCAGTTATCTTAATTAGGTTTATTTAATTTTATGATAATTAAGAACATAGAATCAGATGTTTCGGGTGAAAAGGAAGTTTGCCATGAGTGTGACCTTAATGTTGTTATTCCTAGTTTAAGGGTAAATCAAAAAGCAGTTTGCCCCCGTTGTGGCTATCTGTTATCGGCTAAACGCGCAAACTCCCTAGAGCGCATTTTAGCGCTCTCGATCACCGCATTAATATTTTTAATAGCATCAACACTATTTGATTTTATCTCTTTTAAATCAAGTGGTTTGGAAAATAATATTAAGATGTTGGACAGTGTCGGTATTTTGATCGACAGCGGTTATACCGCACTTGCCATTATTGAGCTTGTTACCGTATTTTTTATTCCTGCTTTTGTATTACTTAGTTTGATCTATCTGCTCTCTTTTCTCATTAATGGACGCTATCCGTGGAAAGGGCATCGGCTTATGGGGATCATATTCAAACTGATCCCCTGGAATATGGTTGAGATATTTTTGGTGGGCACCTTGGTGAGCCTAATTAAGATAATCTCACTTGCGGATATTATTTTAGGCCCCTCATTTTTCGCTTTTATTCTGTTTTCGGTTTCCATGACTGCTGCTCTGCTGCATATCGATAGGCGCTATCTATTTCAGGTTTTAGGTTCGAGATATGCAGAGAATACTAAAGTATCAACATCAACATCAGTGAAGCAGGAGGAGCCTGCAATTAACGAGAGTCTTGTTCATCATGTGGACCCTAGCTTATCTATCCAGAAAACTTGGGCCTTAATTATCACCTCTATCTTGCTCTATATCCCAGCGAATACACTGCCAATTATGAATACTCGATTGTTGGGGCAAGACGATCCTAGCACCATCATTGGAGGGGTGATTTTATTGTGGCATCACGGCTCTTATCCTATTGCTATGGTGATCTTTGTTGCCAGCATCATGGTGCCAATAGCCAAGATATTGGTGCTTATCTGGTTAAATTACAGTGTGCAAACCAACTCGATGAAACTCGAACATCAAAGGATCATACTTTATCGCATCGCTGAGTTTGTTGGCCGCTGGTCCATGATTGATATCTTTGTGGTGATTATCTTGGCAAGCCTAGTCCAGTTAGGAAACACCATGAGTATTGTTCCTGGGGCTGCGACTTTCGCTTTTTCTGGTGTTGTGGTTGTCACCATGTTGGCAGCAATGAGTTTTGAACCGAAATTAATTTATAACTATAAGAGTGCTTATGAAAACAGATCAACAAGTTGATGCAGACGTTAAGCAAGTAAGAGGCATTTCTGCTATCTGGTTTGTGCCCATCGTTGCCTTGCTAATTGGTGGTTGGATGGTCTATTACCATTGGAGCAATCAAGGTCCAGTGGTGACGCTCTTTTTTGAGTCTGCTGAGGGGATGGAGGCGGGTAAAACCAAGATTAAGTCTCGACATGTGAATATCGGTGAAGTGGAAAGCATTACCCTTAATGATGCTGGCGATGGGGTGACGGTGACGGCAAGGCTTGCTAAAAACAGCGAGAAGATGCTGGTAGAGGACAGCAACTTCTGGATTGTGACACCCAAAATATCCCTTTCAGGGGTTTCAGGTTTAGATACATTGATCTCGGGTGTTTATATTGAGATTGCACCGGGAAAATCTGATGAGCCTATGGATGAGTTTACCGCACTAGATTCTGCCCCTATCACGCCAATAGGAACGCCAGGGTTACATATTACCCTTAATAGTGATGAGGAGTTTGCCTACTCAAAGGGAGATCCGATCATCTATAAAGGGCTAACGGTAGGTCAGATTGAGGATGTTTACTTTAATATCGATGAGCGGGTTGTTTATTACAACGCCTTTATTAAATCTCCTTACCATGAGTTAGTGACAAGCAATACTCGCTTTTGGGATGTGAGTGGACTGACAGTGGATCTCAACGCTGAGGGGATATCGGTTAAAACGGGTAATGTGGAAACCATGTTAACCAATGGCGTCACCTTCGATGTTCCAGATGGTATGCCGCTAGGTGACAAGATCACCGAGCGGGATTATTTCGATATTTTCAATGACTATCAAAGTGCCAGTAATGCACGGTATAAACATTCACTCCAGTATGTGGTGTTTGTCAGCGACAGTATCAGAGGGCTAAATGTGGGAGCCCCAGTCGAATATCGTGGTGTACTGATAGGCCAAGTTGCCTCGGTGAATTTAGCCACGGCAGATCCTAATGTGATGTATAACGAAGCGATCCGCATTCCTGTGCTAATAAGCTTACATCCAGGGCGAGTCGGGCTACCAGATAATGAGCAGGGCATTAACTTGATGAATGAGCAGAATATGCACTGGGTGAAGAGCGGTCTGCGAGCCAGTTTAAAAACTGGAAACTTACTGACTGGTAGTTTGTTCGTTGAATTACAACACTATGATATGCCCGCCATTGACCATATTGAAACCTATGAAGGTTACGCTGTTATTCCTACGGTGAAAGATGAGTTCTCTCAAATTGCGGGTAAGTTAGGGCAGTTTGTCGATAAGTTGAACCAGCTGCCGCTGGACGAGATAGCTGGAAATGCGAACGGTACTTTGGTTAATGCCTCTGTGTTACTCAAAGATCTGCAAGGCACCAATCAGAGCCTAGATAAGCTGCTTATCAGTGCAGATCAGCAGGAGCTCATTAGAGAGTTAAGGCTCACGTTGGAAAATATCTCCTTATTGACTCAAGATTTTTCAGAAGGTTCAGAAGGTTACGAGGAGTTGGAGGAAGCGATGAAGAGTATCTCCGATGTAATGTATGAGCTTAAACCTCTGCTTGAGCAGTTAAAACACCAGCCAAATGGGCTTATCTTTGATTCTGGTACAAAGAATTATGAACCGAAAAAACATTCAGGGGCTAATCAATGATAATTAAAAACATTATCCCAATCACGCTTCTCGCCTTGAGTCCCTTTTTAGGGGGATGCAGTGCAAGTTCTGAGTCAGATATGACCAGTTATTATATGTTGAATAATCCAGCCTCCTCTGGTGTAGCCCAAGTGGATCACAGTAAGGATAAAGTTAAACAGAGGGTGTTACTGTCATTGGAAGTAGCTGATTATCTGAGTTCTCCCTATCTGGTGATGCAGATGGATGCGCATAAAATTCACTATGCTACGTTTCATATGTGGGCTGAGCCATTAACGGATAGTATTTTTAATTTGCTGTTGCATGATCTTAATGCCATGAGTGAAACAGAGGTATTTGTGCCTGCATTAAGAGGAGATCAAGAGTCACAGCAAGCTCATATGAGTGTGTCGATAGATTATTTTCATGTGACCAGCCAATCTAAAGTGATTCTGTCTGGTAGCTATGAGCATCAGGGTAGCTACAGGGACTTCTCTTTTGAAATGACCATGCAAGAGGATGGTTATTCACACTCCGTGGCCTTGATGAGAGCGCTGATACAAAAACTGGCCAAGCAGATAAGTTCAACTTGATTGGACAATATGAGCTGCGGCGTGACACCAAAGGTTTACCGCCTGGCTAATTCACTTTTATCTGCTCAAAATCAGGTCGAGGTAAGCGCTCTAAAATACTGTAGAGGTAGATGACGAACACAGAGAGAGCCGCACCAGTCATAAATAACCAATAGCCCCCGAAGTGGTCGAGTATGATACCGCCGCCAAGGGGGGCAAAAGCAAAGCCAAATTCATAAAAAGAAGCGGCCCCGAAATAAGCGCCTCGAAGATGGTCTGGCGCTAAACGGTCGATATGTACATTCATGGTTGGAAACAGAATTGTCTCGGCTAAGCTCATCACGATCACAGCACCAATCCAGCCCCAAAAGAGATCGATAGGGTTAATCGCTAACCAGACTTGCGAGACAATCAGCAATAGTAAGCCAAACTGGATCCGTTTGATTAAGCTATGGCGAGCCATCATTTTTAATAGTAAAAACTGGGTGGAGATGATCACTAAGGCATTGGTGAATATCATCGCAGAGATGAGTTCAAGTAGGTTTGGTGCCTCAGAGCGGGTTAAGTATTGGATTAATGAACTGTCCATCTGAGCATAGATAAACATGCAGAGTACATTAGCCAAGATCAGGCATTGCAGTAGTTTATCTTCCAGTAAGATGGTCATCATGATCTTGCGGGTAACCACAGGTGCTTTGGTTTTTTTGATATTAGTTCGTTGCGTCTTTTGGCTATCGCTACTTTCTGTTTTGCTCTTATCTCTGGTTTGATCCTTAAATCCCCAATAGAGCAGCACGAGCAGTAAGGCAAAGGCTACTGCGGTAATGTAAAAGCTCGATTGCTCGCCTGTAAGGCCTAGCCAGACTCCCAGTAGAGGGCCAACAGCGCAGCCTACATTTACGATGAAGTAGAGCGACTGCATCGCCAATTCGCGGGTTTTGGGATCTGTGATGATGTCACCAATTGCTGCTGAGGTGAGTGGGCGCCACAAAGAGGTGGCAATTGAGCACAGTGTCATCACCACCACATAGCCGCTGACTGTATCAACCTCCGCCAGCAACGAAAATGAGATGATGTAGAGAACACCAGTTAAGTACATCAGCTGGTGGCGACCAATTCGGTCAGATAAAGAGCTACCGATAAAGCTGGTAAAAACCGATATAATGGCAGCGCTGGATAAAATAAGTCCAACCTGTGTGGCTGATAAGGCAAACCTCTCATATAAGATCACCGCTAAAAATGGCCAGACCATATAATAGCTACCGCGGGTGATAAAGGAGCCAAACAGAAAGATCCACATTAAGCGTGGGAACTGCTTAAACCTGCTAAGAGAAACGTCACTGTTCACAAAGGAGCCTTAAAAATATCGGGAAATGAGTAAAAGGCGGGAGTTATTCATCATACTGAAATTAGAAAGTGAAGTTAACTAGTTATTTCTAATCGATTTATTCGCAGTAATACCACAGCCATCAATCAAGCTACTCTATCGCACTGCGGCGCTTTAAACAATTACATAAATGTAACAAGTGTTCTTGCTAGCACTAAAAAGGTTATAATAGCTAGGGTTTGTTTTATGTGTAACGGGTTGCACTCCATTGCAATGACAGAGTAGATTTATACCGGTTGGTATTTATATCCATACTCTTAATCCTTTATTTTAAAAATATGAATATTTAAGGTGTAATATCATTAATTAAACTTGGTAGTGAGTTTATAGCGTAAAAAGTAAGGAAGAAACTGATATCAATATCATCTGGTGTTAAATCAATATATAAGTTGAATGGATTAATATCATTATTTTCTCCATTAAGGTTAAATGGGTTATATCTATTTAATGGGTTAGATAGAAAACTAAGTTCCTCTTTTAATGGAGGGGTAAGGTGTCTAGCTAGAGAGTTATTAAAAATGATGGGATTAAACCTATTGTCCGAAAGGTAGAATATATCCCCATATTGCAGTGTGCCAGACTCTAAGTTACCCACAACATCAGCATCTTGTTGATGATCTGTATCGGAAACAAACTCTCCCTCTAAATTAAAGTTGATAATTAATTTAGCATTTAATTTAACCTGACTTTCACCTTTTTCGCTGATTAGGCTTTGATATATATTATTGTTGATCCCTGTGGCATCAAATACAATTGAGCTTAGCCCTGATTGTAAAGCTGCTGCAGTGGCGAGGCCGCCGCCTAAGCTATGGCCTGTCAGTTTAATCTCATTACTTGGGTAGCGACTTTTGACACTTTTGGCAAGCGCCATTGCTTGAGCGTATTGAGCGGGAAACTCTCCGGCCGTCAGGCCACCATCGGTAACCCAATCAGAGGTGCCAAGTTCACTGCCTCGGTAGGCGATAATAATTTGTGCTCCTGATTTGAACACCACAGCATTAAAGCCAGAGTCTTTAGCATGAGTCTCTACTCTTGACCATCCATTAGGGCTTTGGTGACTGGTATAGGCCGCTTCAGCAAATTCAAGCATTGCCAGTGCATCGCGTGCTTTATTGACAGATGGTGGATTATTACTAGGGTAGATGGTGCCAGTGTCACTGTCGGTAAAATTATAATTTGGATTGCCAATACTATTGAAAAAACCTATAAAGTTTTCTGTATCGTTAGCCTGAACTTGCGGACTAATATATAAAATTGAAGCAATAGCATGAATAAAACTAAATCTTATTAACTTACTCAACATCTTTTATTCTCCATTTTTGTTAAATATTAAAATAATATGAATGCTGAATATTCAGTGTTTATTATATCTACAGACTTATAGGGTAATATTCAAACTAAAGTCGCTATACTTTGGTCTAAGTAAAATGTGACATCTATTTAAGATCTTTGAAATATATAGGAAATGTTAAGTGAAATAATTTTAAAATAAAGTGGATTCACCCTACCTTGGAATGTTTTTTAGCATAATAAAGTGTGGGTGTATGCTGATTGTTATTTCAGCTTTCATATAAGCTTTATTTTATATGCATCTTGTTTCCAGTGCTTTTACTCTTAGAGACGGTGGGTGTATTTTTTGAGTATTTCAAACCCTCCAAGTTCGTAATAACTCCTATAGTATGGATTTTTAGGAGTTTTCTATGAAAAAGTTAACAATGACCATTCAACAGGGATTATCTGTATTCATTTTGCTACCAGTTTCAATGCAAACAATAGCGGAAAAGAGAGTATCTAACTCGGGTCGCTCTGAACTGTGCATTGCTTGCCATGCTCCTTTGAATGGCACTGACAGGGAGGTACTTAACGGCCGTGCTGAATAATATGTCTGTGGCTAAGTGTTTGTTATGCAATAATCTGGGCCGAATACTGCACTGGTGCCTAGTCTTTAGTGTGTTTATGACTTACACCACAGCCTATTATCGCTATTGGTATACATCTCAGAGTGAAGTGGCAAACTGGTACCTTCTGCTTATCCATATCAACTTTGGCATTCTGGTGCTAGTTCTGACTGTCATTATGTTGGCTTACCGGATATTAAGACGGTCAGCGCATTTTACTAAGCCTAGTGTTCTAGCTGCTAGACTTGTTCATTATTGCTTGTATTTCATCTTACTCATGATGCCTATTACGGCTTATATTGGCACGGCTGTTGATATACCTCTGTTGGGCGCTGTCTATTTATCAGGATTTTTTAGATTTGAAGTGGTTGAGCACTGGGTTAGAGAGGAAGTAGGGATGCAGATGATCGCCTTTATTGAGCCATTTGCTATCTTTCATAAAGATGTCGGCGCCGATATCATTTTACCGTTTTTACTCTTGGGCCACATAGGTGCTGCAGTTGTTCATCTATGTTGGCAAGATGGAAAAGATCTGTAGCAGCAGAAACAGGTAATAAAAAAGCCGTAACTTTAAGATGTTACGGCTCTCAATTATCTAGCTAGATTGAATTAATCAGTTATTAGCTGATATTCATTGCGTAAAATATCGATGATCTCTTGCTTAGGGTCCTCACTGATAGTCAGCTTTTTCCCTATGACCTTCTCTGCAATGCCGACATAGGTGTTTGAGATATCCATCATTACGGATTGAGGTAACTTGTTATCGGCAGCGAGTGCGAAACGTTCAGGCATGCGCTCCTTGTTTAGTAAGATATCTGGATCTGGGAAGTGATTAAGTAACCACTGTCTGAATCCCTCTTTTGATTTTTCGATTATCTTGCCATCACGGTGTGCCGGGCCATCCCAGATCCGTGAGCTGTCAGGTGTGCCCACTTCATCCATATAGATAAGCTTCTCCTGCCCGTCAGCATTTTTAACGTAACCAAACTCAAATTTGGTGTCGATAAAGATCTGATCTTGTGCGTCAAGAGCCTCACTGATCACTGCAAAGCCTTCCTTGAGGAGTTTTTCGTAGAGGTCAACATCAGAGAGTTTGCGGAAGTTAAACCCTTCAAGGTGACGCTCTAGATCGGCACGAGAGACGTTTACATCATCGGCTTCAGGTACGCCTTCAAGGCCTGTTAACACACCTTTAGTCGATGGTGTGATCAAAATTTCGGGAAGTTTCTGATCTTTCTCTAAGCCTTCCGGTAGCCTAATGCCACAAAACTCACGCTCACCTGAGCTGTATGCACGCCACATAGAGCCTGTGATGTATTGTCTTGCAATCGCTTCAACCATCACAGGTTGCGCTTTTTGAACTATCCAAACAAAAGGGTGGGGGACATCTAGAATATGGCTATCGGCTAACCCTTTCTCTTTAAAGAGTTTAAACCAGTGGTTTGAGATAGCGTTTAGTGCTGCTCCTTTTCCTGGGACACCATTGAGACCGCCTTCGCCTTGCCAGATACAGTCAAACGCAGAGATACGGTCGCTGATCACCATAATTGCAAGGGGAGTATCAGCAGGAACATCGTAACCTTTTTCTTGAATTAAGCGGGCATTATCTTGCTCTGTAAGCCAGTAAACACTGCGAACTTTACCGGAATGAACGGCCTTATCTGTACGAATAGGAAGATCATCATTAACTGCGAGAACTTTATTAGAGAGATTCATAGGGTCTTTTATTATATTGGATGATTTCGGCGGGAATTGTAGCAGAACTTCTCATTCGCAACAGCTTTTTAGCGGGGGAATAACAGTTGCGAACAGTGTTTTTCATTTTACAGCCAAACACGGTTAACTGGGTTAGATATCAGGGAGATTTTACCCATATTGAACCTCTGAATTATAAATGTATCTGTTAAGGACATCGAGTGCCACAATCTCAGTTGATTGGCTCATGGCACTCTACTCAATGAAGGGCTAGTTTGGGTAGAACGGGTTTCGGTGAGAGAATGGGCTAGGACAAATTGACAGTTTCTGGCTTGGGGTTAACACTTGATTAGGGATTGAGGTTAACTTTAGGTTGGAGTGAGCTAGATGAAATATCTCTACCACTTTTTAAAACAGATATGGGGTTGAAAATCTTGGGGCTATTTAGAGCTGTTAACCGGATTGCTGCCATTATTTTTCTCCTTGTTCATATGAGTTTACTCGCACAAGAGAGGCCTGCACGTATTGTATTTGCAACCAGCAACTATGAGCCTTATGTGATCAATATCAAAGGGGTTGCAAGTGGAGTGATCCCAGACATTGTTGAGGAGGCGTTAAAAGGGAGCGCTTTTTCACCTGATATTATTTTCGAGCCATGGCTTCGTGGTGAGCATGAATTAAAAGCTGGAAAGGTATTTGCCTGCTTCCCCTACCTTAAAACAGCAGAGAGGCAGAGTGAGTTTATTTTTTCTGATCCACTTATCTATTTTTTTCCTAAATTCTTTTACCTGAAATCTCGCTTTCCCAATGGGTTTGAATGGCAGAAATTGTCTGACTTTAAAGGTTACACTTTAGGAGGTGTGAGAGGGTACTGGTATGAAAAACCGTTTAAACAAGCGGGGTTAACGATTCACTATGTGACTTCAGATAAACAGAATGTTGAGATGTTAAAACTAAAAAGGATAGATTTTACCCTAATAGATGAGTTAGTGGGGTGGGAGTTAGTGAGTCAATCATTCCCCAACGAACTCGCCAGTTATGGGGTGGCTTCGAAGCCTGAAAGCAGTACTGCTTTTCATTTGATGATCTCGCCAAACTACCCTAACTCAAAGGCGATCACTCGGACGTTTAATCTAGGATTAAGGAGGATTATTGAAAATGGAACTTATCAGAAGATATTGGAGCGGTATCAGGTGCCACAAGGGTACTCTGTGATTGATTGAGTTTTTATGGTTTACATTTGATACCGCCTAATTATGTCAGTTATTTTTCCACTACTTTTTAGCTCAACTATCTTAGTTTCAATCTGCTTAATCAATGGCTCTGATAACCCTTCGCTGTAGGAAAGGTGTATTGGATAGGAGCTGATCACAGATGAGAAGTCGATAAAAGCATACTCATCTATCTCTAGGCCTAAGGTTTTGAGTGTATAAAGAGCCCGGTTTTTCATGGCAACAAAGGCGATACCTCTACCAGTTTTCAGTGCTTTTAGCGCATGTTCATGGCTACCGACTTGAATATGTTTGATTTGGCCCTTGATAAGGTAACTGTCTAAACCTGGGTAGGAGAACCCTTTTAAGGTAATGAGGGTTTGACCAAACAGATCTTCTATTTTTGAAAAGTGAAGTTCAGTATCTTTGTCGGTAATGAGTTGGTGGGACACATAAAATAGTGGATGCTCAGAGAGGCGGTTATTTTGTATTTTGACACCACTACTGTGCTTCCAAGCGGGGGAGCCATAACTTATCCAATGACCTTGATTCTCTTTCTCCATCATAAAAAGCATGCGTTTAAAGGGGTAAGTCTTGTGGATGATATTGGTACGTGAACCTCTAAGGATAGAGGTGATGATGTCACTGATAATTCCTTGATGTTGTCCGGTATCATCCACTATCTGAAAAGGTTCGGCCTGATGTGCGATAACAAAATAGGTCAAAGGTTTTGCATTTAGTAGAGCGGAGTGAGTAGCATTGCTAATCAAGAGGCCGCATAAGACTAACCAATGCATTAGTTTGATAATTTTACCTCACACTTTATACATTATGTTTACATTTAAAGCGATTATACTGCTGATTTATTAGGATTTAAATAAATAAAGCCTCATCAATGAGGCTTTATTATTTTATTCTGTAAGGTGCTGCTTTAATTTGCTTTTAAATGGCGTTTACGCAAATTATTAGTGATATCGGCTAGAGTGAGATCTTGATCTTCAAGTAGCACCAATAGGTGATAGATAAGATCCGATGCTTCATCGATTAACTCTGGTTTGTCGTGAGTTGCTGCGGCTAGCGCTGCTTCTAATCCCTCTTCACCGACCTTCTGTGCAATACGCTTAGTGCCACTTTCAAACAGATGTGCGGTATAACTGGATTTTGGATCATCGCCTTTGCGAGCCGCAATCAAGTTGGCCAAATTATCGAGGAAAGTGTGGGCATCTCCATCTGGCCAGCAGCTCTCAGTTTGCAGGTGACAGGTAGGGCCGTTAGGAAGTACTTGCACCAATAAACTGTCGTTGTCGCAATCTTTGTCGATAGCGACTAGATCTAATGTATGGCCCGATGTTTCTCCTTTTGTCCATAATGCTTGCTTACTTCTGCTGAAAAAGGTTACTGAGCCTGTTTCTAAGGTTTTATCCAGTGCGGCCTTATCCATGTAGCCCAACATGAGCACTTTTCCGGTTAAGTGGTTCTGCACGATAGCAGGGATCAGTCCATCTTGCTTATCCCAATCTAGTGAGTTTGAGAGTGTTGATTTGTCTTTTACTGAATCGGTCATTTTCTGTTCCTATCGCTTAAGCATTGAGCCTGAGCTTTATCGTTTAGCGGCGTGTGGGGATCTTGTGCTGAGCTAAGTAGCTTTTCAGCTCATTGATGTCGATGATCCCTTTATGGAATACACTTGCTGCAAGTGCAGCATCAACCTTGGCTATCTCAAAGACATCTTTAAAATGCTCCATGGTTCCTGCACCGCCTGAAGCGATAAGTGGTACATCGCAGATCTCTCGAATGATAGAGAGCTGCTTTAGATCGTAACCTTGACGTACGCCATCTTGGTTCATCACGTTTAAAACAATCTCACCGCAACCTCGCTTTTGCACCTCTTCAACCCAGCTTTGAGTAAACCATTGGGTATCTTTGGTTGCGGATTCATCGCCGGTAAACTGCTTCACCCTGTAGCTGTCGCTTGCTTCGTCATAATAGGAGTCGATACCTATTACAATACATTGACGGCCGAATTCATCCTGCAAGCGTTGAATTAAACTTGGATCGGAAAGGGCGGGTGAATTGACTGAGATCTTATCTGCGCCAAAAGCAAGCTTCTCTCTGGCTTGCTCTATGGTGCTAATACCACCGGCAACACAGAAGGGGATATCGATACGCTCGGCAACTCTGCTCACCCAGCTTTTATCGATAACTCTGTCATGGGCACTGGCGGTGATGTCATAAAAGACTAACTCATCCGCCCCCTCTTCGGCATACCTTGCTGCTAAAGGGACGATATCACCGACAATTTCGTGGTTGCGGAACTGCACGCCTTTAACGACTTTTCCCTCTCTGACATCAAGGCAGGGTACGATACGTTTAGCTAACATAATATCACCTTGGGGCTAATGCTTTGTTTTGTTAAAACGACAGTGGTGTTTTTTAGATTTTCTAGGGTACACATAGGTGATAACACTTACATTGAACTAATTAAAAATGAATAGACCTTCACACGAATGAATAGTGGTGCATAACAATGCAGTTATTCTTGAAATCGAATATACAGGTTTTTTACATCGCAGTTAACATAAAAAGCAGAACACCTAGTTATTAAATAGACTTTTCTATCCTTGATGTTAATTGATGAAAAATTAGCGAGAAAAACCCTTAATATCTCAGTTTTCGTTGCATAAACTTGTTGATTCTCTTTTGACTAGTCTAGGGACATATTTGTTTGTCTTGCTTTCGACCTTGTACTCATCTTTAGCCGTTCTCCTCTCTTTGGTTAATTCTATGGCCAAATTTGCCGCTTGTTGTGCCATCTCTTCAATGGGGTAGTTAAGCGTGGATAGCTTTGGCCTCGAATAGCGAGAGAGCAGAACATCATCAAAGCCAATCACCGAAATATCTCGGGGAACTCGATAACCGTTGTCCTCCAGCGTCGATATTGCCCCTATTGCCATAGCATCGTTATAAACAAAGAGTGCAGAAAATGTTTTTCCTGAAGAGAGTAAGTGTTGAGTTGCTATCTCCCCGCCTTGCAGGTTGGGCTCGCCGTACTCTATTAACTGCTCGTCGATAGCAAATCCGGCACCAGTCAACTCTCGCGTGAATCCCTCGAGCCTGAGCCCTGGATCTTCAATTTGATATTTACTGGAGATAGAGGCAAATTTTTGGTGGTTTAAGGCGAGTAGGTGACGGGCTGCTATTTTCCCTCCCTCTAGGTTATCTAGCCAGACACAACGATGTGAGATCTGTTCAATGTGTCGATCGATTAACACAAGCCCTGGAATTTGCTCAGATAAAACGATTAACTCATCATCGGTGAGCTTTTTACTGTGAACAACCATCACATCACATCGCCTCTCTCTGAGTAGATTTATCGCTTGTCTCTCAGATTCTGCACTCACCAAGCCGGTACTTAACAGTAGCTGCATACTCTGTTGTCGGGCGACTTGCTCAACTCCGTTAGCTAATGAAGCAAAGAAGGGGTCGGTCAATGAGGGGATTATCACCCCAATAGTGGTGCTTCTTTGTGTGACTAAGGCTCGTGCATTTGCATTGGGGGTGTAGTTGAGCTCAAGCATCACTTTAGTGACTTTTTGCTTGGTTTTCTCCTTCACTTTCGGATCGTTATTAACAACACGGGAGACGGTTGCGACCGAGACTCCCGCGACACGAGCAATGTCTTTGATTGTTGACATAAGATAACGTTTACATTATTTGAAAATCGTATTTGTTGATTAATATACACATAGGAATGAATCTAAACAAGAGTCTAGCTCTTTGCTCATCTATAGCTTGGTTAATAGGTTAGTAACTCTTTTTATTTTTCGATTTAATTGGCTGTATTTAAATGAATTTAACCTTACCCCTTGTTGTGTGTAGTACTTATTTAGAATATCAGTGAACACAAGTCGATGCCTCAAGGTTTAAACTGAAACCCCCTTTATTCATAAAGCTAACAAGGTTTGAATTCATTCTGCCTATTGCAATTAAAAATGGAAACGTTTACATTTTGTCTATTCGCTAGCTATTAATACTATAAATATGACTGTTGATTTTGATCCTACTGAACACCCACATCGCCGATATAACCCATTAATTGATGAATGGGTCTTGGTATCGCCACATAGGGCGAAGCGTCCATGGCAAGGCCAAGTTGAAGCTTTGGATGAGGAGGATAAGCCCAGCTATGATGAAAATTGTTTCTTGTGCTCCGGCAATACGCGTATCAATGGTGAAGTTAACGAAAAGTATACTGACACTTTTGTTTTTAAAAATGATTTTGCAGCACTAAAGCAAGATACTCCTGAGCTCCATAGTGATGACCCTCTGTTTACTATGGCAACGGAGAGGGGAGAGAGTCGTGTGATCTGCTTCTCGCCAGATCACAGTAAAACTTTGCCTCAACTCTCGGTTGCTGAGATCACCGCTGTGGTTAAAACCTGGAAGGCACAAACCTCAGATTTAGCAAAAAGCTACCAATGGGTACAAGTTTTTGAAAATAAAGGCGCAGTGATGGGCTGCTCCAATCCCCATCCCCATGGTCAAATATGGGCTCAAAATCATCTACCCACTTTAGTTCAGAAGAAGCAAAAAGCGTTTGATACATACACCCATAACTATGGAACAAATCTACTGCAAGATTATGCTAAACGTGAAATTTCTGATGAGCATATTCAAGGTGAGCGTGTGGTTGTGAGCAATGCTGATTGGCTGGTAGTGGTGCCTTATTGGGCCGCTTGGCCATTTGAAACTCTATTATTGCCCCGTTTTCCTGTTCAACGTATGACAGATTTGAATGGCCAACAAGAGAGCTCTCTTGCAGATATATTGCAGCAGATCACCATTCGTTACGATAACCTGTTTACTACCTCTTTCCCTTACTCTATGGGCTGGCATGGGGCTCCTTTTGATGGTGAGAAGCATCCTGAATGGACATTGCATGCTTCATTTTTCCCTCCCTTGTTACGCTCGGCACAGGTACGAAAATTTATGGTCGGTTATGAGATGTTAGCGGAGGCGCAGCGTGACTTAACCCCAGAACAAGCAGCCCAAAGATTACGTTTAGCCTCGAATGAGCATTATAAAACTGCAGGTCAGTTCAAAGCGACGACTTGATATTTGGTATCGGTGATTTTAGTTAGGGTGTGATTGAGAATTTTTATGTCAGATTTAGTCAGTAAAGTAAGAGCTGTTTTTGAAGTGGGTTTTCGTTACCAAGCACAATATGTGCTCCAAGCTCCTGGGCGCGTCAACTTAATTGGGGAACACACAGATTACAACGACGGTTATGTTTTACCTTGTGCGATTAATTACTGTGCGGTTGTTTGTGCCAGCCCTCGTGAGGATAGCTTAGTACGAGTTATCTCGGTTGACTATGATGGAGCGACAGATGAGTTCTCCCTCGATGAGGATATTGTTTCTATCAAGAATAGTTGGGCGAACTACATACGCGGCGTGATCAAACATTTGAAATTGAGGGGTTATCAATTTGGCGGCGCCGATATTGCTATCGGTGGAGATGTACCTCAAGGGGCTGGTTTAAGCTCCTCTGCTGCACTGGAAGTGGTAATTGGCCAGACGTTTAAGGCTTTATACAGTCTAGATATCAGTCAACAAGAGATAGCGTTAAACGGTCAAGAAGCTGAAAACCAATTTGTGGGTTGTAACTGTGGAATTATGGATCAACTCATTTCTGCAGAAGCCAAAAAAGATCATGCCTTGTTGATAGATTGCCGGAGTTTAGCAACAAGGCTAGTGGCACTGCCTAAAGGGAACAGTATTGTTATTGTTAACTCCAACAAAAAACGTGGCTTAGTTGACAGTGAATACAATACCCGTCGTAAGCAATGTGAAGTCGCAGCGACATTTTTTGGGGTGAAGGCACTGCGTGATGTCGATATCGACACCTTTTATGCCCGAGAGTCTGAACTTGATAGCGTGATAGCAAAACGTGCAAAACATATTATCACTGAAAATGCCCGAACCTATGCAGCCGCTCAAGCGATGGCCAGTAATGATATGCAGACGCTGCAGAGGTTAATGGCGGAATCTCATGCTTCTATGCGAGATGACTTTGAAATTACCGTACCTGAAGTGGATACATTAGTCGCCATTATCAAGTCTGAAGTCGGCGCGCTCGGCGGTGTACGTATGACAGGTGGAGGTTTTGGTGGTTGTGTTGTTTCTATTGTCCCCGATGCATTAGTTAATCAGGTTATCAATGCTGTTGAAACGCAATATTATGAGCAAAGTGGCTTATGGGCTTCCATCTATGTTTGTACCGCGCAAATTGGCGCTGGCTCAGTTTTTACAAGTTAGCCTAAAGCGGGTTTACTGTTTTTATACAAACAGCGCTCAATTTGAATGAAGAAGATGATAATAAATTAAAAAATAATAAAGATAGGAAGGAAGAAAATGACACTCGATACCCTCGATATTAATGTTTTTATTGCCTACGTGGTGGGCTTGATCATCATAGCGATCTGGATATCGCGAGGTGAAAAATCCCATGAAACCAATACGGAAGATTACTTCTTAGCCAGTAAGGCATTACCATGGTGGGCTATTGGTGCCTCTTTGATAGCCTCAAATATTTCAGCAGAGCAGATCATTGGTATGTCTGGCTCTGGGTATGCAATGGGGCTCGCTATTGCATCCTATGAGTGGATGGCGGCAATTACCTTGATCTTGGTTGGTAAGTACCTGTTACCGATCTTTTTGAAGAATGAAATATTCACTATGCCTCAATATCTTGAGCAGCGTTTTGATAGTCGAGTGAAAACAATCTTAGCGATCTTCTGGATAGCTGTGTATATCTTTGTCAACTTAACCGCAGTGTTATGGTTAGGTGGGTTAGCGATTGAAGCTGTCGCCGGTATCGATGCCATGACGGGTATGCTTTTCTTATCTATTTTTTCTATTGTTTACTCACTCTATGGTGGTTTAAAAGCGGTCGCGTATACCGATATTGTGCAAGTTGTGTTGTTAGTCTTTGGTGGCTTGCTACTAAGTTATTTGGCATTGACTCAAGTCGCTGATGGTGAAGGCTTGTTTGCAGGTTTTGCTATCTTAAGTGAGGAGCTTCCCGGCCACTTTGATATGATTTTAAGCCCTGATAATGCTAACTATATGAGTTTACCCGGTATCTCAGTGCTTATTGGAGGCATGTGGGTGATGAATATTAGTTATTGGGGTTTCAACCAATATATTATTCAGCGTGCACTTGCTGCTAAAAACTTGGGTGAAGCGCAAAAGGGTATCGCTTTTGCTGCCTACTTAAAGCTTCTTATGCCCGTGATTGTGGTTTTGCCGGGGATCGCAGCCGTGGTTCTATTTCCTAACTTGACCTCACCTGACTTAGCATATCCCTCTATGATGAGCCTGATGCCTGTTGGGATTAAAGGGCTAGTGTTTGCCGCTTTGGTTGCTGCAATTGTTTCATCCCTTGCTTCAATGACCAACTCTATCTCTACTATTTTTACCATGGATATCTACGCAAAGTTAAAACCTGCTAAGAGCCAAACTCATTACGTTAATGTTGGTCGCATTGCGACATTAACCGCTTTAGCGATTGCATTATTAACGGCTAGACCACTACTTGGACAGTTTGAGCAAGCGTTTCAATATATTCAGGAATTCACTGGTTTGTTCACACCAGGAATTGTGGTGATATTCATTACTGGTATGTTTTGGAAGCGTGCGACGTCAAGGGGCGCTTTGGCTGCGGCAATAGGCTCAGCGGTTTTCTCTGTTGCATTGAAATTTGGGATCCCATCACTGCCATTTATGGATCGGATTGGCTTAGTTTTTCTGCTCTGCTTAGCCGTAACGATAGTTGTTTCCTTAATGGACAAACCTTCAGATCATGATAGTAGCGTGAGTTTAGATGATGTGAGTTTTATTACCGACAGAGGCTTTAATCTTGCTGCAATTGGTTGCGTGATTATTCTTACTTTCTTCTATGTGACTTGGTGGTAACCTGACTATATTAATACCAATTAATATCAAGATTTGACTCACTCCAGCTTTACTTAGCTGGAGTGATTTTTTTTAGCTATTTGGCCAGCAGGTAATGGCCTGCTCTACATTGAAGTTTTCAATCAATAACGCTTTACCTATGATGATACCACTCGCGCCGCTATCTCTGACCGCGGCAACATCATCGAGGCTGGCAATGCCTCCAGAAGCTTGCCACTCAATCTGAGGGTAGCTGCTTGCTATTTCGCGATAGAGTTGCGTGTTTGCACCTTGCAAAGTGCCATCTCGGCTAATATCGGTCACCAAAGCGTGTTTTAGTCCATAGGGCTTAAAAACTTCAACCAGAGATTCAAGTGTTTTACCGCCGCCTGATTGCCAGCCCGATACCGCGACAATTTTTTCGCCTTGCTCATCGATATTGACATCCAATGCTAAGCAGATAGCCTCGGCGCCATACTTTTCAAACCAGCTCTGTACTAGTGATGTTTCTTTAACTGCCAGTGAGCCGATAACCACGCGCTTTACGCCAATCTCGAGCAGCTCAATCACTTGTGTTTCGCTACGTATGCCGCCACCGACCTGAATATTGGCGTCGAGTCTATCGACTAAGTCAGCAATTAATGCTGTTTGACGTTTATCAGGGTCTTTTGCCCCAGTCAGATCGACAATATGTAGCCAACTAGCACCTTGATCTTGGTAGGATTTAAGCTGAGAAAGCGGGCTTAAATCGAAAGTAGTTTTTTGTTTATAGTCACCTTGGTAGAGGCGTACAACTTGACCTTCAATAAGATCGATTGCCGGAATGATCATCAGCTTGCCTCCTGCAGTTTCATGTTAAGCGAGTCTCTGTCTAGTGCTAAAAAGTTTTTTAAGATGGCTGAGCCTACCGCTGCACTTTTTTCGGGGTGAAACTGCACGCCCATAAAGTTATCTTTAGCGATAGCGGCGCTGAAGGCTTCACCATATTGACTATTGGCAATGGTGTACTCGCTCAGAGGTGCACGGTAGCTGTGAACAAAATAGAGATAACTGCCAGATGCAATGCCATCAAAGAGCGGATGATCAGAAACCTCTATCTGATTCCAGCCCATATGGGGCAGGGGCTGACCTTGGCTATCGAGCTCTGTCACCTCTGTTGGAATAAGCCCTAAACATTCGCAATCTACCTGTTTTCCCCCTTGCTCTTTAGAGAGACTCCCCATCATCTGCATACCTAAGCACACCCCAAGGACAGGTTGTGTCAGGCTTTGAATCAGTCCGACAAGCTGTTTATCTTTTAACGATGCCATTGCGGCGCCGGCAGTGCCGACACCGGGTAGTACGACTCTATCTGCGGCTTTAATCGCTTCATGATTGTCGGTGACTAACACATCATCAGTTAATCGCTCGAATGCATAGCGCACCGAGTTTAAGTTGGCGCAGCCCGTGTCGATAATCACAGTCGTATTTGTCTGGCTCATGATATCTCCCATTGAGTCAGGCTGACTGTTTGTTGCTGGTTAACCATGACTAAAGTACCCCTTTACTCGATGGTAAGTTGTCACCTTCGACTTTTACCGCCTGACGTAGCGTACGGCCTAGCACCTTAAATAGGCTTTCAACCTTGTGATGGTCGTTGTCACCCTCAGTGGATAAGTGCAAGGTACAACGCAGACCATCGGCAAATGAGCGGAAAAAGTGTGGCACCATCTCTGTGGCCATTGAACCGACGAGTTCACGCTCAAACTCCCCTTTAAATTTAATAAAGGGGCGTCCTGATAGGTCGAGTAAGCAGGAGGCACTGGCTTCATCCATGGGAATGGCTTGCTCAAACGCATCACCAAAACGGGCGATGCCGCGTTTATCTCCCAGCGCTTGTCTAAGTGCATCACCAATGGCCAGGGCTGTATCTTCAACGCTGTGATGGTCATCAATTTCAAGATCGCCGTCAACGAATACGTCCATCTTAAAGCTGCCGTGGGTCGCTATCTGATCTAACATGTGGTCAAAAAATCCGATGCCGGTTTCAATAGTGCCTTTATCTTGAGAGTCTAGATCTATGGTGACACGTATATCAGTCTCTTTGGTGGTGCGGGTCACGCTGGCAACACGTTCACGAGTTAACAACTGCTCGGTAATCGCGTTCCAGTTTAGGGTCTCACGATTATATTGCAGGCCTTTAACGCCCATGGCATCGGCCAACCCCATGTCTGTGTGGCGATCGCCAATGACTGCCGAGCGGGTAAAATCGACTTTACCTGAGGTGAGGTACTCTTTGACGAGCCCAAGTTTTGGCTTGCGGCAGCTACAGTTTTCATCATCAAAGTGAGGGCAGAGCAGCACTTCGTCAAAAATCACTCCCTGACTCTCTAAAATCTGCATCATCATATTTTGTGGTGCATCAAAGTCATCTTTTGGAAAAGAGGGGGTGCCCAGTCCATCTTGATTGCTAACCATGACGAGACGATAACCCGCATCCTGTAGTTTTAAAAGTGAAGGAATAAGTTGTGGCTCGAAAACCAATTTCGCTAGGCTATCGACCTGTTTATCCGTGATTGGCTCCTCAATCATAGTGCCATCGCGGTCGATAAATAAGATGTTTTGCTTCATGATGTGTTAACCCTTAAATCTGTTTAATACTTATCATTATTGTTAGCGTATCTAGTCAATAACTTATTGGTTTAATATGTTAATTATTGCATCCGTATCGCTTTGATTACTGAAGCTAAAGCGGATGCAGTTAGTCAGTTTGGGATCGTTATAAGCTCTTGCCACTATCCCTGCGGTGTGTAGTCTCTCGCTCACCGTCGATGTTTGAAACTTGGCTAAGACAAAGTTACCGTTAGCGGGAAGTACCTTGGCGCCAATGCTTTGCAGTGCATCGCTTAATCGTGCGCCGCAGCTTTTTAGACTCTTGACCTGCTGTCTCATCAGCTCAATACCTGAATCACTTAAGGCCGATGTTGCTAACTGTGATACGGGAAGGGGCACCGGATAGGGCGCAATAACCCGCATCACCATGTCGCAAATATTAGGGTTAGCCATCAAAAATCCACAGCGTGCACCAGCGAGTGAAAATGCCTTGGAGAGGGTTCTTAATACAACTAAGTTATCATATTTTTCAATAAGATGAGCAACGCTATACTCAGGGCAGAACTCGATATATGCTTCATCAACAACCACCATACTCTCGGGCAGTTTTGTGAGTACTTGCTCGATACTCTCTACATCAATAACTGTGCCTGTGGGGTTGTTGGGGTTACAGATAAATACCAGCTTTGCACCTTGCGTTTGGTTAACGATATCCTTTGGCAGTTGATAATCAGCGGTCAAGCTCAAGCTTTTAACACTAACATTGAACGTCTTGGCGCTAATGGCATACATACCGTAGGTTGGCCCAAAACTGGCAATTGAGTCTATGCCGGGAATACAGAAGGTACGAATGAGCAGTTCAATGGCTTCATCTGCGCCGCGTCCGGTGATGATGCTCTGTTCACTCACTCCTGAGTAACGGCTATAGGCCGAGATAAGCTCAGGTGGTTGACACTCTGGGTAGCGGTTTAGGTTTGCCAGCTCTGAGTTATTAAAAGGGGACTCGTTAGCATTGATCCAGATATCACCACGCCCACCGATCCGCCTTGCCGATTGATAGACTTCAAGCTCCAACAGCTCAGATCTGGCAAGGCGTTGAGCAAGAGGGCGCTGTTTGATATTTCTCATAAGCTCTCTCCGGCTAGTGATGCTAAGCGAATGGCAATGGCATTTTTGTGGGCATCGAGTTGCTCGGCTGCTGCGAGAGCCATGACTGTTTGACCTAAGCCTTGCAGCCCATCGGCGCTTAGCTCCTGAACAGTGAAGCGGCGAGAGAAGTCTGCAAGTGAGAGGCTAGAGACAGCTCGGCTATAACCATAGGTCGGTAAGACATGGTTGGTGCCACTGGCGTAATCTCCTACAGACTCTGGCGTGTAAGCGCCTAGAAAGACTGAGCCAGCAGCGCGAACCTTATTCAGTAGTTCACGTGGAGCCTGAGTCTGAATAATTAAGTGCTCAGGACCATAACGGTTAGAAACCTGAACCGCTTCATCCATATCGTTAACCAGTAAGATACGACTGGCACTCAATGCGGTGACGGCTATCTCCCAACGGCTCAGTTGTGCTAATTGCTGTTTAAGTGAAGCGTTGACCTGCTCTGCTAAAGGTGAAGAGTCAGTAACTAACATCACTTGCGAGTCTGGACCGTGCTCGGCTTGTGACAGTAGATCCGCGGCAATAAAGTCTGGGTTTGCATCGCTATCGGCAATCACAAGCACTTCAGAGGGGCCAGCTGGCATATCGATACTCACCACGCAGCGACTGTCTTGGGAAACAAGACGTTTGGCTTCGGTAACATAGCGATTGCCTGGGCCAAAAATTTTATCAACGGCGGGGATAGTTTCAGTGCCAAAAGCCATTGCTGCAATGGCTTGTGCACCGCCAACCTGAAAGATATCAGTGATCCCACACTCTTGAGCTGCATAGATGATGGCATCATCTATGGGGGGCGGTGACACTAGTACTCGCTGCTGACATCCAGCGATCTGGGCTGGAAGTGCGAGCATAAGTACGGTAGAGATTAACGGTGCGCTGCCGCCAGGGATATAGAGGCCGACTTTTTCAATCGCTTCTGAGCGCAATTCGCAGCGAACCCCTGCTTGAGTTTCAACTTCAACTGGCGTGAATGCTTGTGCCTTGTGAAATGCATTAATGTTGGTTATGGCCTGGGAGATTGCCTGCTTAATTTCACTGCTGACACGAGATGATGCAGCTTCTATCTCATCCACGCAGAGCTTTAAGTTCTGAGTCTTTATCCCATCAAACTTGAGGTTAAAGTCAGCCAATGCAGTGTCTTTATCCGCTTGTACACGATTGATGATATCCAGTACATTTTGTTCCATATCGGCATCGCCAACTAATGGGGAGCGAGCGAGTGCGGTTTGTTGTTCACTCTGCGTGAGCTGTGACCAGTTGAAGATCTCCATCTGCTACCCCATCATCTTTTCAATTGGCATCACTAGGATTGAGCTGGCACCGAGCTGTGTTAGCTCCTCCATGGTATCCCAGAAGAGATCTTCAGTGCTGACAGCGTGGATAGCGACACGATTGGTATCATCGTTTAGAGGTAGCACTGTTGGATTTTCAGCGCCAGGGAGTAGGGCTACGATCTGCTCTAGTGTCTCTGTCGGTGCGTGTAGCAAGATATATTTGCTCTCTTTAGCGCGAACAACACCATTAATACGAGACAAGATTTTTTCGATAAGGGCTTGCTTTGCGGGTAGCTGAACTTCAGAGGATTGAATGATGCAGGCATTAGAGCGGTAGATGACTTCAGTTTCATAAAGGCCATTGGCCTCTAACGTGGCGCCTGTAGAGACCAGATCACAAATGCCATCAGCCAGTCCTGCACGTGGGGCTACCTCTACTGAGCCTTTGAGCATACAGTCATTGTAGGTGATCCCTTTTCTCTGCATATAGCGACGCAACAGGTTTGGGTAGGAGGTGGCGATGCGAAGGCCTTCGAGGGAGCTGGCATCTTCATAGTTAAACTCGTTGGGTACCGCTAGCGATAGACGACATGCGCCGAAGTCCAGCTCACGTAACTTAATGCAACTTGCTGGTTTATCAAGGCGTTCGCGTTCAATCTGCTCCTCTTCGAGCACATTTTCACCTATGATCCCAAGATCGACCACACCGTCCATGACTAGACCTGGAATATCATCGTCACGTACACGCAAAAGATCGATTGGCAAGTTATCAGAGTGGGCGATAAGTCGTTGCTCATTGATGTTGAATTTAACGCCACAACTTCTTAGTAGTTTCATCGACTCTTTCGAGAGGCGACCTGATTTCTGGATGGCGATGCGTAATCTGTTTGACTCTGACATGATGTGATCCCTATAAGTTGATTCAAATATCTGTTTAAATTTGTTGCTGGCTAATATTAAATCTTTATTTATCAGCCAGATAAGCTAAAACGAAAAACCCCCGGAATTCCTTCCAGGGGTTTTGATATGCTTGAATCAACCGCCAGAAGGATAGTCTCCTTCGGCAGTGAGCTTCCGAAGGCTACCGCATATGGTGGTGATGATGCACAGTGTTCAGAAGCTTTATCATAATCTTGTCTCTATCTTATCAAGTATATTGGGAGTCTGGTGACTCTTTTGTAAAATGGATATCCAATTAATATGAATATCTAATCAATTGCGACAGCATCTTTGCCAGTCGATATATTTAAACTAAACACTTTCAGAAATGATTGCAACAGCTAATTGATAATGATGAATACTCTTCAAGTATAAGTTAGATGATTAAGTCTGTTTCACAATTGTTCTGCTGTCGAAACAATCCTGTAGGCCTTGTAACTAAAAATAGGAACTTCGCAGGTTTTTACCACTTGGCACTTTGTGTTGCTTGAAGCTATGTCAGAGTTGGCTTTTCTGAAATGCTCTGGGTGTGATCCCAAACTGTTTTTTGAAGTACCTTCCCATATGGCTCTGATTTGCAAAGCCGCAGTCAAGGGCGATATCTGACAAGCTCTGTGCGCTTGTTTTAAGTAGATGTTTAACCTGTTCTATTCGGATATAGGTTAAGTATTCTTGTGGCGTGCGTGCAAAACTCTCTTTAAACATGCGGCAGAAATGATACTCACTAAGCTGAGCTAAGTCGGCCAGCTCGCAAAGATAGATCTGACGGTGGTAGTGTTGTTGAATATAATCACTGATTAGCCTTGCAACATGGGGAGAAAGTCCGCCCTTTATGCGATTTAAGGACTTTGTCAGCCCACTGCTTTGTAACATGGACACCAGTACTGTGTTAGTTATCTGCTCCAGAGCAAGGTGACTTTGTGTGTGCCAGTCTATATTGGCTACCTGATATCTAAACAGGGACTCAAGGCCTTGATTTTCAAAGAAGGTAAGCTCAGGTACCTCTATCGTTCTAGGGTCCATATCGAAGACTTTCAAAGCGAGCTGTTTAAGGTAGTTATCATCAAAGTAGAGGTGCATAAATTGCTGCGGTATGCCAAGTTGCCAGCGGCTTTCACTGTCTTTAGGCATTAAGCTGAATCGACCTGGCCCACCAAAATCTGCTTGAATATCAGTTCTGTGAGTTTCATAACCCCCACTTAGATACATGCTTAAGGTGTGCTGTTTATCATTGATGTAGAACAAACGTTCCTCGCTGTTTTGATAATGAGCCCAGCTGAGGTTCTCCGTTAACGCATGTTGGCGGAAACAGATTTTGTGTGAATCATTAAAACTGATGTGCTTGTTATGATTTTCGCTCATGGTTAAATAGTAACGTTTGGAATTGTAACTCTCAATCAAGGGGCAATATTAAACCGCAATATCGTGTTATTTCTCCCGCTATCGTGACAGAAAGTGGCGTCAGTGTGCGAGACACTGAGTCTATTACCTGATAGATGGGAGTGAATGGTGACGGCAGTTCTGTATGGAGTGATGATTTTTGTTTGGGGATTTTCATGGATTGCGATTAAGTGGCAGCAGGGGGAGGTACCCACTGAGGTCTCCATATTTTACCGCTTTGCTATCGCTGCAGCCTTGATGTTTGCGTTAGGTATTGTGTTTAAGAAATTGCAAGCAACGAATAGAAGGCAACATCTATTTTTTGCCCTTCAAGGACTCTGTTTATTCAGTATTAACTTTATGGCGTTTTACAGTGCGACCCACTATATTGCCAGCGGTTTGACCGCAGTGGTGATGTCGACAGCACCACTGTTTAATGCACTACACGGTAAGTTGATCTTCAACACGCCTATTAAACGCAATTTTGGTTTAGGTGTCTTTGTCGGCTTGAGTGGTATCTTGTTACTGTTTGGCGGTGATTTAATAGATGCCCAGTGGTCACCAGAGCTGCTCTATGGTTTACTTTTTTCCCTACTTGGCACCTGGTGTTTCTCTATAGGAAATATGATCAGTATCTATAACAGTCAAAGTCAGATCCAGCCCTATACCGCAACCAGTTATGCCATGGCGTATGGCTGTGTTGTGCTGCTGATTATCATCACTCTTAAAGGATTTAGCTTGGAGCTAGAGATGAGCACTAGATATCTTGTTAGCTTGGCCTATCTTGCCATTCCAGCATCTGTGATTGGTTTTACGGTTTATCTGATGTTGGTGGATAGATTAGGTGCGAATCAGGCGGCTTACCTGCTGCTTATCACACCCATCGTCGCCTTAATCACCTCAAGTTTTTTTGAAGGTTACCGCTGGACACTTTATTCGAGTTTGGGGCTTGTTTGCGTTATATCGGGAAATTTGATCACACAAATAAAGCCCTCAATATTGGCTTCTCTTTATGGTTTTGTCCGCAGAGAAAGGAGGGTAGACAAAATCTCCAGTTAATAGGTTTTGGTTGTTTTTTGCACTATACTGCCAATGCAGGACACTGCGATAAATCAACATTTTAAACTAAAGAGCACAGTATGAGTAAAGGTACAGTTAAGTGGTTCAATGCGGATAAGGGTTATGGGTTTATTACACCAGAAGATGGTGGAAAGGATCTGTTTGTTCATCACTCAGAGATCAGAAGTGGCGGCGGATACGCAACCTTGAATGATGGTCAATCGGTTGAGTTTGATGTCGGGGAAGGACAGAAGGGACCATGCGCAACCAATGTGATCCCTGGCTAATCTATTTAGTCAGTACAATAGTCAGTACAATAATAAGCCAGTGAATTTCACTGGCTTTGTTATATCTTTCTCCTGATTTTGGGGGATTTCGTTCTTGATATGGTTTTATAATTCTGGTTTAATCGAAATGTTAGTTTTACTAAAAAGAGATACCGCTATGTCGAGTACAGATAAACCGCTTATTGATAAACAGGTCATTGAAGAGGCCTGTGAATGGTCAATTATGCATGGCGTAGCGTTTAAAAATAGTGATGGAACCGCAAGGCATTGTCCTTTTAGCATTGCGCCGATGGCAATGAAGCATCATGTTTTTCAACATATAATGAAAGTAACGCCTCTGCTTACCAAGTTGATCTCTAGAGTCTCAGAGGATCATCAATTTCTCCAATCTTCATTAACTGAAATGGCCAAGGCTGATCAATTTTTTGAACGCCTGATGGCTATTCATCAAGAGATCCATGGGATTGATGGCGAGCAAATCTTCCCCGCAAGACAGCCTCTGTTATTGATGCGAACAGATTACATGGACGATCGCCAGCAGGGCGCCAAAGTGATTGAGTTTAATGGTATCGCAGCAGGAATGGGGCCATTTGGTCAGCGCATTACTCAGCTGCATCAGTTTATGAAAAACCAGTGGCCCGAGGTTTACACTGACTGGGTTGAAGATCCCGCAAGCCATGTCGCCGATAACTTTTGCCTTGAGCAGTTGGCCGAGGCTATTGCTCATGCGGCACGTAAGGTTAAGGCTGAGTTTGATGTAAGCGGCCAGCCGACTTTCTTGATGGTAGTGCAAAGAGGAGAGGATAATGTTTACGATCAACACCTGCTTGAAGTGGCGCTGCAAGGTTTAGGAGTGAGAACATTAAGACGAACCTTTGATCAATTAGCCTCTGAGTTGTACACCGGGGAAAACAAAAGGTTAATGCTTAAAGGTATAGGCGCTATTGATCTGGTTTATCTACGTGCAGGCTACCAACATATCGATTACTTTGCCCCAGCGCTGGGTGAAGATATCTGCTGCCAAACCTTGAGCCAGACACGTGCTTTTATCGAGCAACATAATGTTGCACTTAACGCGACGATAAGTCAGCAACTTGCAACCAGCAAAACCATGCAGATGATCTTGACCATGATGCCAGAACAGGCATTTTCTCGTTGGGGTTTTTCTCTTGATGAGGTGCGTCTAATGAAAAGTGTATTAGCTGAGATGTTACCTGTGAACAAAGAGACCATCGACTGGTTCTCAAGCCGTGCAGATAAAACGGCTTGGGTGCTGAAAAATCAGGGGGAGGGTGGTGGTCACTGCGTTTTTGGTGAAGAGATAACTGAACGATTAAATCAACTAACGCCCGCAGAGTATGAAGCCTGGGCGTTGATGCAGAGGTTATTTCCCCATGAGCGAGAGCGTCCAACGCTTGCTGTGCGTAATGGAGAGATCACACAAATAGACGACTTAATCAGTGAGATAGGGCTATTTACAGCCTACTTTAATGGTAGGCCTGTAGGTGGTTCCGATGAGGTCGCAGGCTATTTAGTACGAAGTAAACCTGCAAAAGAGAATGAAGGTGGGATTCATAGTGGTCAAGGGATCTTAGACTCGATCACGTTAACTGGTTAAGTTCTAAATAGAATCCACATTCAGGATCTGATATTGTGCTCAATTTTATTGATTCAATTAACTCCTGAAATGACAAATGAATTTCCCACCTGAGATCTCCCTGTGAAGGCCCTAACGCAAAAATTAACCAAAGCGACTCTGAATGCATTTAGTGCCGATGGAGCTCTAGCGAGTCATGTTCAAGGCTATAGTGCTCGTGAGGTGCAGATTTCGATGGCGTCTGCTGTGTGTGAAGCGATAGCTGAGCAGCACAATTTAGTGGTGGAAGCGGGCACTGGTGTGGGCAAAACTTTCGCTTACCTAATTCCTGCACTGCTTAGTGGTCAGCAGATCATCGTCAGTACCGGCAGTAAAAACCTTCAAGAGCAGCTATTTTATAAAGATCTTCCCACGCTTCTTTCATTGCTGAAATTGACCCCTAAGGTGGCGTTGCTCAAAGGGCGCAACAACTATTTGTGCCAAGAGCTATTAGAGAAACAGCTGCAGGCCTGTGATTCTTTAGACACGAAAGTACTTGATGATCTGCTTAGAATTAATCAGTGGGCGGGGCAAACCAGTGATGGTGATTTAGGTGGATTGACATCTGTGTCAGAAACGTCTGATGCATTGCCTTTAATTGCCAGTCGGCGCGAGGTTTGCTCTGGTAAGAAGTGTGTTCACTATGAGGTGTGTTATACCCGAAAAGCGCGCAGTAAAGCGATGGATGCCAAGGTGATTGTGGTCAATCACCACCTTTTCTTTGCAGACAGGGTATTAAAAGAGACAGGGTTTGCCGAGTTACTTCCAGAATCGGATGTGGTGATTTTCGATGAAGCACATCTGCTACCAGATATCGCTGTGACCTATTTCGGTCAGCAGCTCTCCACTCGCACCTTCAGTGAGCTGCTCAATGAGATCATCAATATCTATCGCTGTGAGCTTAGGGATTCCGCCCAGATAGAGACACTGAGCTCTCGCTGCATCCGGTTTTTTAATGATTGGCATCAACAGCTGTTTGAATATGATGAAACAGACTGGCGACGCTTGATGGGAGAGCAGAACTTTGCTGCTTCCTCATGGGAGTTAATCGCTGAATTTAAGGCTTTGGAAAACCTGCTTATCGGACATCTTGGGCGCAGTGATGATCTAGACACTGCGGTTGAAAAGCTCAACGGTTATATTCATAAGCTGAATCAGTTTTTTCTTTGTGACAATGAACAAGCGGCATACAACATAGATTATGGCCATCGCTACCTGACATTAAGAATCGCGCCAATTCATGTTTCCCGTGAGTGTGAGCAGTTATTCGACCCTAAAACGGCGTGGATTTTTACCTCTGCAACCTTACAGATCAATCGTGACTTAAGTTTATTTACTAAAGATTTAGGGGTCGACAGTGCGAAAAAGATGATCTTAGATAGCCCCTTTGACTATTTTAACAATGCGCTTTTATGTGTGCCCCGGCACCTTTCTCGGGTCAGTTATCATGATGCTGCGGTCAGGGATCTAGTCGCGGTAGCAACCAAAGCGATTAATGCGGCTCAAGGGCGAACATTTATTCTTTTTACCAGTCATAGAATGATGAACGCGGTCGCGACAGTACTGAGCAGTAGGGTGCAATATCCCTTATTGGTACAGGGGCAGGCTGGTAAGCAGAGTCTGCTGAAGAAGTTTCGTCAATTAGGTAACGCGGTACTGCTTGGCACTGGTGCATTTTGGGAAGGCGTTGATATGCGTGGCAGATTGTTAAGCTGCGTGATTATCGACAAACTGCCATTTGTGTCACCGGATGATAGCTTATATCGTGCACGCGCCGACAGTATCTCTCGGGATGGCAAAGATCCCTTCGCCACACTCTCCTTGCCACAAGCGGTGATCTCACTTAATCAAGGGGTTGGCCGTTTAATTCGAGATGAAAAGGATAAGGGGGTACTGATTTTGTGCGATAACCGCATTGTTAATTGCCCCTACGGACAGGCATTTCTTAACTCACTTCCACCGATGAAACGTACTCGGGATATGGATAAAGTGGTGTCCTTTTTGGAAAAAATAAAGTAAAAATAAAAGCGGGCGAGATTAATAATCCCGCCCGCTTTTATTTCATTGAGCTAGCTATTGAGCTCAACTACTGAGCTTGGCATTAGTGCAGCTTCATTCTCGGTCTGACGACGCGCATCACTTTCTCGGCAAACCAGAGTCCGAGGGTTTTAACGCTGCCGTGAATGGCTCTTTGGTGCATGCGGTACAAAGAGATATAAACTAGACGAGCAATTCTACCCTCAATGAACATACTATTCTTTGTCAAGTTACCCATCAAGCTGCCCACAGTACTGAAACGTGAGAGATTAACCAGTGAGCCGTGATCCACATAGGTGTAAGCCTCTCTTGGCTCACCGTTGAGCTCGTGAATAATGTTTTTCTCAACACATTCAGCCATTTGGTGTGCCGACTGTGCTCTTGGCGGAACAAAGCTGCCATCGGCTTGTTGGCAAGCACAACAATCCCCAATCACATAGATTGCCTCATCGACTGTGCTAAGCAGGCTTGGTTTGACCATGATCTGATTGGCGCGGTTTAGCTCAAATAGTTCAATTGATTTGATAAAGTCTGGCGCTTTCACCCCAGCGGCCCATAGCATCAAGTTAGCTTCAATCACTTCTCCTTCGGAGGTGACAAATCCTTGAGCAGTGGCTTCACTGATGCGGGTGTTTTCCATCACATTGACGCCCAGCTTGGTCAGCTCACGTCTGGCTGAGCCAGCAATACGCTCAGGCAGAGCTGGAAGAATACGAGGGCCAGCTTCAATAAGATGAATATTGAGTTTTTCAGCTGTCATCTTGCTTAAGCCGTAGATCTTCAACATCTCGGTGACATGGTAAAGCTCTGCCGAAAGCTCAACCCCTGTCGCACCACCACCGACGATGGCGATGTTAAGCTGATTAATAGATTCAGACTGATGGACGCGGGTAAAACTGTCCAGTAGGGCATCGTGGAAACGATTTGCCTGCTGGTGGGAGTCGAGGAAGAAGCAGTTCTCTTTCACGCCAGGTGTGTTGAAATCATTGCTGACACTGCCGATTGCGATCACCAGTTTGTCGTATGATATCTGACGCTCAGGCAAGATAGTATGGCCAGCATCATCGGCAATAGGAGCCATGGTGATCTGCTTAGTTTCAGCATTGAGTCCACAAAAGGTCCCTAGCTGAAATTGGTAGCCATGTTTGGCTGCATGAGCTGAGTAGACGACGCCATCGAGATCGGAATCCAGTGAGCCTGTGGCGACCTCATGAAGCAGGGGTTTCCAGATGTGGGTACGATTTTTATCGACAAGGATAATCTGAGCACGGTTTTTTCTCCCCAGCTTATGTCCTAGCTGAGTCGCTAGCTCTAATCCTCCGGCGCCACCGCCAATGATAACAATTCTTGGCCCTGCTGCGTTCATCTGTTGCTCCGTAAAATGCTTATGTTGGTAAAGTTAAATAAATCACACGGATCTACTGATTGTGATCGGTGCTAAGGCGCTACCTAGAATTAACCAACATGACATCTGGTTAACAGGGAGTAAGCCAATAATTCAAGTTTTTAGTGAGGAAAGGACTACATAACGAGATACTTATACTGGCTGATATTATTGATTATGTCACCAGTATATTTACCTGAATTTGACCTGTTCGCTGGAGAATTAGTCTAGTGTAGCGAGAAGATAATCTCTGTGTAGACTTACTGTTAATGTGAGTTTGTTGTTTAAGTAGGGTGGTCATATCTTCACCAATCTGTTTAAAACTGAAGTGATGAATAACTTATGAAGTAACTTGTTGGGGATGAGTGTTATTCATGCTATGTTTTTGTTTTGCTCATGTTTTTAAGAAGGTAAAAGGGGGGCTAGTGCGGGCATTCGATTTTGATTTAAAAAGTTTGCAGGTGTTTGTCATCGCGGCTCAAACTGGCAGCATGACAGAAACTGCTAGACGTTTAGGCTTGACCCAATCTTCGGTATCCCAGACCTTGTCTATGTTAGAAAAAAATCTCAAGGTGGAGTTGCTCGATCGCAGCGTTCGACCTCTTGGGCTGACGATTGCGGGGCGCTATTTTTTTGATCAATCCAGTCATCTTCTCTCCCAAGCTGAGCAGACTCAAAAGGTGTTTACCCAAGGGGCTTTTGAGCAACTTCATTTAGTGCGTATCGCTATGGTTGACTCCTTGGCAACCTCGTTAGGCAAGCCTTTGATTGAAGCTGTGAAAAAGCGAACAGAGAACTGGACATTGTCCACTGGCCGCTCTCATATGCATGCCGATGCGTTAATGTCTCGCCAAGTCGATATTATTATCTCTGATGATGCACTCGAGGATAGTGATGATCTCAGTCGCTACCCCATACTGAGTGAGCCCTTTGTGTTAGTCAGCCCTTTGAATGTTGATAGGGAGCATAAAGGGGGAGATCCAGTAAGTGATATTCATGGTTTACATCAAGAGTTGGATTTTGTTCGCTATACCCACGACTCCTTAATCGGTACCAGCATCGAGCGATATCTAAGGCGCCTTGGCATTAAACCAGCTATGAGATTGCAGCTGGATAATACCTTTGCTGTACTGTCGATGGTGGCATCAGGTCTGGGCTGGACCATCACGACCCCTTTGTGTTTGTACCAAAGTGGTATCCCCTTAGCGCAAGTCAAGTGCCAGCCACTTCCTGCTAATTATGGTTTTAAGCGACGTCTAACCTTAGTCACTCGTCGCCATGAACTGAGCGATCTGGCTGAGCAGATGGCCAGAGACAGTTGTGAGATCATGTCTGAGTGTTTTCTACCTGAACTTGAAAAAGATCTTCCATGGTTAGTGGCAGATATCGATATAGGTTAACCGTTTCACCATTGAGTTTATAGGAGTCGTTTTTCTAGTATTAAAAAAATTAATACTACAGCGTTAGGACAAATGATTGTTGTTGTCGTTTAGCAAGGAGGCTATTAGGTTCGATGAGGTGTTAATTCAAAGCGAGCATCGGGCCATTTCGCAAACCAAGATAAAGGGAAATGTCATGTCACAAGAATCAAAGCAACAAAGTGCACCAAGAACAAAAAATAAAAGCATCGAGTATGAAGCCGTTTCCGATGAGTATATGAGTCAACGTCAGCTTAAAAAGGGAGTCGCTGGCTGGGTATTACTGGCGAGTTTGGGGATATCTTATGTGATCTCCGGCGATTTTGCGGGGTGGAATTTCGGCCTTGAACTTGGCGGTTTTGGCGGAATGTTAATCGCAACACTGGTGATGGGATTAATGTATATCTGCTTGGTATTAAGCTTGGCAGAGATGTCATCCTCACTGCCAACAGCGGGTGGCGGCTACAGCTTTGCTCGTCGTGCTATGGGGCCCTGGGGAGGCTTTTTAACGGGAACGGCTATTTTACTTGAATACGCCATTGCCCCAGCTGCCATCGCCATCTTTATTGGCGGATATGTGAATGAACTTGTTGGGATAGATGGTCCCATCGTGTATGCCGCTTTTTATTTAGTTTTTGTTGGTTTGCACCTTTGGGGCGCGGGGGAAGCATTAAGAATTATGATGGGGATAACCTTATTAGCGGTTATCGCCATCGGTGTTTTTATGGTGGGGATGGTGCCTCATTTTGATCCCGCGAACCTGTTCGATATCGCAGCGAATCCAGACGTGGCAGGCTCAAGTAGTTTTCTACCCGAAGGTTACATGGGGATCTGGGCCGCATTGCCCTTTGCGATGTGGCTGTTTCTTGCAGTAGAGGGCGTGCCATTGGCAGCTGAGGAAGCGACAGATCCAGCGAAAGATATGCCAAAAGGAATTATCGCCTCCATGTTGGTGTTGATTGTATTTGCTGCCGCTGTGTTGTTATTGGTTCCTGGTGGGGCCGGTGCTGAGGCGATGAAAACTCACGGCGCACCATTAGTTGGCGCTCTGCAGTCTGTTTATGGCTTAGACTCTTTGGCAGCTAAGTTTGTTAATTTAGTCGGCTTGTTTGGTTTAATTGCCAGCTTCTTCTCCATTATCTATGCCTACTCTCGTCAAGTCTTTGCGCTGTCACGAGCAGGGTACCTACCACGTTTTCTCTCCTTGTCTGGTAAGCGAAAAGTGCCTGTTTGGGCGTTAATCGTACCGGGAGTATTAGGCTTTCTCTTGTCGCTAACGGGTGAAGGGGACTTGATGATCACCATGGCGGTGTTTGGGGCGACGATCTCCTATGCCATGATGAGTCTGTCGCATATTTTACTTCGCAAGAAAGAGCCACAGCTTGAACGCCCCTATAAAACACCTGGTGGTGTGCTGACATCCTCTATCGCCTTGATCCTTTCACTGGTTGCTCTGGCCTCGACCTTTGTGGTGAGCCTTCAGGCGGCCATGTGGTCTGCACTTTTCTATCTGATTATGGTGACCTACTTTGTGCTCTATAGCCGCCATAGATTAGTTGCTTCAGCGCCAGAGGAGGAGTTTGACATGATAGCGTCTGCGGAGTCAGAGCTTAGCTAGAATCCATTAGCTTAGGAAATAGGTTGCTGGATACGCGGGTTTCTCTAGCCTTCAGCAGCCAAAGATCGCGACCAGTTACTAAAATGATAATTAAATAAGCAGATTGTCCGTGCAGTCACACTTGGCGGGTAACAATAAGGAAGTGGGAATATGGAAGCGAGAGAAGTAAAGAGTATTGCCGATGCCATCGCCATCATTGAGGAGCGAGGGTTAACCCATGTGAAGGTGGGTGTGTTTGATAATGATGGTGTTATGCGCGGCAAGTATATGTCTAAAGCTAAGTTTATCGCCTCCTTGGAGAAGGGGTTTGCTTTTTGCGATGTGGTACTTGGCTGGGATGTTAAAGATCAGCTTTATGACAATGCTAAATATACAGGCTGGCATACGGGGTACCCAGATGCACCGGTACGAATACTGCCTCATACCTGTCGTGATGTAATTGGCGAAGAGGGGATGCTGCTATTTATTGCTGAGTTTGCCGAGGAGGCGGAAGCGGTTTGCCCTCGTGGCACTCTTAGACGCGTGATTGAGAAAGCAGACAGCATGGGCTTTAACGCGTTTGCGGCGCTCGAATATGAGTTCTTTCTGTTTAACGAAACACCGCACTCTATTCGAAAGAAAAACTTTCGCGATCTCGAAACCATCACTCCCGATTGGTTTGGCTACTCTATGATCCGCAACTCGGCTCACTCAGATCTCTATCAAGATATCCTGTCGATGGCTGAAATCATGGACTTTCCTATCGAGGGGATCCACTCAGAAACAGGGCCTGGTGTGATTGAAGCGGCCATTGCCGTCGACAATGCGGAAGCGGCTGCCGATAAAGGGGCACTATTTAAAACCTTTATGAAGGTACTGGCGCAGAAGCGAGACCTGATGGCGACCTTTATGGCGAAATGGTCAGGGGATTATCCTGGGCAAAGTGGCCATATACACCTCTCGCTGCAGAACAAAGATGGTACATCGGCATTTTATGATCCTTCTCAGACCCACTCTATGAGTAAAGTACAGCGGCATTTCTTAGCGGGTCAACAAAAGTTAATGCCAGAGTTTCTCTGCATGATAGCCCCAACAATTAATAGTTACTCACGCATGATCCCTGGTTTTTGGGCGCCCACTGATGCCACATGGGGCGTTGAAAATCGCACTACAGCGTTGAGAGTGATCCCGGGCTCTGCAAAATCGCAACGAGTGGAATACCGTTTAGGTGCTGCCGATGCAAACCCTTATCTCGCACTCGCTGCTGCGCTCGCCAGTGGGCTTTATGGCATAGAGCATGAGTTAGAGCCAGAAGCTCAAGTCAAAGGTAATGCCTATGAGCAGACTCATGATGCTCAACTAGCACTGCCTGCAACTTTATGGGATGCAGCGCAGAAATTTAAGCGATCAACTGCTGCGGTCAGCTGCTTTGGTGAAGCGTTCGTTGAACACTACGCGATTAGCCGTGAGTGGGAGGAGCGTGAGTTTAGAAAGCATGTTACTGACTGGGAGATGGAGCGGTATTTTGAAATTATCTAATGCCCATAGGGAATGGCTACAAGATTCTCGCTGAAAATTGTCGTACTGGAGTTAAGTGATTTATGGAATTATCTTCACAAAAACTGATGCAGGAAACCATCTCGCCAATAGATGGTCGTGTTTATGTAAGTCGGCCGCTTGCCGATGAGCAACAGGTATTAGCCTGTGTTGAGCAGGGGGCTTTAGCTTATAAGGGGCCTGAAAGTAGTTGGAAAGAGACCAAGCTATCTGAGCGTAAGGCGCTGTGTAAAAAAGCCATTGAACAACTTCTGAGTCATAAAGATGAGATAGCTAGTGAGTTAAGTTGGATGATGGGACGGCCGATACGCTATAGCGCTGGCGAGCTTGCTGGCGTTGCTGAGCGTAGCGATTATATGATTGAGGTGTGTGAGAAAGCGTTAGCGGATATCACCCTTGAAGAGCGCTCAGGATTTACTCGCTATATTAAACGAGAATCTCTGGGCCTGGTATTGGTCATCGCGCCGTGGAACTACCCTTTTTTAACAGCCATCAATGCCATCATTCCGGCTCTACTGGCAGGGAACTGCGTTATTCTTAAACATTCTGCTCAGACACCTCTGTGTGCGGAGCGTCTGTATCAAGCATTTACAGATGCCGGCTTACCTCAAGGGGTTTTTCAATATCTGCATATGGATCACGACAATACCGCCAAGCTTATCGCCAATGAGCAGATAAATTATGTAGCGTTTACTGGTTCTGTTTTTGGCGGTGAGATGGTTGAGAAAGCGGCTGTCGGACGTTTTATCGGTGTTGGGTTAGAGTTAGGAGGAAAAGATCCTGCCTATGTTCGCGAAGATGCAGATATTGATAGCGCGGTTGAAACCTTAGTCGATGGTGCTTTTTTCAATTCAGGCCAATCCTGTTGTGGCATTGAGCGGATCTACCTTCATCACAGCATTTATGACGAATTTGTCGCAAAAGCGGTGGCGTTAACTAAGCAATATAAGCTTGGACGTTCAGATGAGCCAAATACCACCTTAGGCCCGTTGGTGAGAACCTCGGCGGCAGATTTTGTGCGCCAGCAGATCAATGATGCTGTGGCGCAGGGCGCCATCACGCATATCGATGAGTCGCTATTTCCCATGAGCCAACCGGGCACTCCCTATCTTGCTCCCCAAATTCTGACTCAGGTGGATCACACCATGAAGGTGATGACTCAGGAGTCCTTTGGGCCAGTGGTGGGGATCATGAAAGTGATGGATGATAATGAAGCGGTTGCACTTATGAATGACAGTGATTTTGGTTTAACCGCGAGTATCTTTACCCAAGATATTGATCTTGGTATTAGATTAGGCGAACAGTTGCAGACAGGGACTTTTTTCCTTAATCGTTGCGATTATCTCGATCCAGCACTGGCCTGGACTGGGGTGAAACAATCAGGGCGAGGCTGCACGCTTTCTCAATTAGGATTTGATCAGCTTACTCGACCTAAATCATTTCATATTAAACATGGTTAACCTCAATAATAGTTAGATCCAAAAGGAGTCGTTAATGGATTTACACGCAAATTGGAATTTCCCCACGAATATTACGGTGGGTGAGGGCTGTTTAAGTCAGCTCGGGGAGCGCTGCAAAGCACTTAAGATGACCAAGGTTTTGTTGATCACTGATCCGGGTTTGGCAGATCTGCCTATGGTGAAAGAGGCGATGGGTTATTGCACTCAGGCCGGATTAACGGTTGAGCTGTTTTGTGAGATCCAGGGAAATCCCACTGGAGACAATGTCCGTGCTGGCGCAATATGTTTAAAATCAGGTGGTTTTAATGGGGTGATAGCTTTCGGTGGTGGCTCAAGTTTAGATGCCGCTAAAGCGATCGCCATGATTGCAAAACAATCGCTCTCTTTGTGGAGCACTGAAGATATCGGTGATAACTGGACCCGCATCGATGAAAGGTTGATGATCCCTGTGATTGCCGTGCCGACCACGGCAGGTACAGGCTCAGAGGTTGGGCGAGCGTCAGTAATAACCGATACCGACGGGGCTCACCATGTTAAAAGGATAATATTTCATCCTAAGATGCTTCCAGCCACTGTGTTACTCGACCCAAAGCTCACTTTGGGTTTGCCGCCTCCTATTACAGCAGCGACAGGTTTAGATGCCTTGTCTCATAGTCTAGAGGCCTATTGTGCGCCGTCTTATCATCCCATGGCTGAGGGGATTGCTATCGAGGGAATAAGATTGGTGAAGCATTTTCTTCCAAGAGCAGTGGCCAATGGAGAGGATATTGAGGCGAGAACCCAGATGCTGGTGGCATCGAGTATGGGAGCAACCAGTTTTCAGCGTGGCTTAGGGGCGATGCACGCTATTGCACACAGTCTTGGTGCCCTGTATGACAAGCATCATGGATTGCTCAATGCGATTTTGATGCCCTATGTGCTCAAGCGAAATAGGGACCAAATAGAGCAAAAGATCATCCGTTTATCTCAATACCTCGAGCTTGATAACCCCAATTTTGATGGTTTTATGGATTGGATTTTAGCATTAAGAGCTGAGTTGAGTATTCCCCATACGCTCGCTGATATTGGGATAACTTTAGAGGATGTGGTGTTAGTGGGAAAGATGGCAGTAAAAGATGCAGCAGCCGGCGGTAACCCTATAACATTAACCGATGCGGAGTATTCGTTACTCTTTCGTGACGCGGTTAAAGGGGCGCTTTAGCGAGTTGATATTTGAGAGTTAGTTTATGGACAGTTTGACTCTCAATTTTATCTTGAATAATCGACTGTTTTTTCACATAGGAGAGGTGAGATGAAAATAGGTATTTTACAATGTGATGATGTCACTGAAGCACTGCAAGCTAAACATGGGAATTACCCTAAAATGTTTACTCGCTTGTTTGAGGATATCGATGCTCAGCTGGAGTTTTCAGTATTTCGTGTTATGGATGGACACTACCCCAGCTCAGTGGATGATTGTGATGCCTATATCACGACAGGCAGTCGCTTTGGGGTAAATGATGATGCCCCTTGGGTGATACAGTTTCAACACTATATTGCCAAGCTCTTTGCCTGTAAGAAGAAGTTGATTGGGATCTGTTTTGGCCATCAGATGATGGTTAAAGCCTTAGGAGGAGAGGTGGTCAAGTCGCCGAAAGGCTGGGGGGTTGGAGTCGCGACATCCATGGTCACTCAACAAAAACCATGGATGAATGGACTTTCCTCTGAGATATCTTTGGTGGTGAGCCATCAAGACCAGGTGGTTGAATTACCAGAGGGGACAGAGATCATCGCTGCCAGCGATTTTTGTCCCTTTTATATGATACAGGTAAACGATCATTTTCTTGGCGTGCAGGGCCACCCTGAGTTTAGTAAGCAATACTCACAAGATCTGATGTATGCACGCAGAGATAGGATCCCAAAAGAACGGATCGAATCGGGTGTAGAGTCACTCTCACTTCCTGTCGATGATAAGTTGGTGACGCGTTGGATGTTGAACTTCCTGCATTGAGCTGATTACGCCAAGCTTTTTGGTTAGGCTTTCGTCGTTAATATCGTCTATTTTTCACCCAAGCCTCAGGTTTTTGATCATTTAAGGCTCAGATACGTTTTGCGTCCATAACAGTTAGGATATAATCTTGCCTGCTATTTAAAGCGATAACGCTAAAATGGCTTTGATTTGTTTCATTACTCTATAGAGTGATGAAGCGTGAAATTAGCCCTACTGTTTGTGGTATTAGATGACTGAAATCCAGAAAAATCCTGATGAGCTCACCATACTCTCATTGGACACTTGTACAGAATCCTGCTCGGCTGCCTTAAGTGTTAAAGGCAAGGTTTTTTCAGAGCTAGCTATAGTCCCTCGTGAACATAGTCAGCGGATCTTACCTATGGTAGATAGCGTGTTATCACAAGCTAATGTCCAGTTAGCCGAGGTGGATCTTATCGCCTATGGACGAGGTCCAGGTAGTTTTACTGGTATTCGGATCTGTACCAGCATGACCCAAGGGCTTGCACTGGGACAAGATATTCCTGTCATCGGATTGTCAGCGTTGCAAATCATGGCTCAGGCAGTCTTTGATTCACAAGGTGCTGATTCTCAAAGTGCCATGCAGGTGATCACCGCTATTGATGCCAGAATGGGCGAAATATATTGGGGTCAGTTTGTTTTTGACAATGGCTTGGCTAAGCTCGTGGGAGCTGAAACTGTCATCGCACCAGATTTAGTCACATTAGAGCTCAATACCGAGCTGCCGATTGTTGCTTGCGGCACCGGATTTGAAACTTATCCTCAACTGCTTGAATTAACAGGTTCGATTACCTTAGCTCAAGAGGTGACATTCCCGGATGCTAAATCTATGTTGAGTTTGGCAAAACAGGGTTATACTCAAGGTTTGGCAACCTCAGTTGATGATTTGGCGCCTGTGTATGTTCGTGATACGGTGACTTGGAAAAAATTACCAGGTCGGGAATAATAGCCAAAGCACATAAGCCAAGCTCATAATAAGCTAAGTTTGAGCTGAGATTAAGTTGAGCAGAGATAAGTAATGATAAGGGAGGAGGTGTAATGCAAGTTCAGGCAAACTATTTTGGCTCCTCTCAGGCTCAAGTCTCAGGTGTCTCTGGCGCTAATGGCTCCAGTCAGATTAAACCCAATTCAGGTATTGATGCAACTGAGCACCTTGAACGTGTAAAACAGGGTCAAGGTCTGGAAAAGGCTCTGCTTGATGTTAACCCTACCAGCAAAGATATACATGATGCTCAGGGCGGTGTTCAACTCTTTGAACAGACAACGCCAGAGCAGTTATCAAATCGTTTAGGGGCCAAGCTCGAATATGAGCGGGCAATACAGGGCAGCGAAGGCGCAGTTGCTCACTACCTTGCTAATGAGCATGCAGCGGCTCGTGAAGAGATCCAGCAGATGGTCGGCATAGATACCTATGCATAACTCTTCAGTTAACCCCCTTGAGCAAGAAAAACTAGAACGCAGCGGTGCCCCCTCAAGAGGTCGTTTTTTCTTTGAACTCATGTTTGCTTTCCTTATTACTCGCCTACCTTACATTAGTGTTCCTTTTAAGTGGCTTGAGAGTTATTTCCATGAGATTTCACATGGTCTTGCAAGCCTATTAACCGGTGGAAGCGTGAGTCATATTCAGCTTTTCCCCAATGGTGCTGGTTTGTGTTTTACTCAAGGTGGTTGGCCTATTGCGATAGGGTTTAGTGGATACTTTGGCGCTGCACTTTGGGGATATTTGATCTTTATCTTGGCTACTTGGCCAAAAGGGATCCGTGTTAGCTTTGCATTCTTAGGCTCTGCGGTAGTGCTAACGGCTCTATTGTGGGGGCGAGATCTGTTAACTATCTCTATTTTGGCTTGCCTAGCAGTGCTGTTTCTTCTGCCACTTAAATTGAACAATAACCGATTTATGGACAGTGGCTTGAGGATTATGGCGTTAATGATCATGCTTAATGCTTTGGCCAGCCCTACTGTGTTACTGGGGCTTAGCGGTAAAGGTGATGCGTCTATGTTGGCATCGCAAACTTGGATCCCCGCTTGGGTCTGGGTGTTTGTTTGGTTAGTTATTAGTGCGTTAATGATCTTTCTTTGTTGGCGGCGGGTGGATCAGGCCGCGTTAAAGCGTTGACCTTAAGTTGCTTCATTTTATATTAGTTATTTACGTTTTCTTACATAATTTCATTCAGTTCTATGGCCTTATCTGGGCATAGGTTTTGTATATCTCCCTCGCTTTTCTGTTACCTTGTTGCTTCCTACATAAATTTTATACAGGGAAGCGATAATGAAAAACAGTACTCTTTTAGCCAGTATTTTGCTGAGCACCACATGCAGTGTGAGTGTTCTTGCCCACGATACAAGCCATAAAACGACAACACTGGATCAAGTGGTTAAGAGCGATTTTAGGCAAGATAAGAATGTTAGTCGTGATAAGTATCGTCATCCTTTAGAGACACTCACCTTTTTCGATATTAAGGCAAGCGACACTGTGATTGAACTGTGGCCAGGCGGAGGGTGGTACGCTGAGGTGTTGGCACCTTATCTTGCTGGAGAGGGACAATATGTTGCGGGTAATTTTGATACCAACCCAGCAGATGAGAAGAAGCGTAAAGGCTATCGTGCTACCTCTGGGAAAAAGTTTGAGGCTTGGCTAAAGAAGAATAAAGCGCATGTTGGCCAAGCGACCACAGTCACCTTCGATCCGCCAACTCACTATGTATTAGGTCGTGATGAAAGTGTTGATACCGTACTGACCTTCAGAAACCTTCATAACTGGGCGATGAAAGGGTATTTGGAGCCTGTATTTGAGTCGACCTATAAGGTACTTAAACCCGGCGGAACCTTTGGTATCGTAGAGCACAGAGGTAAGGCGGGGATGGATGCAAAAACCGGTTACATGGACGAAGCACAAGTGATCGCATTAGCTGAGAAGGTAGGCTTTACCTTAGTGGCGAAGTCAGATGTGAATGCCAATGCTAAAGATACCAAAGATTATCCAAAAGGAGTTTGGACTCTACCACCACGTCTGGCTCTAGAAGATGTCGATAAGGCCAAGTACTTAGCCATTGGTGAGAGCGATCGTATGACGCTCAAGTTTATTAAAAATGTTCAATAATCAATATTCATCAGTATAAGAGGCGATATGAGTCAATCTTGTGCCCCCGACAATGAGGTTGAGTTCCAGCTGCCTCATATTCGCCTATCCGGTCGGCTGTGGGGGGCGCCGGATAAACCTCTGTTACTTGCACTGCATGGCTGGTTAGATAATGCCAATAGTTTTGCCCCTTTGGCGGAGCAGCTTAGTGACTATCAACTATTAGCCATCGATTGGCCGGGGCATGGAGGCTCTGAGCACAGGCCCGGTCTATATCCTCTGCATTGGATTGACTACCTGTACGATCTTGAGCTTTTGATGGACCACCTCAGTGAGGAGCAACAACCAGTTGCCATCATTGGCCACTCTCTAGGGGGTATTGTTGCCTCAGCCTATGTGGCAGCCTTTCCTGAAAAAGTCGGTAAATTGGTGCTTATCGAAGCGATAAGTCCCCTTTATGAGTCTGCCTCTAAGAATAATCAGCGATTGCGTAATAGTTTCAGAGATCATGCGCTGTATCTAAACAAAAAACATAAAGCCCCAGCAATATATGAGTCTATTGAACCTGCGGTTAAAGCGAGAGTGAGGCTAACAGGACTCGATGCTAAGTGGTGTCGTTTGCTCGTTGGGCGAAATATGCACCGTAGTGAAGCGGGCCCAGCTGTTGGTTTTAGTTGGCGAAGCGATCCTAGGCTAAAGCTAGATTCTCCACTTAGACTTACCTTTGAGCAGGTGGATGCTCTGATGACTGAGCATAGCGGCAACACCCTATTGATAACGGGAACCCGTGGCTTTTCACAGATAAATAAGATGCTGGCGAAGGCGGAAGCTTGGTTTGATCAACTTATCTGCGTAGAACTTGATGGCGATCACCATTTACATATGGAAAACGCACAAGGGGTAGGCAGTCAAATCACACAATTTTTGTCATAATACCCACCTTATTAGCTAGGCGATCTTTCTGCATGAGTCAAAGCATGGTTTACAAAAAGGGACTAGGCTTTTTACTCTATTTATGTGATGATGTTCAAAATTAAAACGCCTGTATGAATTCGGTGTGAATAAAATAAAAAATTAAGTCAGTGATTTTGCTTGTTGTTTTAACAAGCTTTTTACAGAGAGTATGTTTCTGTATCCGCTGAATGTGGGGATTTTAGGAGAGATTTGTGGAACAGATTTGGATAGATAATTTACCGGATGATGTATCTAACGAGATTGATGTTAATCGATATAACTCGCTGGTGGAGATGTTTGAGACCTCAGTGTCTAAATATGCCGATCAACCAGCCTTCGTCAATATGGGTGCGACATTAACCTATCGCAAACTTGAAGAGCGTAGTCGCGCTTTTGCCGCGTATCTGCAAAATGATCTTAAGCTGGAAAAGGGTGACAGAGTCGCCATCATGATGCCGAACTTGCTGCAATACCCCATTGCACTCTTTGGGATCTTGCGTGCGGGCATGGTGGTCGTTAACGTAAATCCTCTTTATACGCCACGAGAGCTGAAACATCAGCTAAATGATTCCGGTGCTAAAGCGATTGTTGTGGTATCTAATTTTGCTCATACCCTTGAGAAGGTTGTCGATCAAACTTGTGTCGAGAGCGTTATCTTAACGGGACTTGGGGATCTTCTTAGTGCCCCTAAACGTACCTTAGTTAACTTCGTGGTTAAATACATTAAGAAGATGGTGCCTAAGTACAATCTTCCTCATGCAATTTCGATGCGTAAAGCCTTAAGTAAAGGCAGACGCATGCAGTACGTGAAACCTAAGTTAGTCAACGACGATCTTGCCTTTTTGCAGTATACAGGCGGGACAACAGGAGTCTCTAAAGGTGCCATGTTGACCCACGCAAATGTGGTGAGCAATCTGTTACAAGCGGATGCGGCATACTCTCCTATGCTGATTGATGGCAAGGAGTTTGTTGTCACAGCGCTGCCGCTTTATCACATCTTTGCTTTGACGGTGAACTGCTTGCTGTTTATGCACAAAGGTGCAAATAACCTGTTGATCACTAACCCTAGGGATCTCCCTGCATTTGTTGGTGAGCTGAAAAAGCATCCATATACTGCACTGACTGGGGTTAATACGCTTTTTAACGCTTTAGTTAACTCTGACGAGTTTAAAGATTTAGATTTTTCTCAGCTTAAACTGTCGATTGGTGGCGGTATGGCGGTGCAACGTGCTGTGGCGGATAAGTGGCAGGCTATCACTAAGACTAAGCTGCTTGAGGGCTATGGTTTAACCGAAGCTGCGCCTTTGGTGACGTGTTGTCCCTATAACCTTGAAGGCTATAACGGCTCTATCGGTTTTCCTGTGGCGATGACCGATATCCAGGTACGTGATGATGAAGGCAAAGTCTTGCCCCAAGGTGAGATTGGAGAGCTGTTTGCTAAAGGGCCTCAGATCATGAAAGGTTATTGGCAGAGACCAGAAGAGACTGCTAATGTTATCGATGCTCAGGGTTATCTAGCAACCGGTGATATCGGTTATATGGATGAACAGGGATTCTTCTTCATTGTCGATCGTAAGAAAGATATGATTCTAGTCTCTGGCTTTAATGTATTCCCTAATGAGGTGGAGGAGGTTGTTGCTCTACATCCAAAAGTGATTGAAGTCGCTGCGGTTGGAGTGCCTAATGAGCTTTGTGGTGAGTTAGTTAAGGTATTTGTCGTTAAAAATGATAAATCTTTAAGCGAACAAGATCTCATCACACATTGTCGTAAGCATTTAACGGGATATAAAGTGCCTAAGCTGGTAGAATTTAGGGAAGAGCTACCGAAATCGAACGTGGGTAAGATCCTACGTAGAGAGTTAAGGGATGAAGTTAAGTCATCTTAATGACATTTCCTGTTTGGCGTAAAATAAGTATCGCGCCATTTAAACCTCTAAGCCGGCCTTGATGCCGGCTTTTCTATTTTTTACAGCATGCCATTATCCGGGAGAACAATTTGTTAGCGTTTCAATATATAGATGATGATGCAAGTTTAGCTAAGCTTGTTTCTCAGTACAGAGAGAGTCAGTTACTGGTATTGGACACTGAATTTGTTCGTACCCGCACTTTTTATGCTCGACTGGGTTTAATACAAGCTTATGATGGTAAAACCTTAGCCTTGATAGACCCTGTGGCAGTCAGTGATCTTTCAGGTTTTTGGAGCTTGTTGACAGAGCCTAACATTACCACGATTTTACACTCATGCAGTGAAGATCTAGAGGTCTTTGCTCGCAACGGTCAGTGTCAGCCGCTCAAGTTGTTCGATAGCCAAATTGCTGCTGCATTGTGTGGTTTCGGCCACGGCTTGGGTTATGCAAAGTTGGTTGAGCAAACCTTGAACATTCCACTCGATAAAGGTGAATCTCGTACCGACTGGATGAAACGTCCCTTAAGTGAAGCTCAGCTGAACTATGCGGCTAACGATGTTTATTACCTTTATCAGCTCTATCCACAACTTGTAGAGAAGCTTGAGGAGCAAAATAGACTGGGTTGGGTATTAGAAGAGGGTGAGCGAATGACCCAAGGTCGTTTGTCTCCACCGGATCTTGAGCTGGCTTATTTAAGGGTTAAAAACGCATTTCAACTGAGTCCTAAGCAGTTAGCTTATTTAAAAGTATTAGCAAAATGGCGCTTATCAAAAGCCCTGTCACGGGATCTTGCTGTAGGCTTTGTTGTTAAAGATCACGGCTTAATTGGCTTAGCGAAAAAACAGCCTAAAAATAGCAGTGAGCTCTATAAGATGATTGAGCTGACAGAGCAGGAAAAACGTGTTCATGGCAAAGATCTTATTAGGTTATTAGCCACTGCGGATCTGGATAATCTGCCTGATGCTATCGATGTATTGGCACTGAAAACAGGCTATAAGAGTTCGTTTAAGACCATTAAGCAGTGTTTAAGTGCGATCAGTGAACGCCATGAAGTACCCATTGAACTCTTGGGTTCTAAGCGGCACATTCATGAGTACCTTGAGTGGTTGTGGGCTGGCAAGGTTGGAGACAAGCCTCTGCTGTTATCTGGCTGGCGTGAAACCTTGGTTTCAGCACAGCTGTCGGCACTGTCTCTCTAATTTAGTCCAACTTGGGCCATATTATTAAACAAACAACTAAACCCCGACTTCATGTCGGGGTTTTGCATATTACACTCTTATGACTTTTCAGGCAGAGTGACGTTAAGCTCAAGTACCGAGAGTTTATTATCATTTTTATCGAGTTGAACAGAAACCTGTTCAGGGTCGATATGCACATACTTTTTTATCACCTCAATGATCTCTTGCTTCATTTGAGGAAAATAATCCGGTGCATCTCGCTCACCACGCTGGTGGGCAACGATGATCTGCAAACGCTCTTTGGCTGTGACCGCTGTAGCCGGTTTTTTACTGCTTTTGAAATAATCAAGTAAAGACATAATTAACTACCAAATATCCGTTTTAAGAAACCTTTCTTCTGCTCAGTGACAAAACGTAAAGGTAGCTCTTCTCCCAATAAGCGATCGACGCTATCGCTGTATGCTTTACCCGCATCACTCTCTTGATCCATGATAACAGGTACACCTGAATTAGAGGCTTTTAAAACAGCTTGAGACTCAGGAATGACCCCAATAAGTGGTATTGCTAAGATCTCTTCTACATCTTCAACACTTAACATCTCACCTGTGGTGACGCGTGCAGGGGAGTAGCGTGTCAGTAATAGATACTCTTTAACTGGCTCTAATCCCTCTTCGGCGCGTTTCGACTTACTCTGCAACATACCAAGAATTCGGTCCGAGTCTCTGACTGAGCTCACCTCAGGGTTCGTGGTCACAATAGCGACATCTGCAAAGTATAGTGCCATCATAGCGCCAGTTTCGATGCCAGCAGGTGAATCACAGATAATAAACTCAAAATCTTTTGCTAAATCATCCAATACCTTGCCAACGCCCTCTTTGGTGAGTGCATCTTTATCCCGGGTTTGTGAAGCTGGTAGAACAAATAGATTCGGACAACGCTTATCTTTGATCAATGCTTGATTCAAGTTTGCCTCGCCATTGATCACATTGACAAAGTCGTAGACGACCCTGCGCTCACACCCCATGATAAGGTCTAAGTTACGCAGTCCGATATCAAAATCAACAACGACAGTTTTATGTCCCTTTAATGCCAAACCTGTAGCAATAGCCGCACTGGATGTGGTTTTACCCACGCCGCCTTTACCTGAGGTGACAACAATTATTTGTGTCATTTCTAATTCTTTCCTTTTTGCTGTCTTTAAAGTGGCAGCGCTTCGATGGTAAGAGATTCACCTTCGAGGCGAACACAGCCACTTTTCGTTGTACTATTATGTTGAATGTTTTCCGCTAGCCAGTATTGACCTGCAATAGAGACCAGTTCGGCTTCCAAAGAGCGAGCGATGATGATGGCGTGCTTATCGCCAGATGCGCCAGCCATCGCTTTGCCGCGCAAATTGCCATAAATATGTATGCTGCCATCGGCAATCACTTCAGCGCCATTACCCACAGTACCAAAAATCACTAAATCGGCATTCTTGGCATAAATCTGCTGCCCAGAACGCACATTTTGTTTCACTATTTTACTGGTTTTAGGGAGTTGAGGCTGAGCATTTGATTGCTTGCCGGACTTGATGTTCGCAAGACCCAGTGCTTTTGCTTGGGTGGCTATCTCATCAATCGCTTCGGTGATCCCAACAATGACTAGCTGCCTTGATATGAGCAGGTCTTTTAGTGCCGCTAAGTTATAATCGGCTGCCTTAATGCGACTTAAATTAACCACCAGTGGCGCACCGAGAAAAAATTGTGGAGCGATGGCTAATTTGCCGTCTAACTCAATTGTCACTTTTTCCAGATCAAGCTGGTTAATGTGGAGTACAGATAGTGTAAATGATGAGCCTTTTAACTCTAGGCTGGGTGTCTGCATTGTGACCTTAGCTCTTTATAAAATAATCAGACTTGGCGCTGATTTGCATTATATTAATAGCTGTCCATGTTATAGTGTGACTCAGTCAGTGGCAAGTTGAATAGTAGGAAAGTAGACAGTATATGATCTGTGCGGTATATAAGAGTCGGCGTAAAGCCGATAGTTATCTTTTCGTTGAAAAACGTAATGAATTTGAACGTGTCCCCGAAGCACTGCTCGAGATGTTTGGCCCACCAGAACTTGTGATGATGCTACCCTTAATGAAGCGAGATCATTTAGGTTTTGCCGATATTAACAAAGTGAAGAGTGAATTGGCCGATAAAGGCTATTATCTTCAATTACCTCCGCCTGTGGTTAACCTGCTTGAAGAGCATAAGCGTGAAATAGGCTACAGTAGAGATTAATTGAGATTAACGATTAGCTTAATTAGGGATACAAAATGACAGGGATAAATCTCGGAGCCATTAGTGCTACTTTTGTGATCGCAATAGGGTTACAGCATAACGTTTTTGCCCAAGACGTTAAACCCACATCCAGTTTTCAGCAGTTCCTTTCCAGCCTTAAACAGGAAGCAAGAGAGAAGGGGATAGCTGAGCAGACGTTAGAATCGAGCTTTTCCAATATCAAGTTGTTTAGAACTGCGCAAGACAGCAGTAAAACAGCTGAAAAATCGATGACCAACTTAGAGAGTTATATTCCCCAGCGAGTTCCTGAGTGGAAAGTTGATAAGGCCAGAGCTCTATTCCTTCAATACCAAGCAGAGCTTAAGGCTATTGGCGATAAGTACGGTGTTCAGCCTAGATTTCTTGTTGCACTTTGGGCGATGGAGTCAGATTTTGGTGAAGCAGTAAGCCAGTACCCACTGCTGTCAGTTACCGCCTCAAAAGCTTTTGATCAACCAGAGCGTGTCGACTATCAAGAGGAGGTTTTTGCGACTTTGCAGATCCTTGAGCAGGAGTCCTTGCAAGTCAGTGAACTTAAAAGCTCATCGAAAGGATTAGTGGGTCAGCCTCTATTTTTGCCCAGCCAATACCTTCTTTATGCACAAGATTGGGATGGTGACGGGAAGATTGATCTGTGGGGGAATCCTCAAGATATCTTTGCATCTCTTGCTAATTATTTAAAGCAAGTTGGTTGGAAAGGGGAGCAGACTTGGGGACGGCAAGTGTTGTTACCGGACAACTTTGATATCAACCACTCATCTAATGGGATCTCCAAAACGTTTTCTCAATGGGGGGAGCTGGGGATAAGCCGTTATAACGGTAAGTCGCTTCCAAATCGAGATGACATGTCGGTTTCACTCATTATGCCTGACGGTGCAAAGGGGCGAGCTTATCTGGTTTACGATAACTATCGTACTTTAATTAAACGAATGGACTCCGACTATCAAGCTTTGTCGGTGACCTACCTTTCAGAGCGGATCAAGTAGCCTGAAATTAATTAACGCCTTTTGTCGTTTGTGACCCATGACTTCATTGTTATTAATGACTAGTGTAAAATAGCCCGTGAAAACGGGCTTTTTTGTAGATTAAAAATCATGTCATTTTGGAAAGAAAAATCCTTAGCACAGCTTGATACCCAAGAGTGGGAATCATTGTGTGACGGGTGCGGTAAGTGCTGTTTAAATAAGTTAATCGATGATGAAACCGAAGAGCTCTATTACACCAATGCAGCCTGTAAACTATTAGATCATCAAGATGGTCATTGTGTTCATTATCAGGAACGCTTTACTTTTGTGCCCTCTTGCACTCAAGTGACGGCTGATAATGTTGCCGAGCTGACTTGGCTCCCCGATAGTTGTGCATATCGGCGCTTGTTTCTTGGGCGAGAGTTACCCTCTTGGCATCCTTTGATCACAGGCTCGAAAGCTTTGATGCATGAGGCTGGAATGTCGACTCAAAATAAAGTGAAGTGTGAGACAAAGGTTAGATATATCGAAGACCATATCGTGTTGTGGCCGATGAGAGATCTGGACTAATACAGAGATTGTGATTAGTCCAGATAGATTTTGAGCGCTATTTTGCCGTTTTAGTTTTACTGGCTAAGCGCTTCTCTTGTGTTATCACCTTACTCCAAAACTCTGATCCTAGCTCTGCAATAACCCGAGATTCGCCGTTTAGTAACATGGCCATACCTATTTTCAGGCGAGGGGAGTAAGCAATTTCTGCTACATAGCCTGCCACCCACCCCGCGTGATACACCAGCTCTTCACCTTCAAAATCGTAGACTCTCCATCCTTTACCATAATGGGCATCATTGAGATGAGTTCGCCATTCACGGCGTCTAAGTTCCTTACGGGTGCGCACTCCAGGCTCCTTGATATCTTGGAGCAGTTGCGGGCTCAGTACCTTAGGGTTATTGCCTAAATTGGCAATCAACCATTTAGAGATATCTGTGATACTGGCATTGACGCCAGCTGCAGGCTCTACTTGGTAGTAGTTAGGCTTTACCTTGACTTTTTTAAAGCCCGAACGGGTTTTTATATGGGGACTTGCGCGGTTCTTGCTTGCTAGGAAGGCGTCCATTCCTATGGAAGCGGTATTCATTTTAAGGGGGGAGAAGATCCGTTTTTCAACTAAATTTGCGTAACTGCTGCCGGTTTGCTGCTCAATTACAGGTTGGATAAATGAGAAGGCGATATTTTGGTAGCTGTAGCAGACACCGGGTGAGCACATGGGAGTGAGCTTAGAAAACTGAGGGATAATTTTTTTTAGTTTACCGTTGGCATTGAGGATATTGTCGTAGCTGTTAGGCATTAACCCTGTGCTTTGACCAATCACATGGCCCAAGTTGATCTCTTTTGTTGCCGAGGAGTCTGCAAGTTTAAATTCAGGCATGTAGCGGATAAGTGAATCTTCCCAACTGAATTTTTTCTCATGAACCAGCATGGTTGCTAAGGTGCCTGCAAATGTTTTTGATACCGATGCCAATCTGAATACCGTGTTGCTGTTTATATTGAGTGTACCGCCTTTTTTGCGTTTCCCGTATGAGCTCATCTTTAAGATTTTATCATCTTCAATAATGACAAAAGCGCCGCCTGGTACGCCATTTTTCTTTAGCTGCTTATGAAACTCTTGTTTAAAGCTATCACTTAGCGCTTGGTAATCAGATTTCGCCATTGCTTGGGTTGAAAGCAATAAACAGGCAAGAGCGAAAGGGAGAAGTTGTTGCGACTTAAAAAGCATAAAAATTATAGCTCCAAATGAACATCAAAAATGTGCAGCTTAAGAGGGCTTGTAAGTACAAGCGCTGCAACTGTTATAAAGCCACTTCAAAATTCAGGGCTGAATATACCCAGTAAGCTAGGCTAACAAATAAATTTGAATAAAACAGTAGATGTCTGGTGATTTAATCGCCTTACAGTCTCTTTTTTGTTAAAAAACTTGTCACTATTCTCACCTCTGGGTAATCTGGTTTCATCTTGTATTCAATCACTTGAGAAATATGAAACTGGCATTACTTAGTTCTCCTACCTCTTCAAATGGTATCGATGCGATAAAGCTACTGCTCGCAGCTCAGAAAAAGGACGTGTGTAAGCTTGCTTATATCGCCTCAGGTCCTGAGCCTGACAGAGCTTATTTTCGTCAGACCCAAGCGCTTTATGAAGAGTTAGGCGCCCAGATGCCACTTTTTGTCGAGCTTGAGTCGGAGTTTGATGAAGATATTTTGCCAGAGCTGTTTGGCTGCGACGCTATCCACCTAGCGGGTGGAGATACCTTCCGGTTTTTAAAAGGGTTAAAACTAAGAGGGCTGTTGCCTAAATTGAGGCAATATGTTGAAGCGGGCGGGGCGTTAGTTGGCGTGAGCGCTGGTGCTATGCTCATGACACCATCAATTGAGAGTGCTTTTTTATGTGGTGATAGTAATGATGTTGAGCTCAAGGATTTATCGGCTCTAGGGCTAGTTCCATTTCACTTTATGCCGCATCTGCGTAGCGAATTGACCACTCCAGTGGATTTTATCGCAGAGTTGCAGCGAAGGGGGGTTGAGTTTGATGAGGCGTTATTTGAGTCTCTCTATCTGTGCCAAGATAATAGTGCACTGGTAATTATCGATGGAGAGCTAGAGGAGCTGGGTGAGCCGCTGCTTTGGACAAGCTGTGTTGAGTGCTAATTTGTAGGAATCGTCGGATTAAACCTAGGGGTTTTACATAACCTAGGTTTAATCCAGAGTTTTTATTTATTTCAATGCTTGGTTAAATCGCTCGAAACCTGCTTGGAGATCGGCAATCAGATCATCTGGATCTTCAAGGCCAACATGAAGACGGATAAGTGGTTTACTGCTATCCCAATGGGTTGCGGTGCGAAGCCTGTCGATGCCAAATACGCCCAGAATTAGGCTCTCAAATCCTCCCCAAGAGAACCCCATCTTAAAGTGAGCCATATTCTCAACCAGTGCGGTGACTGAATTTAGCGAACCCTCTTTTAATACGAAAGAGAACAGACCATTAGAGCCGCTAAAATCACGCTTAAAGAACTCATGACCAGGGCAAGTGTCGAAAGCTGGATGCCTGATATGGTCAACCTCAGGGCGAGATTGCAGCCAATTTGCCACTTTAAGCGCATTGCGCTCATGTTGCTGCATACGCACGCCTAATGTTCTTAAACCTCGGCTGGCAAGGTAGACATCATCAGGTGAGGTGCATTGTCCCATTAAGTAGCTATTTTCTCTTAATTGATCCCAATGGGCCTCGTTAGAGGTTGCTGTACCCATCATCACATCTGAGTGGCCAACAATGTATTTAGTGGCTGCTTGAATTGAGATATCGACCCCCATCTCGAATGGGCGAGAGTTGATGGGAGACGCCCAAGTGTTGTCTAAGATGACTGTTAATCCATGTTGGTGCGCGACCTTTGCTAAGCTCGGTACATCTTGGATCTCCATGGTGATGGAGCCGGGGGATTCAAGAAACAGCACCTTAGTATTGGGCTTAATCAGGGCTTCAATTCCCGCACCTATCATAGGATCATAGTAAGTGGTTTCAATGCCAAAACCTGCTAGCAGTTTATTACAGAGATCCCGCGTCGGTTCATAGGCGGTATCGACCATCAAAAGGTGATCGCCAGCCTTTAGAAATGAGAGCAGGGCGCCGCTAATCGCCGCAGAGCCTGATGGATAGAGGGCGGTGCCCACTCCGCCTTCAAGCCCAGCAATGGCCGCTTGAAAAGCAAAATGAGTTGGGCCGCCACGTCTGCCGTAAAACATCTCTCCTTTGGCTCTATTTTTAGTCGCGAAGCGCATCTCCTCCATGGTATCGAATACCATGGTTGATGCTCTAAAAACAGGTGGGTTTATCACCCCTTTAGTCCATTTTTTATCACGTCCGACACTGACTATCTGGGTATCTTTTTTCATAGGGCAGCTCTTTTTTACAACTAAAGAATGTGGTTTTAGCCATCTTAACATCTAAACGGCTAAATGAAAGTGAAGATTGATAGGTAAAATGCTACCCACTAATCAAGCGGCAAGCTCACCCGTATCTCCACACCTGTGACTGATCTATCATTTTCATCTACAGGGAGGTTTTTGGCGATGATCTTTCCATGGTGAAAGTCGGTGACTAGCCGCGCAATGTAGAGACCTAAGCCAAGGTGTGGCTTCTCCTGTGCTTTCTGTTGCCTGACAGAGACCATAGATTCAAATATCTGCTCTGCCATATTTTCCGGTAACTCTGGACCTAGATTACGGATAGAGAGCTGCGCTAAGCGATTTTTGGCCGAGAGTGAAACCGAGATTTGGGTATTCTCTAAACTGAACTCTAGGGCATTGGCGATGAGTTTATCCATCAACTGGGCTATATATTCAGGTACCCCTGTCATCATCAAATCCTCATCTGAGATATCTGTGATGAACTCTTTATTGGGGTAGGTAAGCTGATAACCCTGAACGCAACCACTGATCACTTTTGAGAGGGGGAAAGTATCAAGTTCCGCTTTAGATAAGCTCTCCTCTAGTCGGGTAGCTTCACTCATATTATTTAAGATCATATTGAGCCTACTTACCCCTTCTTGTGCCCGATCAACATATTTACGGCTGTCTGGATCGAGCGATTGCAGGCCAAGGTGTTCCAGTGAAGAGCGAACCACGGCGACCGGGGTTCTTAACTCATGTGAAAGCCTTGAACTCATGTTTTCAAGGTAGTGGGTGTACTGGCCTAAACGGCCGACAATATTGGCAAAGCTTCTGGAGAGATCACCTATCTCATCACGGACTTTAGATCCCTTGATGTGCTGTTTAATTCGCCCTTGGCTGTCGATGGCCTCTTCGGCTTCATCTCTGAGTTTTCGGATCCGGCTTGAGATACTTGATGCGAAGAAAAACAGCGCTAATGTACCCATGCTCATGATAGTAATAATGACATTAAAGAGTTTCTCTAACGCCTTATTTCGCAACGTTCTGATCCCGTGTGTGGTCTCTTCTGAGATCACGGCTCCCATCACCTTATCGTCTATCCAGATAGGACTGGCAGCAGCTAAAATCACTGCTTTATTATCGGGGGTTAATCGCCAAGTTGATCCCTGTTTTCCCGATAAGGCTTGTTTAATATGACTGCCGCCTAGAACGGTGGAGTCCTGTAAAGAGTCGATAAAATCTTTAGGCGGTGTGGTTAAGATCCGGTAGTAGAGCGGATGCAGGTATTTTTGTTTAAACCTTCCCCAGAATCCAGGGTTTTTCGGCTCTTTAACTGTGCGAGTCCAGACACTGTTACTGGTGCGAATGTCCCCAGATTTTGCAAGTACGCGGCCATGTTTGTCGACCACCCATATCCGTGAGCTGTTATGACTCATCCCTTTGATGATGCTCTCTATCTCTGGTGAGGGGACAAGCACTGTGCCCAGCTTATCAACATCATCAATGGCAGAGGTGCCCACAATCGCTTCTAGTTCACCGGTTTTGCTGTCGTTAACATCATAGATGGCAAAGCCCAGTTTGCTGCCCACCATCTCCAGTGGGATCCGCAGCTCAACATTATATCCCTGTTCTGTTTTTCTCCATTTACCCTGGATTTTAATTTCAGGAGTGACAGGGGTAGAAAGCGCAGGATCCTCAGGCAGTTCAAATGCGCTGATCCAACCATCTTTTGTTGTGGCAACGATATAACGTCTGAATTTTCCATCGGGTGCCAAGGTGGCGATAGCTAGATGGTCATTTCGATCGATATTAAGGGTATTTTTGCCACGGTACACCACATTGGGATCCGTGACTTCAAAGAAGCCGTAGAGGTAACCTGCGTATTTACCGACCATATGAGTAAAGTTGATGCTTAGAGGTGCATCGGGATCGGCTTTGAATATCTGATGATTGTCGCCGTAGTTTATACTCTTATGTCTATAAGATGCCCAATCAGCTAGCTTCCCATCTAACTGAATAGGCCCTGAGAGTGGGTAGGCGTAGAGATCTCTGCCTTGCTGTACTTGAGTCAGAAAGCTTGCTTGACTATCAAATAGTTTAGGCCTTTCATGCAGGGCGGTAGCGAGGGCTTGAGTCGTGCCCTCTAAGGTTTTCTCCTGACCATGGCGTAGATACTTCTCCATCTCCCAGACATATTGATAGCCAAGCCAGGGGAGACAGAGCAGAAACAGAGAGAGTATGGCAACTTTTGTTCTTAGGCCAATGGGGAGGTTAAACATGCCAGTTTCTCTGTTGATGGATAGATAAAGCTACCGATATTGAGGGGGGACAGAAATGATAATATCTCATTAATTGACTTGAGGCTCCCATCGATATCCCATGCCATAAACCGTATCTATGCAATCAAATTCAGCATCTTGGGCGATGAATTTCTTTCTTATTCTTTTTACATGGGAGGTGATGGTGCTGTCGTCGACAAATATCTTAGCCTCCTGCATCAAGTCTTGGCGGTTTTTAACATGTCCTGGTCGCTTCGCCAGTGAATGCACCATCCAAAATTCAGTGACGGTGAGCTCTATCGGCGCTTGATTCCAAAAAACTTGCATGCGATTAGCGTCAATGGTTAACGCGCCTCTTTCGAGCAGGTTCTCGACTTCGAGTGATTTTCCCTGCAGTTCAGCGCGCCTGAACAGTGCGGCTAATCGGGCGATTAAGTGAGGAAAACTCACATCTTTACTCAGGTAGTCATCGGCCCCTAAACGCAGGCCACAGACGGTATCAAAGTCGCTGTCTCTGGCGGTTAAAAAGATAATGGGTAGGTTGCTAGACATAGCTCTAAGGGACTGGCAAAGCGTAAAGCCGCCATCAATCTCATCCTCTAAGCCGATATCGATAATGGCCAAGTCGGGTAAACGGGTGGCAAATGCTTGCATGGCACTGGGACGATTTGCGTATGCCTGAACGCTATAGCCTTGCTGCTGTAGTACCTCTTTATAATTTTCCCGTATGGCTGCTTCATCTTCCACAATGGCGATACGTTTCATCAATCTCTACCTTCTACTGTTGTCTATGTTGATCAGGCGTGAACAGTTATGAATGAACACTGAGCCTATTGCACTTTAATCTGCGTCTAAAAGACCTTTGTCAGTGACTATACAGGAAATTTTTACGGATTAAAGATGCTGATAACGATTGCCATTTTGTTGCCACAATTGATACCTGTAATGTCATTTTTCCTCCCTGTATCGGCCATTTATCTCCTGTTTAATTGACCTATCGAAACAGATGTTGAGCGGTGATAGTTCACTCGTTCAATCTTTAATCTCCCATGATAGGAATAGAAAAATGAATAAGAAGATAATTGCCCTTTTAGTGATGAGCAGCCTAACTCTCTCAAATGCGACATATGCACAGGAGCAGCTTGATGAGAGAGAGCATAACGAGGAGTTAGTGGGATTGACTTCAGGCATAGTGCTTGGCGCGGTTGTTGGCGGACCTGTAGGCGCCATTATTGGTGCATTTACTGGAGCATTATTGGGTAAGTCGGTTGGGGATGATTCTGAGATTGACGCCCAGCATGCCAAAATTGCCGAGAAACAATCACAAATTGCCGCGTTGAGTAGCGATAAACAATCTTTGCTTGTTATTGCGGGTCAATATGACGAAGCCCAGCAGCAGTTAGCAGAGTTAAAGTTGGCTCAAGACCAGAAGTTAACTGAGCTTGCCATGGGGCTCAATATCCAGTTTAAAACGGGATCCTCTGAACTTGCACCTCACATTAAGCGTCAACTCGATGATCTGGCCTATGCTGTCTCTATCTCACCAGAGCTGAGATTAGACATGACAGGCTACGCGGACAGAAGAGGTGACTCAACCTATAACCAAGCGTTATCAGAGCAGCGGGTAGCGGAAGTCAAATCCTACCTTGTCTCCCAAGGCGTCGATGAGAGCCGTTTATCCTATAAGGCATTCGGGGCCAGCGCGCCCTTGACTGAAGATCAGAGTTTCGAAAATGACTTTTTTGACCGAAGGGTGAATATAAAGCTCATCTCAAATGGATCTGCACTCGCTGCAAACCAATAATCAGCTCAGATAATAAAGGATTATTGTGATGAAAATGGATAATAGCGGGTTCTTGGCATTAAGTTTGGCGCCTTATTTACTCACCATGCTTGCCCCCTTTAGGGGGGCGGCAGTCATTAGAATACTCACTATTGGAGTGTTATCTTGCTTGAGTCTGTTCAGTTATGCTCAGCAGAGGTCGGAGGGTGGCCAAGCAAGCTTGATCTATCACTCCGGCGATGGTGAAGAGCATGTGAGCTTACCACTAACGACACAAGTTGAAATGAAGGTGTCGGGCTGGACAAATCGGGTCAATGTTAGGCAGGTATTTCGTAATGACACTCAACACTGGCTAAATGGCCGTTATCAATTCCCACTGCCTGATGAAGCTGCGGTGGATCATATGCGCTTAGAAGTTGGCAGTAAGATCATAGAGGGGCAGATTAAGGAAAAGATCAAAGCAAAAAAACAGTTTGAAATGGCGAAAAAAGCAGGTAAACGTGCCAGCTTAGTCTCTCAATCTACTCCTAATATCTTCACCACCTCAGTAGCCAACTTAGGACCTGGTGAGGCTTTGGTGGTGGAGATCAGTTACCAAGAGTTGGTGTCCTATCAAAAAGGGGAGTTTAGCCTTAGGTTTCCTATGGTGGTGAATCCGCGATACCTCTCACCAGTCTCAATGCAGGATAAAAAGAGTGGCAGTGTTAGCTTCTCAAACACCTTAGATGCGATTGAAAACTACGCAGCCCATAGCGATAGCATTGGAATAGATTCTGCTGCCAAAGTGAGCATTGAGGTTGAGCTAGATGCTGGAGTGGGATTAAGTTTGATATCGAGTCCCTATCATAAGGTAAGTCGCACTCAGCTAAGTGATTCTCGCTATCGAGTGTCACTTACCGGCGTAAAGGCTGATCGAGATTTTGTATTGAACTGGCGACCAGAGATTGAAACTAAACCTACAGCAGCTGTTTTCTCTCAGCAGGGTAAAACACACTCGTTATCTTCTAAGATACAGGTCGCTCCTACTGATGCTAAAGCGAGTTTAAAAGCTAGCAGGACGAAAGCTGTGGAGGATGATTACGCCTTGCTGATGCTGTTGCCACCTTTAGCGCAGAAGCTAGATGTATCTATTTCAAGAGAGCTTATCTTAGTGATAGACACCTCTGGCTCTATGTCAGGAGCGTCGATTGCGCAAGCAAAACGTGCCCTTAATTATGCCCTTGCTGGGTTAAAAGCCAAGGATACTTTTAATGTGATTGAGTTTAACTCGAACGTTGGCGCGCTATCGCCTTATTCTCTGCCTGCTACAGCGAAAAATATAGGCTTGGCTAATCAGTATGTGCGCTCACTTAAGGCTAATGGCGGTACTGAGATGCGATTGGCACTCAATGCTGCGTTAGACAAAGATACTGAGGCTGAAGAGCTTGGCAGTGAAAGGCTACGTCAGGTGCTATTTATGACTGATGGCTCCGTTGGAGATGAGCAAGTCCTGTTCCAGCTTATTAAGCAGAAGATAGGTGAAAGCCGATTGTTCACCTTAGGCATAGGCTCAGCGCCAAATTCACACTTTATGCGCAGAGCGGCAGAGTTTGGGCGAGGCACGTTCACTTACATAGGTAAGCTGGATGAGGTGCAGAGTAAAATTGAATCACTGCTTTATCAGATAGAGCGCCCCCAGTTGACCGATATTAAACTGAGGTATGCCGATAATAGAGTTCCTGATTATTGGCCTGCCGTGATCCCAGATCTCTATGCTGAAGAGCCTTTGTTGGTCGCAATAAAGATGAACTCGACGCAGCATGTATCATCTCCGACTGAACTTATCGTATCTGGCACCATAGGGGGACAGTACTGGCAGGAAAGTGTGTCACTGAAGGAGAGAAAGCCAGAGTTAGGCTTAGATCTTATCTGGGCAAGGAAGCAGATCGCAGCTCTTGATTTGAGTAAGAACGGGGTGAATGAGCAGAGAGTGAAACAGCAGATCACCGCGTTGGCTCTGGATTATCACTTGGTCAGTGCTCATACAAGTTTAGTGGCCGTTGAGATGACTCCAGCTAGAGCTAGTGGCATCAAGAGCAAGAGTGTTGAGCTGTTATCTGCTATCCCATATGGTTGGGTGCCGCCAGCAACGCTACCTCAAACAGGAACTGCGAGTCGACTGTTTATCTTAATTGGTGGTCTATTATTGAGTTTGTTGGGGATCTATCTTCTGAGTTACTACCGTGCATTTGGCTTAGTGTTGAGCTCTCAGGAGAGGAGAGATGCCTAAGTCAGTGTTTTTTCACCGAGCAATCATATTCATATTACTTGTTTTTGTGGGAATATTTCTTGGTCAGGGAGTCTATATGCAAGCTAAAGCACATTTTGCCCAATACCTTATTGAACAGGCATGGAAGCGAACACTGGTGGATCAACAACCACATAAACCGTGGAGCTGGGCTGATACTTACCCGGTTGCCCAGATGACATTTATCGATGAGCAAGGCAGTAAATCGGGGCTGTTTACTGGACATTCCATGTATGTACTTGAAGGGGCATCGGGTAGAAATTTGGCTTTCGGTCCAGCTCAGCTTCAAGATGGTAGAGAGAGCTGGCGCGGCGAGAGTCGAATTATTGCTGGTCACAATGATACCCATTTCTCCATTTTGGAGGGGGTGAAACAGGGCAAACGGATTAAGCTGCAGGAGAGCGACGGAACAGAAGTGCTCTACCAAGTGGTGGGAACCCAAGTTGTGCATGAGTCTGATACCCAAGTACTTAATTCTGACTCAGATAAACGACTCACTTTAATCACTTGTTATCCGTTCCACTCCCTAACAACTGGCGGCCCGCTCCGCTTTATTGTCTATGCTGAAGTTATCGGTTAGCTGGCAATTGGCATTACTCGGTTTCTGCCCAATCGCTTGGCTTCGTAGAGCAGTTTATCCGATTGCTCTATTAACTGGGTGGCAGATAGTGAAGGATCCCATTGTGCGACACCGAAAGAGGCGGTGATATTGTTGATCATGGCATCTTTTCGTCTGTCTTTTAGTGAGACCTTTTCAAGGGCTCTGCGCATCGCTTCTGCCAAGTGTCTGGCTTTTCTTAGCTGGCTATTGGCTGTGATAACGGCAAACTCTTCTCCTCCGTAACGGTACAACTTGGTTCCCTCTCTGCATGACTCCCCCAGACGTTTAGCGACCGCTTTTAATACTTGATCCCCTAATTGGTGGCCATAGTTGTCGTTAAAGGCTTTGAAATGATCGATATCGATAAGAATCAAACAGAGCCCATCTGGGGATTGGCTTAGGGAGCCTTTTAGATCTGAGTCGAAAGCTCTTCGATTTAACACGCCAGTTAAAGCATCGAATAGGACATCTTTTTCTGATTTTTTCAGTTGCGCCTTTAATGCCTCAATCTCTTGTTGGGCTCGTTTAAGGTGACCTGTAAAATACTCGGTGCTCGAACGTATCTCATCGGACTCCTTTACTAGATTCCGTACCACACCCAATACTTTCTCGAGACTGACTCCCTCCTCCTCAATGCGGTTGAGTTTGTCAAAGTTACTGTCAATCCGTTTTTGAAAGTGAGTGGCGTCTGTGTTGGTATCCTTAAGAGACTGAGAGAGCTCGGTGGCCATCGCTTCAAGGTTTTGCCTCATATCAATGACATCGAGTTCAACTGGATCGGCAACAAATTCACGGTAAAGCAGTGTTGAATTTGAGGGAGGGCAGGTGTTGTGCTCATTGATAATCGTGTCGAGCTGTTCATTAAGCTCAGGTTGCTGTTCACCTACATAGGCGTACCAGAGTGCGTAGTTAGTCGGTGTTGTGGGAATTTGATGTTTGAGCATCAAGGGGACCGCTTTTTTTAAATTGAGTGCAGCGACTTGCATAAGTTCTTTGGACATTGATAAGGCACCTAAATATGAGGGAACTCCCTAAGGCACTTCACATGAATTAATTTTTGTGTTTGAAGTGAATTGGGTAAAAAGCTTGCTGTATATGAAATAATAGTTAAACAGCATTGATGAAGCTAGCAGGTATAAAGAATAAAACCAGAACTTTTGTTCTGGTTTTATTAAATTATTTGTTTTCATTAAGCTTATGGGGCTTTTTGTTCCGGGGCCCAATTTAACCATTCAGGATCAAGCTGCTTTTGCAGTGTAAACTGACTATCAGCCGCTAACTGGTTTGAATTTGAGGTCTTAGATTGTGTGACAACGCCAATGCCACCCGCCAGAATGGTCTCTAATGTACCGGTTTCTATTTTTGCGCCTGAAAACAGACCAATGTCGACTTTGACGCCGGATAGGTCCCAAAATTGACTGCTTTGATTGACCAAGTGGCTAAACTGGCTGTCTATATGAGCATGCATCAGCACTGAGTTGCCTGTTGCAGATAAATTATAATTGTCTACTTGGCCTATTTTCATGCCTCGGAAGAAGATAGGGGTGCCAGACTTGATAGAGCCAAGGTTGTTGTCCTCGAGTGTGAAATAGAGCTCTCCAGCTTTACGTTGTTTAGCTGGCGTGTCTTTAGCAACGAAGTTTACACTCGTGATCTCACTCTTTCCCGGAATGACACCGATATAGGGCCCCGTTACCAAGGTTTCTGGAGCAGTGATGCCTGATAGTGAGATCTGCGCATCAACAATAAAGTAGCTGGCGTCTGTTTGTGTAAAGTGTTTAGCGTAGTTGCCATATAAGTAGGCTTTAGCGGTAACGTTTTCAAGAGTTTTGTCCAGTTTCACAGACTCAACTTCTCCGACTTGATGGCCATGATAACGAATAGGCGCTTTTGCACTCAGTTTAACATCTGCAGGAAAGCTTAGGCTGATTGGCTTAGCTTGAGCTAAGGCTAAAGATTTAGAGGCGTAGAGATGCTCTTGATCTCCATGTTCAGCTTCATCGAGTAAGCCCAAAGTGATACTGCCTTTTAATGCGCCTTGAAGAGGGGCTACATCTATCTCAATACCTGTGAGTGCGGCGTTAACTGACAGGGCACCATTTCGCCAAAATACCGTATTTGACTTAAGTAACCCTGAGAACTGCTCTTGAATACTCAAGTTAACAGTGAAGCTCTGCTCGCCAGTTTGCCAGTTAACATTTTCGACCTCACCTATCTGCATCTTTTGATAATAGACAGGTGCGCCAGAGGAGAGGTCTGCACCATCTGGGCTGCTTAATGTGAGCTTGATTAGGTTCTGGTTTTTAAAATGCTCTTCGGCTGTTTGGCGTGAGGCAAACAGGGATAAGGTAGCCCCTTTTTCCACCTGTGACTTGCTGCTACTTTGAATTAGGCTGATAGCTCCTTGGGTGAGTGTGGCAAAATCACGAGTTTTAACCGAAACTCCCTCAAGGGATGCGTCAATAGAGAGGGCGCTTTCAGGTACAAAGTAACTGTCTTGGGTTACAAGTTGAGTAAATTCAGGCCAGATCTCAATCTGGTACTCTATGCCTGACAAACTGCTGTTTAGTTTTACAGAGTTAACTTTGCCGATTGCGATCTGTTTATATCTGACCTCTGCACCTTCTGCGATACCTTGGTTACTCTCTGAAGTTAAGGTAAGTGTGAGTTTTGATGTCGCCAGCTTATCAGGTTGTTCTGTTAGAAGAGGGTATTGTGATGCTGGTTCACCAGAACCTAGCGAAAAGTTAATCACGCTACCTGTGAGTAATCGCTCTGCATGTTTAACGCCAGAAAGTGATAGGTCTGCCCCCTCTAACCAAAATTGGGAACTCGCTGAAAGCAGCTCTGCATGCTCAGTATTGAGCTTAGCGGTAAACTCAACCCCAGAGTCAGTGAGATTAGAGTCGGTAATGCGGCCAATTTTGATGCCTCTAAATACAATTGCAGTGCCTATGGAGGCTGACTCAGCCTTATCGGCGGTTAAGGTAAACTCTATCCCGCCTAGGGCTAGCTCTTCATTGTCATAAATCTTATATTGTTGGCCTTTCTCTGCTATTTCTGAGTTTTCAGAGGAGCTGAAACTTAATCCGCCAGCCAAAATGGTCGATAAGCTTTCGGTTTTTATCTTTATACCGGAGAGTGAGGCATCTATCTTAAGGCCCGATACATTCCAAAATTGTGAGTCTTTTTTAACCAGATGAGCATATTGCTTCTTAATAAAGGCGGTGAGTGAGATCTCACTTGCTCCTTTGAGTTTATAACTTATCACCTGTCCAACGGGGATCTGGCGATAAAAGAGCTGAGAACCAACATCTAAAGAGCCCAAGGTTTCACTCGTCAGCTCTATCACTAATCCATCTTCATTAGGCAAAATAGCAGGTGCATTTTCTTCTGCTTCAAAGAAAGACTGGGACTCTCCATTTCCGGGTTGAATCGCAATATAGTTGCCAGAGAATAGGGTATCTAACCCCTCAACACCTGTAATTGAAGCTTTTGGAGCTACCAGCCAGAATTTAGTGCCTTTATTAAGAAAAGGATCGGCTCGGTAATCCATTTTCAGATCGACATTAACGCCTTTTAGCTCGTCATCAATACTGATATCGACCACTTTACCGACCGTTAAACCTTGGTAGCGGACTAATGTTTTCCCTACATCAATACCGGTAGCACTGGGGAAATGGATCCGCACTTCGATACCTGCTTCTTTAATACTCTTTACGCCTAACCAAGCGCCTAATGCTAGCGCTACCAGCGGCAGAAGCCAGATTGGAGAGAAGAGTTTCTTTTTAACGACTTTTGGTGCTTCTATTTTTGTCATCTTTCGATTCCAGTCGATCCCAGAGTAAACGAGTGTCCAGTACTTTCGCTGCCATCTGTGTCAGCAAAATCACTAATGCAAATGCAGTGGCGGCTGGGGCAGGCTTGGCATCCAAGAGTTGCCCCATATTAACCAGTGCGACGGTGATGGAAATGACAAATAGGTCCAACATGGACCAGCGTCCTATCCATTCAATGATATGGAAACCTACCATTAGCATCTTCTTGGAGATGGGCAAACGAAAACTGATGGCGGTTAGGTAGATCGTTAAGCCGACTATTTTAAGTAGAGGAACTAATATACTGGCGGTAAAGAGTATAATAGCGATGGGAAACATGTCGGATTGTACTAGATGTGTGATCCCGGTAAAGATGGTGTCATGGCGTATACGGCCACGATCGGTCAACATGGTGATTGGGTAGATATTTGCCGGAATTAACAAGATGGCTGCGGTGATAAGTAACGCCCAGCTTTTTTGTAAGCTAGTGGTATCTCTCACCATTAATGGACTATCGCAGCGGGTACAGTGGGTCTGTTTCTGCTCATTTAGTTTATTACAGGAGGGACAAGTGGTTAACCCCATCTCCTTGCCTTGAGCATTTTCATCGATGTTACTCATCAAGCATGCTCCACATATGCTCTAAATTATATTCACGCTGTAGAAATAGAGTGACGATAAAAAGCATAGAGAAGCAAAACGTTCCCATGCCTAAGAAGATATCGGCAAAATCAGATAAATTGAACACAGACACTAAGATACTGATGAGGTAGATCTCAAGCATGGTTAACTGAGACAGAATATCTTGATACTTCAATAGGCGTTTAAGCAGGTCTCTAAAAAAAGGCGAGTGCAGACGGTATTTAATGATAAGGATCTGCGACAAGATAGATAAGATCAGGATCCCTGGTGCGATCACTGCTGTGAGCATGACCGATATTCCCACGATCCAGTAACCTTGATGGGCGACGGCTATGGCTCCCTCAGCAATTGTAGCTGTTCTAACACTGCCTAAAAAATGTAACTCTAAAATGGGAAGAAAATTAGCGGGCGTGAAAAAGATCAGTGCAGTGATGCAAAGCGCTAACATACCGTTAATAGAGCAGTATGGCGTATCGTAAAGGGCGGTATGACAACGCGGACACAAGGCCCGAACTCCCGAAGGAAGTGCTCGCTTGGTTACCACTAAATCACAGGAGCGGCATAAGGTCACACAATCATCAATACAATCTCGTTCCATCTCTGGCTTCAAATCCCTTATTGGTATCCTGTTTTACATGGACATTTGAGCGGGTAAGCTATCCCACCAGACTAAAACGCGGCTTTAGTATAGTGATGAACCTTAAACCATTCTTAAATATACAGCATCAGTAACTGTTGATAATCAGCTGGATTATATCAGATTTCTCAGAATACTTGCATAAGAAGTTATTTTTGTGAGACTCTGTAACTGTATATAAAAACAGTATGAGGGCAGGTATGGCGGTAATTACTAAATTTGTCGTGGTCAGAGAAGGGGTTGAGAAGATGACATTCACATCTAAGAAGGAAGCTGATGCTTACGACAAGATGCTTGATATCGCTGATCAATTGACGCCTTTTGTGGCGAATTCTGAACTTGAGCTGGATGATAATGTCTGCGAAAAGTTAGCTTTCTATATGGCACAAAATAAAGATGAGTTATTAAGTTTACTTAAAGGTGTGGCACCTTCTGCAGCAAAAACCGTTAAAAAATCGCCTAAAAAGGCAGAAACTAAAAAATAAAGTGTTAGGAAATTTGTATGGATCTGGAATGTTATGACTCCTTAAATCGTCAGGCTCAGGCACTGCTCTCGGGAGAAGATGATCTGGTTGCAGCGATGGCAAACTTTTCAGCCTTGATTAATGATGCTGTAGAGCAACTTAATTGGGTTGGTTTTTATCTTCTAAAAGATGAGCAACTTGTTTTAGGTCCTTTTCAAGGAAAAGTGGCATGCAGTCGTATCCCGCTTGGCAAAGGTGTATGTGGGACTTCAGCAGCAGAAAAACAAACGATGAGAGTTGACGATGTCCATCAATTTGATGGACATATTGCTTGCGATTCAGCCAGTAACTCAGAGATAGTCATTCCTGTTTTCGATAATAATAAGCTTATCGGTGTACTCGATATAGACAGCCCAATTTTGAATCGATTCACCAAAACAGATCAAATTGGCCTGGAAAACTTAGTTAAGAGCTTCGAAAGTGCGTTATTTGGTTAAACTACAACCAATTTCGCGCAATTGATGGTCGCAATCGCGGCCGTCACGCTTATAATAGGCGATTCGAATGATAAGGGCGTTAAGCGTTTCTCATTCTTAGAATGAATGCTTGGCGTTTGTTAATTGTAATTGCTAAGGTATGTCTGCTGCGTTTGTACTCTTGCCCAATGTTTAGTCATAGACTGGAGCTCGAATACAGCTGAGCCTGACGAATATAAACGACCCTTGATGACATATTATGCTGATATGTTTGGATAGAGTCCCTTTTTTTAACTGTGGAAGTAATGATGGAATCAACAGAGAAGTTGACCGACACCAACGCAATACTTGCGTATTTATATGAAACATTTCCTTTGTGCTTTATCGCCGAAGGTGAAACTAAGCCATTAAAGATTGGATTGTTTCAGGATTTGGCTGAAAGGTTGGCTGATGATTCTAAAGTAAGTAAAACCCAATTGAGAATTGCTTTAAGACGCTATACTAGTAGCTGGCGTTACCTAAAAGGCGTAAAAGCGGGTGCACAACGTATCGATCTAGATGGTCAAGCGTGTGGCGAATTAGAGCAGGAGCATATTGAACATGCTCAGTTGACTCTTAAAGAGAGCCAAGAAAAGGCTAAAGCGAAGCGTATTGCTAAAGCTACTGCCGCTAAGGCTAGCGAAAAGGCAAGTAAGAAGCCTGCTAAGAAAGTCGCACCTAAGCGTACAAAACCTGCACCTAAGCCAGTTAAAGAAGCGGCACCGGCTGTTAATTTAACGCCTGCGGTATTAAATGAGTTGAAACAAAACCAGCGTGTTAATGTCAAACTAGGTAAGTCACCTGTTGCCGGTGTGATTGTTGACATTAAGAAAGAAGATGTTCAAGTACAGTTAGACTCAGGTTTAACAGTTAAAGTACGTGTTGAGCACATAATGCTGTAATAATCTTAAAGTAAAAGGAGTAACTTGTTGATGCGAAAAATACCCTTGGTTGTTTCAATCGCCAGTATTTTTGTAGGATTCTCGGCGTGGGCGTTAACCCCATCAATTCCATTCAGCGAGTTACCCGCTTTAACACAGGAGCCGCAACATAAAGTTGCTAGCAAACGTGTTACAGGTCTCTTCACTCGTTCTCATTACCATAGATTCGATCTTGACGACACTTTCTCTGAGCAGGTGTTTAAACGTTATCTCAAGCAGCTTGATTACCGTCGTAACGTGATGCTGCAGAGTGATCTCGATAGCTTTGGCTTATATTCAAAGCAGTTTGATGACATGTTAAAGAGTGGAGATCTGACTCCTGCCTATAAGATGTTTGATCTGGTGCAGAAGCGTCGCTATGAGCGTTTTGCTTACGCCTTGTCTCTTCTTGATAAAGAGATCGATTTTACCGTCCCTAATGATAAATATCAGTATGATCGCGAAGATGCCGCATGGCCGAAAGATGAAGCTGAAATTAATGAGTTATGGCGCCAGCGCGTTAAATATGATGCGTTGAACCTGAAACTGACTGGTAAAACATGGGAAGAGATCGTTCCTGTCCTTGAGAAGCGCTATAACAACGCAATCAAGCGACTGAGCCAGACAAAAAGTGAAGATGTTTTCCAAGGTGTGATGAATGCTTTTTCTCGCACGGTAGAGCCTCACACAAGTTACCTTTCTCCACGTAATGCTGAACGTTTCCAGATGGAGATGAATCTAAGCCTTGAGGGCATAGGTGCTGTGTTACAGATGGATGATGACTATACAGTGATCAAAAGTCTTGTTGCTGGTGGACCAGCTGCAACCAGTGCAAAACTTTCCCCTGAAGATAAAATTGTTGGTGTTGGACAAGATGGCAAAGAGATTGTCGATGTCATTGGCTGGCGTCTTGATGATGTAGTTGAACTGATTAAAGGGCCTAAAGGCAGCAAGGTTGTGCTGCAAATTTTACCTAAGAAGGGCGGCTCTTCGGCTAAGCCGTTTGAAGTTGTTATCATTAGAGACAAAATTAGATTAGAAGATCGCGCCGCAACATCTGAGGTGATTGAACCTGAAGAGGGCATGTACGCTAACCGTAAGGTTGGTGTTATTCAGATCCCTGGTTTCTACATGGACCTCTCAAAAGATGTCTCTAAAGAGTTGGTTAAGCTGAAAGAAGCGCAAGTTGAAGGCATTATCATTGATCTGAGAGGGAACGGTGGTGGTGCGTTAACTGAAGCAACCTTGTTAACTGGTCTGTTTATTGAGCAGGGACCTGTGGTTCAAATCAGAGACGCTAACGGCAAAGTGTCTCAGAATCGGGATAATGATGGCAAAGTCACCTACTCAGGTCCACTGAGCGTGATGGTTGACCGCTATAGCGCATCAGCATCAGAAATTTTTGCTGCAGCGCTTCAAGATTATGATAGAGCCTTGATTGTCGGTGAGTCTACATTTGGTAAAGGCACGGTGCAACAGCACAAGAGCCTTGGTCGAATTTATGATATGTATGAAAAACCGATCGGCCATGTTCAGTACACTATCGCGAAATTTTACCGAATCAATGGCGGCAGTACTCAGCTTAAAGGTGTGACTCCTGATATCTCTTTCCCTAGTGCATTAGAGCCTGGTGAATATGGAGAAGCGGAAGAGGAGAATGCACTGCCTTGGGATAAGGTGCCTGTTGCTCAATACGGTACTTTGGGTGATATCAACCCAAATTTAATCACTAACCTAGATGTTAAGCATCAGGCTCGTATCGGCAAAGATGTTGAGTTTGGTTATATCTATCAAGATATTGCTGAGTTTAAAAAGCATCACGATGAGAAAACCGTTTCTTTGGTAGAAAGTGAGCGGATCAGTGAGCGTGAAGCTAACGATAAAAAGCAATTAGATCGTTTAAATGAGCGCCGTGTTAGCCAAGGTTTGGCCATGGTTAAGAGTTTAGACGGTGATGATGAGACTGAAACTGACTCAGAGAGTGAGGAAGAGGTTGAAACACCAGATGCATTCCTTGATGAGACTGTATACATCACTTTAGACTTAGTTGATATCGAGCGAGTAGCGAAAAACCAAGTTAAATAGAGTTAAACGTTCAGATAAAAACGCGCTATAAGCGCGTTTTTTTATACTAAATCCGCTTTAGCGGATAATAGATGATTGAAGGCTGGCATATGACACAGATGAAAGCAAAATACCTTAAAGATTACCTACCACCGGCATATACGATCACCCATATTGATCTTGATTTTAATTTAGCGGGTGAACAGACCCGCGTGATCGCTAAGAGTCAACTTGTTAGAAAAGATTCAGCGCAGACAAGGCTCGTGCTCGATGGCGATCAGATGAAGGTTTTGTCGGTTAAGCTCAACGGTGAAGCGATCGACTATGTTCAAGATGAGACCAGTTTAAGCATTGAAGCCGATTTTTCTGAATTTGAGTTAGAGATAGTCACGCAGCTCGATCCCGAGGCAAACTCAAGCCTAGAAGGCCTCTATATGTCAGATGGGGCATATTGTACTCAATGTGAAGCAGAAGGCTTCAGGCGCATCACTTACTTCCTTGATAGACCAGATGTATTGGCTATCTATACTGTGCGAGTTGAAGCTGATAAAAATGCATTCCCTTATCTGCTGAGTAACGGAAACTTAATTGAACAAGGGACGCTTGAGAACGGCCGACATTTTGTTCAATGGCAAGACCCATTCCCTAAACCTGCCTACCTATTTGCGCTTGTTGCAGGGGATTTTGATCTGTTAGAAGATGAGTTTATTACCCGCAGTCAGCGTCCTGTTAAGCTGCAGGTATTCGTTGATAAAGGCAATTTACATAAGTCGCATCACGCGATGGCGTCACTGAAAAAGTCCATGGCTTGGGACGAGTCCAGATTTGATCTCGAGTATGATCTGGATATCTACATGATTGTTGCTGTCGACTTTTTCAATATGGGAGCGATGGAAAACAAAGGGTTAAATGTTTTCAATACTAAGTATGTATTGGCAGACACTAGCTCAGCGACCGATGATGATTACCATGGTATCGAGTCTGTTGTGGGTCATGAGTATTTCCACAACTGGACTGGAAATAGGGTGACATGCCGCGATTGGTTCCAGTTAAGCCTTAAAGAGGGGTTAACTGTCTTTAGAGATCAAGAGTTCAGCTCAGATCTGGGTTCTCGTGCCGTTAACCGTATTCATGCTATTAAGGTGATTAAGAATCAACAGTTCGCAGAAGATTCCGGCCCGATGGCACATCCTATTCGACCTGAATCTGTGATTGAGATGAATAATTTTTATACAGTAACGGTTTATAACAAGGGTGCGGAAGTGATACGTATGATGCATACCTTGCTGGGTGAAGCCCGGTTCCAAGCTGGCATGAAGCTCTATTTTGAGCGTCATGACGGACAAGCTGTGACTTGTGATGATTTCACTACAGCCATGCAAGATGCAAGTGGGGTTGATTTAAGTCAGTTCACCTTGTGGTATAGCCAGTCTGGTACCCCTGTTGTAAGTGTGGCGGAGAGTTTCGATGAGGTGAAAGGGGAATACAAGCTAGTGATTGAGCAGCAAACTCCTGTCACTGTCGATCAAACAACAAAAGCTGCGATGCATATTCCCTTCGATCTTGAGCTTATCTCAGCAGATGGCGACTCCATGTTAAGTGAAGTCTTGGATGTTAAGTCATCTCATCAAGAGTTTGTGTTTAGCGATTTAGCTCATAAGCCTACTCCGTCACTGTTACAGAACTTCTCTGCACCAGTTAAACTTCATTTTGATTACTCGGTTGAGCAATTGGTTCATTTGATGCGTTTCGCATCGAGTGAAGTCGCTCGTTGGGAAGCATCCGTGGCCCTTATCAGTCAGTCAATCTGGGATAATGTTGCGAATCTTGCGGCTAAAAAGGCGATGCATCTAGATCTAAGGGTGAGTGATGCCTATCGAGGCGTAATATTGTCAGATTCTTTAGATGCTTCATTGGTGGCAGAAGTATTGACTCTACCTAGTGTTTCAGCCCTCATTGAGCAGGTCAATAGTGTTGATCTTGATGCTTTAGTGCTTGCTCGCGACTTTGTTATTGGTGAGTTGGCGTCCACCTGTGAAGATGAGTTATTAACTCGTTATTGCGAACAGGCTGAGGTTGATGAAGCAGGTGCTCGGGCGCTTAAGAACGCTTGCCTATTACTTTTGCAAAAAGTGTCAGATCAGCATCAACAACATGCTCAATCACAATATGAAAATGCATTGAACATGACCGATAGCTTAGGGGCTTTACAAGCGCTTAACGGTGAAGAGTCTTCTCTGAGAGAGAGCTTGATGACTGACTATGAGAAGCGCTGGTTAGAGACACCACTTGTGATGGATAAGTGGTTAACTCTGCAGGCAACCTCTGGCTCTGAAACCTGTTTAGAGAGATTAGAGAAGCTTACTGAGCACAGCTCATTCTCTTTCTCAAACCCAAATAGAGTTCGCTCTTTAGTGGGGGCTTTCGCCGCTGCTAACTTAGTGCAATTTCATCGACTTGATGGTAAAGGTTATGGTTTTTTGACTGAAACAATTATTAAATTAAACAAATTAAACCCACAAGTTGCGGCAAGGCTTATCACACCATTGATTCAGTTTAAAAAGTTTGATCTTGATAGACAAAAACTAATGAAAGCATCATTGGAGCAGATTTTAGCACTGCCAGAGCTTTCTAAAGATCTCTATGAAAAAGTATCAAAAGCACTTGATTGATAAGCTGCTCTTTAGCTAAATTTTTTACTGTAATTAACGCCGATGATACCGAAATCATTGGCGTTATTTTTCTGATAAGAATGTATATAATGATTTTTTACTTCTCGATTAACGTGAATTATCAAGAGTTTGAACGGTATTATCAAGGCCATGCTGATAAAGTTGAGGTACGTGATAATGAAGGTAGGATCCTATGGATCCATGGCAGACATTTTCGCCCATTTTTAACAAGAGCCGGTGTTCAGGGTCAATTTAAAATGGAGTTAAGTCAAAGTGGTGAGCTCCTGTCACTTTTAAAAATTTAGAAAATATTTATTAGAGTAATTACTTCAAACGACTGATTATATTGTTAATCTACAATTACTCAGTCGTACTCATTGTATCTCATTGTTATTTATTACCTTTCCCCGTCTTATTTACTTCTTTTTTCTTTGGTGTGCCAACTTTTTAAATCAAGCGTTTAAATTATTGTTTTATTATTGATGAAACTCTTTAAAACTTCAGAAGATTTTCTCCTATTCAACCTTGCTCATCAGATGTAAATGCTGTAACAATGGTGTTACCTGTCGGCTAACGAAATGTTGGTTGTCATTCCTATAACAAAAGAATCCAGCAGGTTACGGAGAAGAGCTAAAATGAAAAAGGTTATTAACGGCTTTAATAAGTCGACGCTTGCTTTAGGGATCGTAGCGGCATTGAGTATGGGAGTAACATCCAGTGTCAATGCTATATCTTTCAATTGGGGAGAAGTTGAAGGTACGTTCGATACGACTTTGTCAGCAGGGGCAAGCTGGCGCGTTGAAGGTCGGGATTGGGAGAGCCATATCGGTAAGGTGAATCACCCAAGGTTCGATTGGTCTAATTATTCCGCATTTAACAATACTAAATACACCTCAACAGAGATCTGGGCCCAACCAGGCTCCTATTCAAGTAATGGTGACTTGAGTAACCTACTTTATTCTCAAGGAGACACCACCGCAGTTGTATTTAAAGGTCTGCATGAACTCTCTTTGAAATATAAAAACTTCGGTATGTTTGCACGAGGCATGTATTTCTTCGATCAAAAAGCCAATAACGGTAGCTATGGATATACAGATCCAATTACTGGGCAAGAGTATGATCCCTGTGCAGATTCAAAAGCATCGGAAGTTCAATGTAAAGACATTCGACTGTTAGATGCATTTGTTTATGGTGATTTTGATTTTAATGATGGCGCTAACCCATTAACTGTTCGTATCGGTAATCAAGTAGTCTCTTGGGGGGAGAGCACGTTAATTCCTCACGGTATTGGTGTGATTAACCCAGTTGATCTTAATATCTTGAATGCACCAGGTGCTGAGCTTAAAGAAGCTTTTAGACCTCAAGGTATGATCTGGGCATCATTGGGCTTGACCGATGAGATGTCTGTTGAAGCTTTCTATCAATATGATTGGGAACCTGTTTGGGTACCAACTCCTGGTTCATATTTTTCAACCAATGATTTTGCTGGATATGGCGGTTATGGCCAAAATGCACAGTTAGGCTTTAATGCTAATCCAGATATCAACCTTGCTTTTTTAGAGCAAGAATACAACAACCTAGTGGCTATGATGTCCTCAGGTCAACTCTCTTCTGCTGAACTAGGCGCACTTGCATTAGCTTATCCAACCAAGGTGACTTTGGTTGAAGATCAGGCCAGTGCCAGTGATTCGGGTCAGTTTGGTTTGAAGATTGGTTACTATGCGCCTGAACTCGGTGAAACTGAATTCGGCCTCTACTACATGAATTACCACAGCCGTCGTCCGCTTATCAGTGGTACCGTGGCTAACTTTACTCAAGAAGCTGTTGGTCGCGATCTTGCTAGGCTTGGCGGCGTGGCAGCCAGTGGTGGAACTGTAGATCGTGAAACCTTGTTAGGTTTAGAGACCTTCTCTAAAGCACAGATTGTTTACCCAGAAGATATTCGACTGTATGGCTTTAGCTTCAATACCTTAGTTGGAGATACGTCTGTTGCGGGTGAAATCGCTCACCGTAAAGATGAGCCGCTGCAGATTGATGATGTTGAGCTGCTATTTGCCGCTATGCCACAACAGCTAGCTAATGCTGGTTTGCGTCCAGATTTGGATGGCATCTCACAGATGGATGTGATTGCTCCTGGTGAAACCGCAGAGGGTTATATCTTAAGTGATACTACACAGGCGCAGTTTACCTTAACGCACCTGTTTGGCCCAACTTGGGGCATGAGCAATTTAGTGATGCTTGCTGAAGTGGGTGGTGTTTGGATCCACGATATGCCAGATCAAGATGTATTGCGTCTAAATGGTCCTGGTACTGGCCGCTCAGGTGGTAACCCTGACATGCCTGGTATTATTCAAGCATTGCAAGATGGTGTAGAAACTAATCCCTTCCCGACAGATTTTGCTTGGGGATACCGTTTAGTGGCTAAAGCGGATTACAACAACCTGTTTGCTGGTGTAAACATGTCTCCGCGTATTATCTTCTCTCATGATGTTGATGGTATCACTCCAGATCCTATGTTCCTGTTTACTGAAGGTAAGAAGTCAGTATCTGTTGGTGTTAACTTTGATTATCAGAGTCGCTGGGGAGCAGATTTTTCTTACAACAGCTTCTTCGGTGGTGTAGGAACAACGAACCAGATGTCTGACCGTGATTACGTGTCATTTAACATCAAGTATTCAATCTAAATCACAAGGACAATAATAATGAAGAAACTTGGGATATTGTCAGCTGCTGTGATGGTTGCACTGAGTGCGCCAAGTGCCATAGCAAAAGTTACCGACGCTGAAGCTGCAAAGCTGGGCACAGAGTTAACCCCTATGGGTGGAGTTAAAGCGGCAAATGCCGATGGCTCAATCCCAGCTTGGGATGGCGGCATAACATCTGCAATCGCGGGATATGAGAAGGGGATGCATCATCCAGACCCTTTCCCGCAGGATAAGATTGAATTTACCATCACCAATGGGAATAAAGATAAGTACAAGGCGAATCTTACTGAAGGTCAGATGAAGTTGTTTGAGCTTTATCCTGATACGTTTAAGATGAACGTATATCAAACACGACGCACGGCCTCGGTTCCTCAGTTTGTCTATGATGCAACGAAAGCCAATGCAACTCGTGCAGAGCTCGTTTCTGATGGCAATGGTATTAAGGGGGCATCGATTGGTGTGCCTTTCCCAATTCCTCAAAATGGTCTTGAGGTTATCTGGAACCACGTGCTGCGTTTTCGTGGTGTCGATGTTGAAACAGCCCGTAGCCAAGTCGCACCGACAGCAGGTGGCGGTTATACCTTAGTTGAAACCGCAGAAGAGATCCGTTTTCAATACTCTCGTCCTGAGATGACGTTAGACAAACTAAATGCTTCTAATACTCTGTTTTACTTTAAGCAAGTCGTGACTCAACCTGCGCGTTTAGCGGGTACTGCACTGCTAGTTAAAGAGACAATGGATCAAGAAGCTTTACCTCGTCAGGCTTGGACCTACAACACAGGTCAGCGCCGCGTTCGTAAGGCTCCCAATGTTGCTTTTGATACACCAGGTTCAGTTTCTGATGGCTTAAGAACAACCGATGACTTTGATATGTTTAACGGCTCTCCTGTGCGTTACAACTGGGAGCTGGTTGGTAAGCAAGAGGTATACATTCCTTATAACGATTACAAACTTCATTCAGATAAGTTGAAGTATGACCAAATTATTCAACCCGGTCATATCAACCCTGAATTTGTTCGTTGGGAAAAGCATCGTGTTTGGGTGGTTAAAGCTCAACTAAAAGAGGGGATGCGTCATATCTATAAGACACGTACCTTCTATATTGATGAAGATTCTTGGCAGGTATCATTAGCCGATATGTATGATAACCGTGATGAGCTATATCGTGTGGCGTTTGCACACGGCATTAACTATTACGAAGTGCCGACACACTGGAGTACTTTGGAAGTTTTCCATGATCTTCAGTCACGCCGTTACCTTGCTATGGGCTTAGATAATGAAGGTCGTATGTATAACTTTGATGCTAAGTTGAGTGAAGCTAACTTCACTCCAGCAGCATTGAGACGTGCAGGTATTCGTTAACTCTCCGATACAATAGGGGCACAACTATGTGCCCCTCTATCTTTAAGGAAGTCTGTATGTTGTCTAGCATGCTTCGATTTATTTCAATCTTTCTGTTCGCTGTGACTTTATCTCCGTCAATTGCTATCGCCAGCAGCGACTCGTTAAGTTTAAGTAATCAAATTCAACCTCTAGCGATTAAGTCCATCATTTTAGATATTGCAGTTAAAGATGAGACTATGGTGGCTGTTGGTGAGCGCGGTCATATTTTTATTTTTGATGAGAAAAATACCCCAAAATGGCGTCAGGTGCTGTCACCCACATCTTCTCATTTAACTAAGGTATTTTTTATCACGCCGTCACTTGGCTGGGCTGTTGGCCATGACGCGACGATTATCCACACTCAGGATGCAGGACTGACCTGGCAGGTTCAGATGAGCTCGCCTGAGATTGAAAAGCCCTTAATGGATGTACTCTTTTTTGACACTGCCAATGGCGTTGCGATTGGGGCTTATGGTCTGTTTTATCGAACTGCTAATGGCGGTAAAGATTGGACACCAGAGTACCATGAAGAGTTGTTGTTTGAGGAAGATATCGCCTATTTGGCTGAGTTAAAAGCGGAAGATGAAGCCCTATATTTAAGTGAGCGAAGCACACTTCTCCCTCATTTTAATCGCATTATTGCCACTAACGATGGCCGTTTAATTATGGTTGGCGAGTTAGGTTTAGTGTCCGTTTCTGATGATAAAGGCGTTAATTGGCAAAAACTAGATTTTGTCTATGAAGGCTCACTGTTTAATGTCATCGAGTCAAACAGCGGTTTTTATGTCATGGGACTTAGAGGAAACATTTTTCAAGCTGGACTTGAGTTAAACCGATGGGATCAAGTGATGTTACCGACAAAATCGACCATTAATGGTGCCATATTGGCAAAAGATGGAGGTTTACGTGTTGTCGGGAATGCTGGGGTCATATTAGATATTACCGCTAATGGTAAGGGAGAGCTGGTTACTCAGCGTCAAGGTGAGAATCTGGTTTCTATTGCGCGAGATCCTCAGGGCCATATCTGGGTTGCAGGTACTAAAGGCCTTTTCGAATTAAAATAATAATGGGATCCTTAAGATGTTAGATAAAATAGTCAATGGATTTGAATCCTTCCTATTTCGGCACAGGATTTTTGTCATACTCCTGTTTATGCTGACCACCCTATTTTTGGGGTTTCAAGCAAGTAACTTAAAGATGGATGCGGCGTTTATTAAGAATATTCCGCTAAATCATAGTTATATGCAGACCTATTTAAAGCACCAGAAGCAGTTTGGTGGCGCCAACAGCATTATGGTGGCGGTGGAAGACACCAGCGGTGATATCTTCAATGAGACATTTTTTGATGCATTGAAAAATGTTCACGATCAACTCTTCTTTATCCCTGGAGTGGATAGGGCGCAGGTTAAATCTCTTTTCTCCCCCTCAACACGCTTTACCGAAGTGGTGGAAGATGGGTTTGCCGGTGGGCCAGTGATCCCTGCTGATTTCTCAACCACAGAGCAGGGATTGTCTGTGGTTAGAGGAAATATTGAGAAAGCGGGCATTGTTGGGCGTTTAATTGCTGAAGATTACTCTGCGGCAATGGTGTCAGCACAGTTGATGGATTTTGACCCTCAAACTGGTGAGCCTCTTGATACACTCGCGTTTGCAGAACAGTTAGAGCAGGAGTTAAGAACTCAGTTTGAAAATGATGAGATAAAAATCCACATTATTGGCTTTGCCAAGATGGCGGGAGATGTGGCTGAAGGTGCCAAAGGCGTTATGCTTTTCTTCCTTATTGCCATCTTAGTTACCGCGGTAATGGTGTACCTGTTTTCAAAATCATTAGTACTGACCTTTTTACCTTTGGCTTGCAGTTTAATCGCGGTGATTTGGCAGTTAGGTTTGCTAACCGTTGTGGGCTTTGGTTTAGACCCTATGTCCATCTTGATCCCTTTTCTGGTGTTTGCCATTGGTGTGAGCCACAGTGTGCAGATGATCAATGCGGTGAGGAGAAGGGTGGCCGATGGTGAGTCAACTAAAGCGGCATCGGCTTCTGCTTTCCGTAGCTTGCTCATTCCTGGAGGTATCGCTTTACTCTCTGATACAGTGGGTTTCTTAACTTTACTGGCTATTGATATCGGCATTATTCGAGAGCTCGCCATCTCAGCGTCATTGGGCGTTGGGGTGATCATTTTGACTAACTTGATCTTGTTACCTTTAGTTATCTCATTTACTAAGGTATCAGTGGCTAATACCTCTAAAGATCCTGCTGAAAGTAAAATTAATCAGCTGTGGAGAAAGCTCTCTCTTTTTGCCACACCTAAGTATGCTACTTGGGTGTTGGTGATCACTGCCGTACTTTATGGGTTAGGTGTTCAGCAAGCGAGTTTGATGAAGGTGGGTGATCTACAAGGTGGTGCACCAGCATTGCACTTTGATTCAAGATACAACCAAGATACCTTTTACATTACCGATAAATTCTCAATAACTACAGATGTCATGACTGTGATTGTTGAGGCATTTCCCGAAGCCTGTACCTATCACTCTGTGCTTAATCAAATAGATGAGTTTGAATGGATAATTGGTAATACACCTGGCGTTGAGTCAACGGCGAGTTTAGCGTCAGTGGCGAAAAGGGTGAATGCTGGGTTTAACGAAGGTAATCCTAAGTGGCAGGTGTTACCCAGAACAACGGCCAGCTTAGTTCAGGCGGTCGGTCGAGTACCGACAACTTCTGGTTTGTTAAACAGTAACTGCTCTGTGATGCCTGTTTATCTGTTTTTGCAAGATCATAAAGCTGAAACCATTGAGTTAGTTATTGAGCGAGTTAAAGCGCTCTCTGCCGAGATGGACAATGATAAGATCCAATTTAAGCTAGCATCAGGCCCTGTAGGGGTGATGGCTGCAACCAATGAAGCGGTGGCAGAAGCACAGTTCCCAATGATGCTTTATGTTTATGGTGCGGTTTTTGTCCTTTGTTTGATTAGCTTTAGATCGTTAAGAGCGACAATCTCAGTTATTTTGCCTCTTTATGTTGTCTCAACATTGGCCCAGGCCCTAATGACTCAGCTCGATATTGGTTTGGCGGTGAGCACTTTACCTGTGATTGCATTAGGTGTGGGAATTGGTGTTGATTACGGCATCTATATCCTGTCTACCATGGCGGTGAGGTTAAGGGATGGTATGCCGGTCCAAGAGGCTTATTATGAAGCACTCGTTGAGCGGGGCAGCGCGGTGATTTTTACTGGTCTGACCTTGGCGATTGGTGTGAGTACTTGGTTCTTTTCCGCCTTAAAGTTCCAGATGGACATGGGGATCTTGCTCACATTTATGTTTTTAGTAAATATGTTGGGAGCCATAATTATTTTACCCGCTATCGGGGCTTTTTTCTGGCGAAAACCTAGGTAGGTAGCAGTAAACAGGGAGCTTCGGCTCCCTTTTTATTTTTAATTATGTGAATAGTTACGCTTAAATGTCGATTGTTTGTTCATCTAAATTGCTAAAATATTGCTATAACTGGTTTTATAGAGGATCTACCACTAAAATAACACTCGAAAAGCGAGAGATTTAGTAATAAACTTCGCCCATGACCTAGGTCACACTATTCGAACTGGTCATTTGTACAAGCATCCCAAAAAAATATAAAAGCACTGCCATAGACCCTAAGGAAACAGCAACATGGCCTTGAAAGATGCAATGCCTTCGGTACTACTTGAAAACGTAGTAAACCTTATTCACTCTAAAGTTCCTAACGCACAAGCAAAACAGGTAGAACAATTTGCCAATTGTCTCTACGCTCACATGTCTAAAGATGATCTAAAAGCCCGTAATGACAGTGATCTTTATGGGGCAGTGTTAAGCTTGTGGAATGCGGCAAATCTAACTGAAAAGGGTGAGTCTCATATTCGGGTTTTCAACCCAAGTCAGTCTAAGCATGGCTGGCAATCTACTCATTCAATCATCGAAGTTATTCAGCCTGATATGCCTTTCTTGGTGGACTCCATCAGCATGGCATTAAATCGTGTCGGGATCACATCCCACATGATTCTGCATACTCCACTCTCAATAAAAAGAACAAAAGGGAGTATTTCGCAGGTTAGGTATTGTGATGATGCCGATGATAAGTTTGAAAAAGTTGCGGTTTTTCTTATCGAGATTGATAGGCAAAGCACCAATAAAGATATAAAACAGCTAGAGAAAGAGATTGAGTCAGTATTGGGCGATGTCGCGGCATCAGTGCATGACTGGAAAGCCATGTCTGGGAAGTTAAGCTCAACAATCTCTGAGCTTGCAACTCGCCCTTATCCTGGACATAAGCAGGAGCTGGAAGAGGCTACAAACTTCCTTAACTACCTAAGTAATCACCATTTTACGCTTCTTGGTTATCGTCGATACGATCTGCGCAAGGTGGCTGGTGACTTAGAGTTGGTGCCTGACACTTCAAGCAGCTTAGGCTTAATGAATATTCCGGGTAAACCACAGCCTGAAACTGGATTACTACTCTCTAATTTCTCTGAAAGTGCCCGTAGAGAAGCGCTCGATAACAGCTTACTGGTTCTAACTAAGAGTAGTGAAAAGAGCCGCGTACACCGTCCTGCTTATGTTGATTATGTCGGTGTTAAGCGATTTGATGAGCAAGGCAATGTCATCGGTGAAGATAGGTTCTTAGGTCTATATGCCTCAAACCTATATAACAGAAGCCCACGTGAGATCCCGCTTCTGTCAGAGAAAGTACAACGTGTGTTAGACCGCTCAGGGTTAACTCCGCGTTCTCATGATTACAAAGCTTTGATGCATATTTTAGAGACGCTTCCACGTGATGAGTTAATTCAAGGTAATGTTCAAGAGCTCGCTCAGGTCGCCCATGGCGTTCTAGAGATGCAAGATCGTGATAAATTGAAGTTGTTTGTCCGTAAAGATGGTTTTGGGCGCTTCTTCTCATGCCTAGTTTATGTCTCTAAAGACAGATATAACACTAAGCTACGTGAAGATACTCAACGTATTCTGGCTCAACATTTTAATACAGATGCCGACGTTGAATTTACGACCTACTTTTCAGAGTCTACGCTTGCGCGTACGCATTACATAGTTAAAGTCGATAACAATAATATGGATGTAGATGTGGCCGCCATTGAAAATAATTTATCAGAAGCAGCGCGTTCTTGGGAAGATAAACTCAATGATGCGCTAAGCAGCGCACAGGGTGAAGAGTCTGGAACGGGTCTAACAAAACGCTATATCCATGCGTTTCCTCGCAGTTATAAAGAGGATGTGCTACCAAGCTCTGCAGTTGTTGATATTCAGCATTTAGAAGCGCTAGATGACAGCCATAAGCTGGGTATGCTTTTCTATCAGCCGCAAGAAACGGCGCTTAATAACAGTAAAGTTCGATTAAAGCTGTTCCATAAAGATGAGCCTATTCATCTTTCTGATGTCTTACCAATGCTTGAGAACTTTGGTCTTCGAGTGATTAACGAAAGACCTTATGAGTTAAAAACTTCAGAGAACGATACTTACTGGATTTTAGATTTCTTAATGACAGTGCAGGGGACATCGACCCAAAGTATTGCTGACAGTCAAGTACGATTCCAAACGGCATTGGCTGATGTGTGGGATAAGCAACTGGAAGATGATGGCTTTAACCGTCTACTTCTAGAGACAACTCTGAGCGGACGTGAAGTTTCAATACTACGTGCTTATGCCAAATATATGCGTCAAATTGATGCGACTTTCAGCCAAGCTTATATCGAAGAGACCTTTACTCGTTACCCTCAGATAGCTGAGCTACTGGTGAAGATGTTTATTCGTAAGTTTAATCCTAAGCTTAAGACACGCACACTGAATAAGTTTGTTGAGCAGATAGACCTCTGTTTAGAGGACGTCTCTAGTTTGGATGATGACCGTATTATTCGTCGTTATCTCGACTTGATTAATGCAACATTAAGAACCAACTTCTACCAAGTTGCAGCCGACGGTAGTGACAAAGAGTATGTATCATTTAAGTTCTCGCCAGAGCTTATTCCTGAGATGCCTCGTCCACTGCCCAAGTTTGAGATTTTCGTGTACTCCCCAAGAGTCGAAGGTGTTCATTTACGTGGCGGTAAAGTGGCCCGTGGTGGTCTACGTTGGTCAGACCGTCGTGAAGATTTCCGTACTGAGGTGCTTGGCTTAGTTAAAGCACAGCAAGTTAAAAACACGGTTATTGTTCCTGTGGGTGCTAAAGGTGGTTTTGTCTGTAAACAGCTGCCAACAGAGGGGGGGCGTGAAGCCTTCTTTACTGAAGGTCAGGAGTGTTACCGCATCTTTATTCGTGCACTTTTGGATGTCTCAGACAATATTATTAATGGTGAAGTTGTTCCGCCTGTTAACGTTGTTCGACACGATGAAGATGATCCTTACTTGGTTGTTGCAGCGGATAAAGGAACGGCGACCTTCTCGGATATCGCCAATGCCATCTCTGAAGAGTACAACTTCTGGTTGGGAGATGCGTTTGCATCAGGCGGAAGTAATGGTTATGACCATAAGAAGATGGGGATCACGGCTCGTGGTGCTTGGGAGTCTGTTAAGCGTCATTTCCGTGAAATTGGTATCGATTGTCAGACCACAGATTTTACCTGCTTAGCGGTAGGTGATATGGCGGGTGATGTATTCGGTAACGGTATGTTGCTATCTGAGCATACACGTCTTGTGGTTGCATTTAACCATATGCACATCTTTATCGACCCAACACCGGATGCGGAGTCAAGTTATAAAGAACGTGCTCGTTTGTTTGAGCTGCCTCGTTCGAGCTGGGAAGATTACAATAAAGAGCTGATCTCAAAAGGTGGCGGCATCTTTATGCGCTCTGCCAAGTCGATCACCTTAACGCCAGAAATTAAGAAGATGCTTGAGACTAAGAAAGCATCTATGACTCCGACGGAGCTGCTTAAAGAGCTTCTGAAGATGAAAGTCGATCTGATCTGGAACGGTGGTATCGGGACTTACGTTAAAGCGAGTAGCGAGACCCACGCTGAAGTTGGTGACCGTGCCAATGATACTTTGCGTGTTAATGGTAATGAGGTTCAAGCCAGAATTATCGGCGAAGGTGGCAACTTAGGTTGTACTCAGCTTGGTCGTATTGAGTACGCTGCAAATGGCGGCCGCATGAATACCGACTTCGTTGATAACGTGGGTGGTGTGGATTGCTCTGATAACGAAGTGAATATCAAAATTTTACTTAATGCACTGGTTGCAGATGGTGAGATGACCTTAAAGCAGCGTAATCGCTTGTTAGTCGATATGACCGATGAGGTGAGTCGGATTGTATTGCAGGACTGTAAAGATCAGACTCGTACTATCTCTGTCACCCAGGTACGTGGTGCAGAGCAACTTAAAGAGCAGATCCGTTTTATTCATTACCTTGAGAAAGAGGGTAAGTTAGATCGTGCACTTGAGTTCCTACCGTCAGAAGATGAACTTGCAGAGCGTTTAGCAAATGGTAAGCCGTTAACCAGACCTGAACTGTCAGTACTTGTCGCTTATGCGAAGATGGTACTCAAAGAGCAGTTGCTGACCCCTGAGATCACAGATGATCCTTTCTTGAGCCAACTATTGATTGAGTATTTCCCTCAACAGCTACAAGAAAAGTACAGTGATCGCATGGTTGCTCATCCGCTTAGGGCTGAAATTATCGCTACATCATTGGCAAATGAACTGGTGAATGATTTAGGTCTTAATTTTGTGCAACGTATGCAAGATGAGACTGGTGCCTCAGTTGCTGAAGCTGCTATTTGTTATACTATGGCTCGTGAAGTGTTTGGTTTAGCTGGTTTAACTAAAAACATTACATCGCTAAATGGTATTATCCCTGCAGTTGTACAGGGTGAGATGTTGCATCAAATTCGCCGTAATATACGTCGTGCTTGTCGTTGGTTCCTGCGTCACAGAAATCGTGGTCAGAGTATTCAGCAGACAGTTGAGTTTTTTGCCCCTGTTTTTGCAGATCTTAAGGCGAATGTTCACGGCTATATGGTTGAGGATGAAGTCGAAGGAATTCGTCTTGAAATTGCAGCGCTCATTAAAGAGGGAGTTACAGAGGAGGTTGCAACGAACGTTGTAAACATGAGTACTCTGTTCTCCGCTTTAGATATCGCACAAATTGCTGAGTTAGAAAGTAAACCTGTTGCACTGGTTGCACAAACTTACTTTAAACTCGGTGCGCAGGTTGACCTACACTGGTTCTTAGATCAGATAAGTGCTCAGCCAGTTGCAAACCATTGGCAGGCACTAGCAAGGGCAGCATTTAGAGAGGAGCTAGATTGGCAACAGCGTTCATTGAGTTCAGTAGTACTTCGTACTTGTACTGAAACTTGTGATGCTAACTCCATAATTTCTCAGTGGATCGACTCCAATCAGGGCTTATTGGAGAGATGGTTCCACATGCTAGCAGACTTTAAGACATCTCAAAGTCATGAGTTTGCCAAGTTCTCAGTTGCATTAAGAGAGCTGAACCTCTTGATCCTTCATTGTGAAGGTCAAAAGTAAACAATAATAATTAAATAGCCCTGGCAATTGCCGGGGCTTTTTTCGGTCTAGGAGAAAACATGTTTTACAAACTCGCTCAGAAAGTCATGTTTCAGATGGATCCTGAAAAGGCTCATCACTTTGCATTAAATAGTTTAATGGCAACGGCTAATACACCATTAGATTGTTTCTATGCACAGAAGATTGCGCCAAGCCCAGTAGAGTTTATGGGAGTGACTTTTCCAAACCCTGTGGGATTAGCTGCTGGCATGGATAAAGATGGTGAGTGCATCGATGGTTTTCATGCTATGGGCTTTGGTCATATTGAAGTCGGCACAGTAACGCCGCGGCCGCAACCTGGTAATGATCTGCCACGTCTATTTCGCTTAAAGCCTGCAAAGGGCATTATCAATAGAATGGGCTTTAACAATAAAGGGGTAGATAACCTGATAGCCAATTTAAAAGCGGCTAAGTCAGGAGCCTTGATTGGTGTCAATATCGGTAAAAATAAAGATACCCCAGTTGAGCAAGGAAAAGATGACTACCTTATCTGTATGGATAAAGTGTATGAATATGCGGCTTATATTGCGGTTAATATCTCATCACCCAATACGCCAGGTCTACGTAGTCTGCAGTATGGGGATCTTTTAGATGATCTATTAGGATCGCTAAAAGCCAAGCAGAAAGATCTTGCACAGAAGCATGGTAAGTACGTGCCTATAGCATTAAAAATTGCACCGGATCTCTCTGATGAGGAGATTCAAAAAATTGCCGATTCTCTAATAAAGAACCAGTTTGATGGTGCTATTGCCACTAATACAACATTAAGCCGTGATGGTGTGAGTGGACTGATGAATGCCAATGAAACCGGTGGTTTGAGTGGTAAGCCTTTGAATTTACTCTCTACATCAGTCATCAAAAAGCTGTCTAACTGTTTAAATGGTCAGATCCCGATTATTGGAGTCGGTGGAATTAACTCTGCTGCTGATGCTATCGATAAACTTGATGCTGGAGCGAGTATGGTTCAGATCTATTCAGGCTTTATCTATCAGGGGCCTAAGTTAATTAAAGATATCATCGAAGCTTGTAGAGTTCGTAAATAAAAGGATCGAATATTTGATCTTTTTTAGATCGTGCGATCGTTTTAAAGATCGCACGATCTCACGTAACACCTTGTTAAATAAATTTAAATTTTTAAAATATATTTTGATATTGAACAAAATATCTACTATCATCGTGCTGTATTCAATATAAATGGTAGAGATTATGCTATTAATGCCAAAAAAGGATTGGCAATGGAGATATAGTGATACGTATGGTGTATTAAGCGTTTCATTAGGTTCCGAAATGGAATTTTTGACTCCTTATAAATCTAAATCTTTAATTCCTGATGCGTTATCGGAATTAGAGTTTAGTGTTGAGCACGCCAAATTTTATATTGATTTTATTGAGCTTCTTTCAAAATCATTAACCATCTCTGATGCTATGAAAGTGCAATTAGCGCTTAATGGTACAGCAGCCCATTTCCTATTAAAGCCTCAAATGCCTAAGTCATGGTTTTTCGATACCAGTAGCATGTGCGTTTATAGTGAGTTAGGAAAAGTGTTTCAGCTTAAGTGCCGAGGTGCGATTGCGCAGGTGCTTGTTGTGGAAACAAGTATTCAAGCCTCTTTGGTTATGTTGCTTTCTAACGAGTTGCCACTTAATGATAATAAATCATTAATGCAGTTTGAATGTATTAAAGTGATGCATGATAGATTGCACCCATTGAAGGTGAGCAGGGCTATTGCAGCTGCATAACAGCGAGTTCGTATCTCGCTTTATCTTTGTTCGAATGTTCCTATTTATACCTGCCTCGCTACTTGCATCATCAAGTAGCGTTTTTGGCTGTCTGCTCTGCCTTGAATTCGTTTGCCAAAAAGGGTGCTGAGTAGAGCGATTATCTGTACTGCTTAGTAATCCAACCGCTTTTCGATAAAACAGCAAGACTGTGATTGAATAAATCATGAGCTAAGCCAATAACTTTTTATCATTTATCCGTTCTACAAGGTATAATGCGTGATTAATTTTTACTGCGTACCTATTTATTGATGTTAAATTTCTTTGCTGCGGCTCCTAGGGGCTATGAATATGCGTTATCACTCGAGTTAGCGGACCTCGGTGCGTCTGACATTAAAGAGAGTGTTGCTGGTGTTTACTTTTCAGCTTCGCTCGAGTTGGGATATCGAATTACCCTCTGGTCACGAATTGCAAGTCGGATAATTTTTGTTATCCATAAAGGACCATGTGAATCGCCTGAGCAGCTTTATAATGCGGCATATGGCATTGATTGGCAGATGGAGTTCAACCACCGCAGCACATTTAGTATCGATTTTCACGGTATGGGTGGCTTTATCAATAACACCATGTTTGGTGCACTTAAAATTAAGGATGCTATCGTTGATCGCTTCCGTGATGATGATTGCCCAAGGCCAGACGTGGCTCGAGTCGATGCGGATTTTAGAATCGATGCTCACTACCGCCGCGGTCAGATCACCATAGGTTTGAACTTTTCAGGTCCTGCGCTCCACAAACGTGGTTACCGTGACATAACGGGTGAAGCTCCACTTAAAGAAAACCTCGCCGCTAATATGTTGATGCGAAGTGGATGGCAGAAAAATCCAGTTTCCTTGCTAGATCCATTCTGTGGTAGTGGTACGATTTTGATTGAAGCTGCCATGATGGCCTGTGATATGGCTCCAGGTCTTCATCGAGAGCGTTTCGGTTTTGAGCATTGGCTGAGACACAATGATAAATACTGGCAAGAGCTGCTTGATGAAGCAAAGGCGAGGGCATCGATAGGCATCACGCGTTGTAAAACTAAATTTTATGGCTCGGATATCGATTCACGTATTGTGGCACTTGCAAAAAAGAATGCGGCAAACGCTGGTGTCTTGGAGTTAATCGATTTTAGCGTTACCAATGCATTAAACGTGAAAGTACCTGAAGAGACAGGCTATCTTATTACCAACCCGCCTTATGGTGAGCGATTAGGAACAGTGACTGCTTTACTGCAGTTGTATTATCAACTTGGTGATAAGTTTAAAGCTGAATTTGGTGGCTGGAATCTTGCTGTGTTGAATAGCGATGTAGAGCTATTGTCTGCGTTAAAGTTAAAAGCAGATAAACAGATGAAGATGAATAATGGCGCGCTAGAGTGTGCCTTTAATCTCTATACTGTTCATGCAACAAACACGCGACGTGTTGATCCAAATAATATCAACCGTGAAGGTGATGTGAGCGATATTGCTGTGCCTTTTGTGAACCGGGTGAAAAAGAATATTAAGCAGCTACAAAAATGGGCTAAGAAAGAGGGGATTGATAGCTATCGAATTTATGATGCTGATCTACCCGATTACAAAGTTGCCATTGATAAATACTTGGATTACGTTGTGATCCAAGAATATACAGCACCTGTAGATATCCCAGAGTCTGTCACTAAACGTCGATTAACTGATGTGCTTATTACTCTACCAGCGGCGATCGGTATCGATCCCAATAATATTATTTTAAAAACCCGCGAGAAGCAGAAAGGCACTAATCAGTACGAGAAGATCCAAGCGAATAAGCTTGAGCTTATTACCACTGAATATGGCGCTAAATTTAAGTTAAACCTTAAAGAGTATTTAGACACTGGTCTTTTCTTAGATCATCGTCTAACGCGTAAATTAGTGGGTGAAAAATCCAAAGATCGGGATGTATTAAACCTATTCGCATACACAGGGACTGCCTCTGTCCATGCCGCTCTAGGTGGGGCTAAGTCGGTAAAAACTGTCGACATGTCCAATACCTACACAAACTGGGCCAAGGAAAATTTTGCTTTAAACGGTTTAAATGACGATAAGTATCAGTTTGTTCAGGCTAACTGTATGCAGTGGATTAAAACCACTCACGATAAGTTTGACCTGATCTTTATCGATCCACCGACATTCTCTAACTCTAAGAGAATGGAGGACTCTTTTGATGTGTTACGTGATCATGTATCTCTTTTATCGAGCCTAATTAAGCTATTAAATCCTAATGGTGAGATTATTTTCTCGAATAATAAGCGCAAGTTTAAGATGGAAATAGAAGCATTAGAAGCTTTAAACTTTACCGTTAAGAACATAGATAACCAGACACTTCCTTTGGACTTTAAACGTAACCCGCAGATCCACAATACCTGGTTGCTTACCCATGGCGGATAGCCGTCCAAACTATATTTTGTTTCACACAGATGTTTGCCATCTGTGTGAGCTTGCTGCTGAGTTGCTTATGCAGGCTGCAGTGAAGTTTGAGAGTCATGATATTTGCGATGATGAGATCTTAGTTGAGCAATATGGCACTCGTATCCCAGTATTAAAGCAGATCGATACCAATAGAGAGCTAAATTGGCCCTTTGATATCGATGCATTGAATGAATTTTTAGGAGCATAACTTGAGTTTAGTTCGTATTAATAATGGTTCATTAGCCTATGGCTATACACCACTATTGCAAAAAGCGGATTTCACCATTGAAGCGGGTGAACGTGTCTGTATTGTTGGCCGTAATGGTGCTGGCAAATCGAGCTTAATGAAAGTCTTAAGTGGTGATGTACTACTCGATGAAGGTGAATTCAATATAGCGACTGATGTTAAAGTGAGTCGTTTACAGCAAGATCCACCTAAAGCAGAGAAAGGCTCTGTCTACTCCTATATCTCTGCTGGTTTGCAAGAGGTTGGTGAGAAGCTAGAGCGTTATCATCAGTTAGCACATGATGTGGGAAGTGCTGAGCCTGAGCAGATGGAACGTATGCTTAAGCAGATGGAGCGTCTGCAGGAAGATATCGATCACTTAAATGGTTGGCAACTGGATAACCGAATCAATCAAAATTGTGAGTTGCTGGGGTTAGATCCCGACAGCCCATTGTGTGAACTATCGGGTGGCTGGCAACGTAAAGTTGCGCTGGCCCGCGCGCTTGTGAGCGAGCCTGATCTATTGCTTTTAGATGAGCCTACTAACCACCTGGATATTGATACGATTGAATGGTTAGAGCAGTTTCTTTTGAGTTACAAAGGCGCCATCGTTTTTGTGAGTCATGATAGGGGCTTTATTTCACGAATGGCCACGAGAATAGTGGATCTTGACCGCGGTGTTGTGACCTCATGGCCTGGAAATTATCAGGCATATTTGGATGGCAAGGCTGAATGGTTAAGGGTTGAAGCTGAGCAAAATGCCCATTTTGATAAGAAGCTGGCCGAAGAGGAAGCTTGGATACGTCAAGGAGTTAAAGCCAGACGTACTCGTAATGAGGGAAGAGTACGTGCGCTTAAAGCCTTAAGGGTTGAGCGTATGGCCAGACTAAATCGTCAAGGCGGCGCTAAAATGGCTGTTGCAGATACGGATCGCTCTGGCAAACTTGTCTTTGATATTGAAGATTTGAACTACAATTTGCCAGATAAAAATCTGGTGAAGAATTTTACCTCAGCGGTAATGCGTGGTGACAGAATCGCACTTATTGGTCCAAACGGTTGCGGTAAATCTACCTTAGTGAAACTTTTAATAGGCCAGCTTGAAGCTCAATCTGGCAGCGTTAAAGTGGGGACTAAGCTTGAAATTGCCTACTTTGATCAATACCGCGAAGCACTCGATCCTGAAAAAACAGTGGAAGAGAACGTCGGAGATGGTAAGAAGACGATCACTATTAATGGTCAAGATAGGCATATTCTAAGTTACCTACAAGATTTTCTCTTCTCGCCAATGAGAGCAAGAACGCCGGTTAAGGCTTTGTCTGGTGGTGAGAAAAATAGACTTTTACTAGCTCGTCTCTTGTTAAGGCCTGCGAACTTAATTATTCTCGATGAGCCAACTAACGATTTGGATATCGAAACTCTGGAGTTATTAGAGTCTTTGTTGACTGAGTATCCAGGAACCTTATTAATCGTGAGCCATGACAGGGCATTTATCGATAATACCGTGACCAGCAGCTGGTGGTTTACCGGTAATGGTGGATGGAGTGAATACGTTGGTGGTTATCAGGATGCGGTCTCTCAAGGGGCTCGTTTTTATTCTGAGGAACCTCAGGCGATTAACACTGTCCAACCTGCTAAGGTTGAAACGCTCGAGGTTAAATCTGAGCCAAAAGTTAAGCCGGAAAAGAAACTTTCCTATAAATTGCAACGCGAACTCGAGCAGTTACCAGCACAAATGGAGCAGCTAGAGGAAGAGGTTGAAGCATTACAGGAAGTGATAAGTGCGCCAGAGTTTTACACTCAGGATCAAGAAAAAATAAATCTCCAGCTCCAACTGTTTGCAGATAAAGAACAAGAGTTGGAAGTTTGTTTTGAGCGATGGGAAGAGCTAGAGTCGCTTAAATAAAATACATAACTAGAAATAGTAAGGGAATAGCGTTAATGAAGTTTACATTGGATAAAGCCCTATCATTAGTTGCCGTAGGTGTAATTGGTGCACTTCAGGGGGTGCAAGCTGCCCCTGTTTATGAGATTAAAAATTTAAGTGAGGTTTATCAGTCTGAATCTGATTCAGCTGAACTTATCGGTACGCTTAAAAGAACGCGAAATGGCTATGGTATGGCCGTTAATGCCGATGGAAAGTCTGTCGCGGTTGCTAAGGGAAAGAAAAAACTCTCTACATCTGAAGAAGACGATGACGGAGTGATCGACATTGAAGATGGGATCGCACCTGAAGAGAAGATCACTTTTTCCATCGATAAGCCAATTATCGCGAACAACTTCTCTTTTATTGCCAGTGAGTTCGATACCGCTAAACCTTGGTTACCGGTTTTCGACTCTGTAAATGGTACGACGGATCCTAGTGAAACAGACTCTGAAAAACCAGAAACCATCAACTCAGTTGATGTTTATTACTATGGGATCAATGACGCTGGTGTGAAAGTGGGCTCCATGACGTCGAAGGAGCAGACGGCTCCTTATACAGGCACAAATGAAGATCAGGAGTTTTGGTATTATCGCGAGTTTGAAGAGCGTGGTTTTGCTAAAAATGCTGCAGGAACTGAAGTTCAGTTATTGCCGCCTTGTACCATGTATGAGAAAGATGCGACTTGTAACAACACAGCTGGTGATAACAAAGTTAATATCGGTGGTTACTCTGTAGCTGCTGCCATTAACAGCGCTAACCTTGTGACTGGTTATGTCGGCACTGAACTCTCTAATGATTCAGAAAACCGCATTGATGCTTGTGTTGATGGGGAAACCTATCCAACGGATGTGTGTGTTCAGATAGAGCAGTATCCGGATGCAAATGGTAATCGACGCATCATATATCAGCGCCGTGCATATGTATGGCAGCTTGATGAAACGGGTAGCTCTGTTACTGACAGTAAACTTTTGCCGCTAGGTTTTGAGACAACCTCTGATACTGTGTATATCGCTCAAGGCCTGGGCCTTAACGCGTCAGGAGTAGTTGCAGGACGTTCGCATCACAAACGCCCTGGCTATGACAATGTCTCCTTTGATGCATTTTTCTGGACTCCAGATGGTACAGATGGCGCGTATCAACCTCATTGGGTGCCGCTCATTGAGGATAGGTTCCAATCTATCGCTTATGATATCAATGACAGCGGTATGCTAGTGGGTAGCTTCCGTCAGTACATTGAGGGTTATGTTCGCGATAAGTTCTTCTATTTCGATACTCAAAACCCAGAAGGAGAGGTTGTCGTTCCTAACGATTTTTATAACGCTTTATCGGATCTCGGCAGTAAGCCAAAGTCTGTTAATAACAAAGGTCAGGTAGTTGGGTTTATTGAGACGACTCATGAGAAAGACAAGCCACGTCCTAAAGCGGGCTTCCTGTTTGACAAAGAGACAACCGAGTTTAATAACCTAAATAAGATTTTGACTTGTGAATCAAAAGGCTTTGCTAAGAACGCTGACGGAGCTTGGGTTCGAAACAAAGTTGAAGTTCAAGATGGAACAGGTGTTACTCTCTCTTATAACCAAGATATCAAAGTGGTCGAAGGCAATAGTATCAATGAAGATGGTGTGATTGTGGGTACCGCCTTTGTTCGTAAGCCTCAATATCAATATGATACTAACGGTAACTTGGTTATTGGTGATAATGGACTTCCAATCTTTGCCGTTGACGGTAATGGCGATCCATTAACCTCATTCCTTCCTCGAATGGTCGTGTTACAACCAGGCTCAGGGACAGCTGATGAAGCATGGTTAGCAGCGAACAACTGTATCGATGATAACGGTGAAGATGATAATTATGAGCGTAAAGGCGCAGCCAGTTTTGCCTGGTTATTTGCCTTACCACTACTTTGGCTTCGAAGACGTTTTAAGTAGTTTTTAGTGTTAAAAAAGATCGAGGCATTTGCCTCGATTTTTTTTATTTTCAGCCCTAAACCACCTACTTCAGTAGGTGGTTATCATCAATTAGGCTTTGCCTGAATATCTACTCATGTTAATTGAACTCTAACTTTTAGCGAAGTCATAGAGGATAAAAAACATGAGTAGATATGAGAAAGCATCGCATGTGTATTGGCGATGTCAATATCACATAGTTTGGACACCTAAGTATAGGTTTAGGATTTTAAAGAATAAGTTAGGAAAAGATGTT